>NZ_JBFBBR010000002.1:0-780041 GCF_040682795.1 Streptomyces sp. NPDC051105 | reverse complement strand
GAGCTGCAGACACTCCTCGCCCTCTGGACCGGCGCCTGCCCCACCTGCCACCGCGACATACCAACACCAATACGGACCTGACCAAGCCCTACTAGGAGTCGCCGGGCAGCGGCTCGGGGCGCCGTGTCCCCCAGGGATGCGGGCGCCCGAGCGGCTCGGACGGCCCGACACCCCGCTCCGTCCGCACCCATGGGAGGGACCGGGGGACGGTTCGCGATAGGTTGACCTGCATGAGCGACAACGTTTACTTCGACATCTCGATCAACAACGAGCCGGTCGGCCGGATCGTGTTCAACCTGTTCGACGACGTGGTCCCGAAGACGGCCCGCAACTTCCGTGAGCTCGCCACCGGGCAGAACGGCTTCGGCTACGCCGGTTCGGGGTTCCACCGGGTCATCCCCCAGTTCATGCTCCAGGGCGGTGACTTCACCCGCGGTGACGGCACCGGCGGCAAGAGCATCTACGGCGAGAAGTTCCCGGACGAGAACTTCCAGCTCAAGCACGACCGCAAGTACCTGCTGAGCATGGCCAACGCGGGCCCGCACTCCAACGGCTCGCAGTTCTTCGTCACCACCGTGCTGACGCCCTGGCTGGACGGCAAGCACGTGGTCTTCGGCGAGGTCGTCGAGGGCTCGGACATCGTCGACAAGATCGAGGGCTACGGCACCTCCAGCGGTGCGCCGAAGGCCAAGATCGAGATCACGGCCAGCGGCACCGTCTGACAACGGCCCCCCACACGTGAACGGTGACCGGGCGACCGCCCGGTCACCGTTCGTCTCGTGCGCGCCGGAGTTCCTCGACCTCCGGCGGGGCCCGGCCGGCCGGGTGATCGTGCGCGCTGAGGTGTTCCAGGGCCTCGGCCAGGTCCTGGCAGGCCTCCTCGACGGACAGCCGGGTGTTGCGCTGCTCGGTGATCACGGCCGACAGCAGCAGCGCGGTCAGGGCCAGCGCACCGTTGAACAGCTGGAGCTTCAGCATCACCTCGACGGGGGACAGCCGGGCGAACGCTCCGACGCCCTGCGTCGCGGCGACCGCGGCCATCACCGATGCGAACAGGGCGCACAGCATGCTTCCCGCCAGCCGGAACCGCAGCGCGGCCCAGATCAGCAGCGGGTAGACGAGGAAGAGCGCGTTCATGGAGCTGCGCGTGGCCACCGGGACCATGACGGCTGCGACGACCGCGAGAGCCAGCGCCTCCTTCCAGCGGGTCAGGGACGGCAAACCGCGGGCTTCGAACAGCACCAGCAGGACCGGGGTGACGATCAGGACTCCCATCGCGTCGCCGACCCACCACGCCAGCCAGATGGGCCAGAAGTGGGTCGCGGCGAGCTTGCCGACGAGGACCAGCGTGACCACGTCGGCGGTGGAGCTGATCACCATGGCGGCGAGCGCCCCGAGGAACACCAGGGCGAGGCCGTCCCGGAGCCGTCCCAGGTCGGTGCGGAAGCCGACCCGGCGCAGCATCACGTAGGCGCACACCGGCCCGGCCGTGTTGCCGAGGAGGATGCCCAGGACGTCGGGTCCGGGCGTGCCGAGCGACAGCACGAGGAAGAGGCCGCCGAGCGTGACGCCCGGCCAGCAGCCCAGGCCGAAGACCAGCAGACAGGCCAGCGCGACTCCGGTCGGCGGATAGATGGGGGTGAAGACGGCGCCCTCGACGGTGAGCCGGCACAGCAGGCCCAGCCGCCCTGCCGCGAAGTAGCAGGTGGCGACAGCCAGCGTCCGGAGGGCGAAGACGGCCGGCCGGCGCAGTTCCTGGATACCCACCACAGCAGCCATCAGACACCGATCCGCCCAGGTCGGCGAGGCGGGGAACCACCTACGGCCGACGTGCCGGGTACGTCGGCCGCCGACGTCCCCCACGTCCGACGGGGAGAAGTACCGGCCGTCCGCCGCCCACGCCCCGACAGCCGCTGTACCCGGCCGGCGGCCGTGTCCCCGGCGCGTGGGTCGCGGGTCGCTACGGCGTGGGCGCGGGTCGCTACGGCGTGCGGCCGAGGCCGTCGTGGCCCACGACCAGGACCGCCGCGTCGTCCTCGTGGCCCACCTGTTCCGCGCCCTTGATCACGGCGGCGGCCAGGGAGTGCGCCTCGAGACCGGCGATGGCAGCGATACCGGCGAGCCGTACCACCTGGTCGAGTCCCTCCTCGATGCTCATCGACGGCCCTTCCACCACCCCGTCCGTGAGCAGCACGAACATGCCCCCGGTGGTGAGCCGGAACCGGGACACCGGGTACTCGATGCCCGGTTCGATGCCCAGCGGCGGCCCGCCCTCGTCCTCGCCGACCCCGGACTTTCCGTCGGCGGTGGCCCAGACGAACGGGATGTGGCCGGCCCGGGCGCTCTCCAGGACCCCGGTCTCCGGGTCGAGCCGCATGAACGTGCAGGTGGCGAAGAGTTCGTTGCCCAGGGAGACCAGCAGGTCGTTCGTCCGGGCGAGCAGTTCGCCCGGCTCGCTGGTCACCGAGGCGAGCGCCCGCAGTCCCGCCCTGACCTGGCCCATGAAGGCGGCCGCCTCGATGTTGTGGCCCTGGACGTCACCTATGGACAGGCCTATGCGGCCGTCGGGCAGGGTGAAGGCGTCGTACCAGTCACCGCCCACGTTCAGCCCGTAGGTGGCGGGCGCGTACCGGACGGCCAGGTGGAAGCGGGGGGTCTCGGGCAGGTCGCGGGGCAGCATGCCGCGCTGGAGTGCGATGGCCAGCTCGACCTGGGAGCGCTGGTACTCGGCCCGCTCGCGTGCCTGGGCGGTGAGCGACCGGAGTCTGACCAGCAGCTCGTCGTCGTCCATTGAGCGCTTGCGGGGCATGGATCACTCCGGCCGAGGCGGCAGCCCTTCCAGGGCGAAACCCTGGATTTCACCTTTACAGGATCATAGTGCGCATGGCGGGCAAGAGGCCGCACCGGTGAAGGCCGGGCCGGCCGGCCTGCACCGTCCTGACCTCGGGACGGCCCGGCGGGCGGGGCGCTCGTGGTCAGGACGGTGGGTTCATCCCTTGCGAAGCCCGTCGGGGCGGCGCGAGGCGCGCAGGGTGCCGACCGTCTTGAGCAGCCGGTCCGCCGGGTCGCGCAGCCGGGGATGGGCGAGGACGGTGTTGCGCAGGCCGCGGACCGGGCGGCGCCACAGGCGGTGTGCCGCGGCCACCGGGTGGGTTCGGGTGACGAATCCCTCGCCGACCCACAGTTCGCGGGTCTTGAGCCAGTCCTTGTACTCCTTGTCCCCGCGCCCGAGGTCGACGAGGGTCACACCGCCGCGCGCCGCGCCCTCGGCGGTGCGCAGATGCATCATCAACCCGGGCGAGTAGTAGTGCAGTTCGGGGTCGTAGGCGGTGAACCAGGCGGCCAGTACGGTGCCCGAGCGCGGCCCGAAGTGCGCGGCCACCGGGCGGTCGCCCGCGTAGAGCACGGAGAGCACGCCGGTGAAGTGATCCTCGCGGACGTGGAAGAGATGGTCCACGAGGTCGACGATCCAGGGGCGGGCGAAGCGGTCCATGCGTCCGGTCCGCCGGTACTGGGCGGACTTCCAGCGCATCAGGGTGCGCAGGGCCGCCGGGTCGCGCTCGTCGAACTCGAAGCGCAGGTCGCCGATGTCGCGGCCGAGGCGCCGTTCCTTCTTCAGCGTGGTCTTGGCCAGGCCGGGGTAGGTGGCGCGCAGCCACTCGGGGTAACCGCCGTCGCCGGGTTTGACGTCGATCACCGGCGAGGCGAAGGTCCCGGTGACATGGCCGGCGAACGGTCTCTGCTCGGCGACCAGATGGTCGAACTCGAAGATGGACATGCCGCACGCGCTCAGCAACTCCTGGGCGTCCCAGGTGACTCCGGGGCGGTGCACCAGCGCCTGGCAGTCGGAGAGGCCGAGGCCGATGGCCCGGCCCACGCCGAAGGCGTTGCGCTCGTACGGGAAGAAGCCGACGGGTTCGCCGGCGTCGCGCAGGACGGCCACCCGTACGCCCCCGCGGTGTCTGCCGACACCGATCGTGAACTCCGGGGCCAGAAAGGGGTTGGCGTACTCCGGTGACTCGTCCATCGCGTGATGCCAGGCCCGGCGGAGTGACTGGGTCAGTTCGCCGGGTCTGTGGATCGTGATGTCCACCTCAGATCAACCGCCCTTCGGTCGACGAGGTGTGTGGCGCATGACTCCGGGACCGAGTCCCGGACGGGCCTCTGCACTGGCCTCTGGATCGCATGGCGACCGCTCCCCCCCCATAACGCGGATTCCGCGTTCTGCCGTTGCTACGAACAGCTCCTGTTCCCCGCCGTACGCCTTCCGTCCGCGGCCGGCGACCGGGTCGCCGTTCCGGAGGTGTCGCTCAAACGTCGCGAAACAGTACGCACGCTGTCAAGGGTGCCACTGTCACGGCGGGATGAGGGTGGGGTGACTCGGACTTTCCCGGTCCTTTCCGTCAGGTCGCCGTCGCCGCGGTCGCGGCCCGGCCCGCCTGCCTGCCCGAGAAGAGGCAACCGCCGAGGAAGGTGCCCTCCAGCGAGCGGTATCCGTGCATCCCGCCGCCGCAGCCGGCCACCAGGATGTTACCGGCGGTAGCCCGAGGTGGCGGGCGGCGGCCAGAGTTCTGCGCAGAGGGATTGCCAGATCCCCCAAGGCCGCGACAGGCACCCCGACGAGCAAGGGATTTCCTATAGGATTGCGCTCGCCGTGGGCGAATCCGGACCAAGGCCGGTTCCGATCTCCGCTGATCAAAACCGTTCTTGTCACAAACCTTGACGCATGCGCCTCCCTGACACACGATCTCCGCATCGATTTCCTATCTGATTACGCAGGGGTGGGCGATGCGCTTCCCGACCAGATCCGTCCTGCCCGGGCTTCTCACAGCGGCCTTGCTCGTCGCGGGGACAGCGGCCTGCACCTACCGCAACGCCCCCGGCACCGCCGCCGGTCAGGCCACGGCGGCCCAACGAACCGGCGGCGGTGCCGAGTTGACGGACGGCTCGCGGACCGAGGTCGCCCTCGTGCCGGGGGGCGCCCATCCCTACTTCCAGCCCTGGAAGGCGGCGGGCGCCGGGGCGAAGAAGACGTACGGCCTCGGGGCCGTCACCTTCGACGAGACGGCCGAGTGGGACCAGCAGAAGCAGAACAACCTGCTGTCCACACTCGCCGCGCGCGGCTACAACGCCTTCGGGGTGTTCGGGGTCTCCCCCACCGACATCAACACGACCTTCGCGGACCTCAAGTCGCAGGGCTTCCCGGTGGCCTCCCTCGGCTCCTGCCCGGCGGGCGGCACGGACGAGGCCGACTTCTGCCTCTCCACGAACGTCGAACTCGCCGCCTACAAGGCCACGAAGGCGGCCATCGAGGCCATGGGCGGCAAGGGCACCCTGGTCCATCTGACCGGCAACAACGTGGACGCCAACACCCAGTTGCGGATCAAGGGCGTCGCCCGGGCGGTCAAGGAGTCCGGCGGCAAGGTGCGGCTTCTGCAGACCGTCACCGACATCGACACCGACCTGGGCACCGCGCAGAAGGCGGTGTCCGACCTGATGGCGGCGAAGGGCGCTCAGATCACCGGCATCGTCGCCACCGCCTACAACCCGGCCGTCGCCGCCGCCGACACCGTCAAGTCGTCCGGGTCGAAGGCGAAGGTCATCGCCATCGACGACGACGCCAAGATCCTCAGCGGCATCAGACAGGGCACGGTCACGGCCACCGTCGTACAGAACCCGGTCGGCCAGGCCGAGATCGGCGTCTGGGCCCTGGCCCTGCTCCAGACGAAGCAGTGCACCGTGCGCGACCCCGGGGTGGAGGTGGACTCCGGCTCGTTCGTCGTCGACAAGGCGAACGTGGCCGACTACGACAAGGCCCGGCAGGCGAAGACCGCGCAGCTCAAGCAGGAGTTCGCCGACAAGATCCTCGCGTGCGGCTGACCGCCCCGACAGAGTAAGGACATCGATGACGCTCATCACGACCGCGACCGCCAGGCTGGCCGACATCGCCGTCGAGACAAACCGTACCGACGCGGTGCAGTCCTTCGTCACACAGGAGACCGTCCTGGTCGACCTGGAGACGGCGGACGGCCTCGCGGGCACCGGCTACGCCTATACGATCGGCACCGGGGGCACCTCCGTACTGGCCCTGCTGCGCGACCATCTGCTCCCCGCCCTGGTCGGGCAGGACGCCCGCAACGTCGAGGCCCTGTGGCAGCGACTGTTCGCGCTCACCCGGGCCACCACCACCGGAGCCATCACCTCCCTCGCGCTCGCCGCCGTGGACACCGCCCTGTGGGACGTGCGCTGCAAGCGGGCGGGCGAGCCGCTGTGGCGGCTGGCCGGCGGACACCGCCAGGAGGTCCCGGTCTACGACACCGAGGGCGGCTGGCTCCATCTGAGCACCGAGGAGCTGGTGAAGAGCGCCCTGCGGGCCCAGGAGGCAGGCTGGGCGGGCGTCAAGATCAAGGTGGGCAAGCCGCATCCCGCCGAGGACGCGGAGCGGCTGCGCGCCGTGCGCGAGGCCGTGGGCCCCGCGCTGCACATCATGACCGACGCCAACCAGTCCCAGACGGCGTCCTCGGTGCTCCGGCTCGCGGCCGCGCTGGAGCCGTACGACCCGTACTGGCTGGAGGAGCCGCTGCCTGCGGACGACATCAGCGGCCATGCCCGGCTCGCGCGGGCGACCCGGATCCCGGTGGCCGTCGGCGAGTCGATGTACTCGCTCATGCAGTTCCGCAGCTACCTGGAGTCCGGGGCCGCGTCGATCGTCCAGGTCGACGCGGCCCGGATCGGCGGTATCACCCCGTGGCTGAAGGTGGCACACCTGGCGGAGAGCCACAACGTGGCGGTCTGCCCGCACTTCCTGATGGAACTGCATGTCAGCCTCGCCGCCGCGGTGCCCAACGGCAGCTTCGTCGAGTACATCCCGCAGTTGCGGGCCGTGACCCGGACCGAGCTGGCCATCCGCGACGGCCTGGCCGTGGCCCCGGACGTGCCGGGGATCGGAATCGACTGGGACCTGGACGCCCTCGAGGACCGGAGGGTGGCATGACGACGTCCGTCAGCCCGCCGGAGACCGTCCCGGAGGAGAAGGCCGCCGCCCACCGGATGCCGTTCTGGGTCAACCAGCGGCTCGGTCTGCTGGTGCTGGTCCTCGCGCTGAGCATCCTGTTCGGCGTGCTGCGCCCCGCCTTCCTCGACCAGCGGCTGGTGCTCTTCCCGCTGCTGCGGGACGTGGCCACGCTCACCGTGGTGGCGCTCGCCCAGATGGTCGCCCTGTCCGTGGGGCACATGAACCTCGCCGTCGGGCGGATGGCGGCCTTCGGCGCCATGTTCGCGGGCCTCGGCTATGACAAGCTCCATCTGCCGATGCAAGCCGGGCTGGTGCTGTGCCTGGCCGCGGGCGCGGCGATCGGCGCGGTCACCGGCTGGCTGATCGCCCGGACCGGGGTGAGCTCCTTCGTCGTCACGCTGGCGATGGACTTCGCCCTGCTGGGCCTGGTCTCCCTCATGTACTCGGCCCTCACCGAGGACGCCGCCTTCACCACCCGGCCGGCCGGAATCGCCGCACTGAGGTCCTACTCCCTCGCCGACATCTGCGTCGGGCCGATCTGCGGCTCACCGGCGATCCCCCAGCTGGCCCAGTTCACCGTGGTCGCCATGCTGGGTCTCGGCTTTCTGTACGGCTGTACGCGCATCGGCAGGGAGCTGCTGCTCACCGGGGCGAACCCGGCCGCCGCCGAGCTGTCCGGGATTCCCACCGGACGCCGGGTCCTGCTGGCCCACGCCCTCTCCGGGCTGCTGGCCGCGCTCGCCGGCTTCATGGCCGCCGCCGGGACGGGTACGTTCCGCGCCTCCATCGGCGACGACTTCATGCTGCCGTCCTTCCTGGGCGCGGTACTCGGCGGCACCCTGCTCACCGGCGGGGTGGTGTCCGTCCTGGGCACGCTGCTCGGCACCGCGCTGGTCGGCGTGATCCGCAAGGGGCTCGACCTGCTCGGCGTCGGACTGGAAAGCCTCAATATCTATCTTGGCTGCATCCTCCTCCTCGCCCTGTCGGCCGACCGGATCCGCACCGTGGTCTCCTATCGCAAGGTGGTGCGCTCCACATGAGCACGATCCGCGATCAGCGCAGCCGGGCCGCGGCGGCGCTGCACCGGTTCTCCCGTACGACGGCGGCCATGCTGCTGCTGGTGGTCGTGGCCGGCTCGGTGGCGCTGGAGGTGGCGTCGTCGGGCTCCTTCTTCGAGGGCCCCTCGGTGCGGGTCTTCCTGCAGTACCTGGCCACGCCCATCCTGATCGGCCTGGCGCAGATGGTGGCGCTGTGCGTGGGCCAGCTCAATCTCGCCGTGGGCGCCCTGGGCGGTTTCACCGCCTGTCTGGCGGGGGTCCTGATGGCCGATCACGGGGTGCCGGCCGTGGTCGCCGTACTCGTGGGGCTGCTGACGGCGACGGCCGTCGGACTGATGACCGGCGTCGTCATCGTGGCCACGCAGATCAACGGCTTCATCGTCACACTCGCCACGATGACGATCCTCCTGGGCGCGCAGTACCGGCTCGTCGGCACCCGGACCGTCGACGGCTATTCCGCCGCGTTGCGTGACCTGGGCACGGCGGCGCCGCTGGACATCCCGCTCGTCTTCGTCGCGGCGATCGTCGCGGCGGTCCTGCTGGGCGGGTTCATGTACCGCACGGTCGCGGGACGGCGGCTGCTGGCCGCCGGCGGCAATCCGCTGGCAGCCCGGCTGTCGGGTATCTCCACGGACCGGCAGATCGTGGCCGCGCACACGCTCTCCGGGCTGCTGGTCGGGGTGGCAGCCGTGACGGCGACCGCCTCGCTGCCGGGCGTCAACCGCAGCGTCGGCGGTGACTGGCTGCTGCCGAGCTTCGCGGCGCCGATCATCGGCGGGGTCGCGCTGACCGGCGGCTCCATCGCCGTGTTCGGGACCGTACTGGCGGCCTTCGTGACCCGGCTCATCGACGCGGCACGCGCCCAGTTCTCGCTGGACCCGAGCTGGGTGAACCTCCTGATCGGTCTGGTGGTCCTCGGCACGGTCGCCGGCGGGCACCTGAACCAGACCCGGTTGGCGAAGACCACGCCGTCCCCGCAGCCAGGAGGTACGCGGTGAACACGGTCCTCCTCGAATGCCGCGACCTGGTCAAGGTCTTCCCCGGGGTCCGCGCGCTGGACGGCGTGGGGCTGCGGCTCGCCGCCGGCAGTGTGCACGCGCTCCTCGGTGAGAACGGCGCCGGCAAGTCCACCCTCATCAAGGTCCTGACCGGGGTGCACTCCCCCGACGGCGGCACCCTCACCTGGTGCGGCGAACCGGTGCGGCTGCGCTCGCCGCTGGAGGCGACCCGCACCGGCATCGGCGTCGTCCACCAGGAACGCAATCTGATCCCGCGCTTCTCGGTGGCCGAGAACATCACCCTGCAGAAGCCGCCCTCGCACCGTGGACTGGTCGACTACGCGGCCATGACCGAACCGGCCGTCGGCTGCCTCACCGAGCTGGGCGTCGACCTCGATCCGGACCGGCCGGTCCGCGAACTGTCCGTCGCACAGCAGCAGTTGGTGGAGATCGCCAAGGCCCTGTACACCGAGAGCCGGGTGCTGCTCCTGGACGAGCCCACCGCTTCGCTGTCCCCCGAGGAGACGGAGCGCCTGTTCGAGGTGGTCCGGCGGCTGGCCGAGCGCGGCGCCTGTGTCGTGTTCGTCAGTCACAAGCTGGAGGAGGTCTTCGCCGTCTGCGACACCGTCACCGTGCTGCGGGACGGGAGATCGGTGCTGGAGTCCTCGCCGCTGGCCGACCACTCCCACGACGACATCGTGAGCCTCATGGTGGGCCGCGCCCACGCGGCGGCCGAGATGCGCCCGCGTACCGTCGACCTGTCCGCCGCGCCGGTCCTGGAGCTGGAGGCGGTCGCCACGGCCGGCGGGCACCGGGACATCAGCCTGGCGGTGCGGCCCGGGGAGATCGTCGGTCTGTACGGGCTGGTCGGCGCCGGGCGGAGCGAGCTGGTCAAGGCGGTGCTCGGCCTGGACCGCATCACCGGCGGCGAGGTACGGGTGCACGGCAGACCGGCCCGGATCGCCTCGCCGCGGCAGGCGCTGCACGAGTTCGGCATCGGGTATGTGACCGAGAACCGCAAGGAGGAAGGCGTCTTCCTGGAGCAGCCGATCGTCCGGAACATCACCGTGACCGTGTGGCGACGGCTCGCGAGGGCGCTCGGGTTCGTCTCGGCACGCGAGGAAAGCGAGGTCGCCCAGGACCTCGTCGACCGGCTCGGTATCCGGATCACCGGGCTCGCGCAGACCGCCGGTGAGCTCTCCGGCGGCAACCAGCAGAAGGTCAGCCTCGCCAAGTGGCTGGCCGCCGACACCCGGCTGCTCGTCGTGGACGAGCCGACGGTCGGCGTGGACGTCCGCACCAAGCGGGCCTTCCACGAACTGATCTGGGATCTCGCCCACGACGGCCTGCCCATCCTGCTGATCAGCAGCGACCTCGCGGAGATGGTCACCCTCGCCGACCGGATCGTGGTCATGACGGACCACCGCGTCCGCGGCGAGGTCGACAACGACCGTGACTACGACCGGATGAGCGGCCGGATCATCCGTCTGATCCACGCCCACGACACGGTGCGCTCGTCAGGCGGGGGGCGGCTCCGGTCGTGAGCCACGGCGCGGCCGGGGTCATGGGGCAGCCGGCGGCTGGCCGTCGTCCTGACCCTGGCCCTGGCCCTGGCCCTCCCCGCCGCCCTCTACGAGCTGGCGTTCCATACTGCGGGTGAGGTGGTCGGTCATCGCCTCGGCCGCCCGGTCGGGGTTGCGGCGCAGTATGGCCCGGACGATCCGCTCGTGCTCGGTGACGGTCGGGCCACCGGCGCCGACCACGTTGCTGAGCCGGAAGATGTGCAGGTGGGCGTGGAGGCGTTCCACCGCGTCCACGAGGAGCGGGCGGTGCGCGGCCTGTCCGATCGCCTCGTGGAAGCGCTGGTCGAGCGCGGCGAAGTCGCGGTAGGAGGCGTACCGGCCGTTCGGGCTGGGCTGGGCCTGCATCTCCTCAACGATCCGTTCGAGGCCGTCGAGCTGGTCCTCGGTGGCGTTGACGGCGGCCAGGGCGGCGGCTCTGGGCTCCAACAGCAGCCGCATCTCGAAGAGTTCCGCGAGGCCCTGGCGGGTGAGCAGCTCTGTGGCCCGGTATCCGGACAGGGCGCGTTTGACGACCAGTCCGTCCGACTCCAGCCGGGCCAGGGCCTCCCGGACCGGGGTGGGCGAGACCTTGAGGGTGCGGGAGAGGGCGTCGATGCCGACGCGGGCGCCGGGGGCGATCTCGTGGTCCATGACCATCGCCTTGACGCTCTCGTACACGCTGTCCGACAGCGCCTGCCGGACGGGAGGCGGCTCGTCGTGCTCCTCGCCCTCGGCCGGGGCCCCGGCCGCGGAAGAGCTGTGCGACGGCATCCCGGCTCCTCCTTCTCCAGGCCTGTGGGTCGCCGACAGTTTACCCAGGTGGGCGCGGTGAGAGGCCCGGAAGTCCTGATCACGCGGGGCTTGGACGGCATCCGGTCCGCGCACCCTCCACACCGTCGCTCGCACTGGTGTGCTAAAACCGTATTTATGGAACCCGAGCCGATCACCGCCTCGGCCCCACGGCCCGTGCGACGGGCGACCCAGGTACAGGGCTGGCACGAACTCACCTTTCTGCACTGGCCGGTGGAGCCGGATCGGGTGGCCGGGCTGCTGCCCGCCGGCACCCGGCCGGACACCCTGGACGGGGTCAGCTACGTCGGCCTGGTCCCCTTCCTGATGCGGGACGTCGGTCTGGGCCCGGGACCCGGACTGCCGTACCTGGGGACCTTCTGCGAGACGAACGTACGGCTGTACTCGGTGGACGAGCAGGGCCGGCGCGGGGTGGTGTTCAAGTCCTTGGACGCAGCCCGGCTGCTCCCCGCCCTGGCGGGCCGGCTCGGGTTCCGGCTGCCGTACCTCTGGTCCTCGATGCGGCTGCGCCGTGAGGGCGAAGTGATCACCTACACCTGCCGGCGGAGGGGTCCGGCCGCCACCAGCCGGGCGGTCATACGGACCGGGCCGCCGATCGCCGAGCCGTCGCCGCTGGAGCACTTCCTGACCGCGCGCTGGGGGCTGCACGCCACCTGGCACGGGCGCACCCTGCATCAGCCGGCCGAGCACCCGCCCTGGCCGCTGCACCGGGCCGAACTCCTGGATCTGGACGACGACTTGGTGGTGGCGGCGGGCCTGCCCGCACCTGCCGGGCCGCCGGTCAGCGTGCTCTGGTCCCCCGGTGTGAAGGTGCGGTTCGGGCGGCCGACGCTGCTCCGGCATCACGGGTAAAGAATTCGTATGGTCTAGTCCAAAGTGCACTTTGGTCCAGTCCAATCTATTGACGTGCTCGCGACATCTCCGGAAGCTGGGGCACCACCCCACCTCCCCCCGCCCTCCCTGGAGGCACCAGTGAGACCCCTTCGCGCATGTCTGGGCGCGGCGGCCGCCGTCACCCTCGCCGCCGCCGGCACGACCGCGCTCGTCGCGAGCGACGCCTCGGGCGCAACCACCGCGCTGAGCAACCGGTGGTACGCGGCCGCCCCCTATCTGATGCCGCTGGACAACAACCCGCCGAACGCGGCCACCATCATGGACGCCACCGGACTGAAGGCCTTCCAGCTGGCGTTCGTCCTGGCCCCCAGCGGCGGCGGCTGCTCCCCCACCTGGGGCGGCACCGCGGCGGTCTCCTCGGACACCGCCGTCCAGTCGGTCATCAACACCATCCGGGCCAAGGGCGGCGACGTCTCCGTGTCGATCGGCGGCTACGGCGGCACCAAGCTCGGCCAGACCTGCGCGGACGCCGCCTCCACCGCGGCGGCCTACCAGCAGGTCATCACCAAGTACGGACTGCACGCCGTCGACTTCGACCTGGAGGAACCGGAGTACGAGAACACCGCGGCGATCAGGAACGAGATCGGCGCCGCGAAGATCCTCCAGCAGAACAACCCGGGCCTGTACGTCTCCGTCACCACCGCCGGCACGGCGGACGGGACCGGCTGGTTCGGCAAGCAGATGCTGCTGGAGGCGAAGTCACAGGGGTTCACGCCGAACAACTTCTCCATCATGCCGTTCGACGGCGGCTTCAGCGGTGCGGCGGCGCAGACCAGCGCGCTCACCAACTTCAACTCGATCCTGCGGTCCACCTTCGGATGGGACCAGGCGACCGCCTACGCCCACGAGGGCTTCTCCGGGATGAACGGCCGCAGCGACACCGGCGAGTACTTCACCCAGGCCGACTTCCAGACGGTGCTCGACTACGCCACGAGCCACAACATGGACCGGTTCACGTTCTGGTCCCTGAACCGCGACCGCCAGTGCAGCCCGGTCGACAACAACGGCACCACCTCCGGGACCTGTTCCAGCGTGGCGCAGAGCGACTGGGACTTCGCCAAGTACTCGGTGAAGTTCGCCGGGGTCACCCCGCCGACCACCACGCCCACCCCCACCCCCACGCCGACCCCGACGCCGACCTCCTGCAAGACCGCGTGGAGTGCGACGGCGGTGTACACGGCCGGCAACGAGGTCTCGTACAACAGCCACAACTGGAAGGCCAAGTGGTGGACCCAGAACGAGGTGCCCGGCGCCTCGGAGTGGGGCCCCTGGCAGGACGAGGGCGCCTGCTGAACCTCTTGACGGGATTGGTCCGGACCTTTAGCTTCACGGGTCAGCGACGGTTATGGATGCGTCCGGCGTTCATCGATATGAACATCAGGTGGGTTCCGGACGCAGCCCTCTCCCGAAAGGACCCCCCACGTGAACCGTTCCCGACTGCTCGCGGCTCCGGCCGCCGCGGGCCTCGCCCTCGCCCTCGTGCTGCTCACCGGCGGCAGCGCGGGCGCCGCGGACCCGGGCAAGGCGCCCGGCGGCAACTTCGACCTGTCCATATGGCAGCTCCAGGAGCCGGTGGGCTCCCCCGGCTCGCCGACCACCATCCCCTCGTCCCGGCTGCAGGGCGCGGGCGGCTACCAGGACGCGTACTTCTACACCGACACCCGCGACGGCGCGATGACCTTCTGGGCGCCCGAGAAGGGCGTCACGACCCCGAACTCCAACTACGCCCGCTCCGAGCTGCGCGAGATGAACCGCGACGGCAGCGCCGCCAACTGGTCGCTCAGCGGCAGTCACAGGATGAGCGCGACCCTGCGGGTGGTCTCGGTGACCAAGAACGTGTGCGTGGGCCAGATCCACCTCGGCACCGGCGGCTCCTCCACCAAGCCCCTGCTGGAGCTGTACTACCACTCCAACGGCGACATCGTCCTCGGCACCGAGAACTCCCCGTCCGGCGGCCAGACCACGCACAGCGTGGGCCATGTGTCGATCGGCAAGACCTGGACCTACACCATCGCCGTCTCCGGCGGGAACACCATCGACCTGACCGTCAACGGCACTACGACCCACTACGCCATTCCGTCCTCCTTCAACCCGTACAAGCAGTACTTCAAGGCGGGCTCGTACAACCAGTCATCCTCCGACAGCACGACCAACGGCGCCCGGGTCGCGTTCTACGGACTGACCGTCCAACACGGGTAGTTCGGCTGCCCGGGCCTGGCGGGGGCGGTGGTGCCGCCGCACGATGGAGGGGCTCGATGCTCCTGGTGGACCGCTATCCGCCGTTCGCCCTGACCGCGCCGGAGTACCCGGTGCAGATCGAGCTGCGGCCCACCACCCTGAACCGGCTCGCGGTGCTGTTCCGGCTGATCCTGATGATCCCGGCGTGGATCGTCACCACCTTCGCGGCGGCCGGCTGGTTCGCGATCGGCTGGATCTTCTGGATCATCGGGATCGTGCTGGGGCGGCTGCGGAGCCGCTCTTCGGGGCGACGGCGGCGGTCGCCCGCTACCGGATGCGGTACGGCGCCTACGCCGGCATGCTGACGCCCGTCGCGAACCCGGCGCAAGTGGTACATCCGGCGGGACGGTCGTAGCGTCGAAGGGAACGAAGAACGGCGGAACTGGTGGGAGCGACCATGCGCAGACCAGTGGTGGGAACGGCGATCGGACTCGGGGCGGCCCTGCTGGTCACGGCGGGCATGACGACGGCCTCCGCGACTCCGCCGACACCGGCCGCGTCGCCCGCGGTCCAGCACCCCGTGCTCGTCGACTGCCTCTGGCACCAGCGGTTCCGGCCGACCGACTTCACGCTGGCCTGCGGTGACGGCAACAGCCTGCTCACCGGCATGAAGTGGACCCAGTGGAACGACAACACCGCGGTCGGCCAGGGCGTGAACGTGGTCAACGACTGCAAGCCGTACTGCGCGGCCGGCACCTTCCACAAGTACCCGGTGACGGTACGGCTCGACCGGCCGACGGCCTGGACGAAGCATCCGAACGTGGAGCAGTTCACGCGGATGAGCCTGAGCTACGCCGGTGCCAAGCCGGAGGGATACACGCAGGTCATGAACTACCCGCTGTGGAACTGAGCGGGACCGTCACCCGGCTGCGCGGCAAGCGGGGCCACGCCGTGCGCCGGGCGGGCGACGTCCCGGCCGGGGCTGCCCCGGGCCGGGACCGACGAGCCGTCATGTTGGTGTGACCGGTACGCCGGAGCTTCGCGCTCCCGTCGAAAGAGGTCACATGCCCCGATTTCTCCGTCCGGCCGCCGTCGCCCCGGCAGCCGCGGTCGCGATCGGCCTGTTCGCGGCGGCTCCGGCCGCGGGCGACGAGCCGGTCGTCTCCAGTCCGCACGTCATCGCGCACTTCGATCTGGCCGCCGGGCAGACGCCCGAGAACGTCGTCACCGAGCGGGGCGGCTCGGTCGACGTGACCTTCGCGTCCGCACGGCAGGTCGCCAAGGTCACCCGGGAACGCCGGGTCCGGGTGCTGGCGACCCTGCCCGCCGAGGACCACCCCCGTACATCCCTGATGGACGGCGCCGTCACCCTCGGCCTGGCCCGCGCCCACGACGGCACGCTGTACGTCAACTACGCCACCGGCACCGGCAGGACGGGCGTCTGGCGCGTCCCGGCGGGCGGTGGCACTCCCGAGCAGATCGCCCAGTTGCCCTCGGACGGCCTGCCCAACGGCCTGGCCCTCGACGAGCGGCACGGGGTGCTCTACGCCGCCGACTCGGCGCTGGGCACGGTCTGGCGCATCCCGCAGGCAGGCGGCACGCCGACGGCCTGGGCCACGGGCACCGCCCTCACCGGGCTCCCGGCGCCGGCCAGCGGCTTCGGCGCCAACGGGATCAAGGTGCACCAGGACGCGGTCTGGGTGACCAACAGCGACCGCGGGACCCTGCTGCGCATCCCGGTCGGCGCCGACGGCTCGGCCGGGGCGACCGAGACGCGGGCGACCGGCCTCACCGGCGTCGACGACTTCGTCTTCCCCGGGCACTCGGACGTCGTGCTCGCCGCGCTGAACCCGTCCAACGAGGTCGTCATGGTCCGCCCGGACGGCGTCCGCAGCACCGTGCTCACCGTGCAGGACGGCCTGTCCAACCCGACCTCGCTGGCCGTGAACGGCCGTGATCTGTTCGTGGCAGGCGGCGCCTACTCCACCCAGCGCGACCCGAACCTGCTGAAGGCGCGGCTGCGCGCCCACTTCGCCCGCTCGTAGCCGTCGAGGGGAGGACCGGCGGCGACCGACCGGCCCTCCCCTCGCGCGGACCTCGACTCAGGCGATCTCGACCAGCAGGTCGCCGCCCTCCACCTGCTGGATGCGGTTGATGGCGAGCCGGGAGATCCGGCCGGTCTTCTGGGCGGTGATGGTGGCCTCCATCTTCATGGCCTCGATCGTGGCCACCGTGGCGCCCGCCTCGACCTCCGCGCCCTCCTCGACGGCGAGGGTGACGACGCCGGCGAACGGGGCCGCTACATGGCCGGGGTTGGCGCGGTCGGCCTTCTCGGTGACCGGGATGTCCGAGGCGGCCGCCCGGTCGCGGATCTGGATGGGCCGCAGCTGGCCGTTGAGGCTGGACATCACCGTGCGCAGACCGCGCTCGTCGGCCTCGCCGATCGCCTGGAGCTCGATGAGCAGCCGGACGCCGGGCTCCAGGTCGACCGCGTACTCCTTGCCCGGGCGCAGGCCGTAGAAGAAGTCCTTGCTGTCGAGGACGCTGGTGTCGCCGTAGGTCTGGCGGTGCGTCTCGAACTCCCGGGTCGGGGCCGGGAACAGCAACCGGTTCAGGGTCGTGCGGGGGTCCTTGGCGAGGCCCTCGCGGTCCTCGGTGCCCAGCTCCGGTGCCGGCTTGGCGGCGCCGCGGCCCTGGAGCGCCTTGGTGCGGAACGGCTCGGGCCAGCCGCCGGGCGGAGTGCCCAGCTCGCCGCGCAGGAAGCCGATGACCGAGTCCGGGATGTCGAACTTGTCAGGGGTCGCCTCGAAGTCCTCCGGCTTCACCCCGGCGCCGACCAGGTGCAGGGCGAGGTCGCCGACCACCTTGGAGGAGGGGGTGACCTTGACCAGCCGGCCCAGGATCCGGTCGGCGGCCTCGTACATCGCCTCGATGTCCTCGAAGCGGTCGCCGAGGCCGAGCGCCACGGCCTGGGTGCGCAGGTTGGAGAGCTGACCGCCCGGGATCTCGTGGTGGTAGACGCGGCCGGTCGGAGAGGCGAGGCCCGCCTCGAAGGGCGCGTAGACCTTGCGGACGCTCTCCCAGTACGGCTCCAGGTCCTCGACCGCCCGCAGGTCGAGCCCCGTGGGACGCTCCGAGTAGTCGGTCGCGGCCACGATCGCCGACAGGGAGGGCTGCGAGGTCGTACCGGCCATGGAGGCCACCGCGCCGTCCACCGCGTCCGCACCGGCCTGGATGGCGGCCAGGTAGGTGGCCAGCTGGCCACCCGCCGTGTCGTGGGTGTGCAGGTGGACGGGCAGGTCGAACTCCCGGCGCAACGCCGAGACCAGCTTCGCGGCGGCCGGGGCGCGCAGCAGCCCCGCCATGTCCTTGACGGCCAGGATGTGCGCGCCGGCCTCGACGATCTGCTCGGCGAGCCGCAGGTAGTAGTCGAGGGTGTAGAGCCGCTCGTCCGGGTTGGAGAGGTCGGCGGTGTAGCAGAGGGCGACCTCGGCGATCGCGGTGCCCGTCTCCCGTACCGCCTCGATGGCGGGGCGCATCTGGCCGACGTCGTTGAGGGCGTCGAAGATGCGGAAGATGTCGATGCCGGTGGCGGCGGCCTCCTGGACGAAGGCGTCGGTCACCTCGGTGGGGTACGGGGTGTAGCCGACGGTGTTGCGGCCGCGCAGCAGCATCTGGAGGCAGATGTTGGGGACGGCCTCGCGCAGGGCGGCCAGCCGCTCCCAGGGGTCCTCGGCGAGGAAGCGCAGCGCCACGTCGTAGGTGGCGCCGCCCCAGCACTCCAGGGACAGCAGTTCGGGCAGGGTGCGGGCGACCACCGGGGCGACGGCGAGGAGGTCGCGGGTGCGCACGCGGGTGGCGAGCAGGGACTGGTGGGCGTCACGGAAGGTGGTGTCGGTGATGCCGATGGTCGGTGACTCGCGCAGCCAGTGGGCGAAGCCCTCCGGGCCGAGCTCGACCAGACGCTGGCGGGAGCCCGCGGGCGGCTCCCCGGCCGGCAGCGGGGGCAGCTTGGAGGTCGACTCGATCAGATGGGGGCGCTCGCCGTGCGGCTTGTTGACGGTGACGTCGGCCAGGTAGGTGAGCAGCTTGGTGCCGCGGTCGGCGGAGGAGCGGGCGGTGAGCAGGTGCGGACGCTGCTCGATGAACGAGGTGGTGATCCGGCCCGCCTGGAAGTCCGGGTCGTCCAGGACGGCCTGGAGGAAGGGGATGTTGGTGGCGACACCGCGGATGCGGAACTCGGCGACGGCTCGCCGGGCGCGGCCGATGGCGGCCTTGAAGTCCCGGCCCCGGCAGGTGAGCTTGACCAGCATGGAGTCGAAGTGGGCGCTGATCTCCGTACCGGCGTGGGTGGTACCGCCGTCGAGCCGGATGCCGGAGCCGCCCGGGGAGCGGTAGGCGCTGATGCGGCCGGTGTCGGGGCGGAAGCCGTTGGCGGGGTCCTCGGTGGTGATACGGCACTGGAGGGCGGCGCCGCGCAGCTTCACCGTGTCCTGCGACAGCCCGAGGTCGGCCAGGGTCTCGCCGGAGGCGATGCGCATCTGGGCCTGGACCAGGTCGACGTCGGTGACCTCCTCGGTGACCGTGTGCTCGACCTGGATGCGCGGGTTCATCTCGATGAAGACGTGGTTGCCGTGCGGGTCGAGGAGGAACTCGACGGTGCCGGCGTTGCGGTAGCCGATCTCGCGGGCGAAGCGGACGGCGTCGGCGCAGATGCGGTCGCGCAGCTCCGGGTCGAGGTTGGGCGCGGGGGCCAGCTCGATGACCTTCTGGTGGCGGCGCTGGAGCGAGCAGTCCCGCTCGAAGAGGTGAATGACGTTCCCCTCGCCGTCGGCGAGGATCTGCACCTCGATGTGGCGCGGGTCGACGACGGCCTTCTCCAGGAAGACGGTCGGGTCGCCGAACGCGGAGGCCGCCTCCCGGGAGGCCTGCTCGATGGACTCGCGCAGCGCGGCCGGGTCCTCGACCCTGCGCATCCCGCGGCCACCACCGCCGGCCACGGCCTTCACGAACACGGGGAAGCCGATCTCGTCGGCGGCGCGGACCAGTTCGTCGATGTCGTTGGAGGGCTGCGAGGAGCCGAGCACCGGTACGCCGGCGGCGCGGGCGGCGGCGACCGCGCGGGCCTTGTTTCCGGTCAGCTCCAGCGTCTGGGCGCTCGGCCCGACGAACGTGATGCCCGCCTCCTCGCAGGCGCGGGCGAGTTCCGGGTTCTCGGAGAGGAACCCGTAGCCCGGATAGACGGCGTCGGCCCCGGCCCGGCGGGCGGCGCCCACGATCTCCTCGACGGAGAGGTAGGCCCGTACCGGATGGCCGGGTTCCCCGATCTCGTAGGCCTCGTCGGCCTTCAGCCTGTGCAGCGAGTTACGGTCTTCGTGGGGGAACACGGCGACCGTGCGCGCGCCCAGTTCGTAGCCCGCGCGGAAAGCGCGGATGGCGATCTCTCCACGGTTGGCGACCAGCACCTTGCGGAACATCCCTGGATCCCTTCAGCCTGCCGGCGACAAACACCATGGTGTCAGCCGCGCCCTGCCGTAGCCCGCGCAACATTAGGGGTTGCCCGGACCGGCTGAAGTGCGAAAACCATCACATTGACGTCGTTGAGCACTTCGACGGGTCGCCCGCGTGACTTATGGGTTTCGGGGAACCCGGAGGGATTGGGGAGTCTCAGCGGACCCGGAGCGACGCTACGGGGTGGTGCTGCGGTGGGTCGGGCCGAGGCACGGGCGGGTCGGACCGGGGCGGGGACGGCGGGGTGCCGAGGCGTGCGGCGGGGCGTGCGGCGAGCCGGGCGGGGATCGGCGGCCGGTGGCCGTGCAGCAGGCCGAGGACGATCGCCGCGGTCACCGCGATCAGGTGCTCCCGGCCGGCGAGGTTGGGTACGGCGACGGACTCCCACACCATCGAACCGCCGGTCAGCGCGAAGACGACGGGCGCCCGGCGGACCACGGCCAGATAGGTGAACAGGCCCACGACGGCGGCGGACGGCCCCGTGTCGAGGATCCGGCCGGCCTCCGGGGGCAGGCCGAATCCCCACCAGCCGGGGCCCAGCGCCACCATCACACGGGCCGTCATGGTGCCGGCCAGGGTGGTGAGGTAGGCGACGGCGAGCGTCCGGGCGCGGCCGAGGGCGAGTTCGGCGAGGGCGAAGGCGAGGAAGAGCTGCGTGATGCCGGCCCACACCGGGAGGTCGAGCGCGGGGACGTAGAGCGAGACCGGGGTGCGCAGCAGGGACAGCCACAGGGGGAGGTCGGCGGTGACACCGCCGAGATGCCATACCAGCCTTCTGCCGACGGGGTGCTGGGCCACGTCGTGGAAGAGGATGACGCCGAACGCGGCCACGAACGCCAGCACGATCCCGGAGAGACCACGCCGTACGAGTTGCCGTAGCGGCTCCACCAGGATGCTGTGCCATTCGTCGCGCAGTGCGCGTCCCACGAACCGGACGGTACGCGCGGCCGCCGTCCCCCAGCTTGCGTTCCCCGTCATGAAGGCATCGTCCCCTCGACACCGGCTCCCGGCCCTCGGCCCTGAGCCCCTGAGCCCCTGAGCCCCTGAGCCCCTGAGCCCCTGAAGAGGCTCTCCGTACCCCGGCCGTTCCACGCGTCATCGTAGAGACGTTTGGATCATTTGCGGCGATGCGGGAGCTACTGATGGTCGAATACCGGCGTCGGGTTTATCACCCGTCCACGGCGCAACCTCCCAGGGCGTGATCACGTCCCCCTCATCGAAACCTCGGCAAAGGAGTGGTAATGCAGCAGCCGTCGCGCCGTGTTGTGCTCACGGCGGCCCTGGGAACCGCACTGCCCGCCGGCACGGCGCCGGACGCCACGAGCAGATTCCGGGCGCTGGAGCGCGAACACGGGGCCCGGCTGGGGGTGTTCGCCTGGGACACCGGCTCGGGCGCCCGGGTACGGCACCGTTGCGGCGAACTCTTCCCGATGTGCTCGGTGTTCAAGACGCTCGCGGTCTCCGCGGTGCTGCGGGACCTGGACGAGGACGTGCTCGGCGAGGTCGTCCACTACGACGCGGGCGACGTCGAGAAGTCGGGCGGCGCGCCCATCACGGGCAAGCCCGAGAATCTCGCCGCGGGAATGACGATCGCGGAGTTGTGCGGAGCGGCGATCTCGTACAGCGACAACACCGCGGCGAACCTGTTGCTGGAGCAACTGGGCGGGCCGGTGGCCGTGACGCGGCTGTGCCGTTCGATCGGGGACCGGGTGACCCGGCTCGACCGGTGGGAGCCGGAGCTGAACTCGGCGGAGCCCGGACGGATCACGGACACCACCACCCCCCTGGCCATCGGCACCAGCTACGCGCGACTGGTCGTCGGGAGCGCCCTGGACGGCACGGACCGGCGGCGGCTCACCGGCTGGCTACTCGCCAACACCACCGGAGGGGAGCGGATTCGCGCGGGACTCCCCGCGGACTGGACCGTCGGCGACAAAACCGGAACGGGCTCCTACGGCACCGCCAACGACGTCGCGATCGCGTGGCCCCCGGGCCGCGCCCCGGTCGTCGTCGCCGTTCTGTCCACGCGCACCGACCCGGCCGCCCAGGCCGACTCGGCGCTGGTGAAGGAGGCGGCCGCCGTGGTGACGGACGCGCTCACGCGAGGCGCTTCGTAAGATCGGGCAGTTCGGGACACGGCAAGTCGCCGTCGCTGACAGCGGTTTCCTGCAAGGAGACCGGAACTGTTCTGTTTCGATCACGAACTCTCGTATAGTGACGGCCAGTTCAGTACCGAGCGTCACATCTCCCTCACCGGAACCACATCCCTACCCGCTCCGAGGACCAGACCGGACCGATGACCGCGCCCACGCATCCCGGCGATCGACCTGCCTTCCGTACGCTCGTTCCGACCCTCGCGCTGACCGCGGTGGTGTCGGCCCTCGCGGTCGTCGCCGCGGTGACCGCCGCGCCGGCCTCGGTCCGCACCCCCCTCGCCCTGGGGGGCGGTGCGGCCGCGCTGGTGCTGTGCGCCGCGGTGACCTGGGCCGTGCACGCGGCACGGGCTGCCCGGCGCGCCCGGCGCCGACTGGAGACGGTGAGCCAGGACATCGGACGGCTGCTCCAGCAACAGGCCCGCACGACCGAGGAGGCGCGCCAGGAGCAGCAGCGGCTGATCGACGAACTGGCCCAGCAGCGCAGCGAGTTCGCCGAATCCTTGGAGCAGGAGCGGGTGCGGCTCCGGGAGGGCGGCAGCCAGGAGCTGGACTGGTACCGGCAGGAGAACAGCCGGCTCGCCGCCGACCTGGAGCAGGCTTCCCGGGAGCGGGCCGCCGCGATCGCCGCGGCGGGCAACGCGGCCGGGCGGATGCAGGCCCTGGCCACCGCCACCCTCGCCGACCTGCGGGCCATGGAGGAGCGGCACACCGACGAGGAGGTGCTCGCCGACCTGCTGCACCTCGACCACCGCACCGCCCAGGCGGGCCGGATCGCCGACTCCATCGCCGTCCTGACCGGGGCGCGCTCCGGCCGCCGCTGGGCCCGTCCGATCAGCATGGAGTCCATCCTGCGCGGTGCGATGGGACGTATCAGCGGCTACCGCCGGGTACGGGTGCACTCGGTCAGCGAGACGGCCGTCACCGGCCACGCGGCCGAGGGTGTCATGCACGCGCTCGCCGAGCTCCTCGACAACGCGGCCAACTTCTCGCCCCCGACGGCCGAGGTCCACGTCTATGTGGAGGAGGTGCCGGCCGGGGTCATAGTGTCCGTGGAGGACAGCGGGCTGGTGATGGGCGATGTGCAGCTGCGCCGCGCCGAGCGGGCGGTCGCCGGTGACACCACCGAGCTCGGCGGCCTCACCGGTACCCGGCTCGGGCTGGCGGTGGTCGGCCGACTGGCCGTCAAGCACGGTCTGAAGGTCTCGTTCCGGCCGTCGGCGCGTGGCGGCACCGGGGTGCTGATGCTGGTCCCGCAGGACCTGCTGACCCGCCCGGTCGCCGACGAACCCGTGCTGCCCAAGCAGCCGGAGTCGGCCGAACCGGTGCCGGCCCCGGCGGACCCGATACCCGTGCACGAGTCCGCGGAGCCCGACGAGGACGAGGAAGGGCCCACCGGGCTGCCCAGGCGGCGCCGCGGCCGGACCCTCGCCGAGGCCGAGCGCCGGGCGGCGTCCCAGCCGGCGGAGCCGCGCCCGGCGCCCACCGCCGAGGACGCCCAGGTCCGCGCCGCCCGCTTCAACAGCTTCCGGCAGGCCGTCCGCCCGGCCGCGTCCGACGCCGCCGAGCCCTCCGACGCGCCCGGCGCCGCCGAGGCCTCCCCTTACACCCCCGCCCCGGCGCACGATCCGGTCTCCGCACCCCACGCGGAGTCCGGTCCCGAGCCCACGTCCCACCCGCACGCGCACCCGGAAGGCGACACCACTCCATGACCGGCAGGACCACCGCCGACGACAAGCTCACCTGGCTCATCGAGGGCCTCCTGGAGCGCACCCCCGGCGCCCGGCACGCCCTGGTGCTCTCCCGCGACGGCCTGAAGCTCTGCCGTACTCCGGAGCTCTCCGTCGACCAGGCCGACCAGCTCGCGGCGATCGCCGCCGGCATCCAGTCGCTGTCGCACGGGGCGTCCGTCGAGTTCGGAGACGGCAGCGGTGGCGTGCGGTCGGCGATGACCGAGTTCTACGGGGGCGTGCTGTTCATCGTGGAGGCCGGCGAGGGCGCCCACCTGGCCGTGGTGACCAGCGAGGACGCGGACCCGGGGCTGATCGGGCACAACATGAGCGAACTGGTCGAGCAACTCGGCGAACACCTGACCGCGCAGCCCCGTACGTCATGAGCCGGCCCGGCAGGGACGACGCGCCCGACCGCCTGTACACCATCACCGGCGGCCGCAGCAGCACCGGGCCGGACAGTCCCTTCGACCTGGTCACGCTGGTCGTCGCCGAGTCGGAGCCGGCCCCCGGCATGCAGTCGGAACACGCGGCGATCCTGCGGCTGGCCGAGTTCCCGACCTCGGTGGTGGAGATCGCCGCGGAGCTGAAGCTGCCGGTGAGCATCACCAAGGTCCTGCTGTGCGACCTGCAGGCGGCCGGCCGGGTCAGCGCCCGCCATCCGTACCGGCCGGCCATCACCGACCCCGACATCCTGGAGCAGGTGCTCGTTGGACTCCGCAACCTCTGACGCGCGCACCCCGTTGGGTGCCTCCGCCGACCACGGTTTCAAGATCGTGGTCGTGGGCGGCTTCGGCGTCGGCAAGACCACCCTGGTCCGTTCCGTCAGCGAGATACGTCCCCTCAACACCGAGGAGACGATGACCCAGGCCGGCGAGGAGGTCGACGACGTCCGCGAGGTGCGCGGCAAGTCCGCCACCACCGTCGCCTTCGACTTCGGCCGCATCACACTGGACGCCCGCAACGTGCTGTACCTGTTCGGGGCGCCGGGCCAGGAGCGGTTCTGGTTCCTGTGGGACCGGCTGTTCTCCGGCACTCTGGGCGCGGTGGTGCTCGTCGACACCCGGCGGATCGACGACTCCTGGTACGCCATCGACCGGCTGGAGAAACACGGCACCCCGTTCATCGTGGCCTGCAACGACTTCGGCGGCCCCACGCACGCCCCCGAGGACGTCCGGCACGCGCTCGACCTGGACCCGCACATCCCCCTGGTCACCTGTGACGCACGGTCCCGGGAGTCCGGCAAGCAGGTGCTCATCCAGCTGGTCCAGCATGTCAAGAACCGGTACGCCGGCCCCTCGGCACCGGCGGACCTGCCCCGACAGGAGTTCGTGTGATTCCCGAAGCCGTGCCACTCGGCGGCCCCCGGTTCCAGACCGAACCGGCGCGTCTGTACCGCGAGATGCGGCGCGACCACGGCGCCGTCACCCCCGTCGTGCTCGACGGGGACGTGCCCGCCTGGCTGGTCGTCGGCTACCGCGAACTGCACCAGGTGACCGGGGACCCGGTGCTGTTCAGCCGGGACTCCGACCTGTGGAACCAGTGGGACGTGATCCCCGACGACTGGCCGCTGCTGCCGATGATCGGCCGCAAGCAGCCGTCGATCCTGTACACCGTCGGCGAACGGCACCGCGAGCGCGCCGGGATGATCAGCGACGCGCTGGAGGCCGTCGACCCCTTCGAACTGCGGGGCCACGCCGAGCGGTTCGCGGACGAGCTGATCGACGGGCTGTGCACCGGCGGCGAGGCGGACCTGGTCGGCCAGTACGCGATGCTGCTGCCGGTGCGGGTGCTGGCCCGGTTGTACGGCTTCTCCGACGAGGAGGGCCCCGGCCTGGTCACCGCGCTCAACGACATGATCGACGGGCGCGAACGGGCGATCGCCGGGCAGACGCACCTGGCCACGTCCATGGCGCAGTTGCTGGCCGACCGGAAGGCGGAGCCGGCCGACGACGTGGTGTCGCGGATGCTCCAGGACAAGAGCGGGTTCACCGACGAGGAGATCGCCCAGGACCTGATGGTCATGATGGCGGCCGGGCACCAGCCGACCGCCGACTGGATCGGCAACTCGCTGCGCCTGATGCTCACCGACGACCGCTTCGCGGCCTCCCTGTTCGGCGGCCGCAACAGTGTCGCCGAGGCGATGAACGAGGTGCTCTGGGAGGACACCCCCAGCCAGAACATAGCGGGCCGCTGGGCCTCCCGCGACACCCAGCTGGGCGGCCGCCGGATCCGCGCCGGTGACCTGCTGATCCTGGGCCTCCAGGGCGCCAACTCCGATCCGCAGGTCCGCACCGACGCCTCCGCGCTGACCGGCGGCAACAGCGCGCACTTCTCCTTCGGGCACGGCGAGCACCGTTGCCCGTTCCCGGCGCAGGAGGTCGCCGAGGTGATCGCCCGGACCGGCATCGAGGTCGTCCTCGACCGGCTGCCGGACATCGACCTGGCGGTGCCCGCCGACTCCCTCACCCGCCGGCCCTCGCCCTGGCTGCGGGGGCTGACCGAGCTTCCCGTCCGGTTCACGCCCGTACCCACCCTGTAGTCCGACACCGACGGTCAGGCGCAGCACCGATTGGCGCAGTACTCCGACTCTGCCCTGGGAGGCACGTCACGATGACGACCGGTACCGAACAAGCCCGGATCGCCCTCGACCCCTTCGTCACCGACCTGGACGGCGAGAGCGCGCGGCTGCGCGCCGCCGGTCCACTCGCCGCCGTGGAGCTGCCCGGCGGGGTGCCCGTCTGGGCGGTCACTCGTCATGCCGAGGCCAAGGCCCTGCTCACCGACCCGCGTCTGGTCAAGGACATCAATGTGTGGGGGGCCTGGCAGCGGGGGGAGATACCGCCGGACTGGCCGCTGATCGGCCTGGCCAACCCCGGCCGTTCCATGCTGACCGTGGACGGCGCCGACCACCGCCGGATGCGCGCGCTGGTCGCGCAGGCGCTCACCCCGCGCCGGGTGGAGCAGATGCGGGAGCGGATCGAGAAGCTCACCCAGGACCTGCTGGACGCCCTGCCGGCGGACCAGGAGACCCTGGACCTCAAGGCGGCTTTCGCCTATCCGCTGCCCATGTTCGTGGTCGCCGACCTGATGGGCATCGACGAGGCCGAACTGCCGCGCCTGAAGGTGCTGTTCGAGAAGTTCTTCTCGACCCAGACCCCGCCCGCGGAGGTCATCGCGACCCTCACCGAGCTGGCCGGCATCATGGCGAATACGGTCGCCGCCAAGCGGGCCGAGCCCGGCGACGACCTCACCAGCGCGCTGATCCTGGCCTCCGAGGACGGCGACCACCTCACGGACGAGGAGATCGTCTCCACCCTCCAGCTGATGGTGGCGGCCGGTCACGAGACGACGATCTCCCTGATCGTCAACGCCGTGGTCAACCTCTCCACCCACCCCGGCCAGCGGGCCAAGGTGCTCTCCGGCGAGGTGGACTGGTCGGCGGTGGTCGAGGAGACCCTGCGCTGGTCCACCCCGACCTCGCACGTGCTGATCCGCTTCGCCACCGAGGACGTGCCGGTCGGCGACAAGGTGCTCCCGGCGGGCGACGCGCTGATCGTGTCGTACGCCGCGATCGGCCGCGACGAGCAGGCGCACGGGCCCAGTGCCGGGGAGTTCGACGTCACCCGGGAGTCGAAGAACCGGCACATCTCCTTCGGCCACGGCCCGCACGTCTGCCCCGGCGCCGCGCTGTCCCGGTTGGAAGCGGGCGTCGCGCTGCCCGCCCTGTACGACCGCTTCCCCGGCCTGGACCTCGCGGTGCCGGCGTCCGAGCTGCGCAACAAGCCGGTGGTCACCCAGAACGACCTCTTCGAGCTGCCGGTCCGGCTCGACTCCTAACCGGCCTTGACGGAGTACGACTTGGCTCCCGTGCCGGTCAGCGCACCGCCGTCGACGATCAGGTACTCGTCGCGGATCGGCCGGCCGGCGAACCAGGACTCCAGGATCTCCCGGGTGCCGGCGGCGTAGCGGGCCTGCGCGGAGAGCGAGGAGCCGGAGATGTGTGGGGTCATCCCCTGGTGCGGCATGGTGCGCCAGGGATGGTCGGCGGGCGCGGGCTGCGGGTACCAGACGTCGCCCGCGTAGCCGGCCAACTGCCCGCTGCGCAGCGCCCGGTCGACGGCGTCCCGGTCGACGATCAGGGCCCGGGCGGTGTTGACGAGATAGGCGCCGCGCTTCATCGTGCCCAGCAGCTCGTCGCCGAACAGGCCCTCGGACACCGAGTTCGTGTTCGAGCCGCTGGATCGGGGCGGACAGCGAGGGCTGCGAGACATGACAGGCGGCGGCCGCGCGGGCGAAGTGCCGCTCTCGGGCGAGCGCGACGAGGTATTCGAGCTGGCGCAGCAGCATGCGGGCACCCCCGGAGGATCGACGGCGGATCGACGGCGGCCACCGTATCCGGGTCCACGTCTACCGGACGGGGAGCACGACCGGGGAGCACGGACCGGCAGCGCACGGTGGCGGCCGTTTGACATCGAGTGCGCTCGAAGCCGTAGCGTCCAGAGCGCTCCTCCGGACAAGGCCCCCGCGCCGGGATGCCGATACGCGGATTCCGCAGCTGAATGGAACAAGGCCCGTGGGCCCTCCGGAACGGGAGCCGAACCCGAGCAGGAACGAAAGGCTGGGAGTGACATGCGACAGCGCAGTCTGCGAGACCTTCAGGTGAGCAGCATCGGCCTCGGCTGCATGGGAATGTCCGCCTTCTACGGCACCGCCGACCAGGACGAGGGCGTGCAGACCATCCACCGCGCGCGGGAACTCGGCGTCACCTTCCTCGACACCGCGCAGCTCTACGGGCCGCTCACCAACGAGACGCTGGTGGGCGAGGCGGTCCGGGGGCACCGTGACGAGTACGTGATCGCCACGAAGTTCAACTACCGGATGGACCACGCCGTCCCCGGCGACATGAGCAGCATCGGCCCCCAGGACGGCTCCGCCGAGCACGTGCGCAGCTCGGTGCACGGCTCGCTCCGGCGTCTGGGCACCGACTACATCGACCTCTACTACCAGCACCGCGTCGACCCGAACGTGCCGATCGAGGAGACCGTGGGCGCCATGGCCGAGCTGGTCGCCGAGGGCAAGGTGCGGCACATCGGGCTGAGCGAGGCGAGCCCGGAGACGATCCGGCGGGCCCACGCGGTGCACCCGATCTCGGCCGTGCAGACCGAGTACTCGTTGTGGACCCGCGATCCGGAGGACGGGGTGATCCCGACCTGCCGTGAGCTGGGCATCGGGTTCGTGCCGTACTCGCCGCTCGGCCGTGGCTTCCTGGCCGGCCGGTTCTCCTCCCCCGACGACCTCGACGCGAACGACTGGCGCCGCACCGGCCCCCGGTTCACCGGCGACAACCTGGAGGCGAACCTGCGGCTCGCCGGCAAGGTGAAGGAGATCGCCGCGGAGAAGGACGTGACCCCGGCCCAGCTGGCCCTCGCCTGGGTGCTGGCCCAGGGCGACGGTATCGTGCCGATCCCGGGCACCAAGCGCCGTACCTACCTGGAGCAGAACGCCGGCGCCGTCGACGTCGAACTGACCAAGGAGGATCTGGCCCGCATCGACGCCGAGGTGCCCAAGGCCGCGGGCGAGCGTTACGACGAGGCCGGGATGAACAGCGTGAACCTCTAGGATCCCGCTCGCGGTGGCCGCTCGATCGGGGGTGGCGCACGCTGGTGGCATGGTGACCTGGCGGAGCTGTGCGGCGGGCGTGCGGCGGTCGTGGCAGTCGTCCGACGCGCTGCTGCTGCTCCCGATCGCACTCATCGTGGTGATCGCGGTGGCGGACCTGCGCGCGCCGGCGGACATCCATCTGGGCCCCGCTCTGGTCATCGCCCCGGCGCTCACCCCGTCCTTCGCCGGCCCCCGGGCGGCCGCGCTGGTCGGGGCGCTCGCGGTAGCCGCCCAAGTGGTGATCGCCGTGTTCCACGGCGGTCTGACCACCGCGAACCACATCGTGCAGATCGTCACCCTGACGCTGCTCTCGGTGCTCGTGGTGGTCTACAGCGCGGTTCGCGAGCGGCGTCGTGCCCAGCTGGCCCAGGTGCGCACCGTCGCCGAGGCCGCGCAGCACGTGCTGATGTGGCCGCTGCCCGAGCACATCGGCCCGCTGCGGATCGCCTCGCTGTACCTGGCCGCCGAGGACGAGGCGCAGATCGGCGGTGACCTGTACGCGGCCACCCGCCGCGACGGCGAGGTCAGGGTCCTGATCGGCGACGTCCGGGGCAAGGGACTGTCCGCGATCGGGGAGGCGGCGCTGCTGCTGGGCGCCTTCCGGGAGTCCGCCCACCGGCACATCACCCTGGCGGACCTGGCGGCCGCCCTGGAGCAGAGCGTGCAGCGCTACGCGGTGGACCTGGAGCCCCGGGAGGAGGCGGGCGAGCGGTTCGCCACCGCCCTGCTGGTCGAGATCCCCGACGAGGACCCGGTCACCAGGATGACCAGCTGCGGTCATCCGCCGCCCCTGCTGCTGAGCCCGGGGCACGCGGTGACCGTTCCGAGCCTGCATCCGTCGCCGCCGCTGGGTGTGCCCGGTGCGGGCGGCACCGAGCACACCCTGGACGTGTTCTCCTTCGAGCCGGGCGACACCCTCCTGCTCTACACCGACGGTGTCGTCGAGGCACGGGACGCGCAGGGCCGCTTCTACCCGCTCGTGGAGCGGGTAGCGCAGTGGACCGACGCCGCTCCCGAGGCGCTGATGCACCACGTCCGGCGCGACCTTCTGGCCCACGCGGGCGGCCACCTCGGCGACGACGCGGCCCTGATCGCCCTGCACCGCACCCCGACCGTGCACCGCCGTCACCATCACGGCATCCTCGGCCACGACTCCGCCCGGGCGTAGCGGACCTCAGAGTTCCGTGGTCTGCGATTCCAGGTACGTCTTCAGGAAAGTGAGCTTGGCGTCGCTGTCGGCTACCGCGAGCGTGCCGAAGTTCGCGCCGAGTTCCATGGTCTGTGGGGTGTCGGTGGCGAGGGCGGGCCAGTTGGTCAGGGAGCTGCCGTTCGGGTCGCCGGTGGCGGCGAACCGGGCGACGTAGGAGGCGGTGATGTCGGCGATGTCGTAGTCCTTGGAGGTCCAGGGGCGGTCGGTGTTGTAGAGGTAACCGAGCAGGTAGTAGACGTCGGAGCCCTGGAAGGCGCCGGTCGCGGCGGTGCCGATGACCGGGTTGGTGTCGTCGTACCCGGGCGGGACCCGGGTCCAGAAGTAGGTGTGCACGGCGCTGGAGTTGGCAGCCGTGTTCTTGAACTGGGTCGCCCACAGGAAGGCGGAGACGCGTTCCTCGTCCCGGACGTAGGCGTTGTACTGCTGGGCGGCCGCCGTGTCACTGTCCGCCGGGTACAGGCTCAGGAAGGTGTCCGCCAGCCCCAGCGGACCGAACTCGGAGCGGGCGTACGCCTTGAACGCGTCGAGCGTCAGCTTCAGGTCGGGCGAGGCGCCGTTCGCGTCCTTGCAGACGCCGGTCAGGACGGGCACGTCGGTCTCGGCGCAGGCCTTCAGCACGGCGGTGTAGGTGTCGGGCAGCACGTATCCGTCGAGGACGTGGCCGAAGTCGGCGCTGGTGTCGGCGGCGGCCAGGGTGACGATGTCGTCGGCGGCCAGCGCGCGCAGGGCCGCGAGATCGGCGGCGCCCGCCTGGGCGGCGAAGGCGCTGCCGTTGGCCTCGGCGTCGGCGAGGGTCCGGTAGCGGCCGGTTCCCTTGGCCAGTCCCGGGTCCTTGGTGTACCGGACGCCGGAGGAGAGCAGGGCGCGGTGGTAGAGGCCCTTGGCGCGCCGGGAGGCGAGGAGGATGTTGACGATGGACGCGCCCTGCGCCCAGCCGGCCAGCGTCACCCGGTCCGGGTCACCGCCGAACGCGGCGATGTTCCGCTGGACCCACTCCAGCGCGGCGACGACGTCCAGGATCCCCCAGTTGCCCGAGCCGCCGTACGCGGACTCGGCGGTCAGTCCGGGGTGGGCGAGCCCACCGAGCGGGCCGACACGGTAGTCGGGATTCACGACGACCACGCCCTTGGACGCGAGCAGGGAGCCGTCGTACATCTCCTGGCCGGACCACAGGGCCCGGTCGCCGCCGTAGAGCCAGACGAGGACGGGGCGGCCGCTGCCCGAACCGGTCGCCGCCGTCCAGATGTTGAGGTTCAGGCAGTCCTCGCCCAGTTCGGGCACCTGGTCGTCGGGGATGCCCGTGACCGGCTGCGGGCAGGCCGGGCCCCACGAGTCGGCGGCGCGCACCCCGTCCCAGGAGGGGGCCGGCTGCGGCGGACACCAGCGGTTGGCTCCGGCGGTGGAGGCGGCGTACGGGATGCCCTTGTAGACGGTGACGCCGCGCAGGCCGCCCTGGACTCCGGTGACCTGGCCGGACTCGGTGGTGACCGGGTCGGCGTCGGCCGCGCTGCGGGCCGCCTCGGCCGGCGTGGGCAGCGTGCCGAGCAGTCCGGCCGCGGCGGCGGCGCCGAGGAAGCCGCGCCGGTTCAGCGCGGCCGAAGTCATGTCTCTGTCGTTCACACGGGCTCTCTTTCGGGTCGTGGGGGGGGCGAGCCGACGAGAAGCCTGGCGTCGGGCCGGGCAGCGCGGCAAGCGCAACCGGACTACTCACAGCAGGTCAACAGGCTCTGACAGCAACCGAGTTGACCGAGCTGTTCAATTGTCTTTGGGTCAAAATTAAGTCGTAAGGGTGGTCTCGACCATTGGCTGACTGTCAGACTCCGCTTCGCCTTTCAGAGACAGGGAGTCGACATGCCAGACCTGCAATCCCCCCCTCGCAGACGGCCACTCCGCAAGGCCCTCGCCGCCGCGGTCGGTGCCCTTGCACTGGTCGTCGCCGTGCCCGCCACCGCGCACGCCGACGTCCTGACGCTGCTGCCGCAGAACGCCGACGGACTGGAGCAGACCTTTTCCCCGGCCTACGACTACGACGGCGACGGCTGCTACGCCACGGCGGCCATCGGCGCCGATGGCACCATCAACCCCGGTCTCGCGCTCGGCGGTGACGTCAACGGCCACTGCCACGACTACGCGCAGCTCGCCAACGCCAACACCTACTCCCGCGAGAAGTGCAACAACGGCTGGTGCGCGGTGATGTACGCCAGCTACTTCGAGAAGGACCAGGCGACGCTCGGGCCGCTGGCCATCGGGCACCGGCACGACTGGGAACACGTCATCGTGTGGATCCAGAACAACCAGGTGCAGTACGTCTCGGTGTCGCAGCACAGCAGCTACCAGGTGGCGGCCGCCTCGACGATCCGGTTCGACGGCACCCACCCGAAGATCGTCTACCACAAGGACGGCGCGTCCACCCACGACTTCCGGTTCGCCAACTCCAACGACGACCCGCCGGAGAACGTGACCGGCGGCTGGTTCTACCCGCGTCTGGTGGGCTGGGACGGCTACCCGGCGGGCTACCGCGACAAGCTGATGAACGCGGACTTCGGCGACGCCACCATCAAGATCAAGGACGGCTCGTTCAACGCAAACCTGTCGTACTCCATGCCGTCCGGGATCTCGTTCGACCCGAACGCCTGAGTCAGGTGGGGCCCTCGACGAGCCGGGCCAGGTTGTCGAGGGCCATCCGGGTGCCCAGTTCGTTGTCCTCGGGGCGGACGCCTCCGGGGATGCCCTCGTGCCGGACCTCGACGTCCGTGCCACCGCCGACCGCGGTGAGGGCCGTCGTCATCGTCATGGTGCCGTGCACCCGTTCGTCGGCGGTCTCGAAGTCGATGACCTCGACGACGAGGCGGTCCGGGACCAGCCGGGCGAAGTGCCCCCGGTAGGTGTCGGTGTGCCCGCCGGACTTCCCGGCGCGGCCGGGGTCGTCGTAGTCGAGGGACACCCGGAACTCGCCGCCCTCGCGGGCGTCGAAGGCGTGGACCCGGGCGGTCATGCCGTCCGGTGCCCGCCAGGCGGCGACCGCCTCCGGGTCGAGCAGCGCCCGGTAGACGGCGGCCGGGGGCGCCTGCACCCGCCGGGTGACACGCGTACTGGTCATGACCTCACGGTACCCGCGAGACGACCGTGCCGGGGCCGGGAAGGTGAGCCGGGCCCCGGCACGGAGCCCTGGGTCACGGCTTGCGGGCGACCGCTCCGTACATCGCGATGTCCTCGTCGCGGATGCCTTCCTCGCCGCTGCCGTCCGGGTGCCACTTGTGCACCTGGACGATGCCCGGCTCGACCAGCTCCAGGCCCTCGAAGAACGCGTGGGCCTCGTCGATGGTGCGCAGCCGCATCGGCATGTTGCGGGCCGCGTACTCGCGGGCGACCCGGCCCACCTCGTCGGGCGCGAACTCGGCGGTGCCGATGGACATCGCCAGATAGCTGCCGGAGGGCAGCGGTTCCAGCAGCCGTCGTACGACACCGACCGCGTCGTCCGCGTCCAGCATGAAGTGCACGATCGCGATCACCGTGAGCGCCACCGGCTGGTCGAGATCGAGGGTCTCGCGCAGCTCGGGGGCGTCGAAGATGTCCGTCAGATCGCGGAAGTCGGCCTCGATGTACGCCGTCCTGCCCTCGGGCGTGCTGGAGAGCAGGCCCTGGGACAGGGTGAGGACGATGGGGTCGTTGTCCACGTAGACGACCCGGGAGTCGGGCGAGACGGCCTGGGCTATCTCGTGGAGGTTCGGGGAGGTGGGGATGCCGGTGCCCACGTCCAGGAACTGGCGCATCCCCGCCTCCTCGGCAAGCCAGCGCACGGCACGGTTCATCCAGTCGCGGTTGGCGCGCATGTGGATCGGGAGCGCGGGCCACTCCCGGGCCATGGCGTCACCCGCCTCCTGGTCGGCGGGGTAGTAGTCCTTGCCGCCCAGGATGTAGTCGTAGATCCGCGCGGAGTGCGCGTTCTCGGTGTCGATACGGTCGGCCGGCCATCCGTTGTCGGGCAACGCCGTGTCTCCCATTCGGGTGAGGGGTGAGGGGGATGCGGGGGTCTGTGCTCAGGGGGATACAAGTGGGGGGTGAGTGAACGATCAGCTATAGCAAGGAAGTTCCGGGAAGACGGCTCACATCAGGAAGTCGGCGTCACCCGCCTTCACACCGGACAGGAAAGTGGTCATCTCGCGTGGGGTGAAGACCAGCGCCGGGCCGTCCGGGTCGGTCGACTGGCGTACCGCCACCCGCCCGTCGGCGAGCTTCTTCACTTCCACGCAGGCGCCGCCGGCATCGTCGCTCCACGGCTTGGACCAGCCGCGCGCGCCGAGTTGCCGGGACGGAATGCCGTTGTGTATCTGGTGGTGCACGTCACAGCTCCTTGCGAATCGCACCGAGGAACACCTCGGTCTTTCTGGCGGGCGCCGCCTGGGCGCCCAACCGGTCCAGGGCCTCGCGATAAACCACGACATCCTCGCCCTTGTCCAGGTAGACGGCGCCCACCAGGCCGTTGAGATAGACGATGTCGGGCAGTTCGGGAGCCCGGAACCGGAAGAGGTGGTACGCACCCGCGCGCATCGCCGGGTGCGGGCCGTTGGCGAACGGCATGATCTGCAAGGTGACGTTGGGCAGCCGGTTGATCTCGATGAGATGGTCGATCTGCGCGCGCATCACCCCGGCGCCACCGACCGGCCAGCGCAGCACCGTCTCGTCCATCACGACCCAGAGCCTGGGCGGCGCCCGGCGGGTGAGCAGTTCCTGGCGGCGCATACGCAGCGCCACCCGGCGCTCGGTGGCCTCGGCCGGCGCGTGCGGATTTCCGGCGCCCAGCAGGGCGGCGGCGTACTCCCGGGTCTGCAACAGGCCGTGCACGAACTCGTTCTCGTAGGCTCGGATCTGCAACGCGGCCTGCTCCAGGCTCAGATACGCGGCGAACCAGTCCGGCATCACATCGCGGTAGGTGTGCCACCAGCCGCGCTTGTTGGCCTCGCGCACCGACTGCAGGAAGGTGTCGACCTCCTGGCGGTCCGTCACGCCGTAGATCTGCAGCAGCTTCTCGGCGTCGGCCAGCCGGAGCCGGGCCACCTTGGCGGCCTCCATCCGGCGGATCGTGGAGTGGCTGACGCCGATCGCGGTGCCGGCCTGCTCGTAGGTCAGGCCCGCCCGGGTCCGCATCTCCTCCAGCTGCCGGCCGAGGATCATGCGCAGGACGGAAGGGGCACCGCCCCAGTCGGTCTCCGAGGTCACGCCCTACCCCCTCGCACCAGGTGTCAGGGTCACCGTCTCACGCGCTCGTGATCGGCTCACGGACTCATTCGATCACTTCTTGCCGGGAGCAGCATGCACTTCACTTCTTGCAATTTTCAACTTGCCGGTTGCGAGGCGATGTTGGCAGATGCCAGAGTGGACCTACTGCTCCGGCTGACCAAGGAGCAGGCGAAGCAGTCCAGTTGGGGGAGACTGAGCTGCGATCCGGTGTCGTCCAGGCACGGGTCGTCGTCTGCCCCCCGCGCGGCCCGGGGCGGACGCGACCGCTCAGCCCCCCACGCTGCGAAGCCGGACGAAAGGCGCACGGCGATGGCCCCGCCCTCTCTCCCCCAGCCGCTCGACCGACTGCCCGAGGACCGGATACCCGGCCTGCCCCGACCGGCCCTCGCGGCCGGCGCCGAGGGCCCGCACCGCCCGTCGGACGCGACGGGCATCCCCCGACCACCCGGAGGCGAACGCCTCGGTCGACTCCCTGGGCCGCAAGGCCTCGACCGGTTCGCCTCCGGGGACCGACCCGTCCCGCACAGCCTGGCGTTCGACCTGGCTCCGACGCCCCGGGCGGTGGGCAACGCCCGCCGCAGCGTGGGCGAGTTGCTGGCCTCGTGGGGCGTGTGCGAGGAGGCCTGCGACAACGCGGTCCTGGTGACCTCCGAACTGGTCACCAACTCCATCGTCCACTCGGCCGGCCGGCGGATCATATGCCGGGTGCACGCCGTCCCCGACCGGATCCGTATCGAGGTCGAGGACCAGAGCGGGAGCTTCGTGCTCCCGGCACCCCGGCAGGCCAGACCCGACGAGCAGAACGGGCGCGGACTGTTCCTGGTCGACGCGCTCAGCCTCGACTGGGGCGTCACGGTCGCGCCGGAGGGATCCTCCGCCCGCGTCGTCTGGGCCGAGCTGTCGACGGCACCCGACTGACCTCCTCTCTTTCTCTCCCCCCATCTCAGGAAGCACGTCCTCTCATGAACCATCCCCCCACGCCCGTCCTCGCCGGCGACCCGTCCTGGACCCGCACCCGTCCCAAGCCCGGTCCGGAACAACCCCACACCGTCCCCGCCGGCTGACCCCGCCCCCTGTCCCGCCCCGCGGCCCGGGCCTCCTGCGAGGCCCGGGCCGTCGTGTGTCCACGGCGGGTGCCCGGCACGGGATGCGGCCGTCGCCGTCGCGCCGCATGATCGGGGGAAGGGGCCCGCGGCGGAAGGCGGCACCTCGATGAAACCGACGGTCGACGAGGCCATAGCCCGCGTGGCCAGGGCAGCCGAGTGGGTCCTCGTGGACATGGTTCCGCTGGACTTCGCCTGCCACCAGCCGCAGGGCATGGACCGGGCCGACGGCAGCTTCTTCGTGAGCAGCGCCGAGATCCTGCGGCCGGCCGAGGCCACCACGGGCCCGCACGGGACGTCGTACACTCCGGGCACGGGCCGTGGGCACCTCTTCGAGATGAGCCGGCGGGGGCGGCTGCTGCGGCACTGGGAGCTCGGCGAGGACACGGTCTACCACGCGGGCGGTCTCACCCACGACGGGCAGTTCGTGTGGGTCACGGTGGCCGAGGACCGGCCCGACTCGCGGTCCATCGTGTACCGCCTGGACCCGGCCACCGGCGAGGTGGAGGAGATGTTCCGCTACCCGGACCACCTCCGCGACATCGCCCGTGACCCCGAGACCGGTCTGCTGCACGCGGCGACCTGGGGCGGCCGGCGGGTCCTGGTGCTGTCCACGGACGGCGAACCCGTCGGCGGAGCCCCCGTGCCGAGCCGCCATGTCGACGTCCAGGACTGCGCGGCGGTGACCGCCCACTCCCCCGCCGGGCGCGCGGTCACCGTCAGAGCCGTGGACTTCGAGATCGCCGACACCGACCGGCTCCGGCTGTACGCGCTGCCCGACGACTCCTCGGCACCGGGCGAGACGTGCCTGCTGGTCCTGGAGGCGGCGCTGCGCGGCTGACGACCGGTGGCCCGCGGCACGCCCGCGTCCGGCCGGCCGCCGGTCAGTTCGTCGCGTGGGTCAGCAAGGCCGTGGCCGCGAAGCGCAGTTGGGCTGCCGCGGCCGCGCAGGCCGTCGCCTGCCGCTCCAGGGTGGTCCCGCTCCACTCCGGTGCCTCGGCGCGGCCGGCCAGGGTGACGGCGACGCCGCGCAGCCGTTGCGCGTAGCCGTCCATCCGGTCGGCGTCGACTCTCAGGTCGTCGACGTACGCGAGGAGTTCGGGGGCGGCGGTGGCGGGACGGGGTTCGGTCACCATGGGGCGCACCTGTTCTCGGGCTCAGCGCGGCAGCGGCGCGCCGGCGCTTCTGTGGGCCACGAATCGTGGGCTGGTCAGCACGAACCCGGGCCGGACGGTGTCGAGTTCGAGGATCTGGAGGTGGCGGGCGAGCGGCCCGTGCCCGCCGTCGAGCCGCAGCCGTACCCGGGGACGGGCGTGGACGCGCGGTCGGCCGTCGGCCCGGACCAGGGTGCGTACGGTGCTGTCGCCCCGGCGGCCGTAGAGCACCCAGTCCGCCTCCGGACAGCGCACACCGGGGCCGGGACCGACCTCGACGCTCAGGCCCAGCTCCGCTGCCTCGACCCGGAGCGCGCGTCCTTGCAGGGCGACCTCGGCGGCTCCCTGCACGGCCGGCTGGGCCCAGACCTCCTCGGCCACCGTCCGCGCCTCCTCGGTGCCGACGGCGAGCGAGACGACGTACCGCCCGGTGCGGCGCAGGTCGACGCGGCGCAGCAGGTCCCTGGCGAGGCCGTACGCGTTCGGCCGCCACAGGTCGTCGACCAGGACGGACAGGCCGAGTTCGGTGTAGGGGCCGATGGTGGTGCAGCGGTGCTCGTAGAGGGAGAGCACGGCCAGGGCGCGGCGGCCGAAGCGGGCGGGGACCATCGAGGTGACGTCCGGCAGCAGGCTGCGGGCGACGCCGGTGTCGACGGGGTAGCACAGGTGGGCGACGGAGGAGTCGTAGTAGCGGACCGGCACGTCGACCAGGCCCGCCGAGGTGGGGACGCTGGTGGTGGGGACGGTCAGCAGGGGGTAGCCCTCGGGCGGGCGGGCGCGGTCCTCGAACCGGTAGACGCGGGTGCGTTCCACCGGGCCCCGGTAGGGGGTGAGGGCCTGGTCGACGTCCTGGGTGACCTGAGGGATCACCGTCTCCAGGTGGTCCATGTAGACGCGGAGCAGGTGGCAGTGCGGGAACTCGTGGTCGGGGCCGGTGTAGTCCGCCCGGTACCCGTGGGGGTGCGGGTCGAAGGAGGAGTCCGCGTCGCGGCCGTCGAGGGCAGGGACGATGTCGTGGTGGTTGGTGATGCCGGCGACCCAGGTGCGCGGGTCGGCGGGCCTCCTGCCGCCGATCGGGGAGCCGACGGTGACCACGTGGGTGACCCGGTAGGCACGGCAGAACTCCTCGTCCTGGGCGAGGTTCAGCAGCGCGATCCCGCCCTCGCCGTGCCCGACGAGCGCGAGGTCGGCGCCGCGCGGGACGCCGTGGTCCCGGATCGCCAGCAGGATCGAGCGGGTGTAGGGCGAGTCGGTCATGAACAGGTTGCGCCAGGCGTCGGCGAAGTCCTGCGGGGAGTCGTCGCGGGGGCGGCCGGTGGCCGTGCCGGGTGCCTGGACGACGTACCGGAGCACACCGTCGGGGCCGCGCACCTCCTGGACGAGGACGCGGCCCCCGACGTCGAGAACATCCAGGTTGCGCAGGAAGGCGAGGAGGGAGCCCTCGGTGGCGATGCCCTGGGTCTCCCGGGCGGACGGTTCGACGGCCTGGACGGTGCCTTCGTCCCGGTCCGCGGCGGAGGGGTGGGCGGCGCTGATACCCCGCACCGGGTCGGCGGTCAGCTCACGGCCGGCGGCGAGCGCCCAGGCCGTCTCGTCGTTGACCGGGTCTTCGCCCAACAGGCCGCGGATGGCAAGCAGTTCGGCAAGGATAGGGGCCAGGCCGGACAGCGCCCGCTGGGCGTCCCGGTCCTTGAAGAGGGACCGCAGCGCGCGGACGGCCTCCAGGTCCCGGTCGGCGGTGACCGCGGCCGTCAGCCGGCGCATGCCCGGGTCGCGCCCGAACTCGGGGTGGTCGAGCAGGACGGCGGCGATCCTCAGCCGCAGGGAGGTGACCGCCACCAGCGCGGCCAGGCTCTCCCGGCCCAGCGCCTCCCCCGCCGCGCCGAGCAGCCGGCCCATGCCGTCCGGTGCCACGATCGCCGAACCGCCGAGCCCCTGCCTGTTGGTGAGCGCCCGCAGCAGCGCCCAGCGGGCGGCGCAGCCGGTGCGCGGGCGGCGGCGCGCGGACGCCGTCAGCGCGGGGGCGAACAGGACGGAGCTGGTCCGTGCGCACACCTCGCGGATGCCCTCGGCGACGTCCACGACGTCACGGGCGCACTCCCGCAGCAGTTCCTCCGTGGGCGGCCCGGAGGCATGCCGATGCGCTGCCATCCGACGCTCCCTCGGATCGACGACATGGCCTGGTCCCATCGTGTGCCCTGGACCCGGCGCGCGCACCTTCGTCCGTGCGGGTGACGGAGGGCGCCGCGCAGAGCACGTCAGGTGCCCTGGACCGCGCGCACCTTCGTCCCTGCGGCACGTCAGGCGTCGTCGGCGAGGCCGGCGGCGACGGTCGCGCCGAGTTCCCAGCACGCCTCGATGTCGGCCTTGCCGGGCTCGCCCGTCACGGTGACCGGCTGGGCCGCCCGGCGCCAGCCGAGGCCGGTGGTGATGGAGTCGAGGGCGCGCAGGGCCCCGGTGACGTCGTTGCCGCCGTGCACGTAGGCGCCGAAGGGGCGGCCCTGTGTCTCGTCCAGGCACGGGTAGTAGATCTGGTCGAAGAAGTGTTTGAGGGCGCCGGAGACATAACCGAGGTTGGCCGGGGTCCCGAGGAGGTAGCCGTCGGCCGCCAGCACGTCGGAGGCCGTGGCGGACAGCGCCGCCCGCCGCACGACCCGGACGCCCTCGATCTCCGGGGTTGTCGCCCCGGAGACCACGGCCTCGAACATGGCCTGGCAGTGCGGCGAGGGGGTGTGGTGGACGATCAGCAAGGTAGGCACACCGGCACCCTGCCGTGCGCGGCCCGCCGACGGCAAACGGCGGGGCCGCCGGTCAGGGCTGTACGGGCATGGTCCAGCAGTTGGAGACGGCCGGCAGGCCGGACAGCCGGGCCGTGAGCCAGGCGATGGCGTCGCCCTGGTCGGTCAGCAGGGGCCCGAAGTGGTTCAGCAGGGCGCGGCCCGCGTCCGGCAGCATGACCGGCACATAGGTGACGTCCGCGCCTTCGTCGCACCAGTCGACGGCGAGCCGCCGGGCCTGGGCGTGCGGGACGAGGTCGTCGCTGACGCCGGTCGCCAGCCGGACCGGGCTCGCCGGTGCCGTCCTGCCGATGCGCTGGTCGTCCAGGAAGGCCTGGAGGACGGCCTCCTCGCCGATGATGTCGGAGATGGAGCTGCCGTCGGTGGTCCAGGCCGTGCTCTGCTGGGAGCCGTAGGCGAGGAGCGCGTCGCCGACGCACATCGTCGACAGGTCGGCGAGGGCGGCCCGGCCCGCGGCGCCGAGGTGGGCGTCGACGATCGGCTTCAGCGCCGGGTCGGACTGGACGAAACCGTTCACCGCCCAGCCGAGGGCACCGGACAGGTCCGTGCCGTCGATGGCCGCGGTGACGGCGGCGAGGTCTGCGGGCGGCGCCCCCGCGTAGGTGCCGGAGAGGGTGACGTCAGGGGCGTAGTCGGGCTGGAGTTCGGCGGCCGCCGCGGTCGCGCCGCCGCCCTGGCTGTAGCCGAACAGGCCCACCCGCGAGGCGCCGGTGACCGAGGCGCCGGGCACGCTTCGGGCGGCGCGTACGGCGTCCAGGACCGCGTGGGCGCCGTCCAGCCGGTTGACGTAGGTGTGCAGCCGGTCGGTCGCGCCGAGCCCGACGTAGTCGGTGACGACGACCGCGACGCCCTCGGCGAGCAGCCGGTAGATCGACAGGTCCTCGTAACCGACGGACACCGTCTGCCCATTGAGGACCAGCGGGTGTTCCAGGCCGAGGGAGGCGGCGCACTGGTCACCCTGGCCCATGGTGCCGGGCGCCAGGGCGACCAGCGGGCGGGCACCGGGGCCGAGCCACGGCAGTGTCGGTTCGATGTAGGCGCCGGTGACCGCGACGGAGCCGCCCGCCGAGTCGGTGGACTTGTACATCAGCCGGGTCGCGCTGCCGGGCAGCGGACCCGGCAGGCTCGGCAGGCTCAGGGCCAGCGGGAGGGGCTCGGTGCGGATGAGGGTGCCGTCGGCCGTGGGGAGGCCGGCGGGCGGATCGTAGAAGGCGGGGATGGTGACGCCCCGGGAGACCTCCGCTTGAGAGGCCGTGGCCTGCACCGTCTGGACACAGAGGCAGGCGGCAGCGGCGAGGGCGGTGGCCAGCAGGCGGACGCGAACGGGCATGGGGTACCTCCTTGACGTGCGGGACGTGGGAGGTGGTGCGAGGAGCACGGAGCGGCGTCCCCGGTGCGGCCCAGGGGACGGGTGCGGCTTCCTCGACGGTAGCGAGCAGACCGTTACCCGCGGTAGCAGTCGTGAGGTTACGGTTCAGTAATGTGACAACCCGTCAACAGAAGCTCCTCGGACGGGCACCGTGCGGCTTTGTCGGAGCCCTCGATTACAGTGACCCGCCGGGACGCCGATGGGGAGGCAACGGGTGGGGACCCTGGGGAGAAGAGCCGTACCGCTCGCGCTGCTCGCGGGGCTGCTGACGGGGTGCGGGGTGTCGGCGCGAGCGACCGATGTCACGGTCTCGGGGCAGGCGTCCAGCGGGGCGGCCCAGAGCGGGGGCACGGTCGGCGCCGCCGGTTCGGCCTGTGCGCTTCCGGTCACGTTCGACATCGCCCGCGGCTGGCAGGCGGAGGCCGTCGACGGACCGGCCGCGGTCGCCTCGAACGGCACGGACGGCGACCTGGCGGAGAGCCTGCTGCGTCAGGGCCCGGTGACCCTGGTCTGCGAGATCGACGCCAAGCCCGCCGGGGCCATCGGCTTTCTGCGGGTGTCGACCGCAAAGCCGGGCAGCGGTGACGCCGGCGCGGTGCTGCGGGCCTTCGTGGCCGCCGAGGACGGCACCAGCGAGGCGAAGTACCGGGCCTTCACGTCCGGCGGACTCGCCGGGATGCGGGTCGACTACGTCTACACGAGCAAGCTGCTGGACGAGAGCAAGACGGAGTCCGCACTGGCCGTGGTCACACCCCGCGGACCCGTCGTACTGCACCTGGGCGGGCTCGACAGCGCGGAGCACGACGAGATGCTCCCCGCGTTCGAGCTCGCCCAGCGGACGCTGCGAACCGCCTGACCCCGGCAGAAGGGGTCAGGCGGAGTCGCGTCGACTCCCTCGGGCCGCGGCCGGGCGGAGTCGCGTCGGATGCGTCAGGCCGAGTTCCTCCATCGGGTACGCCACAGCAGCACGAACCCGGCGGCCAGCAGCACTCCGCCGAAGAGAGCCGGCCACAGGTGGGCGCCGGTCTCGGCGAGATCACCCTGGACGGCCTGCGGCTCGGTCTGGGGTGCGGTGGACGGCGCCTGCTGGCCCGCCGGAGCGGCACCGGCCGCGGTCGCCGTACCGGTCGCCGTGTCGGCCGGGGCCTGGGTCTCGGGCCGCTCGGTCGGCCGGCTGATGACACCGCCCCCCGTGCCCGACGACTTCTTGGGCGAAGCGCTCGTGTAGACCTGCGGCAGACCGGTGTCGCCGGAGGCGGTCTTCGTGGCGGACGGCTCGGCCGGGGGCTCAGAGGGCTCGGCGCTCTCGGTCTCGGCCGGCGGGTCGGCCGGGGCCGCCGTGTCGCTCGGCTCGGTGACCGGGCTCGCCGGGTCGGACGGCGGGTTCTCCGGGCTCGCCGACTCGGACGGGTCGGGGTCGGCGCTCTGCGACGGCGGCTGCTCGTCGGCCCCGGCCCCGCAGGTGCGGCCGGAGTTGATGCAGTCGACCATCTTCCGCATCAGGCTCTCGTCGAAGACGTTGATGAAGTCGCCGTGGTCGGTGACCGGCTTGTGCAGCTGCTCGGGGAACGAGTCCACCGCGAACAGCGGGACCGTACGGCCGCCGTCCTGGAGGCTCGGCGGGTCGACGTCGTAGACGATGCGCTGCACCAGTTGCGGGATCGCCTGGAAACCGGCCTGGCAGCTGCCGTCGGCCGCGGCGAACGCCACATGCGTGCGGTGGTTGGCGCTGTCGATGTTCCGGCCGTCCCAGCAGCTCTGGAACTTGAACGTGCGTACGACGTCACTGCCCGAAGGACAGAGCGGGTACTTGTCCTTGAGCTGCCGGTCCTCGAAACCGGTGCAGCTCCACGAGGCGTTGGCGTTGGCCGGGCCGTTGACGAAGGCCTTGGCGTCACCGGTGATGATGCGCAGCAGCCGCGGCATCTCGGTGACCTTGGAGGTCGGGTTGCCCTCGAAGGTCAGCGTGACCTCCTTCGCCGTCACGATCTGCCCGGCGTTGCCCTCGGTGCCGCCGCCCGGCTTGTCGGCGTCCCGCTCCTGCTTGCCGTTCTGCAGCCGCAGCACGGGCCAGTAGTACGTGGACTTGTCGCCCTGGTCCGCACAGCTCGTGTCGGCGTTCGCGAGGTCGTCGTCGCTGGCGAAGGCGTTGTTGGACTGGTTACCGATGTAGTCGTGGAAGTGGTGGGCGCCGTTGGAGACACCGGGCGCGACGATCACGTTGTCCGAGTTGAACAGGCCGTTCGCGTTGACACCGCAACTGGAGGCGAAGGTGCCGGTGGAGCCGCCGGGCTGCTCGGCCGGGGTCGTGACATTGGGCTGGACGCTGGTGATGTCGGCGTAGTCAGCGGCGACGGGGCCGTTGCCGCCCTGGCCGCCGACGCCGGCACCGGCACTGGCACTGGCACTGGCACTGGCACTGGCACTCTGGCTCGGCGTGGCGCTGTCCTGCGGCGCCGTCGACTGCCCGGCGCCCTGGTCGGAGGAGCGCAGGGTGCAGGCGGCGAGGTCGTCGAGACCCTGGGGGCGGTCGCCCTCGCGGTCGAGGGCGTCGGCGATGCGCTGGAGGGATTCGGACCGCTTCTCCTTCAGCGGATCCAGGATCGTCCGGTCGGCGAGGCCAGGGTTCTGCTCGATCTCCGCGGCCGACTCCTTGAGCTGCTGGTAGGCGGCCGCGATCTGCTGGTCCAGCTGCGCGAGTTCACCGTCGACGTCGGCCCGGGCCGCGTCGGGCACGTCCGTCAGCCGGCTGCCGACGTCGGGACAGTAGACGGTGGGCGCGGACAGCACCTGGGCGGTGGCGGCCTGCCCGGACTGGTCCGAACCGCCTTCGGTGGCCGAGGCGTAGACGTTCACCCCGACCAGTACTCCGCCGCCGAGCATCAGGGCGACCGCTGCGAAGGTCGCGCGTTGTGCACCGGTCGGGCGTCTGCGCCTGTTGGGTCTCAAGGTCGTTCCCCTGCGTGTCGTGGTCGGCCGGACATGGAAATCCCCCGCCCTATACGCGGCAGGGCGCCACCGTGTTCAACAGTCCCGGAAATTCACGGTGACCTCACAGAAAGCGGGCCCCTCAGGCAACCGACGGCACTGCTCCGACGGCCGCACGACGGCCGCACGACGAGGATCGGGGTGCTGGCGAAATGCCGTCACGTATGGCCGGATCTCGAACGCTACGACGAACATCACAATTACGTATCGGACATTACGCACTTCAACCTTCACACGAGTGACACAAGTTGGCTAAGTTGACGTCCAAGCCGTTCGGCTCCCCCCGGCGAATCCCGTCGGGCCGCGCGGCCTCCGCCTAATCCGGTGCCCAACGGGGCGTTCCGGAGCCGGGGACCCAACCGAACCACTGGGGTGAATCGGTCAACTGCCCTCAGGGGCAAGGGCCGTAGGGCATGCCTTCCGGATCGACCCGCCCGAACCCGACAGCTAACTCGGTAGGCGGAGCACGGAAGGAGCACGACCCCCATGGCGCCCGAGAGCCGTGACGAGGTTCGACAGCGGATCGACAGCCTCTACGACCAGGCCGAGAACGCCACCGGGAACTTCAACGCCACACGTGCGATGAACGGGGGCTCGCGCTCCCGCGGTGTCCCGCTGTTCAAGCGGCCCCGGCGTGACGACCCGGGCCTCGACAACATCGCCCGGGAGTGGTTCGACGGCGCGCGATCGCGACTGGGGCCGAGCGTCCCGGCGGCACTGCCCTCCGACCGGCAGCCCGCCCGGCCCGGCCCGCGACGACCCGTCAGCGCCATGGCCGCCGACCTGCTGGGCCAGTTGGAGGGCTCCGGCCCGTCCCGGCCGGAGCTGCCCGCGGGGTCGTCCGCCAACAGCGACGTCGAGGTCGTCCGGGAGCTGCCGGAGCGTCCGAAGCTGGAACTGACGGCCGGGTCCCCCGCGGCGCTGCCCCCGGGACCGTCGAGCGCGCCCAAGGCGCCGGCCCCCGCCGCGCCGCAGCGTGCCACCCCGGGCACGTCCAAGACCAAGAGTCAGCTGAAGATCGCCAAGGCGCGCGAGATGCTGTCGCAGCGCACCGGGCAGCGCGCGATCGCGGCGCTCGAACCGGCCGCGCCCGCCCCGGCCCCCGCCGCTCAGAGCCCTTGGCCCACGCCCGAGGCCCAGGTCCCGGCGCAGCAGTGGCCTGCCCCCGCCGGCATGCCCGGCCAGTACGGCGACACCGGCTCCTTCGGGACCGACGCCCTGACCGGTACGGGCGCCTTCCCCGCGATGACCGTGACGGACACGGGTGCCATCCCGGTGGTGCCCGCGACGGACACCGGCTCCTTCCGGGTCATGACCCCGGGCGCCGCCCAGCCCATGTCCCCGGCGGACACGGGTGGCTTCCGCATCATGACCCCGGGCGCCACAAGCACCTTCCCGGCCGTGACCGCCATGGACGCGGGTGCCACGCCGCCCGCGAGTCCGGGCGACACCGGTTCCTTCCGGGTCATGACCCCGGGCGCCACAAGCACCTTCCCGGCCGTGACCGCCATGGACGCGGGTGCCACGCCGCCCGCGAGTCCCGGCGACACCGGTTCCTTCCGGGTCATGACCCCGGGCGCCACCGGCACGTTCCCGATGCCGGACGACACCGGCGCCTTCCCGACCGCGGCCCCCACGAACACGGGCGCCTTCCCGACCGCGGCCCCTTCCGACACCGGCGCCTTCCCGACCGCCGCACCCGCCGTGTTCGCCGCGCCCCTGCCGGGCCCGATGGACACCGGTTCCTTCCCGGGTTCGGCGCCGGCCGCCACCGCCGCCTACGTCAGCGCACCGCCGGCCGCCGCGGAGACCGGCTATCCCGCCGCCGGGTACGGCATGTCCGCCCCCGCCGCCATGCCGTCGGCCGACTTCGGCACCGGCGCCTTCCCCGGCGCGCCCGCCGCCGGCATGGGCGCCTACGCCACCGGAACGCAGCCCGCGGCGGCCGCCTACGCCACCGCCCCGGCGATGCCCGCGTCCCAGGCGCCGACGCCCACGGCGGTGATACCCACGGCGGTGACGGACCCTCCGTGGGCGATGATGGCGTCCCCCGCCGCGATGACCGCGCCCCCGATGGCGATGGCCACCGCAGCCCCGGTCGCCCCGGACCCGCTCCCCACCGCCGCCCCTGTCCCGGCCGCGCCCCCGGTGGTCACCGTCCCCGTCCCGACCGCGCCCCCCGTGGTCACCGCCCCGCTCCCCACCGCGCCTCCGGCCGCCGCCGCGGCCACCTTCGCGCCCGGCACCTTCACCGACACCGGTTCCTTGCTCAGGCCCGGTGTCGCGGCCGAGCCCGGCAAGGCCATGAAGGCGCTGGCGTTCGCCCGGGCGCAGATCGGGCGGCCCTGTGTCTGGGGGGCGACCGGTCCGGAGTCGTACGACTGCTCCAGCCTCACCCAGGCCGCCTGGCGCGCCGCCGGTGTGTCGCTGCCGCGCAGCGCGCCGGACCAGACCTTCGCCGGCACCCCGGTGACGCTGGCCGCCATCGAGCCGGGTGACCTGGTCTTCTTCTTCGACAACGACAGCCACGTCGGGGTCTACGCGGGCAACGGCATGATGGTCCACGCGCCGAGCCCGGGGGCGTCCATCCGCGAGGAGTCGATCTACAACGCCGGGGAGTCGGCGATCCACCGGGTGGTCCGCCCGGCCTGACACCCCCCCCCCCGCCGGGGTCAGACCCTCCTCCGCCGCCGCTTGCGCCAGCTCTCGTGGTGGTCCAGGAGGGTCTCCTCGACGGGCCGGTAGGTGAGGCCCAGTTCATGGACGCTCCGGCTGTTGTCGACGCGGAAGCGGATGCCGAGGTGCTTGCGTATGTAGTCCTGGGTGAGGCCGAAGGACGGGCCGAGGATCCGTACCGGCCAGTGCGGGAGCGCGGTGCGCGGCAGCCGCGGATCCCAGGGACGGCGGGTGCGGATGATCCTGGACATCTCGTGGAAGGACGTCATCGTCTCGTTGGCCACGATGTAACGGCCGTTGGCCGCCGGGTTCTCCGCCGCCGCGATGTGCGCGTCGGCCACGTCGCGGACGTCCGCGGTGGTGAAGCTGAAGTCCGGGGCGCCGTAGCAGAAGTAGCCCTTGAACAGCTCGTCCAGCAGGAACAGGCTGCCGGACTCGGAGGCGGGCGTGAGCGAAGGGCCCAGAATCAGGCCGGGGTTGACGGCGACCATGCGCCAGCGGTCCTGGGCGGCCTCGGCGTCCCAGGCGGCTCGTTCGGCGACCGTCTTGGCGTAGTGGTAGGGGTTGCCGGCCACCGTGCTGGTGGTGTTGAAGTACTTCTCCGTCAGGATCTCGCCGGCCATCTCGCGGACGTCGGAGTAGTCGCCGAAGATCGCGCCCACGGTCGAGGTGAAGACCAGGGTCGCCACGTCCGGGGTACGGTCCACGCTCGCCAGCACGTTGCGGGTGCCGAGCAACGCCGGGTCCACGACGTCCCGTTGACCGTCCTTGATCCGCTCCGGCATCAGGAACGGCGAGGCCACGTGGAAGACGGTCGCACAGCCGCGGAACGCCTCGTCGAAGGAGCCGTCCTTGAGCAGGTCGGCCTCGAACAGGGTGAGCCGGCCGGGGAACGCCTCCTGCAGTTCCCACAGCGGCCGGACCTTGGCCGCGGCGGAGACGCGCCGGACGGTCGCGTGGACCCGGTAGCCGCGCTCCAGCAGCCTGCGTACCAGATGGCTGCCGACGAATCCGCTGCCGCCGGTGACCGCGACGGTCCTCTCCCCGCGTGCGTCCACGCCCTCACCCCTCGCCCTTTGGCCACCGCGCCTCGGTGCGCCGCAGAGGACAGGTTGGTGCATGCCCGGGGCGCCCGCCAAGCACCGGGAGGAGCGCTGTTCCGTCTCCCGGCCATAAGCGGTGCCCGACAGAAGTCATAAGGTCGGCTTATGAGGTCATAGACCGGACCCGCGTACAAACTTAGGACTGCCTTAGTTTAGGCTTCCCGTTCGAGATCGATTGTCCTCACTCGAAGGGAACCTGATCATGCCGCGCCCCCTGCGGGTAGCCATCGTCGGAGCCGGCCCCGCCGGGATCTACGCCGCCGACGCCCTGCTCAAGTCCGCGGTGGCCGCCGAGCCCGGCGTGTCCATCGACCTCTTCGAGCGGATGCCCGCCCCGTTCGGCCTGATCCGGTACGGCGTCGCCCCCGACCACCCGCGCATCAAGGGCATCATCACCGCCCTGCACCAGGTGCTCGACAAGCCGCAGATCCGCCTCTTCGGCAACGTGGACTACCCGACCGACATCAGCCTCGACGACCTGCGCTCCTTCTACGACGCGGTGATCTTCTCGACCGGCGCCACGGCCGACCGCGAGCTGCGGATACCCGGCATCGAGCTGGACGGCTCCTACGGCGCCGCCGACTTCGTCTCCTGGTACGACGGCCACCCGGACGTGCCGCGCACCTGGCCGCTGGAGGCCGAGAAGGTCGCCGTTCTCGGCGTCGGCAACGTGGCCCTGGACGTGGCCCGCATCCTCGCCAAGACCGCCGACGAGCTGCTGCCGACCGAGATCCCGCCGAACGTCCACGACGGCCTGAAGGCCAACAAGGCCCTCGAGGTGCACGTCTTCGGCCGCCGCGGTCCGGCGCAGGCGAAGTTCTCCCCGATGGAACTGCGGGAGCTGGACCACTCCCCCAACATCGAGGTCATCGTCGACCCCGAGGACATCGACTACGACGAGGGCTCGATCGAGACCCGGCGCGGCAACAAGCAGGCCGACATGGTCGCCAAGACCCTGGAGAACTGGGCGATCCGCGATGTCGGCGACCGCCCGCACAAGATCTTCCTGCACTTCTTCGAGTCGCCGACCGAGATCCTCGGCGAGGACGGCAAGGTCACCGGCCTGCGCACCGAGCGCACCGCCCTGGACGGCACCGGCAACGTCAAGGGCACCGGCGAGTTCAAGGACTGGGAGCTCGGCGCGGTCTACCGCGCGGTCGGCTACCTCTCCGACAAGCTGCCCAAGCTGCCCTGGGACATCGACTCGGGCACGGTCCCGGACGAGGGCGGCCGGGTCATCGAGGAGAGCGGCAACCACCTCCAGTCCACGTACGTCACCGGCTGGATCCGCCGGGGCCCGGTCGGTCTGATCGGCCACACCAAGGGTGACGCCAACGAGACGGTCTCCAACCTGCTGGACGACCACGCCAACGGTCGGCTGCACACCCCCGAGTCGCCCGCGCCGGAGGCTGTGGACGCCTTCCTCGCCGAGCGGAACGTCCGCTTCACCACCTGGCAGGGCTGGTACAAGCTGGACGCCGCCGAGCGGGCGCTGGGCGAGCCGCAGGGCCGCGAGCGCGTGAAGCTCGTCGAGCGCGAGGACATGCTCCGGGAGAGCGGCGCGTGACGCGACGCTGAACCGCTCGAAGGAACCCTTCGAAGGAACTCCAAGAGGGGGGCCGACGGATCGCCGTCGGCCCCCCTCTCGCCTTCACCGGCGGGCCGCGAGGCCACGCCCTCCCACGATCGCGAGCGCCGCCGTCATCGGCTGCCGATATACATCGAGCACATACAGCACAGGCTGCTACGGACCGCTCACCGGCAGCCCGGTGAACGGGCCCCGCACGGTGAACAGGACCGGCCCGGTGAGCGGGCCCCGCACGGTGAACAGGACCGGCCCGGTGAGCGGGCCCCGCACGGTGAACGGGACACGCCCGGTGAACAGGACCGGAACGGTGAACGGGACACGCCCGGTGAACGAGGCCCGCCCCTGAGCGGATGGACGAGCGGGCCCCGTTCGCCGCACCATTGTCCGGAATCCGCCTGGTCAGGGACATGGGTGAACCGCAGTCGTACGACGCGCACGGTGCCCACCCCGGGTGCGGGGCGCATTCCCCGTGCGCGGGCGGCCCCCGCCCGGTGGGACACGCTCCCGGGCGGTGATACTGGAACGCACACCCCGCTCCCATCAGCAGATTGGCCCATGTCGAACTCCGCCCCCGACCGTGCCGTCCTTCCGCCGACCGTCTGGCCCGCTCGCGGCCGCCACACGGGCCCGGACTCCGAGGAGGTGATCCGCCGGATCCTGCGCCGCCGCAAGGAGACCGGCGCCCTCGACGACTTCGCCGAACCCACCGTGCCCGCCGAATCCGCCGTGCCCGGCGAGACCGCCACGCCCGGGGAGCCCGGTCCGCGGGTCTTCGAGGCCCGTTGGCGCGTCGACGACAGAACGGTGACGGTGCGCGCCCGGCTGACCCTCGCAACGCGGCAGGCCGGACGGGAGTGGCAGCTCGTCGCCGAGGCCGAGCGGCCCTGGGACGAGGCCTGGCCCTCCCCGGCGACGATGTTCTGGCCCGACGGCGACGAGGCCGGTGACGGGGGCGAGGCCGCCTGGGACTACCACCCGGCCGTCGCGGGCGTGCGGCTGCGCACCGTCAACCCGCTGCCCGCCGACGACAAGGACATGCGGCGGGTGCTGCGCGACGCCGCGAAGGACGCCTGGTGCGTCAACCTCGTGGTGCACGAGGCGATGACGCCCGACGCGCTCGGCCGGCTCCCGCTGGTCCGGCAGTTGCCGCCCGGCCTCGCCCACCGTGTCGTGGAGCACCGGGCGACGCCCCAGCAGTTCCGAGCCGTCAACTGGGCGGTGCGCGACCTCGGCGTGGAGGTGCCGCGCGGCGGTGCCGTCCTGCTGCCCCCGGACCCGGCACCGGCCGGCTACGACGCGCGGGAGTACGCGGTGCGCAGCGTCTTCCTGGACGGCTCGGAACCCACCGAACTGATCGCCGCCCTCAGCCGGTTCGCCGCGCTGCCCAAGCCCGCGCCGCAGGGTGCCGCGGAGGCGCTGGCCGATCTGCGCGACAACTGGACCCTGATGACGCTGGAGGAGGAACTCGCCCGCGAACGCGAGCGGGTCGCGCAGTACGCCGAGGCCCTGGAGGCCATGACCAGGTCCCGCGACCTGTACCGGGAGGCCGCCGAGCGGGCCGACGAGGCGCTCGCCGCCCTCCGCGACACCCCGTCCCCCGCCCTGCCCACGGCCCAACCCGCCTCCCCCTTCCAACAGTTGACCCGCGTCTTCAAGGGCCTGCGACCGCCGAAGGAGAATGCCGAACCGAAGGCCATGCCCGACGACGAAACCGGGAAGACGGACCAGTGAGAACCCCGGGCCGGACCGGGGCGGGACGACAGGACAGCCATGGACACCACCACGACCGTGCTCGTGATCTGCGCGATCGTCGCGGCGGCCCTGCTCGCCGGGGCGGTCACCGTGCTCGTACGACTGGTCCGTACCCGGCGCACACTGCGCCGGGCCGGGCTGCCCACCGGACCGCGCTGGGTGTTCTGGGGCGCCGTCCTGTATCTGGTGCTGCCGACCGACCTGCTCCCCGACCCGATCTACCTGGACGACATCGGCGTCCTCCTGCTGGCCCTGCGCTCGATGCGGGCCGCCCGGGTGCTGCCGGCGGAGGATCCCGAACTCTGAGCCGCCCGGGAGAGCGACCGCCCGTCGGCGGGGGCGGGGCCGGTGCTCTGCGAGGACCGACCTGTCGGTGCCGCCCGGGTGCGTTCCGTGGGCGTCGTGGCGCATTCTTGCTGTGTCCCCCCACCCGGCGGTGCACGGACGAGGTAGGACCGGATGACTGGGAGCGGCGAGCACCTGGGCCGGGCGCGTGAACGGCTGACCGCGCTGCTGGTCGACGCCTCGACCGGCGCCCTGGACGCGGCGGGCGGCCACGTCGCCGGTGTGTACCTGCGCTCCGGAACCCCCGGTCTGCTGCGGCTCTCGACGCTGGTGGGGCTGCCCGGCCCGCTGTTCAGGCCCTGGTGGCGGCTGTACGTGGACCGGCCGTTCCCGGTCGCGGACGCCTACCGGCTCGGAGTGCGGGTGGTGCTGCCGAACGCCACCGAGATGGTGCGCCGCTACCCCCAGTTCGCGGCCGGTCTGCCGTTCCAGTTCGGGTCGGTGTACACACCCGTGCCCGGGGCGGCGCCGTCCTTCGGAGTGCTCACGGTGCTGCGTCCGGCGGTCCCGGACACCGAGGACGAGCTGCCCGGCCTGGACCACCTGGGCCGGCTGGCCGAGGACCTCGGAGCCGGGCTGCGCGAGCTGGTCGCCGAGGAGGGCGAGGCGGCGGTCGCCTGGGAGGACCCGCCGGTGTGCGTACGCCCGCCCGCGACCGGCCGCGGGATGGCCAGGGCCGGCCGTTTCACCTGGGACCCGGCCACCTCGCTGGTCCGCGCGGACGCCCGGCTGCACGCCCTGCTCGGCGTGGCGCCCAAGGACTTCCCCACCACCGGCGCCGAGCTGGCGGCCGCCGTGACACCCGCCGACACCCACCAGGTGCTGAGCGCGCTCCGTGAGACGGCGGCCGGCCGGCCACCGGAGTCCCCGCTGCGGGTGCGGGCCCCGGACGGTGCTCCGCGCCTGCTGGCGCTGTGGCCGCCCGGCGCCGCGGACCCGACCCTGGTCTCCGGGATCGTCGTGGACCCGGGCCCGGTCGGGTCGGCCGACGGGGTGGCCGATCTGCTCCCCCAGGGCGTGTTCTGCCTGGACCGCTCGGGGCTGCTCCGCTACGTCAACCCGGCCGCCGCCCGCCTGACGGGCCGGCCGGCCGCCGAGCTGCTCGGCCGGCCCGTGTGGGAGGCCATGCCGTGGCTGAGCGGATCGCCGTACGACGACCACTGGCGCGGTGCGCTGCTCGCCCCCGACCCGGTGCACTTCCAGGTCCGCCACGGGGACACCGGGGAGGGCGGCTGGCTCGCCCTGTCCCTGCACCCGGGCCCCGACGTCATCACCGGCACGGTGGTCCCCGCCAACCGGATCGACCCGGCCGTACGCCTGCCCAGCCCGCCGGAGCCGGGTGCGGCGGGTGGTCCGGTCCCCGTCGGCGGCCCCTCGGCGGCCCCGATGTACCGGCCGATCGCCCTGGCCATCGCGCTGACCGACGCCGTGACCGCCCGGCAGGTGTCGGCGGTGGTGATGCGGGAACTGCTCCCGGCCTTCGGCGGCGGCCGGCTGGCCATCTACCTCCTCCAGGACCGGCATCTCTACCTGGCCTGGGAGTACGGCTTCCCGCAGGGCTTCCTCGCCCCCTTCGACGGGGTCGGACTGGACGCCCGCATCCCTGGCGTCGATACCCTCACCACCGGCAGACCGCTGTTCTTCGAGTCGATGCGGCAGCTGGCGGACACCTACCCGGACCTCGCCCTGGACGCCGCCGTGGGTGCCCGCGCCTTCCTGCCGCTGATCGCCTCCGGCCGCCCGGTCGGCACCTGCATCCTCGGCTTCGACGTCGAGCGCGGCTTCACCACCGAGGAGCGCACCGTCCTCACGGCGCTCGCGGGCCTGATCGCGCACGCGATGGAGAGGGCCCAGCGCTACGACTCCGAGGCGGCCCTGGCCCGCGGCCTCCAGCAGGCGCTGCTGCCCCGTCGGCTGTCGGTGCACCCGCAGGTGGAGACCGCCGGCCGGTATCTGCCGGGCACCCAGGGCATGGACGTGGGCGGCGACTGGTACGACGTCGTCGAGGCCGGCGCCGGACTGGCCCTGGTCATCGGGGACGTTCAGGGGCACGGGGTGCAGGCGGCGGCCACCATGGGACAACTACGCAGCGTGGTACGGGCGTTCGCACTCGGCGACCGGCCGCCCGACGAGGTGCTGAGCAGTACCAACCATCTGCTCATCGACCTCGACCCGGGCCAGTTCGCCAGCTGCTGCTATCTGCGCCTGGACCCCGCCACCGGGCTGGCCCGGGTCGCGCGGGCCGGTCATCCGCCGCCCCTGCTGCGTGCCCCGGACGGCCGCACCCGTGTCGTGGACATCGCCGGCGGAGTCGTGCTCGGCGTGGACCCGCGCGCCCGGTACCCGGTGACCGAACTGGAGCTGGAGCCCGACGCGATCCTGGCCCTGTACACGGACGGGCTGGTGGAGCGGCCGGGCGAGGACATCGACGACGGCATCACGGCGCTGCGGCTGGCCCTGGCGAGAGCCGGGTCGGCGCCGGGCCGGCACGGTGGCCGCTCGCTGGCCGGGGTGGCCGACCGGCTCACCGCCACGGCCCGGCACGCCGCCGACCGCCCCGACGACGTGGCGCTGCTGCTCGCCACCCGCCGCCGGACGTCCGGGGGCCGCCGGTGACACGGCACAACCGGCAATCGAGCCGGATACCCCCTGAGACCCTCTCGCCTCGCAAGGCCGGGCAGTGTAGACATAGGCTCATGGTCCGTCTGCCCGGCCGGTCCGACACTCGGCCGCTCCCTTCCGGGACACCGCGCGCGCCGCTCACAGAGCGGGAGCAGACGGCGACCCGGCCCGGGCATATGGCGTCCGGGCGGCGGTGGTCGGCGCGCAGCGGTCGCAGCGTGGCCGGACAGGTGTTCGTGCTGCAGGTGGTGATCGTGCTGCTGCTCGTCGTGTCGGCGGTGGTGGCACAGTTCCTCCAGGTACGGCACGACAGCAGCACGGAGGCCCGCAACCGGTCGCTGGCCGTCGCCCAGTCCTTCGCCAACGCGCCCGGCACCGCCGCCGCGCTGCGGCTGCCCGACCCCACGGCCGTGCTCCAGCCCAAGGCGGAGGCGACCCGCAAGGCGACCGGCGTGGACTTCATCGTCGTCATGAACACCGAGGGGATCCGCTACACGCACCCCAAGCCGGACCGCATCGGGAAGAAGTTCGTCGGGAACATCGGGCCCGCGCTGGCCGGCGAGACCGTCACCGAGGAGGTCAAGGGCACCATCGGGGAGCTGGTGCAGGCCGTGGTCCCGGTCAAGGACGCCGACGGCAAGGTGGTGGGGCTGGTGTCGGCCGGCATCACCACCGCGCACGTGGGCGGCGCCGCCGACCAGCAGCTGCCGCTGCTGCTGACCTCGGCCGCCGCCGCGCTGGCCCTGGCGACGGCGGGCACGGCACTGGTCAGCCGCCGGCTCAGGCGCCAGACGCACGGTCTCGGACCGGACGAGATGACCCGCATGTACGAGCACCACGACGCGGTGCTGCACTCCGTGCGGGAGGGGGTGCTGATCGTCGGCGGCGACGGCCGGCTGATGCTCGCCAACGACGAGGCACAGCGTCTGCTGCACCTGCCCCCGGACGCCGAGCGCCGCCGGATCCGGGACCTCGGCCTGGACGACGACACCGCCGAGCTGATCGCCTCGGGCCGGATGGCCACCGACGAGGTGCACCTGGTCAAGGACCGGCTGCTGGCCGTCAACCAGCGCCCCATCGAGGTGCGCGGCGGCCCGCCCGGCAGCGTCATCACCCTGCGTGACTCCACCGAGCTGCGCGCCCTGTCCGGGCGCGCCGAGGTGGCCCGCGAGCGCCTGAACATGCTGTACGACGCCGGGGTGGGCATCGGTACCAGCCTGGACGTCACCCGCACCGCCGAGGAACTGGCGGAGCTGGCCGTGCCCCGGTTCGCGGACTATGCCGCCATCGACCTGTACGACGCGGTCCTCAAGGGCGAGGAGCCCAAGCCCGGGGACGCGCTGCGCCGGGTGGCGTTCACCGGGCTCCACAAGGACGCACCGCTGTACCAGGTCGGCGAGCGGATCCGTTTCGTGCCGTCCTCGCCGCAGGCCCGTTGTCTGGACACCGGTGAGTCCGTCGTCGAGCCGCGGCTGCGGGACGCTCCCGGCTGGCGGGCCCAGGACGTGGAGCTCACCGGCCGGATCCTGGACTTCGGCATCCACTCGCTGATCACGGTGCCGCTGCGGGCCGGGAACCTGGTGCTGGGGCTGGCCAACTTCTGCCGTGCGGAGAAGCTCGCGCCGTTCGACACGGAGGAGCTCGCCCTAGCGGAGGAGCTGGTGGCCCGGGCCGCCGTCTCCATCGACAACGCCCGCCGCTACACCCGCGAGCACAGCATGGCGGTGGCCCTCCAGCGCAGCCTGCTGCCGCGCAGTCTGCCCGAGCAGAGCGCCCTGGAGATCGCCTACCGTTATCTGCCGGCGCAGGCGGGCGTGGGCGGCGACTGGTTCGACGTCCTGCCGCTGTCCGGGGCCCGGGTGGCGCTGGTGGTCGGGGATGTCGTGGGCCACGGGCTGCACGCGGCGGCGACCATGGGGCGGCTGCGCACGGCCGTGCACAACTTCGCGGCGCTGGACCTGACCCCCGACGAACTGCTGAGCCTGCTGGACGAGTTGGTGGGCCGTATCGACCAGGACGAGACCCCCACGGACAGCACCGCCCCGGTCACGGGCGCGACCTGTATGTACGCGATCTACGACCCCGTCTCCCGGCGCTGCACGGTGGCCCGGGCCGGTCATCCGCCGCCGGCGCTGCTCAGGCCCGACGGCAGTGTGGAGTTCCCGGAGGTGCCGGCCGGTCCGCCGCTGGGGGTGGGCGGACTGCCGTTCGAGACGGCCGACCTGGAGCTGCCCGAGGGCAGCAGCCTGGTCCTGTACACCGACGGGCTGGTCGAGGACCGGCAGCGGGACATCGACGAGGGTCTCGAACTGCTCGCCGGTGCCCTGGAGTCGGCGGCCGGGGCCACTCCCGACGAGACCTGTGCGGCCGTCCTGGAGCGGCTGCCGGCCCGTCCCGGCGACGACGTGGCACTGATCGTCGCCCGCACCCGGGCGCTCGGCCCGGACCGGATCGCCGAGTGGCAGGTGCCGGCCGACCCGGCGGCCGTCTCCGAGGTGCGGTCCAAGGTGACCCGTCAGCTCGCGGACTGGGACCTGGACGAGCTGTCGTTCACCACCGAACTGATCCTCAGCGAGCTGGTCACGAACGCCATCCGCTACGGCCGCGCGCCCATCGGGGTACGGCTGCTCCGCGACCGGACGCTGATCTGCGAGGTCTGCGACGCCAGCACCACCTCGCCGCATCTGCGGTACGCGGCGAGCACCGACGAGGGCGGCCGGGGCCTGTTCCTGGTCGCGCAGATGGCCGAGCGCTGGGGTACCCGGTACACGCCCGCCGGCAAGGTCATCTGGGCGGAGCAGCCGCTGCCCTGAGCCCTCGCACCATGGTGTTGAGGACACGTCACCCGGTGGGTGATGATCTCCGGCATGTTCTGGCGCCGCAGCCGTCGCCCCACGTCCGCCGACCTCGTCGAGGCCTGGGAGTGCCCCGGCGTACGAGAGCAAGGAGCTCCACCACGAGGCGATGACCGAACTGGCCCGGCATGAAGGCGAGTTCGCCGACCGGCCGGACCGGTATCTGCTGGTGTGGAACGCGCCCATGGCGGGCGAACTCGACACGGCCCGCCGTCAGCCGAGCGCCCGGTCCAGGTTGAAGGCCGCGCTGATCAGCGAGAGATGGGTGAACGCCTGGGGGAAGTTGCCCTGTTGTTCGCCGGTGCGGCCGATCTCCTCGGCGTACAGGCCCAGATGGTTGGCGTAGGTCAGCATCTTCTCGAAGGCGAGCCGTGCCTCGTCCACGCGTCCGGCGCGCACCAGGGCCTCGACGTACCAGAAGGAGCAGATGGAGAAGGTGCCCTCGTCACCGCGCAGGCCGTCGGGGCTGGCCTGTGGGTCGTAGCGGTAGACGAGGGAGTCGGAGACCAGGTCCTCGCCCAGGGCGTCCAGGGTGGAGAGCCACTTGGGGTCGGTCGGGGCGATGAACTTGGCCAGGGGCATCATCAGGAGTGAGGCGTCCAGGACGTCCCCGCCCTCGTACTGGACGAAGGCGCGACGCCGCTCGGACCAGCCGCGGTCCATGATCCGCCGGTAGACGGCGTCCCTGGCGCCCAGCCAGTGGGCCAGGTCGGCGGGCAGGCCGCGCCGGTTGGCCAGCCGGATCGCCCGCTCGATGGCGACCCAGCACATCAGGCGCGAGTAGAGGAAGTTCTTGCGGCCGCCGCGGGTCTCCCAGACGCCCTCGTCGGGCTGGTCCCAGTGGTCGCAGACCCATGCGACGAGCCGGGTGACGTCGTCCCACTGGGCGCTGGAGATGGGCTGGGCCCATTTGTCGTAGAGATAGATCGAGTCGATGAGGGCGCCGTAGATGTCCAGCTGGAGCTGGTCGGCCGCGGCGTTTCCGACGCGTACGGGGGCGGATCCGCAGTGGCCCTCCAGATGCGGGAGCACGCGTTCGGGCAGGTCGGTGCGGCCGTCGATGCCGTACATGATCTGCAACGGTCCCGAGGGGGCACCGTCGCCGGGGCTGATGTAGGTGGTGAGGAACTTCATGAAGGCCTCGGCCTCGCCGGTGAAGCCGAGCCGCAGCAGGGCGTAGACGGCGAAGGCGGCGTCGCGGATCCAGACGTAGCGGTAGTCCCAGTTGCGCTCGCCGCCGAACTGCTCGGGGAGGCTGGTGGTGGGCGCGGCCACGATGGCGCCGGTGGGCGCGTAGGTGAGCAGCTTCAGGGTGAGTGCGGAGCGGTGCACCATCTCGCGCCAGCGGCCCCGGTAGCGGGACCTCGACAGCCAGCGCCGCCAGTAGCGGACGGTGGCCTCGAACTGCCGCTCGGCCTCGGCATGGGCGCAGCCGCGCGGGGCGATGTGCTCGCCGGCCTGGTCGAGGGCGAAGACCGCGGACTCGCCCTCGGCGAGTTTGAAGTCGGCGTGGGCGTCCGGGCCGTCGCTCTCCATGACCACCGTGGCGGTGAGCGCCAGGGACAGCGTCTCGGACTCGAACAGGGCGGTGCCGTCGCACATGCTCATGGTGTGCGGGTCGGCACCGTAGTTGAAGCGGGGTGCCACCCGGACCCGGAAGGGGACGGTGCCGCGCACGCAGATCACCCGGCGGATGAGCCGGTGCCGCTCGCTGTCCCCGGACTCGCCGGCGACCGGCATGAAGTCCTGGACCTCGCCGACGCCCTCGTCGGTGAAGAACCGGGTGATCAGCACGTTGGTGTCGGGGAAGTAGAACTGCTTGGTACGGGCCGGTACGGCCGGGGCCAGCGCGAAGTGACCGCCGCGCTCGGCGTCCAGCACGGCCGCGAAGACGCTGGGGGCGTCGAAGGACGGGCAGCAGTACCAGTCGATGGTGCCGTCGCTGCCGACCAGGGCCACGCTGCGCAGGTCGCCGATCAGCCCGTGCTCGGCGATCGGCAGGTAGCGGGGGCTGCCGGGCGCGTTCTGAAAGAACCGCTGTTCGATCATCGAGGCGGCCTCCCCTGGACGGATGTATAGGCACATTACATCTTAAAAGGGATAATTTCCTTTCTGTATTGGGTACCCGGTGCGGGATGGGCCCCGAGCCGCTCGGGATGCGGGGTGCGGCCGGGCGGGCAATTGTGAGAGTGTGCACCCCGCTCCGCGAAGGAGAGACCATGTCGACCACAGAACCCGAAGCGTCCCGGTCGTCCGACGACCGCGCCACCCCGGACTCCCTGCTGCACAGCGCCCCCGGCACCGGGGTGGCGCCCGAAGACCTGGTGATGGCGTCGGGCCGGGACGTCACCCCGGCCACCCTGGAATGGGCCCGGAAGAAGATGGAGCGCGAGGGGCCGAACTGCGTCGAGAGGCTCCTGCCCTGAGGAGAGTCGAGTGACGTTGGACAGGCGCCGCCTCCTCGGACTGCTCGGGCCCCCGGGCGTGGTGCCGTCCGGTCCTGCCACGGCCGGCCCACGGGCGGTGATCGCCAGGACCACGCGCGGTTCATGAGGGCCGCGGTCGACCAGGCGTGCCGCAACCCCCGCTACCCCTTCGGCGCGGTGGTCGTGGGCTTGGGCCGGGTCCGGGGGCGGGGGGTGAACACGTCGGCCGAGAACCTGTTCCGGCGGGCCCAGATCCTGCGCGGCACTTCGGCGGGCGGGGCCTCCTGAGGCGGCCGTGGCGCGCCGGATGCGCAACGGCCCTGGTCCGTACCGGATTTCACGCGAAGGTTGCCCGTTCTCCCTTTCGAAGCGGGGGCGCCTGCTGACAGACTCCGCAAGGTGCCAGACTTCGACATGCTTGTCATCGGATCCGGACCCGGCGGCCAGAAGGCCGCCATCGCAGCGGCCAAGCTGGGCCGCCGGGTCGCCGTGGTCGACAGCCCCGAGATGGTCGGCGGTGTGTCCATCCACACCGGCACCATCCCCTCCAAGACCCTGCGCGAGGCGGTCCTCTATCTGACCGGCCTCACCCAGCGCGATCTCTACGGCCAGAGCTACCGGCTCAAGGAGGACATCACCGTCGCCGACCTGACCGCGCGCACCCAGCACGTGGTCAGCCGCGAGGTGGACGTCATCCGCAACCAGCTCTCCCGCAACCACGTCACCCTCTGCTCCGGCACCGGCCGCTTCGTCGACCCGCACACCGTCGCCCTGCGCGAACCGAGCGGCAACGAGAGGCTGTTGACCGCGGAGCACATCGTCATCGCCACCGGCACCCGGCCGGCCCGCCCGGACAGCGTCGAGTTCGACGGCCGCACCATCATGGACTCGGACAACGTGCTGTCGCTGGAGCGGGTACCGCGCTCCATGGTCATCGTGGGTGCCGGTGTGATCGGCATGGAGTACGCCTCGATGTTCGCCGCGCTCGGCAGCAAGGTCACCGTGGTCGAGAAGCGCGCGGCCATGCTCGACATGTGCGACGTCGAGGTCGTCGAGTCGCTCAAGTACCACCTCAGGGACCTGGCCGTCACCTTCCGGTTCGGCGAGACCGTCGCCGCCGTCGAGCGGCACCCCCGGGGCACCCTGACCGTGCTGGAGAGCGGCAAGAAGATACCGGCGGACACGGTGATGTACTCGGCGGGACGGCAGGGCCTGACCGACGAACTCGACCTGGACAAGGCGGGTCTGTCCGCGGACCGGCGGGGCCGGATCAAGGTGGACGAGCACTTCCGCACCGAGGTGCCGCACATCTACGCCGTCGGCGATGTCATCGGATTCCCGGCGCTCGCCGCGACCTCGATGGAACAGGGCCGGGTCGCCGCGTACCACGCGTACGGGGAACCGGTCGGGCAGATGGACAACCTGCAGCCGATCGGGATCTACACCATCCCGGAGATCAGCTTCGTCGGTCGGACCGAGGACCAACTCACCGAGGACTGCGTGCCGTTCGAGGTCGGGGTGGCCCGCTACCGGGAGCTGGCCCGGGGGCAGATCATCGGCGACTCGCACGGGATGCTCAAGCTCCTGGTCTCCCCCGACGACCGGCGGCTGCTCGGTGTGCACTGCTTCGGTACCGGAGCAACAGAACTGATCCATATCGGTCAGTCGGTGATGGGTTGCGGCGGCACGGTCGACTACCTGGTCGATGCCGTCTTCAACTACCCGACGCTCGCGGAGTCGTACAAGGTGGCGGCGCTGGACGCCACCAACAAGCTGCGGCAGCTCGACCGGCTGGAGGACTGAGGGGCTCAGGGAACCACTGCTTCCGGTGCGGGGGGTTGGCCGCCCCAAGTGGCATATGTGATTACCGGTCGGTCAGCTTGAAAGGTCAAAGGGTGCCGCTATAGTCACACCCACACACGCGGTGTGACCGTTCGCCAACTCTCGGCACGCGGCCCTCACCACCCCTTTGTCTCCTCCGACCGGCCCCCTGCCCGAGGCCACCCCTCACCGGCTGCGAGGCGGGTCGTGCACCTCCGTACCACCGCGGGCCTGCACTCCCGTGCGCCCTGCACGACCGGAAAGCAGCACAACCATGAGCAACAACAGGGGCAGAGGGCTGCAGGCCAACGCCCTCGGCACGTTCGACACCGTGGTCATGGCCGTCGCGGGCAGTGCACCGGCGTACTCGCTGGCCGCGACGACCGCGGTCCTGGTGGGGGCGGTGGGGCTGGCCAGTCCGGCCGCGCTGCTGTGGTGCGCGATACCGATGCTGGGTATCGCGCTGGCCTTCAGCTACCTGGGCCGGATCGATGTCAACGCGGGTGCGAGCTACTCCTGGGTGGGCCGCACCCTGCACCCCTTCCTCGGCTTCGTCAGCGGCTGGGCGCTGGTGGTGTCGGCGACCATCTTCATGGTGGCCGGCTCCCTGCCCGCCGGCTCGATGACGCTGTCCCTGTTCGACTCGGGCCTCGCCGACAACGTGGCGCTGTCCACGGTGGTCGGGGCCGCCTGGTTCCTGGTCATGCTGGCGGTGGTGCTCGGCGGCGCCCGCCTCACGGTCCGCGCCCAGCTGCTGATGTCCGGCATCGAGCTGGCGATCCTGCTGCTGTTCGCGGTGCTCGCCCTCTTCCACACCGGCAACGCCCGCGCCTTCCAGTGGTCGTGGCTCGGCTTCAGCCACTTCGACGGCGTCTCCGGCTTCGCCTCGGGCGCGCTGATCGCCGCGTTCTACTACTGGGGCTGGGACGTCACCAGCAACCTCAGCGAGGAGACCCGCAACTCCCGCCGTACGACCGGAATCGCCGGCCTGATCGGCGTCGGCATCGTCTTCGCCCTTTTCGAGGTGTTCACCATCGCCGTGAACGTCATCCTGTCCGCGGACCAGATCGCGGAGAACGACGCCAATGTACTGGCCGTCCTCGGCGAGGAGATCTGGCCGGGCTGGGGCGGCAAGCTGCTGATCGTCGCCGTGATGCTGTCCACCATCGCCACCCTGGAGACGACCCTCATCCAGGTCACCCGCTCGCTGTTCGCCATGGGCCGCGACCGCACGATGCCGGCCGCGCTGGGAAAGGTGCACCGCACCTGGAACACCCCGTACGTGGCGATCGCGGTGGTCGGCGCGGTGGCGCTGGTGTTGTTCATCGCCTCCAACGCGCTGGGCTCGGTGGGCGAGATCCTCTCCGACGCCATCTCGGCGATCGGCCTCCAGATCGCCGTCTACTACGGTCTGGCGGGCCTCGCGGTGGTCGTCGCCTACCGCAAGACGCTCTTCAAGTCCGCGGGCAACTTCCTGCTCGGTGGGGTGTGGCCGCTGCTCGGCGCGGTGTTCATGTTCTGGATCTTCGTCGAGTCGCTGAGTGAGCTGAGCAGCGCGGCGATCACGATCGGTGTCGGCGGTCTGGCCGTCGGCCTGATCCCGATGTTCTGGTACTGGAAGCAGGGCAGCGACTACTACCGGCCTGCCAAGCTGGACGCCACCCACACCGTCGAGGCGGACTACCTGCCCGACGACCATGCCACCGCACAGGCCCAGGCTTACGAAGGCCTCCCCACGGATTTCTGAGGTACGAGCGCGATGGCGAGAGACCGCTTCGTCCCCGATTTCGACCCGGACTGCGGGGACACCGCCCTCACCTCGGCCCGTCAGGACATCGTCATCGGCCGCTGGCAGGGCCTGAGGGACCTGCTGCGAGCCACCGGCCCGGACTGGCTGGCCCGGGGACACCGGGTGCGTCTCCTTGCGCAGGCCTGCGCGGGCAGTTCGACGGCGGAGTCCTGGCTGGCCGCGGAACCGCACGGTGCCGACGCGCTGGCGCTGCGGGCCGCGACCGAGACGGCCCGGGCGTTCACCCTGGCCATCTCGGCGGGCCGGGGCACCCCGATCGACCGGTCCAGGATCGACGCCGCCGTACTGGCCTGTCTGGCGGCCACGGAGGCCTACCCGCAGGACCCCACCCCCTGGGTCTCCCTGATCTCGGTGGCACGGCTGTATCCGACCGGGGTGCGCCGGCAGGAACTCGCCCGCTGGTGGGACGAGTTGCACCGGCGCGACCCGTACAACGTGGAGGGCCACCTCCAGGTGCTCCACTACTACTCCGCGCGCTGGCACGGCACGCACGGCCTGATGTACGACTTCGCCCGGGACGCGGCCGGGGTGGCCCCACCCGGCTGCGCACTGCCGGTCCTCGTGCAGTACGCCCGCGTCGAGGAGTTCCGCTTCGCCCTGGACGAGGCGCAGGGACAGCAGACCTCGGTGGGGCACGGCCAGCACTGGAAGCACGACGGCGCGGTCAGCGACGTACGGCGCACCTGGGAGCGCTGGATCGCCCAGCGCGGCGAGGGACCCGTCGCCCCCGGCGAACTGCGTGACCTCAACTACCTGACGCACGCGGCCTGCCAGGCGGGGGTCACGGACATCGCCTCGGCCCTGCTGCGGATCCAGGGGCGGCGGATGACCCGCACCCCGTGGTCGTACACCGGTGACGCGGAGAAGCAGATCGCCAAGTGGCGGGCGGATCTGAAGATCCGCGGCTGACGGCGGCGGGCTACGCCTCGGTCCGCTCGGCGGACGGGGCGAGGCCCGTCGTCCACTTCTCCTCGATACGGGCCGCCTTCCAGATCAGCAGGGCGATCACCCAGGTGGCGAAGAACAGGCCGACGATGACGAAGCCGACGGTGTTGAGGTCGAGGCCGGAGACCCAGTCCCAGAAGGCGCCGTGGAGGTCCAGCTTGTCGGCGAGGAGGCCGAGGAGTTCCACCGTGCCGATGATGAGGGCGACGGCGACGGACAGGCCCGTGATGGTGAGGTTGTAGTAGACCTTGCGGACCGGCTTGGAGAACGCCCACTCGTAGGCGAAGTTCATGAACGAGCCGTCGATGGTGTCGAGCAGCGACATCCCGGCCGCGAAGAGCACCGGCAGGGTCATGATGGCGTACCAGGGCAGACCGGAGGCGGCGCCGGAGCCGGCGAGGACCAGCAGCGCGATCTCCGTGGCGGTGTCGAAGCCGAGGCCGAACAGCAGGCCCAGCGGGTACATCTGCCAGGGCTTGCTGATCGAGCCGGTGACCCGGCCGAGGAAGCGGTTCATGAAGCCGCGGTTGTTCAGCTGCGTCTCCAGCGCGGCCTCGTCGTAGGCGCCGGAGCGCATCTGCCGGAAGACCTTCCAGATGCCGGCCAGGATGACGAGGTTGATGCCGGCGATGAGGTAGAGGAAGGTCCCGGAGACCGTCGTACCGATGAGGCCGGTGACCTCGTGGAGGTGCGAGCCGTCGTCCTGGACCGGGCCGGCCAGGGCCTTCATGCCGAGCGAGAGCAGCAGGGCGAGGCCGAAGACGATGCTGGAGTGGCCGAGGGAGAACCAGAAGCCGACGGACAGCGGGCGCCGGCCCTCGCCCATCAGCTTGCGGGTGGTGTTGTCGATGGCCGCGATGTGGTCGGCGTCGAAGGCGTGCCGCATGCCCAGGGTGTAGGCGGTGACGCCGATGCCGATACCGAAGTCCGCCGATTCTCCGGCAGATGCGGTGCCGACGCTGAAATGCCGCGGGGCGATGATCCCGACGAGGGTGCCCCAGCCGATGACGTGCAGGGCGAGCACGAAGGCGGCCATCCCGCCGACCCTGATCCACTCCTGCCGTGTCATGGAGCCCCGGACACGGTGCCAGGCCGAGCGCTTGGTCTCGGCCTGGGCGGGGAGGGACGGAGCGGAACCAGGGGCGGCCGTCATCGGGAGGTGCATCCTTCGGTCGAGCATGTTGAGCAGCTGCGGTCAGCAGCCTTGTGTCATCCTCCCGTACTTGCAAATCGTTCGCACTAAAGGCGATGACAGGCCTTTCCCATGAGAAGGCAAAGGGAAGGCACGGCGTCTCAGGCGGCCAGCAGCCCGCTGCCCAGCCAGTCCTTGCCGTTCTTCACGCCGGGCAGGGCGAAGAAGTAGCCGCCGCCGGTCGGGGAGATGTAGTCGACGAGGGGCTCGTCGATCAGCCGGGTCTGGGTGGCCTCGAACTGGCGCCGGACGTCCTGCTGGTAGCAGCAGAAGACCAGGCCCATGTCGAGGTTGCCGACGCTGTCGACGCCCCGGTCGTAGTTGTAGCCGCGGCGCAGGATGCGGGAGCTGTCGGTCCTGGCGGTGCGCGGGTTGGCGAGCCGGATGTGGGCGTCCAGCGGGATCGCGTTGCCTTGCGGGTCCTTGGCGTAGTGCGGGATGTCGGTCTCCTTGGCGCCGTCCAGCGGGGCACCGGTGTCCTTGCGGCGGCCGAACATCAGCTCCTGCTCGCTCAGCGAGACCCGGTCCCAGAACTCGACCAGCATCCGGATGATCCGGATCACCTGGTAGCTGCCCCCCGCCGTCCAGGCGGGCTCGCCCTGGCCCTCGCCGACCCAGATCAGCCGGCTGGTCTCCCTGGCAGAGTTCACGTCCGGGTTGGCGATGCCGTCCTTGAAGCCGAGCAGATTGCGCTGGGCGCCGGTGGGGCGCGGAGCGTTCTGGAAGCCGTCCACGCGCCACTTGATCTGCATGGCACCGCGGGTGTGCTTGGCGATGTCGCGGAGCGCGTGCAGCACGGTGTCCTGGCTGTCGGCGCAGATCTGCAGTGAGAGATCGCCGTGGCACTCGGCGGGCCTCAGGTTGTCGTTCGGGAAGGTCCGCATCGGCGTCAGCCGGGCCGGCCTGGCCTTCGCCAGGCCGTAGCGGTCGTCGAAGAGGGAGGCTCCGACGCCGACGGTGACGGTCAGCGCGTCGGAGGGGACCTCGGGACCGAGGATGCCGTTGTCGGAGGGCGGCGCGCCGACGCCGAGGTCGGTGGGGGTGCCGCCGGCGGTGAGGAAGCGGGCCCGCTCGGTGATCGTCCTCAGCAGGTCGGCGAGGTCCTGCCGGGTGTCGGCGATGACGTCCAGGGAGACGAAGGTGGCGGCGGCCGGGGCGGGGGTGAGGATGCCGGCCTGGTGGGTGCCGTGGAAGGGCACCCTGGCGGTGCCGCTCGCGTCGCCGGCCGCGGCCTCCGCGGTGCCGCCGGCCTGGCCGAGCGCGAAGCCGCCGCCGGCCAGGACCGCGCCCGCGGCGCCGGCGCCCAGCGCCGTCCGCACGAAGGAACGGCGGCCCGCGCCCATCGGGCAGGACGGGGTCTCGGCAGCGGACATCGGAGGGTTCCCTTCGTCGTACGGGTGCGGGTGCTGTGCGGGGTTCATCAGGCGGACTTCCTGATCTCCAGGAGGTCCGGCACCGGGGCGAGGTCCTCCAGGAGCTGTCCGGTGGCGCCGGTGATCCGCTGCCGGGTGACGGTGTCGAGCTGCTCGACCGGGGTCCAGCTCGCGCCCCGGTGCTCGGCGTCCAGGAGCTTCTGCAGCCGGGCGATGTCCGCGTCGACGGCCGGCAGCAGCTTCGGCGCGCGGGTGGTCAGCAGCGGCCGCAGCACGGTGAGCAGCTCGCGGGTGCCGGCCAGGTTGGCGTTCGCGGTGGCGAGGTTGGTGCCGCTGCCCTCGTCGGTGTCGGCGGTCAGCTCGAACTGGAGGGTGTTCTCCAGGATCTCGTGGGCGCGCAGCGGCAGGTCGTCCGGATCGAAGTCCTGGGCGGGGAACGCCTTCTGGAGCCCGGCCGCCGCGTCGGCGAGCGCCTGGGCGGGAGCCTTCAGCCCATCGGCGGACTGTCCGTGCCACAGCCCGTACTCGACCCGGTGGAACCCGGCGAAGTCCTGGTCGGCGACCCCGCCCGGGAGGCCGTCGGCGCGGCCATTGATCTTCTTGTCGAAGTCCTCGAAGGTGCCGTAGGCGGCGCCGAGGGAGGAGTAGGTGAGGTGGGCGGTCAGCCAGTCGGTGCGGGCCTGGGCGAGGTGGTTGCCCGCGATGTCGGCGTCGAGGGTGCGGGTCTGGGCGACGAGGGTGGCCAGCCCCTGCTCGACGTACGCCTTGTAGGCCTTCAGGGGCGCGGCGAGGTCCTGCCCGGAGACCGGTACGACCGCCTGGACGCCGCTTTTGCCCCCGGTGACCGTGACCGACGCGGAGGTGACGGCCCTGCCGCCGGAGGGGACGCAGCGCCAGGCGTAGGTGCCGCCGGCGACGGTGGCGACCAGGGCGCGGGTGGTGCCGGGGGCGAGGCCCTCGACCTCGCCGTAGACCGCGTTGCTGCTCGGGTCGATCAAGTACACCTCGGCGGTCTTGCTGCCGGTGTTCCGCATCTGGAAGGTCTGCCGGCCTGGCTCGGGCGCGGTGAAGCCCCTGCCGCACTCGGTCTCGGAGACGGCGACGATCTCACCGCCCGTGGCCTTGGGCCGGGCGAGGGCGACGACGAGTCCGGCGACCACGGCCGGGACGGCGACCACGGCGACGGGGATCACCCAGCCGGGCCGACGACGCGGCGCCCTCACGGACTGCGGCCCGGGGCGGCCGGCGCCGTAGGCCGACTGGGCCTGCGGCTGCGGCCCGCCGACAGCGGCCGGCGGCTCCGAGCCCCCCACGACGGAAGCCCGCCCGCCCTGCGGCGCTGACTCTTCGGCTGCCGACTGCGGCTCGGGGGCGTCGGCGACCGACCCCGCCCCTGCCCCTGCCCCTGCCCCTGCCCCTGCCCCTGCCCCTGCAGTCTCGCCGACGGCCCGCTTCGGCGCGCCAGTGCGCACACCGCGTACGAACAGGGTCATCACGACCGCGAGATAGCCGACGTAGCCGATCACCTGGAGCCAGGTCATGGCCGGAGTGATGTTCAGAACGCCCTGGAGGAGCGTGCTGTACCAGGAGCCGGCGTCGATGCTGCCGCTCAGGTCGAGGACGTAGGACGTCCGGCCCGGGAAGACCCCGCCCTCCTGGAGGTCCCGCAGCCCGTAGCCGAGGACGCCGGCCGCGATGACGATGAGGACGGCGCCGGTGTAGGTGAAGAACCTCGTCAGGTTGATCTTCAGGACGCGGCGGTACAGGCCCCAGCACAGGGCCGCCGCCAGGACCAGGCCGATCCCGGCGCCGGTCAGCGGGCCCGCGGACTCGCCGGCCGCCTGGGCGGTCGTCCACAGGAACAGCGCGGTCTCCAGGCCCTCGCGGCCGACGGCGAGGAACGAGGTGACGACCAGCACGCCCGAGCCCATGGCCAGGGCGCCGGTCACCTTCTCCTTGATCTCGCCGGAGAGGCTGCGGGCCGAGCGGCGCATCCAGAAGACCATCGCGGTGACGAAGGCGACCGCGATCACGCTGAGGGTCCCGCCGAAGGCCTCCTGCGCGGTCGCGGAAAGGGAGGCGGCGGTGAAGGTGAGGACCGCGCCGAAGCTCATCGCCAGCGCGATCGCCGCGAGGACACCCGTCCAGACCTGCGGCAGCCGGTTCCGGGCGCCGGCCCGCACCAGGGTGGCGACGAGGATCGAGACGATCAGGCCGGCCTCAAGGCCCTCCCTCAGTCCGATCAGGAAACTCGGAAACGCGTCGTCCCACATCCGCCGCAGCCCTCCCCCGGCAGGCCCGTCCCCGCCCCTTGGCTCGAACTTAGTGAAGGCATGCCTTACTTCCGCCGACCATGATGACTACACCCGTGTAGTCAGTCGGTCATGAACCGGCAATGGTGCGGCAAAAGTCGCGAGCGCGTCCGGACTCGCGCGCCCGGGAACACAGGTCGGCCGACGATCGTCTACATTCCAGTAGACCGTCATCGGGCAGGAAAGGCCGTCACCGGGGTCATGAACCACAAGAGGACCGCGGCGTACGCGGCGAGCGTCGGCCTCGGCGCCTGGACGGGGTTCACCGTGCTGGCCCTGGTCGTGGCCGGCCACCACGGCGCCCCGCTCGCCGTTGACCGCGCCCTGCTGGCGTGGTCCCTCGGTCACCGCCCGGACGTGGCAGTGGCCGTGGCCCGGGGGCTCACCGCGACCGGCACCGGGGTCGTGCCGTACGCCCTGGCCGTGCTGGCCGGGGTGCTCGCGGCCCGCACCCCGCGGTGGTGGCCGGCCGCCGCCCTGCTCTGCGTGACCTGCCTGGCCCTGGGCCAGGCGGCCCGGTTCGGCGTGCTGGAGCTGATCGCCCGGGCCCGGCCGCCGCAGGCCGACTGGCAGGCGCATGCCTCCGGTTGGTCGTTCCCGTCCGGCCACAGCACGACGTCCGCACTGGCCGCCGGGCTGCTGGTGCTCGCGCTGTGCATTCGGGCGCCGCGCGGCCGTACGGCGTGGTGCGTGGCCGTCTCCTGCTGGGGGCTCGCCGTCGGGGCCACCCGGGTGTTCCTCGGCGTGCACTGGTGCACGGATGTGGTCGGCGGCTGGCTGTTCGCGGTCGGCTGGCTCGGGATCTGCTGGTGCGTGGCCGCCCGTTGGATGCCGGATCCGGGAACCCCGGGCGATCTGTCGGAGAGTCCGGCGGCGGAGAGCGGCGGGAGGGGCGGCGGTTGAGTCCGGGGCCCGACATCCCTGCCCGGTGCGGGCCGCCCGGTCACAGCGCCCGGCGCCGGACCAGCAGCCCGAGCACCAACAGGCCCGGCAGCAGCGGCAGCCACACGGTCAGCAGTCGGTAGCCGAGCACGGCGGAGGCGGCCGCGGCGGGCGGGGCTCCGGAGGCGGTCAGGGCGACGGCGAGGGCCGCGTCGAGCGAGCCGAGGCCGCCCGGGGTGGGCAGCAGCGCGGCGGCGCCGCTGGCGGCTAGGTAGAGCAGCGCCACCCGGGGCGGGGACAGCGGGAGTTCGACCGCCCGGGTCACGGCGATCAGGACCAGGGCGTGCAGCCCCGCGAAGGCGAGGGAGCCGCCCCATAGCGCGGCCGCGCGGACGGGGCGGGCGTGCAGGGCCCGGATGTCGGCGGCCACGGCGGTCACCGCACCCCGACAGCGGGCCCACACCCGGGCCCGGGTCAGGACGACGAGCAGGCCGGCCGCGGCGGTCACGGCGAGGAGCGCGCCGACGGACAGGTGCGGGATCCGCAGCAGCCCCGGACAGGCGGGGGCGAGGACGGCGATCAGGACCAGGCGGACCACGGCACCGGCGGCCGCCTTGACCGCGAGGGCCGACGCACCGCGGCCGGCCGGGAGTCCGCAGCGCATCAGGAAACGCAGGTTCACCGCGCCCGCGCCGAGCCCGGCGGGCAGCAGATGGTTGGCGGCCGAGGCGGCGAACTGCGCCGCGACCAGGCGTCCACCCGGCAGCCGGCGGGCGACCGCGCCCTGCTGGGCGAGGGCCGAGGAGGCCCAGGTTCCCATCGCCGCCAGGGCCGCCACGAGCAGCCAGCCCTGGTCGGCGACGGCGAGCCGGAGCGCCCCGTGCTCCACGGTCGGCCAGTGCCGGCGGAGCAGCCAGCCCGCTCCGGCCAGCAGGGCGAGGCAGAGAGCGGTCTGCCAGTAGACGCCCCGGCGGCCCGCGACGGGCGTGGCGTTCACGTTCGGGACCATGGCGGCACCCACCCCTGTTCCCCTACAGCTCGCAGGACCGTTCTTGGGCTTCAGGGACAAACACTGACAAATTAATCGCAATTACCGACGTAGGCCGCGCAGGTACGTCCATACGAACGGCGGCACTACGCGCTGTAAGGTTGGGCCATGGCTGGCACAGGGTCCCGCGGCAGGGCGGAGCGGCGCAGCGCCGGAGAGCTGGAGAGTGAAGTGCTGGCAGCCCTGTGGGCGACCGAACGCTCGTTGACCCCGGCGGAGATCCAGTCCGAGATCGGCGGCGGACTGGCGTACAACACTGTCCACACCATCCTCAAGCGGCTGTACGACAAAGGACTGGTGCTGCGGGACGCCGACGGGCGGCGCGGTGCCTACCGGCCGGCGAAGAACGCGGCCGAGCTGACCGCCGAGGCCATGCACGAGGCCCTGGACCGGGGGCCCGACCCGATCGCCGCCCTGCAGCAGTTCGTGTCCGGGCTGAGCGCGGAGGAGGAGCGGGCGCTGCGCGATCTGTTCGCCGAGGGCGCGGCATGAGGTTCGACGTCTACACCCCGCTGCTGGTCTCCCTGCTGCTGCCGTCGGTCAGCGCGGTGATCGGCCGGCGGGTGGCCCCGGCCCTGGCGGCGCGTGTGCTGACCTCCGCCGCCGTGCTCACCGCCGCCGCGACCACCTGGTCCCTGGTGCTGCTGACGACCGCCCTGCTGGGCGATGCCCCGCCGGTGATCCGGGAGGCCCGCGAGGACGGCCGCCCGCTGACCGACCCGGTGCCCGAGGTGATCGGCGTCGCCGCCTGCCTCACGCTGGCCGTGGTGGTGTGGCGGGTGCAGCGGGCGGTGCGCGCCGAGCGCCGGACCCGGCGGGCGCTGCGCCGGCTGTGCGAGGGGCATCCGGGAGACACCGAGCTGGTGGTGGCCGCCAGCGAGATGCCGGAGGCGTTCGCGATCCCGGGCCGGCCGGGCCGGATCCTGGTCACCTCGGCGATGCTGAGCGCGCTGGCACCGGCGGAGCGGCGGGTGCTGCTGGCCCATGAGCGGGCCCATCTCAGGCACCGGCACGGCCGCCTCGTGACAGCGATGACGCTCGCCGCGGCCGCCAACCCGCTGCTCGGACCGGTCCGTGCGGCCGTGACCTTCCTGGTGGAGCGGTGGGCTGACGAGCAGGCGGCGACGGAGGTCGGGGACCGGGTGACCACGGCCCGCGCTCTGGCCCGCGCCGCCCTCAGCGCGGGCCAAGCCCGCCCGTCCTGCGCCCTCAACTTCACGGACCGCGCGGTCACCCGCCGGGTCGCGGCGCTCCAGACCAGCCCGCCGCCCTCCCTGTGGCCGGCCGCCGCGGCCGTACTCGCACTGGGCGCACTGGCGGCGCTGTTCGCGGCGGACGCGACGGGCGACCTGGTGGGGCTCCTTTTCAACGCGCTCACGTGAAACGCCCCATTTTTGGGGGCGCTGGGGGTACCCCCGGCCGAAGGCTGGGGGAGGAACTGCGCGATCAGCCACGACGGTGCCGCGGACGGCCGTGGCGGAGTGCCGGTCGACGGGGGCTGATCGCGCAGTTCCCCGCGCCCCTTACGGGGCGCCTACAGGTCACGCCGGTCGGGTCGGTGCCCGGTGGGGCGGTTGCTGCGGGGTCGGTCCGGGGCGGACCGGTGGCACCGCCCGCACCGCCGGGCTGTCCGTGCTGACCGTGACCGGCTCCCCGTGGTGGTGGACGGTGAGCGGCGGGCCGTCGAGGAGGGTGTAGGTCGCCTTGTCGGCGCCGATCTCCACGCGCAGCCTGCTGCCCCGCAGTTGCAGATTGAAGGCGAGCCGGCGCAGCCGCTCCGGCAGCCGGGGCGCGAACCGGGCGCCGTCGTCGTAGTGGCGCATGCCGCCGAAGCCGGCCACCAGCGCCATCCAGGTGCCGGCCAGGGAGGCGATGTGCAGTCCGTCGCGGGTGTTGTGCTCCAGGTCGTCGAGGTCCATCAGCGCGGCCTCGGCGGTGTAGGCGTGGGCCAGCGTCAGATGCCCGGCCTGGGCGGCGACGACGGCCTGGCAGCAGGCGGACAGGGAGGAGTCGCGTACCGTCAGCGGCTCGTAGTAGGCGAAGTTGCGGGCGATGTGCTCCTCGTCGAAGAAGGGCCCGCAGGTGTACATCGCCAGCACCAGGTCGGCCTGTTTGACGACCTGTTTGCGGTAGAGGTCGAAGTAGGGGAAGTTCAGCAGCAGCGGGTACTGCTCGGGGCTGGTGTTCGCGAAGTCCCACCGCTGGTAGCGGGTGAACCCGGCGTGCTGTTCGTGGACGCCGAGTTCGTGGTTGTAGGGGACGTGCACGGAGTCGGCGGCGTCCCGCCAGGCGGCGCTCTCCTCCGCGTCGACGCCGAGCCGCGCCGCCTGCCGGGGGTGGCGTTCGACCGCGTCGGCGGCGGCCAGCAGGTTCGCCCGGGCCATCAGGTTGGTGTACGTGTTGTCGTCGGCGACCGCGCTGTACTCGTCGGGGCCGGTGACGCCGTCTATGTGGAAGGCGCCGCGGCTGTCGTGGTGGCCGAGCGAGCGCCACAGCCGGGCGGTCTCCACGAGGAGTTCGACGCCGGTGTCCCGTTCGAAGTCGGTGTCGCCGGTGGCGGCGACATAACGGACCACCGCGTCGGCGACGTCGGCGTTGACGTGAAAGGCCGCGGTGCCGGCCGGCCAGTACGCCGAGCCCTCCGAGCCGGCGATGGTCCGCCAGGGGAACGCGGCCCCGTCCAGGCCGAGTTGAGTGGCGCGTTCACGGGCGGCGGGCAGGGTGTTGTAGCGCCAGCGCAGCGCCTCGGCGACGGCGCCCGGGGCGGTGTGGGTGAGGACGGGCAGCACGAACATCTCGGTGTCCCAGAAGGCGTGCCCGTCGTATCCGGAGCCGGTCAGGCCCTTGGCGGGTATCGCGCGCTGTTCGGCGCGGGCCCCGGCCTGGAGCACATGGAAGAGGGCGAAGCGGACGGCCTGCTGGACCTCCTCGTCGCCGTCCACCTCCACGTCGGCGCGGGACCAGTAGTCGTCCAGGTAGCCGCGCTGTTCGTCGGCGAGCCCCTGCCAGCCCTCGTGCGCGGCGGCCGCGAGCGCCGCGTCCACCTGGTCGGCCATGGCGGGCAGCGAACGCACCCCGGACCAGCCGTGGGCGACGAACTTCTCGACCCGCAGCCGCTCCCCCGGCTCCAGCACGGAGGTGACGGTCAGCCGGGCCACGTCGGTGTCGCTCTCGGCCTGTGTGGTGGTCCGCCCGGGACCGGCGACCGTGTGGTCGGCGGCGACCGCGACCCGCAGGCCGCTGCGCCGGGTGCGGTGCACCAGGCGCAGCCGGCGCCCGGAGGCGAAGTCGTCCTCCTGCTCCAGCGGGGACTCCAGCGCCACCGCGGCGCGCGGGTCGCCGTTCGCCCCGGGCAGTTGCTCGTTGGCGACCAGCTCGGACTGGATCACGATCCGGCAGCGCCGGTCGACGGCCTCGACCTCGTAGACGACGGCGGCCACCGCCCGCTGGGTCAGCGACACCAGCCGGGTCGAGCGCACCCGCACGGTGGACCCGGCGGGCGAGGTCCACTCGCAGGTCCGCTCCAGGACACCCCGGCGCAGGTCGAGGACCCGCTCGTGGCTGACCAGCCGGCCGTACCGCAGGTCGAAGGGCTCGTCGTCGACGAGCAGCCGCAGGATCTTGCCGTTGGTGACGTTGATGACGGTCTGTCCGGACTCCGGATAGCCGTAGCCGGCCTCGGCGTACGGCAGCGGGTGCACCTCGTGCACGCCGTTGAGGTAGCTCCCGGGCAGGCCGTGCGGTTCGCCCTCGTCGAGGTTGCCGCGCCAGCCGACATGTCCGTTGGACAGCGCGAACACCGACTCGCTCTGCGCGAGCACGTCGAGGTTGAGGTCGGTCTCGCGGACCGCCCAGGGCTCCACGGCGTACGACCGGTGGGTGATCACTCCTTGCCTCCCAGCTCGGCGAGGTCCTTCACGACGGTGTCCGCGCCGTGCGCGTACAGGGCGTCCGTCTGCCCGACGCGGTCCACGCCGACGACGTACCCGAATCGGCCGGCGCGACCCGCGTCCATGCCGGCGAGGGCGTCCTCGAAGACGGCGGCGTGGGCGGGTTCGACGCCGAGGTCGTGGGCGGCGGCCAGGAAGGTGTCCGGGTGCGGCTTTCCGGGGAGATGGCGCTCGGCGGCCACCACCCCGTCGATACGGACGTCGAAGAAGTGCTCAGCGCCGATCGAACGCAGCACGTCACGGCAGTTGGCGCTGGAGGAGACGATCGCGGTGCGCAGCCCCTGCGCGCGGACCGCCTCCAGGTAGCGCAGGGTGCCGTCGTAGGCCTCGACGCCGTCGGTGCGGATCTTCTCCAGGAGCAGTTCGTTCTTGCGGTTGCCGAGGCCGTGCACCGTGGCGGCGTCCGGCGGGTCGTCCGGGGTGCCTTCGGGCAGGTTGATGCCGCGGGAGTCGAGGAACGCGCGGACCCCGTCGGCGCGAGGGCGTCCGTCGACGTACTCGTCGTAGTCGGCGGCCGCGTCGAAGGGCCGCTGGCCGTCGTAGCCGCGCAGGAACGCGTCGAAGGTCTCCTTCCAGGCCGCCGCGTGCACGACGGCGGTCTTGGTGACGACCCCGTCGAGATCGAAGAGACAGGCCTGGATGGTGTCGGGCAGACCGAGTGCTGTCATGTCCGGCATCTTCCCCACCGGACGCCTTCCAGGGGGTGGTACACACCACATCCCGGGCCCGATGTCACACTTTTTGCGTGCCACTGACTTTCGACGACCTCCTCGACCGGGCCCGTTCACTCCCCGGACGCGGTCCGCGCGCGATCCTGGGCATCGCCGGCAGCCCGGGAGCCGGCAAGTCCACGCTCGCCGAGCGTCTGGTGCGCGAGCTGAACGGCTCCGGCGAACCGTGGGTGGCGCAGGTGCCCATGGACGGCTTCCATCTGGCCGACGCCGAACTGGACCGGCTGGGCCTGCGGGACCGCAAGGGCGCGCCCGCGACCTTCGACGCGGCCGGGTACGCGGCGCTGCTGCGGCGGCTGCGCGAGGACACCGACGAGGTGGTGTACGCGCCGGGCTTCGAGCGGGTCCTCGAACAGCCGCTGGCAGGCGCGATCCCGGTGCCGCCGACGGCCCGGCTGGTGGTGACGGAGGGCAACTACCTGCTGCTGGCGGAGGATCCCTGGGCGCGGGTACGGACGGCTCTGGACGAGGTGTGGTTCTGCGAGATCGACGAGGCCGAGCGGATACGGCGGCTGGTCGCCCGGCACGAGGAGTTCGGCAAGGGACACGAGCAGGCGGTGGCCTGGGTGGCGGGCACCGACCAGCGCAACGCCGACCTGGTCGCGGCGACCCGGGACCGGGCGGACCTGGTGGTCCCGGAGCCGACGCTGACCTGAGCGCGGTTCGGCAGCGCCCCGAAGCGGCGCTGGGGTACCCCGGCCGAAGACTGGGGGAGGAACTGCGCGCCCAGCCACGACGGTGCGGCAGCCGAACCACGGCGCGGCAGGGCACGGCACGGCATTGGCACTGGGCCGCGCTGCACTGCACTGTCCGGGACCGGTCTCGATGTTCTGCCCGTTCTGTTCTTCAGGGCCGGTGACCCGGCACCGCCGGTCTCAGGACCAGGCGATCTCGCCATGGCGGTCGATGAAGCGTCCGGTGCCGGCACCGGGCCCCTCGGTGGCGAGGGCGACGATCGCGTCCGTGCCCTCGGTGACGGTCTGGGAGCCGCTGTGACCGTTTATGTCGGTCGCGGTGTAGCCGGGGTCGGCGGCGTTGACGCGAATGCCCTTGAGCCCTTTGGCGTACTGCGTGGTCAACATCGTCAGCGCCGCCTTCGAGGAGGCGTACAGCGGCACGACGACGTGCGACTCGGACCGGCCGGGGTCGTGGGTGAAGGCGAGGGAGCCCATGCCGCTGCTGACGTTGATGATCACGGGGTCGTCCGAACGGCGCAGCAGCGGCAGGAACGCGGTGGTGGTGCGGACCACGCCGATGACGTTGACGTCGAGGACGGTGAGGGCGTCGGCGGCGGTGAGGTCGCCGGGATCACCGAAGGGACCCTGGACCCCCGCGTTGTTGATCAGGACATCGATCCTGCCCTCGTGCTCGGCGACATCCGCGGCTGCGGCGGCCACGGACGCGTCGTCGGTCACGTCGACGGGGACGAAGCGTGCGCCCAGCGCGGCGGCTGCCTCCTCACCCCGCTCACGGTCGCGGGCTCCCAGGAGAACGGTGTGACCGCACGCGATGAGGCGGCGGGCGGTCTCGCGGCCGATGCCCTTGTTGGCTCCGGTGATGAAAGTGATCGTCATGCCTTCGATAGTTGCCTTGACGAGGGAGCCGGACCAGGGACGCTTCGACGGTGGGAAGACCAGTACCACCCTCGCGCCCCCGCATGTGATCGGGGACGCGGGAGGATGGAGAGCATGACGACGACACCCCCCGGAGCTGGACTGGGCGCGATGATCCGCACGTGGCGGAACCGGCTGCCCCCGTCAGCCGCTGGGCTGCCGGTCGTCCGCAAGCGCCGGGCTGTCGGGCTGCGGCGCGAGGAACTGGCCGACCTGGCCGGAGTGTCGGTCGACTACGTCGTGCGCCTGGAGCAGGGGCGGGCCACGACACCCTCGGCGTCGGTGGTGGCGTCCCTGGCGCGCGCTCTCCAACTGTCCACCGCCGAGCGGGACCACCTCTACCGGCTGGCCCAGATCGTGCCGCCGGCGGACGGCACGATCTGCGACCATCTCCCGCCCGGTATGCAACGGGTACTCGTCCGCCTCGGAGACGTACCGGTGGCCGTGTTCGCGGCGGACTGGCAACTGGTGTGGTGGAACCACGGGTGGGCCGCCCTGCTGGGAGACCCCTTGGCCTCGCCGCCGCGGATGCGCAACTTCGCCCGCGACAGGTTCCCGGTGGACGTCGATCACACCCCCCTCGCGCTGTGGCCGGTCACCGAGACGGACCCCGACACCGCCGACGCCGCCCTCGTCTCCGATCTGCGCCGCGCCACCGGCCGCTTCCCCCGGGACAGCCGTCTGGCCGCGCTGGTCCGCGACCTGAACGCAGGCAACGAGAGGTTCGCCGAGCTGTGGGCGAAGGGAGAGGTGACCGCGAACCGCGAGGTCCACAAGAGGGTCGATCACCCGTCGGTGGGCCCGGTCGCGGTGGACTGCGATGTCCTGACCGACGGCGACACGGAGCTCAAGATCGTCATCATGACCGCCGCGCCGGGCAGTGCGGACGAGACCAAACTCCAGCTCACCACCGTCGTCGGCCCACCGGCCGGCACGCGCAACTGATCCGCCCCGCCCCTCGGCCGACCGACGGCTCACGGTTTTCGTGACGCACCAAACCGTTGGACACGCACCGACGGGTGCTCAGGAGGCGGCGGATACGGTCCGTCCATGGCGCCGCCGACCGCACCCGCAGACTGTCGCCCACGACCAGCGTGAGCACCCCGAGAACGGTCACACCCGCTCTTTGACCTGTGATGTCAAGTTGGCGGAGGCTCACTGCACTTGCAGCGGAGCACTCAGCGGCCGGTGAGGGCGAGCCCGGGATCGCCGTGGGCGTCCTCGGTCTCGATGACGGCCGTGAACGCCTCGGTGTGCATGGTCAGATCGCCGTCGAACGACGGCGTGAAGTCTCCGCCGGGCCCGTACCGTACGGCGAACACATGCAGGTGCGGCGGTGCGCCCGGCGCCGGTTCGGCCTCGTACGCCGTGGAGGTGACCAGGTGGCGCCAGCCCTCGTCCGGGTTGCCGTAACCGCGCGGGTCGGCGGCGAGCGCGAAGGCGGCCTGCTCCTGGGTGAGTTCGGCGCGCGCGTCGAAGTGGTCGGGGCCCTGCTGTGCGGGGTGGGTGAGGCGCAGCGCGCCCGCGGCGGCGATCTCGCCCTCGGCGACGCGGCGCACCCGGTCGCCGTCGTCCGCCGCGTACGGCAGCCCGGCCAGCAGGTAAGGCGTTCCGGCGAGGCGCTCCAGGGCCACCGTCACCCACAGGCGGGTGCCGTCCGTGACGTACAGGGAGCGCACGTGGCGCAGTACGTGGTCGCGGCCCACGACCGGCTTGGTGACCAGCTTGGCGGTGAGGCCGTCGGCGCGGACGTCGCGGACCCGCACCTCGCCCATCGGGCGGCACAGCAGGAAGCCGTCGAGCACCGGGCCGAAGCCGTGCTGCCGGTTCACGGCCGCGGGCAGGTAGTACGTGCCGTCGGCCTCGACCACTGACGGAGTCATCCTGCTGTCGAAGGCCACCGACACGGTGCCGGCGCGGAGTTGATGGCGGACCGCCTCCGTCGCAGGGGTGCGGTGCCAGCGCGTGGCGTCCTGGATCTGCCAAACCAGCATCCACGCGAAGTGGCCGTCCACTCCCCCGTCCGGCTTGACCGCGTGCCTGGCCCAGCGGCTGTCGCCCCGGTAGCGGCCGAGGTCCGCGCCGATACGGCTGCCGAAGTAGCGCAGGCCGAGGACCGACTCGAAGGCGGAGTGCTGCTCGCTGTAGCGCGGGCCACCGTTGTCGAAGCCGCCGTTGGTCAGGCGTGCGTCGATGTAGCGGGCCAGCGCCTCGCCGTCCTCGGCGAAGACGTCCTCGCCACTGACGAGGTGGGCCTGCGCGAGGAACGACAGGGAGATCGGGCCGTAGTTGTTGTCGTACGCGCCGCCGTGCTCGGGTGGGAGGAGGGCGCCGCGGTCGCTCACGCGGTGGGCGCGGATCTCGTCGGCGTACACACGGAGCGCGCGTGCGCGGACCGACTCGCCTTCCGCTGACGGGAGATGGCGGGCCAGCATCAGGCCGCCGACGACGCATCCGATGGCCTGGTTACCGGCTTCCTGCGGGTTGAAGAAGGTCGCCTCGGTCAGCCAGCGCCAGTAGCCGTGCGCCAACTCGACCAGCGCGGTGCGCTGTTCGTCGTCGACGAGCCCGTCTGTCACATCGAGGATGGTGACCGCCTGGAGCAGCGCCCACGCCGTGCTCGGCCAGTCGCCGATGGGGTGCGCGCCCGCTTCCAGGACGTAACGGGCGTACGGGAGGCCGGAGTTGCGGACCTTCAGGTTCGGGTAGCCGGGGTTGTCCACGGTGTAGACGCGCTCGCGGAGGTGGAAGGCGAGGCTGCGCCGTACCGCCTCCGGCAGCCGCGGGTCCTTGCCGCGCTGCCACGCGAAGGCGAGCAGGGACGTGATCCCGAGCGAGGTGTCCCCGATGTCGTCGTAGCAGTCGGGGTGTTCGAGGTTGCCGTCCGGCGTGATGCGGCGCAGGGCCTGCTCGACGACGTCGGCGAGGACCGCGTCGTAGGCCTCCTGGGTGTCCGGGAGGTCGTGCAGCGGACCGCGCTGGTGAAGGAGGTGCACTGGTGGTTCAGCCCTTCATGCCTGAGGTGGCCATGGTGTGGGTCGTCGGGGTCATGAGACGGGTGCGGGGCGGCGGGCGCGGAGTGCGACGCTCAGTATCTGCGGTCCCTGCCCACCGAGGTAGACGCGGTTCCCGGTGGTCGCGTCGGTGCCGCCGACCACGGTGTAGTCCTGCCCCGGGTCGTAGCGCAGTACGTCCCTCCGGTCCGGTCCGGCGAGCGGTTCGCCCGTCTCGACGGCGGCCTCGACGCGGATCTCGTCGTCGCCGACGCGGTAGGTCAGCGGCTCGGTCGTCAGGCACCAGCTTCCGTCGCCGAGCGGTACGGCGCCCTGCGGCTCGCCTCCCGGTCGGAAGGTCAGTTCGAGGGCCCAGGGCACCGATGGGCCGCTGATGTCGATCCGCAGGTCGGCCCCGTCCTCCCGCAGGTCGACCTCGACCCGGGTCGTGTGGGAGACCTCGTCCTGAGGGCGGTCGGGGAAGGCCATCGCCGCGGAGAAACGGCCCTCGTCCACCAGGCGGTAGGCGCCGTCGTCGCGCCTCCGGCCCTTCGGGAGCGGCTGGTAGTAGGCGGTTGTCAGGGTTTGGGTGAGCCGGTACCGGTTGTCGGCGAGCTGTTCCATGTCGGCGGCACGGAACGGGCCCAGGTCGAAGAACGCCCGCGAGAGGCGGACCGCGTCGAGGACCGCGGCACCGGCGAACAGGCGCAGGAAGGTGGGGTTGCAGGCGAGGCCCGAGCGGATGCGCCGGTGCTCGGGCACGTCGGAGCCGCCGTACACCACGGTGTGCGCGGTGGCCGAGACGTGTGCGGCGAGGCGTGCGGTGGGGAGGTACCGGTCGCGCGGGAGCTTCTCCGCGTCCGGGGCCGGCAGGGCGCGGCACAGATCCGGAGTGAGGAGGGTCTGGGCGAGCAGGTCGGGGTCGTCGATGCCGTCGGCGGCCGCCAGGCGGGCCGCGCGGGCGAAGTCGCCCCGGCCGGTGCGGATCGCGAGCAGCCGGTAATGCGGCAGGTAGGGCCACAGCGGGAACGAGAGCTTCTGGTCCTGGCGGCGCGAGTGGACGGTCTCCACCGTGCCGTCCGGTCTGATCAGGTCCAGGGTCGTGGCGAGGTTGCGTTCGACGGCGTCCAGCAGGTCGGTACGCCCGAGCACCTCGGCCAGCAACAGCAGCGACGGGTTGGTCACGAGGGACGCGTAGACGGCACTGCGTTCCGAGTACAGGCCCTCCGTGTCGATGTCGAGGCCCTCGGCGAGCCACTCCTCGACGCGGTCGAGCAGCCGGTCGTCGGGGAACGACCGGTGCAGACGGGCGAGCGCCGCGCTCAGCTCCCAGCGGTGGTTCGGGGTGTGCACGCCACCGGTCAGGAGACTGGCGGTGGCGGAGCCGGCGATCTCGGCGAGCGCGGCCGTGACGTCGCGCAGTTCCGGCCCCGCGTCGGCGGCGAGGACGTACGCGTCGCACACGTCGTTGACGGTGAACGCGGAGTCGGGCGGTGACTGGACGTTGTCTCCGCCCGCGAAGAGACCGGAGGGCGTCTGCACGGCCCGCAGGGCGCGGAGGTGGGTCATCGCGGCGGCGACCGCCTGTCCGCTGCCGTGCAGTGCCGAGTCCGGGGAACGGTACGCCGCGATCAGGGTCTTCACCCGCCGCGCCAGACCACGGTGCGGCACACCGGCGGGTTCCTCGTCGGGGTCGGCCGCCGGCGGGGCGGCCGACCGGTCGGCGGCGCCGGCCGCCGCGCGGACGAACTCGTGGTCGAGCGGGGTGGGCACGGTCAGTCCTTCAGTCCGGCGTTGATGTCGGCACCCATGACATAGCGCTGGAAGACCAGGAAGATGGCGATCAGCGGGATCATGGAGATGACCGACGCGCCGAGCAGGACCGACCAGTTGATGTTCTGCGCGCCGACGATGCTCTGGATGCCGATCTGCACGGTGAACTTGTTGGGGTCGTTCAGCATCAGCAGCGGCCAGATGTAGTCGTTCCACCGCCACTGGAAGGACAGGATGGCGAGGGTCAGCATGATGGGCCGGGAGAGCGGCACCATGATCCGCAGGAAGATCGACAGTTCGCGGGCGCCGTCGATGCGTGCGGCTTCCACGAGTTCGTCGGGGACCGTGATGAAGAACTGGCGGAACATGAAGCAGCCGGTCGCGGTGAGCACGGCCGGGAGGATGATGCCGGCGAAGGAGTTGTAGAGGCCGAGGTTGCGGACCACGAGGAACTCGGGGGCGAGCATGACCTCGCCCGGCAGCATCGTGGTGGCCAGGATGCAGATGAAGAACGCCTTGAGCCATCTGTTGTCGTACTTGGCCAGCGCGTAGCCGGTGCAGCAGCTGACGCCCACCGTGAGGATCGTCGTGACCACGCACACGATGGTCGTGTTGATGAAGTACTGGGAGAAGTTGGCACTGCGCCACGCCTGGGAGTAACCCGACAGGGTGGGGTGGTGCGGAATCAGCGTCAGCGGATAGGAGAACAGGTCCCCGGCCGGCTTGAGTGAGCTGAGGATGAACCACAGCACCGGCAGCCCGTAGAGGCACGCCATGATCCACAGCAGTGTCGTCGCGGGTACCGCCCGCCGGAGCCCGCCGCTGCTCGCACCGCGGGACCGCTTCTTGGAAACGGCTCGTCCGGGACCGGCGTCGACCGGGCGTGGCATGTCTGTGGTTGTCATCGGTTCTCCACCCGTCGGTTGACGATCAGCTGGATGATCGCGACGGCCATCAGGATGAGCATGAGCACGAACGACGCGGCGCTCGCGTAGCCGATCTGGCCCCGTTGGAAGCCGGTCTGGTAGATGTACTGGACAAGCAGGTTGTTCGACGTTCCGGGTCCGCCGTTGTTGAGGGAGACGAACACCGGGTATTCCTTCATCGCGTTGATCGTGTTGAGCAGGATCACGATGAACGAGGTGGGCGCGATGCTCGGCAGCGTGATGCTGATGAACTGGCGCCAGGGGCCGGCGCCGTCCAGCGAGGCCGCCTCGTAGTACGACACCGGGACGTTCTTGATCGCCGCGATGAACAGCAGCATCGAGAAGCCCGTCCAGGCCCAGGACGCCGCGAACACCACCACCAGCAGCGAAAGGTCCGCGTTCGACTGCCACGGAACGGCGGAGCCGCCGAGCTTCTCGATGACGTAGTTGACCAGTCCGAAGTTCTCGCCGAACAGCCACCGCCACAGGACACCCACGACGATGGGCGACAGCAGCCACGGGATGAAGAAGATGACACGGGCGACGGACGCGCCCTTGGCGTGCTTGCTCACCAGCAGGTTGGCGGCGAGCAGTGAGAGCGCGAAGTTCAGCGGAACGAAGAGGACGGTGTACAGCAGCGTCCGGGTCAGCGCGTCGTAGAAGGCGGAGTCCCCGAACAGGTTGTGGTAGTTGTCCAGTCCGATGAACTGGAACGCCCCCACACCGGTGTAGTTCGTGAAGGAGTAGACGAGTCCGATCACCGCCGGCCACGCGAAGAACAGCGCGAAGAGCACGACATTGGCCGCGATGAGGACGAGCGGCGCGAGCGTGTAGGTGCTGCGTCTCCTGGTCTGCCTCACGGACACGTCCGCGGCGCTTTTTGTCATCTTCCTGACTTCCGTGCTGGTGGATGGGTTGCGGTGGGCTCACGCCGTGAGCCCGGCCTCACGAGGGCGACCAGGGCCGGGCGGCGGTGTCTCGACCCCGCCGCCCGGGCCCTTGGGCCTACGATCAGCCGCCGACCTGCTGGTTGTAGCCGTCCACGATGTTCTGGAGGGCCTTGTCGACGCTCTGCTGGCCGTTGATCGCCTTGCCCAGCTCCGTCTTGGTCGGGTCGGTGGTGAGGCTCTTGCCCTTCAGCACCCAGTTGGTCTGCGCGCCGTTGAAGTAACCCGAGATCGGGGCGTAGAGCGGGATCTCCTCGTTGTACAGCTTGAACGCCGCCTGCGCCGCCTCGGAGGTGAAGGGGTACTTCGGGTTCAGTCCGCTCTCGACCGGGAGGAACCCGGAGGTCTGGACCAGCTCGGTGTACTGCTTCGGCTCGTACACCCAGGACAGGAACTTCTGCGCGGCGGTGGACGCGGCGCCGTTGTTGTTGAAGCCCACCATCATGCCGCCGCTGTTGACGTCACTGGCCTGCACCGGCTGGGCGGGGGTCGGGACGCTCGCCCAGTCGAACTTCTTGATGCTGTCCGCGAAGGAGGCGACCTGCCACACACCGGACCAGTAGGCGACCACGTCACCGCTCTGGAACATGGCCGACGGGTCGGCGCCGCTGGTCCACACCGACTTCGGCATGGTCTTGTCGTCGTTGAGTCCGACGAAGTACTTCACGGCCTTCTTGGTCGCCGCGTCCACCGAGAACTTGCCCGACGAGTCCGCGTGGACGTACTGCCCGCCCATCTCGTACACCATGGCGCGCAGCCGGGACGGCGACTGGTCGAACGTGAGGGAGTACTTGGCACCGGTCTTCTCCCGGACCTTGTTCGCCGCCGCGATGAACTCCGTCCAGGTCCAGGTCTTGGAGGGCGAGGTCGGGACGGCGACGCCGGCCTTCTTGAACAGCGTCTTGTTGATGAACAGGCCGGACGCGGTGACGTCCGAAGGGATGGACAGCACCTTCCCGGACGAGTCCTTGGCGAGGAAGTTGGCGTTGATCTTGTTGGTCTTGTTGTTGGCGATGGAGCTGAGGTCGATCAGCTTGTTCGACCAGATCGGGTCAAGGGCGGGCACGTCGGCAACATCCGGCAGCGAGTTCGCCTGCGCGGCGTTGTGCAGCTTCGTCGGGTAGCCGTCGTAGGGGATGTTGACGAGCTTGACGTTGACGCCGGCTTCCTTCTTGTACTGCGCCACCAGCTTCTTCCAGCCCGCGTCCTGTCCCGGAACCGTGGAGATCCAGAACGTCAGCGACTTGGAGGTCCCGCCCGAGCCGGACCCCGACCCGCAGGCGGAGAGCAGCAGGGCTCCTGCCGCGGCTGCGGCAGCGAGAGGAGCCAGGCGGCGCATGCCGCCGCGGCCGAGTCGGCGAGAGCGCCGCACACCCACACTGGTCATCTTCAATCCCTTTTCGTCGTAGCGGAAGAAGCACGGCGCCAGCCGAGGCGGCACGGGTGCATTTTGCGGAAGATTTCGCTTTCCGGGGGCACGGCCTCGCCCGGCCGTGTCGCCTTGACGGGTGGGGTCCCCGGCCATGACGGCCGGCGTCGCACAAGCACGCCCTCGTGCGGCTGCCGTACTTCGCGTACGGGCTGAAGGCTCACCCGGAGTCGGCGTCCCGGCCGACTTAGAAAGCGCTTGTCCGGACATTGGCAGACCGAGTTGGAACCCGTCAATCCTTCGCCTGCGCGCCTTCGGTCACGTTTTGGACTCCCTTGGCCACCGCGAGCCGGGCCGCACCCACGACAGTACCGAGATCCCCGATCTGGCTGCTGACCACCTCGGTGGGCCAGCTCAGCCGCCCCAGCTCGGCCCGCACCCCGGGCAGGAGCTGGGGATCCGCGCCGGTGCTGCCGCCGAGCACGATCAGCCCCGGATCCAGCACGGCGGCCACGGCGGCGGCCAGCCGGCCCACGTCGGCGGCGTGCCGGGCGACCAGGCCCCGGGCGGGTTCCCGGCCCTCGGCGGCCAGCGCGAAGAGCCCCTCGGCGGTACGGGGGCGGGGGCCGTCGGCGGCCCGCCAGGCCTCGGCGGCCCGGCGCAGCAGTGCCTGTGAGCCGACATAGGCCTCCAGGGCCTCCCGGCGGGGTTCCCGGTCGTCGTCCCAGGGGTACGGCAGCCGGGCCAGCTCACCGGCCGCCCCGTTCGCCCCGCGCAGCACCTGGCCGCCGATGACGATGCCGAGACCGATACCGACGCCGATGCGCAGATAGCCGAAGGTATGGCGGCCCCGGGCGGCGCCCTCGTGGAGTTCGGCGAGGGCGGCGCAGTTGACGTTGTTCTCCAGGTGGACCGGGGCCCCCGGCGGCAGGGCGACCGAGACCGCGTCGAAGACGGGCCCGGCCTTGGCGGTCGCGGGGCGCATCCCGGTACCCGCCAGGTCGGGGGCGGTGACGTCGCCGACGGCGACGACGATGGCCCGCAGCGGGGCGCCCGCGGGCAGCGCGGCCAGGGCCTCGCGGACGGCGTCGGCGGCGCGGGTCCGCGGGGTGGCCGCCTCGGCGAGCAGCGTGCCGTCCAGGGCGCAGCCGCGCACCCGGGTGCGGGCCGGGCCGAGGTCGACGGCGAGGACCGAGCCGGAGGCGGGCCCGAGCCCGTAGACGGCGGCGGAGCGGCCGGTGCCGCCGGACGCGGTGCCGGAGTGAGTGGCCAGCCGGGCCCCCTCCAGTTCCGCGACGGCGGCGGACACCGTCGGCTTGGACAGGCCGGCGAGGCTCGCGAGCTGCGGCCGGGTGGCGCTGCCGGCCTGGGCCAGCACGGCGAAGACCGCGCCGGCGCTCTCCGTGAGCCGGGGGGCCTCAGTCACGACGTGTTCCACAGTTCCCCCATGGGTCAGGGGCCGCGCTCCCCCGGGTGTCGCGGGATGCGGCGATGCGGTGCCCTTGTGCCGCGCGATGGTGGCCTCGACAGCCTCCCGTTGATCGAGTCCGCGGCGACTCTTGACGCACTGTACTTCGTTAGTTAACTTCCTAACGAAGTTCACGGTACTCGCCTGCCGTGCTCCGTAAGAAGCCTGTCCCGGGGCTTCCCGACTTGCTCAACTCCTGTTCGGCCAGACACGGTTCGCCCGCCGTCACAGCTAGGGGCCGGCCGTCGGATCAAGACGAAGGAAATCAGCGGCGGCTGTCAGCGCCGCTGAGCGGGGCGATGGGGGTTCCTCCCGCGCGAGGTTGTTCGAGCGTGGGGGAACGTGCAGCTGCGAGGCGGAGGAGGAAGTCGACGCGAAGCGTCGGCGACCGACGAGAACGCCGCAGAAGTGCGTACCACGCCCCGAGCCTGCGGCTGGATCCGTCGGCCAGGCCCTGAGTGCCAGGCTCTTCGGCGCTCTTCGCCCAGACGACGAAAGAGGATCCGTGCAGGACACTCCTTCTTCCCCGCTCGTGGTCGGCATCGACGTCGGCGGCACCAAGACCCACCTCCGCGCCCTCGCCGGCGCGGAGCGGGTCGCCGACCACGTCCGTCCGAGCAGCGGCTGGCGGCCGCACGACCCGGCCGCCGCGGCCCGCTGGCTGACCGCGCTGGTCCACGACGCCCTGCCCCCCGGTACCCGCCCGGCCGCCCTGGCCGTCGGCGGGCACGCCTGTGAGACCCCCCGCCAGTGCGCCGGCATCGCCGCCGCGCTGCGGGACCTCCTCGGCGTGCCCGTCCGGGTGGTGGGCGACGCGGAGCTCCTCGTCCCGGCCGCCGGTCTGGACAAGGGTGTCGGCCTGGTCGCCGGCACCGGCTCGGTGGCCGTCGGCCGGCAGCCCGACGGCAGCCCCGTGCAGGTGGGCGGCTGGGGCGCGGTCCTCGGCGACGAGGGCGGCGCCGCCGGACTGGTCCGGGAGGCCGCCCGCGCCGTCTGGGCGGCGCACGACCGCGGCGAGGCCCCGGACGCCCTCGCGACCGGACTCGTCGCCGCCTTCGAGGTGGCCGAGGTACCCGCGCTCGGCGCCGCCCTTGAGGGCGCCTCCGACGTCTCCGCCGAGTGGGGCCGGCACGCCCCGGTGCTTTTCGCCGCGGCCGACGCGGGCTCCCGGCTCGCCGCCGGCGTGATAGCCGGCGGCGGACGCGCCCTCGCCGGCCTCGTGGTCCGGCTCGCCGCCCGCGGTCTCGCCGTGGACGACGTGGTGGTCGCGGGCGGCACGATCCTCTCCCAGCCGCGCCTGTACGACGCCTTCGCGGCCGCGCTCGCCGAGGCGGTACCCGGGGCGCGGCCACAGCCGTTGCGACTCCCGCCGGTCGAGGGCGCGGTGGCGCTGGCACGTTCGATCCGGTGAGAAACCCGTCCGCGGCCCGTCCGGTTCCGTATGCCGTGGACCACGGGCTGTTCGACGCTGCGAACACGCAGGTCCCGGGCGGTTCTTCCTGTGAACCACAGGGCTGCCGTTCAACTCCGGGTCACGTGGCGGTCGTCGGGCCATGACCGCAGGGACACGAACTCGCCCTAGAACTTCGCTCGTTCACCACTTTTCCCACGCGAACTCACCCGCTCACGCGTATCTGGAGCATCGGCCCCCGCGTGAACTCCCCAAGAACTCAAGAGAGGCACATCCATGCCGTCACCTGCCGGGCACCGCATCTCCTCTCCGGCCCGTGGACTCGCCGCCGGCCGGCGGGGATTCCTGAAGACCTCGCTCGGCGCGTCGGCGGGTGTGCTGGCGGCCCCGACCTTCGCCGGGTGGCTCGCCGCCGCGGACGCCAAGGCCGCGACCGCTCTCGCGTTCGTCGACGACTACAAGACGAACATCAGCACCAACCTGACCGCCGACACCAACGCGGTGGTCCGCATCCTCGGCGGCTTCGCGCGGATATGGAAGACGGGTTCCGCCTGGAACACCGGTACCGTGCTGCGCGCCGACATCCTGCGCGACAACATGCGTTACTGCGCCAAGATCACCGCCAAGCGCTCCGCGGCCGAGGCGAAGAAGGCGTTCCTCTACGACCGCCAGCACCAGAGCTACGCGATGATCGCCGGCCTCGGCCCGCTGGCGGACCTGTACAAGGCCGGTTCGCTGGCGGTCACCTCGATCACCAGCGCCCCCGACGGGACGCCCGCGACCACCGTCAACGACGCCGTCCCGGCCGACGCCCCGGCGGGCTCGGCGCTCGGCGCCGGCTCGCACGACTCGGCGCTGGGCAAGGTCGCCGAGCTGGTCGACACCCTGCGCGGCAACTACGCCTCCGGCAACCCCTCCAAGTACGCCTACCAGTACCCCCGTCCGTGGCGCATGAACGAGGACAGCGAGGTCGTCGACACCGGCAGGACCGACGCCTACGGCTTCCCGGTCTACGACTCCGAGGTGGTCGTCGCCCCGCAGCTGCTGCGCCAGCGCAGCACCTCCCCGGTCGACGACGGCGGCTTCCCGTCGGGCCACACCAACGCCTTCCACCTGGCGGGTCTCGCCTACGCCTACGCGGTGCCGGAGCGCTTCCAGGAGCTGGTCGCCCGCGCCCTGGAGCTCAGCGACACCCGCATCATCGCCGGTATGCACAACACGGTCGACGTGATCGGCGGCCGCATCATGGCCACCGCCCTGGCCGCCGCCACCCTCGCCGACCCGGCCAACGCGGCCCTCAAGGCGGCCGCCCGCGCCCAGGCCCTCGCCTACTTCGAGGCGCGGACCGGCGCCACCGCCGACACCCTGTACGCCTACGCCCACGCGGCCGGCACCGCCGCCGACCCGTACGCCGACCGCGCGGCCAACGAGCGCGCGGCCACCCCCCGGCTGACGTACGTCCTGCGGCGGCAGGGCGGCGACCTGCCGCTCACCGTGCCCAAGGGCGCCGAGGTGCTCCTGGAGACCCGCCAGCCCTACCTCACCGCCGACCAGCGCCGCGAGGTGCTGCGCAGCACCGCCCTGCCCGCCGGCTACGTGCTGCTGGACGGCGTCGAGCAGTGGGGCCGCCTCAACCTGTTCGCCGCGGCGGACGGCTACGGCGCCTTCGACACGGACGTCACGGTCACCCTGGACGCGGCGGCCGGCGGCTTCTCGGCGGCCGACAGCTGGCGCAATGACATCGACGGCCACGGCGGCCTGACCAAGAAGGGCACCGGCACGCTGACGCTGACCGGCGGCAACGCCTACCGCGGCGGCACCGTGGTGGCCGGCGGCACCCTGGTCGCGGCCTCGGACGAGGCGCTGGGCCGCGGCGACGTCCGGATCGAGGCCGGCACCCTGCGGGTGACCGGGGACCTGTTCGTGCGGGGAACCTACACACAGGACGCGGGCACCCTGGAGGTGACGCCCGGGACGGGCCGCAAGGCGCCCCTCCAGGTGAAGCACCTGGCCGTGCTCGGCAAGGGCAGCACGCTGTCCCTGAGGCTCGACACCGACCACCCGCCGGCCGCGGGCCGCACCCTCCCGGTACTCGACGCTCCGCGACTGCGCGGACAGTTCGACCACATCGAGGTGAACTCTGACAAGCTGCGGGCCGTACCCGTGTACACGGCAGACGGTCTGTCGGTGCGACTCGTGAAGCGGTGACGCGCCCGGTGGCGGGAGCGATGCGAGAGTGGGGCCCATGCCCCTGCTCCTGATCGCTCCCGCCACCGCGGGCCCGGCGTCCCCGCGGGGCGGATGATGGCAAGCGAACAGCAGTCGGTCCTCGATCCCGGCCACCTCGGCGACCCCGCACCCGTCCCACGGCCCGCCCCCGCGGCCCGGCTGACCGCCGCCCTGCGCGCCCGCCGCCGGTGGCTGGTGCCGGTCCTGGTGGTGCTGCTCATCGCCCAGATGGCGGTCGCGATGGTGACCGCCGCCGTCCAGCAGACGCCGACCATCGACGAGCCGGTCTACGTGGCCGCGGCCACCGACTACCTCCACGAGCACCGGCTGCGCTACAACCCCGAGCACCCGCCGCTCGGCAAGCTCGTCGTCATGGCCGGGATCGCGGTCGCCGACCCGCGCTACGACCCGTCGTACCGGGGCGACCAGGGGCAGGTGGGCCGGCATCTGCTCTACGCGTCGGGCAACGACCCCTGGCGGCTGATGCTGTGGGCCCGGCTGCCGGTGATCGCACTGACGCTGCTGTTCGCCCTGGTGGTCTTCGCCTTCGCCCGCGAGGTCCTCGGTACGGCCGCCGGGCTCCTCGCGCTCGCCCTGTACTGCTTCTCCCCCGACCTGATCTCGCACGGTTCGCTGGCCACCCTGGACGTGCCGTCGGCCGGGTTCGTGCTGACCTCGGCCTGGCTGCTGTGGCGGGCGCGCCACCGCCCCCGGCTCTATCTGCCCCTCGCCGGGGCCGCCCTGGGCGCGGCGGTGGCGACCAAGATGAGCGTGCTGCCCGCGCTCCCGGTACTGCCGGCACTGGCGGTGCTGTCGGTGTGGGGCGTGCGCCCCGGCCGGGCGCGGCGCGCGCTCACGGCCGCGGCGGTGGTGACGGCGACGGCGGTCGCCGTCGTGTGGCTCTCCTATCTGGCCGTCGATCCCCGGCTGCGCTCCGCGGCCGCGGTGCCGATCCCGGCGATCCACGGTCCACGCGGCCTGCTGGTGGATCTGATGCCCTTCCCGCCCGCCTACCGGGACGGCATGCGCCTGCAGTTCGGCCTGGAGGACTATCCCTGGCAGGGCTATCTGTTCGGGCACCTCTACACCGGCTCCCGCTGGTACTACCTGCCGGCCGCGCTGCTGGTGAAGACGCCGCTGGGCATGCTGGCCCTGTGGGCGGCCGGTGCGGTCGCGGTGGTGGCGGTACGGCGGCTGCGGCCGGCCGCGCCGTACGTGCTGCTGCCGCCGGCCGTGCTGCTCGCCTCGGCGATGACCGGGTCGCGGGACTTCGGGACGCGGTACGCGCTGTTCATGCCGATGTTCCTGGCGGTGGGCGGGGCTTCGGTGCTGGCGGTGCGGTGGCGGTGCTCACGGCCGGTGGGCGGAGCGTTGCTGCTGTTCGTCGCGGTGAGTTCGCTGCGCACGTTCCCGTTCTATCTGCCGTACTCCAACGAAGCGTTCGGCGGTCCGGCGAAGACGCATCTGCGGTTGCACGACTCCAACGTGGACTGGGGCCAGGACCTGGGCCGGCTCGCCGACCGGCTGCGGGTGCGCTATCCGGGCGAGCGGATCTGGCTGGTCTACAAGGGCAGTGGCGTCCCGTCGTACTACGGCATCCACGCCACCGACCCCCGCACGGTGCCGCCCCGCGAGGTGCACGGGCTGCTGGTCGTCTCGGACTCGTCGGTCGCCAAGGCGCGGGGCCGGCTGGCCGCGCTGATCGACAGCAGCCGTGCCGTCGACGACGTCGGGCATTCCATCACCGTCTACCGGCGGTGACCAGAGGAACCCCGGCGCCGGCCGCGCACGTTGTGCGTTCGGCCGCCGGGGCGCTCAGGCTGTCGGCACAACCCCTGGTCACCACGGTCCGTGAGCTATGTTGAGTCATCGTGGGAGACAAAGGAGGCGCTTCGGTGCCATCGCCGCAGCAGGCTCGCGCACAGGCATCCGCGATCACCTCGGGCAAGACGGTGCCGGAGGCGGAGGCCGCGCCCACCTCCCAGCTCCGCGAACTCTTCGACGGCCCCCGGCTCTCCCCCGGCCAGCGGCGCATCGCCCAGTACCTGATCGACCACATCACCGAGGCCGCCTTTCTGTCGATCACCGACCTCGCCGAGCGGGTCGGGGTCAGCCAGCCGTCGGTGACCCGGTTCGCGGGCGCGGTCGGCTTCAACGGCTACCCGGCGCTGCGCGAGCGGCTCCAGTCGATCGCACTGCGCACCCTGGCGGGCGGCACCGGGGCCGCCACCGAACACCGCAGCAACGAACTCCAGGCGGCCGTCGACGCCGAGATCGAGAACCTGGAGAACCTGCGCCGGGACTTCGCCGACCCGGACCGGGTGATCTGGATCGGCCGCGAGCTGTCCCAGTCCTCCCCGCTGACCGTGCTCGGTCTGCGCATCTCCGTCTCGCTGGCGGAGTACTTCGCCTACGCCGCCCGCCGTATCCACCCCGACGTACGGCTGGTGACCCGCGGCGGCAGCGTGGCCTACGACGCGCTCCTGCAGTCGCGGGAGGCGGGCGGCACCTGGGTGCTGGCGTTCGGGATGCCGCGGCACGCGCAGGAAACGCTCACCGCGATCCAGGTGGCGCGCACCGCGGGTCTGCGGGTCGCGCTCGTGACCGACCTGGCGCTCGGCGCGCTGGCCGACGAGGCCGACGTCACCTTCAGCACCGGTATCGGGTCCCGCCTGGTCTTCGACACCTACGCAGCGCCCGGCCTGATGGCCGCCGCCCTGCTCCAGGCCATGACCGATGCCGACCCGGAGCGCACCCAGGCGCGCCTGGAGGAGTACGAGCACGTCGCCGAGCAGCACCAGTTCTTCCTCAAGGACTGACCCGGGGCCGTCGGCGGTTCCCCCGTAGCAGCAACCCGTAGCGGGATCATTCACCGCAATTCACGCATGAATGTTTTCATACGTCTTGCAAACCGGATGGCATATATAAATACTGCTGACGGATCACCCGGCACACTCCGGGCACGTTCCGCACCAGGACGCACCGCTCGCACCCGCCCCGAGAAAGCCGACGGACCGCCCATGCGCACGCAGCACCACCGCAGCGCCAGCGGCCGACACCCGGGGTCCCTGCACGGACACCCCCAGCCGCCGTCTCCTACCCGCGTCGGCGCCCGGGGTGTTCGAACGGGCATCGCCTGCGCGATTCGCCCGCGGCGGCTCCGGCCATCCCCTAGGCCGGAGCCGCCCAGACATCCGTCGACCACCCTTCCCGACGCCGCACCCCGGAAGCGATGATCATGACCCTGACGACGACCACCCGCATCAGTCCCGACTGGCCCTGCCAGGTCAAGACGCCGGGCAGTTACGACTGGGAGCGCTCCGCCACCAAGTGGCTGCGCGAACTGGTGCCGGCCCGCTACGCCAGCTACCCGGCGCTGATCCGGCACCCCGTGCTGCTCGCCCGGCACGCGCAGATCCAGGTCCAGCACGAGATCCGGGTGGCCCGCACGGCACTGCAGACCGCGCGGGCCGAACTGCCCCTGCTGGGGCTGCCCGAGTCGGTCATCGAGCACACGATCAAGCTGTACGCGGCGGAGGTGCTGCAACTCCAGCACATCGCGCGCAGCGTCCGCGCCGTCACCGAGGCGCTCGTCGGGCACAGTACCGGCCGCTGACCGGTCCGGTTCCGGTCCGGTTCCGGACCGAGGATGCTGAGATCATTCACTGATCGGGTACGGGTGTGAGCGAAGGCGCCTTCCTGTGCCATGCTCGATCTGTGACGAGCGAGCAAGCGCCGCCTGTCGGCGCCGTCGCCGAGCCGGCGGTTCTGGCCAAGGTGGTGTCCCGGCAGCGCGCCGAGCTGGACCGGCTGCGGGACCAGGTGGCCGCCTCCGCCGTGGTGGAGCGGGCCAAGGGCGCCCTGATGGCCACCACGGGCTACTCCCCCGACGCCGCGCACGAGGCGCTTGTGCAGCGGGCCCAGGCCGGCAGCCGCACGCTGCTGGAGGAGTGCTGGCTCACCCTCGGCGCCCTGATGCCCACCGTGTCCCCGGCCGTCGATGCCGTCACCGACCTGCCCGCCCCGGCGGAACCCCGCAAGTCGCTCGCGCCGCCCGGCACCGCCGAGACGCTCGGCCACCTCGGCACGGCCCTGGTGCACGTGGGCTCCGCGCAGGAGCTGGCCGGTGCGCTGCTCGACCACCTGGCGCCCGGCGTCGGCGCCGACGCGGTGCTGCTGTACCGGCGGCCGGCCGGCCACGGGCTCGAGCTCATCGGGTACGCCGGTGTCGACGCGACGCTCGCCGCCCAGTGGCACCGGGTACCGCCACTGAGTGGGTTCGCCCCGCTGGAGACCCTCAAGACCGGTGAGCCCCGCTGGCTGGAGCACGTCGCCCGGGACCGGCAGGACTACCGGCTGATCGACGAGCCCCCCGGGCGCTGGCTGTCCCGGGCCTGGCTGCCGGTCACGACCGGGGACACGACCGATGTGGCCCTCGGCGTGCTGCGCCGGCAGGACGCGGTCTTCGGGCCGGCGGAACGCGAGCTGCTCCGGGCCGTCGCCCGGCTGTGCGCGGGCCGGCTCACCGCCCTCGGCGCCCCGGCCCAACCGCCGGCCTCGGACTTCTCCCGGTCGGTGCAGACGGTGCTGGACGCGCTGCCGGGAGCTGCGGTCCTGCTGACCCCGCTGCGCACCGCCGTCGGGGAGGTGGAGGACTACCGCATCGAGGCGGCCAGCCCGAACGCGGTCGACATCCTCGGCCGCACCGGCCGGGAGCTGGTCGGCTCGCACATCCTGGAGAGCTATCCCTCCGTCGCCGGGGAGTCGCTGTGGCAGGGGTATCTCAAGGCGCTCGACGGGGAGCCGTACGAGGGTGAACCGTTCGTCCACGAGGAGGTCGTCGCGGGGGCGACCGTGCGGGCCGTCTACTCGGTACGGGCCACGCGGCTCGGTGACGGACTGCTGGTCACCTGGCTGCGGCACGACCAGCAGGAGCGGCAGGAACAGCGGCTGGCGGACATGCAGCGGCTGGGCAACCTCGGCTGGGCGAACTGGAACCTGATCACCCGTCAGGTCACCTGGTCGTCCCAGGTGTACACCATCCTGGGCCGCGACCCGGGCCGCGGCGCGGTCGCTCTGGACCTGCTGCCGGACCTGGTACTGCCCGAGGACGCCCACGCGCTGGCCCGCGCGGTCTCCGAACTCGCCCGCACCGGCGGGTCGTTCGACGTCCCGTTCCGGATCAGGACCGGGAACACGGTGCGGCATCTGCGGGCCGTCGCGGAGGGGGTGACCGCCGCGGACGGCATGGTCGTCGAGGTGCACGGCTTCGTCCAGGACCTCACCGCCCAGCGCAGCGCCGAACTCGCCCTGGTGGACAGCGAGCGGGCGATCCTGGTGCAGCGCGGCGTCCTGGAGGCCGAGCGCGCGCTGGCCACCCGGCTCCAGCACGCGCTGCTCCCGCAGCCCAGCGGGCCGGTGCGGCTGTGCGGGCTGCGCGTCGAGGTCGCCTATCTGCCCGCGCAGGCGGGGGTGCACGTCGGCGGCGACTGGTTCAGCGCCATCGAGCTTCCCGACGACTCGGCGCTGTTCGTCGTCGGCGACGTGGCGGGCCACGGGGTCGACGCCGTCGCGACGATGGCACAGCTCCGGTTCACCGCCAAGGGCATGGTGACCACCGGCTCCTCGCTGACCGGTGCGCTCGCCCGGCTGAACTTCCTGCTCCTGCACTCGCGCGACAGCCAGTCCACCGCGACCCTCGTGCTCGCCCGGTACCAGCCCGCCGAGCGCCGGCTCGTCTGGGCCCAGGCGGGCCACCTGCCGCCGCTGCTGGTGCGCGCGGGCGAGGTCCGGCGGCTCGACCGCCCCGACGGCATGCTGCTCGGGGCGTCGGCGGACCCGGTCTACGAGTCCGCCGAGTTCCAGCTGGAGCCCGGCGACCGGCTGCTGCTGTACACCGACGGCCTGGTGGAACGGCTTGGCGAGGACATCGACCGGGGCCTGACCCGCCTGGCCGAGGCCGTCCGCACCCCCGAACCCGGATCCCTGGACGCGCTGCTCGCCGCGATGCTGGAGGGCGAACGGCGGGACGACGTGTGCGTGCTGGACATCCGGGTGCCGGCGGCGGACGCGGAGTAGCCCCGGCGGTCAGTCGTCGTCGCGGTGCCGCCAGTACCAGAACACGCCCACCACCAGGGCCAGCAGGAACACGGCGGGCAGCAGCAGGCCCGGGATGCGGGAGCCGTTCATCGGCATGGCCTTCGGGGTCGTACGGTGGGAACGCGGCGGCACGGAGCTGCCGGGTGGCTGCCCATGGTGACGCCCGTTCCTCGCACGGTCCCGGCGCTTTCCTGATCCATTGCCCGGCGTTCGAGGGCGCTCGCCGGACCGGCCGACGGGACCGGTCACCGGGCCGTTCGTCCCCGCTCAGCCGGCCGTCGGGCTGGTGCGCGACTCCAGGGCGCGCCGGGTGTCGTCGCCGTAGACGCCGCGCTCGTCGCCGCTGATGCCGTACCAGATCTGGAAGCGCTCCACCGCCGCGGTGAGGGCGGTGTCGTATGTTCCGCCGGTGGAGCCGTCACGGTAGACGTCCGGGATGCGCAGGAGGCGCTGCTCCAGGTCGACGACCTCGGGGCCGGTGTCGCCCTCGCGGAGGGTGCCGGCGCCGTCGGGGTCGGTGGAGGTGTCCGAGGCGGGTGAGGTGGTGACCGGTGACGTGGTGGCGGACGGGGCGGGCTGGGCGGCCGCGGCGGTGCCCTCACGGCCGGGCAGCAGCAGGGCGCAGCCGAAGCCGACCAGGGCGGCCGCGCCGACGGCCACCACGGCCGCGGCCCGGCGCAGCCCCGGGCCGAAGCCGAAGGCGCGCGACGAACGGTCGTCATGGCCGTGACCGTGGCCAGGCGGGCCGTCGGCGACCGGCGGCAGTTCCTGGGTCTCGTCCTCCGTGCCGGCACCGGGCCGGCCGTGTCCGTCGAAGGCCTCGAAGTCCGCCGGACCCGGCTGTTTCCCGGTCGGGTCCCCCGTCCGACTGCCGGCCTGTTTCCCGGTCGGGTCCCCCGTCTGACTGCCGGCCTGTTTCCCGGTCTCGCGCGCCTTCTCGTCGGCCTCCGCCTCCTCCCGGATCTCGCGCATCAACTCCGCGAGAGCGTCGAGTCGGCGGGGGCGCAGCACCCGGACCGGTTCCAGGATCGGCCCGCGGCGCGGCTGCTCAGGGTCGGGCGGTGTCGACACACTGCTCTCCTTCTACGTCCCGTACGCACGGGTGTCCGCGATCCCCGAGAACACATACGGCAGGACCGGTCCGCCGGTTCAGCCCGCGCCGGACCAGCGGAAAGGGAGTGCACTCAGTTCCCCACCTGGTGTGCACTGAGTGCCATGAGCGCGCCGGAATGCTACGTTCACGTCCATGAGCTCCAGCAGCACGGCGCCGCCCACGAAGCCGCCCATGCGGGACGCCCTGGTCGCGGCGGCCTTCCGGCTCTTCCTGGAGCGCGGCTACGAGCAGACGACCGTCGACGACATCGTTGCCCTGGCCGGAGTCGGGCGGCGCTCGTTCTTCCGATACTTCCCCTCCAAGGAGGACGTGGTCTTCCCCGACCACGAGGGCTGCCTGGCCGACATGACCGCCTTCCTGGCGGCGAGCGAGCCCGGGTGCGAGCCGGTGCGGCGGGTCTGCGACGCGGCGCGGCTGGTGCTGCGGATGTACGCGGAGAACCCCACGTTCTCGGTGCAGCGCTACCGGCTCACCAAGAAGGTCCCGGGGCTGCGCGCGTACGAACTGTCGGTGGTGTGGCGCTACGAGCGCGCGCTGGCCGAGTATCTGCGCGGCCGGTACGCCGGCCGGCCGGACGGGACCCTGCGGGCGGACGTGATCGCGGCGGCCGTGGTCGCGGCGCACAACAACGCCCTGCGCTCCTGGCTGCGTTCGGACGGAGAGGGCGACGCGGCGGCGACGGTCGACCACGCCCTCGGGTACGTACTGGCCGCGTTCGGCACCGAGGACGCCGGGCCCGCCCCGGACGGGGCGTCGGCCGCACTGTTCGGCGGCGCGGTGGAACACCCGGACGACGTGGTCGTCCTGGTCTCCCGGCGAGACGCCCCGCTGTGGCGGGTGGTGCAGGAGATCGAGACCGCGTTCGGCCGTGCCTGACTGCCGGGAATCCGGTGACCATCCGCAGAACCCTCGCATTTTAGGGGTACGCAGTGCCTTTACGGTTGACACTCAGTGCCATACTCTGACGACGTGCACGGTGGCACGGCGAACCGGGCACATGCGTGCGCGGCCGGGTCCGGGCACGCGGGATTCGGGTTTCCGGGCGAGCGCAGGGAGTTGACCAGCGTGTACCACCACTCAGCGAGCAGCGCCGCGCAGTCGGCGGTCGGATTCGCGACGAGCGTTCTCGACCCCGCGCCCGCGGATCACCGCCACGCGGACCATCACAAGGACGCCATCGTCTTCCAGCGCTGCACCTGGTGCGGCACCGCCACGTACCACCGGCTGCTGTGTCCGGTCTGCCAGGGCAGCGAACTGCGCACGGAGCGCAGCGAGGGCACCGGCACGGTCCGCCACTCCACGGTGGTGCACCGCAACACGCCCGCCGCGCGCAACGTGTCCCTGATCGAGATGGCCGAGGGTTTCGTCGTGCGGGGCCGGGTCATGGGCCCGCCGATCGGCATCCACAGCGGCGACCGGGTCAAGCTCTCCACGGCCAAGGACCCCGTACGGGGCGAGCCGGTCTTCCAACTGCTCGACGAGCCGTACCGGGCCTGGAGCTGACGGTCGGGAATCCCGTCGGTCGGCAGCCGGCGTCCGGGGCGGGGACCCTCCAGGGACGGTGAACCCTCGAGGCCGCCCGGCGTCGAGTGGCGCGGCGGCGCCTTCGCCGGATGCCGTCCCTCCCGTACGTAACCAATCCCTCTTCCTGCACAGGCAACCCACAGACTTTGCTCCCCGTCCTCCGGGGGGCGAGGGGCTCCTCGGGACGACCGGGGCGCCTGTACTCGCCTTCCGAGGAGGGAACATTGGTCCGTACCCGACACATATGGGTCACCGCGGCCGCGGTGCTCGCGCTCGTGGGAGGTGTGTCCGGCACCACCGCGCACGCCCGACCGGCCCCCACGGCCGCCGAGTCCGACGGGAAGCTCCCGCCGGGCTGGCGTATCGACGACGGGCGCTCGGCGCCCCAACTGGTGTGGCGGTCCGGCAGACCGGTGCCGATGGGCGACGCACGGGTGGAATTCCGGTCGGACGGACGGCTGTTGGGGGTGCCGAGGCCGGAGCGGGACGGGCACACCTTCCGGCTCGGCCTCGACGGAGCCCGCACCGATGACTTGACGGACCTTCAGGTCTGGTCGGGCGGACGGCGGTTGGACACCCGGTCCACGGCCGGCCGGGCGCCCGCTCCGGCCGCCCGTCCCCCGGCGCCACTGCCCGCCGGCCCGGTGGACCCGGGAAAGCCCGGCCGCTACCGCACGACCACCGGCGCGTACCACCTCAAGTCGGTGCGCCTGCCCGGGTTCTCCGTCCCGGTCGAGATGAGCGCCGTGGTGGTCGCGCCCACCGGGATCTCCGGCCCACGCCCGCTCGCGCTGTTCCTGCACGGCCGCCACGCCACCTGCTACGCCCCGCAGGGAGACGACGGGCAGGCCTCCGGCGCCTGGCCCTGCCCGGCCGGGACACTCCCGATACCGAGCCACCGCGGCTACCTCCGCGACCAGCGGCTGCTGGCGTCGCAGGGCTATGTGACCGTGTCGATCTCGGCGAACGGGATCAACGGCCAGGACTGGCAGGCCGAGGACGGCGGCGCCCAGGCCCGTTCCTCGCTGATCCGGCTGCACCTGGCGCACTGGGCCGACTGGGCGCAGGACCCGCGGCAGGCACCCCGGATCGTCCGCGAGGCACCGCGCGCCGACCTGTCGCGGGTGCTCCTGATCGGCCACTCGCGGGGCGGCGAGGGCGTGAACCGAGCCGCGCTGGACAGCCTCTACCCCCCGCCGGCCGACCAGGACGGCTACCACGGCAAGGTGCGCTGGCACATCAGCGGCACCGTGCTGATCGGTCCCACCATCTTCGGCCAGAACCCGGTGCCGGACGTGCCGTCGCTCACCGTCCTGCCGGGCTGTGACGGCGATGTCTCCGACCTGCAGGGCGAGGTCTACGTCGACGGAACCCGCGCGGTCAGCGCCGGCCGGGCCCTGCACAGCGCGGTCTACGTGATCGGCGCCGACCACAACTTCTTCAACACCGAGTGGACGCCGGGACAGGCGCAGGCCCCGGCGGAGGACGACTTCTACGACGACCCCGACCAGCGGGACCCCGTGTGCTCCCAGGGGACCGCGACCCGGCTGACCGCCGACCAGCAGCACCGGGCGGGTTCTACGTACATCGCGGCGGCGGCCCGGCTGTTCGTCGCGGGGGACGACAAGGTCCGACCGCTGCTGGACGGTTCGGGGCGGCGGGCACCTTCGGCGGATCCGGCGCGCGTGCTCAGCCACGCGGTCGGCGCCAACCGTGGTGCCGGTTTCCTGCCGGACGCCGAGGTGACCGTGACCGGTGGCCGGCTGTGCGCCGCGGCCGATCCCGACCCGGCGGTGGCCTGCCTGGGCGAGCGCGTCGAGGGCGGCTCGCCGCACTTCGCGCAGTGGGAGACGGCCCGGGAGGCAGCGCGGAACGCGGTCGCGCTGCGCTGGACGTCCGCGGGAGCGGCGACCCGCGTCAAGGTGGCGCGGCCGGTCTCCCTCCGGGGCGCCCAGGCACTCGCGCTCCGGGTCTTCGTGCCCCCGAACACCAAGGGCACCCGACTCGACGTGGCCGTCACCGACACCCACGGCCGCAGGGCGACCCTGGGCCGGGTCCGGGTCGACGGGCTGCCCGGCAGCGCGCGCACCGCGTCCTACTGGGCGCGGGAACTGCGCGTACCACTGACCGCCGCCCGCCGCGCCGGGGTCGACCTGCGCTCGGTCAACTCCCTTGAACTGACCCCGCGTTCGGCCTCGGGGCAGGCCTGGCTGATGGACGCCTGGGGCTGGCGGCCGGGCACCCCGGTGGTACGGGCGGCGGCACTGCCGCGCGTCGACGTCGGCCGTCTCACGGTCGACGAGGGCGACTCGGGTGTCCGCACCTACCACGTTCCGGTGCGGGTGTCCGGGCGGGGCGGCGGCCAGGTCCGGATGTACGTCGTGGACCCGGCGACCGGCACCGCGAAGGACCGCCTGGTCACCGTGCGGCCCGGCGGTCACACGGTCGACGTGCCGGTCGAGGTGCGGGGCAACACCCGCTACGGCGCCGACCTGCCGTACGACGTACTGGTCAAGGCCGTCCACGGGGCGGTCGTCGGCTCCTACCGGGGCGGGCTGACCGTGCACGACGACGACCCGGCGCCCACGGTCACCGTGACCCCTCTCGCGGACCGGGTGACGGAGGGCTCGGCGCTGAAGTGGCGGATCTCGCTGTCGGAGGCCGCGGACACGGACATCGGTTCGCTGTTCGTCCCGGTCCGGCCCGACGGCGGCGCTCCGGAGCTGTCCACCAAGGACGTCGACCCGCACTGGCTGGCCGACGCCTCCGGCGCCGAACCGGATCCGGAACGGCCGCTGTCCACGGTGGACGGTCTCTTCCTGTGGCTGGACGTCCCGGCCGGGCAGACCAGCCTCGACGTGACCGTGCCCACCGTCGAGGACCGGGTCAGTGAGCCGGCCGAGTCGGTCGGCTTCCGGCAGACCGGCGACGACGGCGAGCCGCTGCCGGGCGGTCTGGCGCTGAACGGCACGGTGCTGGACGCCTCGTAGCACTCCTCGCCCGCCCGGACGCGTCCGCGCCCCTCACCCGGCCGGACGCGTCTCGCGCTCCTCACGCGGCCCGGGCGTCTCGCGCTCCCTCGGGCGCCGGACGCGTCTCGCGCTCCTCGCGCCCTGGGGGGATACGGCCTCCTCAGGGCGCGAGGGTCACCCGGATGCCGACGGTGCCCTCACGGCCGCGCCGCAGCCTGCTGCCGAGCAGGGTGAGGCGGCCGGTGATGCCGTACTTGCGGGCGATGAGGTCGCGATAGCGGGCGGTGGTGGCCTCGTCGGCGATCTCGGCGATGGCCGGGACCGGGTCGCCGGTCGGGCGTCCACGCAGGTCGCAGGGGCCGACCCGGACATCGGCGCGACGGCGGATCCGCTTGACCTTCCAGGTGTCGGCGGCCGTCCAGACGCCGAGCGTGTCTCCGTCCCGCACCACCCAGACCGGGGTGGGGACGGGGCTGCCGTCCTTGCGGTAGCTGGTGACAAGCAGGTACTTGCCGGCCCCGAGCCGGTCGATGTCGGTCCCGGCGGTGTCGTCCATGCCGGAAGTCTAGGGGTCGCACCGCTGAACTGCGCCTCAGACCAGGGCCGCGGCCATCCGCCGTACCGCTTCCGTGATCACCTCGGGCGAGGTGGCCAGGTTGAGCCGTACGTGCCCGGCGCCGCCCGTGCCGAAGGGGATCCCGGAGTTGACGGCGACCCTGCCGCGCGCCAGGAAGACCTCGGCCGGGTCGTCGCCGAGTCCGAGGGCGCGGCAGTCGAGCCAGGCGAGGTAGGTGGCCTCGGCGGGCCGGTACCGGACCGCGGGCAGGTGGCGGTCGAGGAGGCCGGCGAGCAGGCGCCGGTTCTCGTCGAGGCCGGCCAGCAGGGCGTCCAGCCAGGCGGTGCCGTCGCTGAGAGCGGCCGTGTGCGCGATGACGCCGACATGGCTGGGGCCGTGGCTCACCTCCTCCGGCAGCCGGGCGAGGTCGGCGGCGGCCCCGGGTCCGGCGACGGCGAGCGCGGCCTTGAGGCCCGCCAGGTTCCAGGCCTTCGAGGCCGACATCAGGGACAGGCCGCGCTCGGCGCCCGGCACGCTCAGGTACGGCACGAAGTCGACGCCGGGGGCGGTGAGCGGGGCGTGGATCTCGTCGGCGACGACCCGGACGCCGTACCGCTCGGCGAGTTCCGTCACGGCGGTGAGTTCCTCGGCGGTGTGCACGGTGCCGGTCGGGTTGTGCGGGCTGCACAGCAGATGGGCGGCCCGCCCACCGCCGAGCCCGCGGAACGCTTCCGCCAGGACGCCGAGGTCGATACGCCCGTCGGCGCCGAGCGGGGCCTCCACCACCCGTCGGTCCATGTGCTCGAGGAACTGGTAGAACGGCGGATACACCGGCGAGTTGACCACCACCGGATCGCCGGGTCCGGTGACCAGTCTCAGCATCTCGACCACGCCGAGCATCACGTCGGGGACGATCGCGGTGCGCGCCACGTCCAGCTCGTGCCAGCCCCAGCGTTTGGCGGCGAACGCGGCGAGCGCCTCGGCGTAGCCGGTGCCCGCCGGGTAGCCGGTGTCCCCGAGTTCCATCGCGTCCGTGACCGCGCGGACGACCGGGCCGGCGAGCGGCACGTCCATCTCCGCCACCCATACCGGGAGCACGTCCTGCGGATAGGTGCGCCATTTCATGCTGGTACGGCGTCGCAGTCGGTCGAGGGTGAGAGCGCGCAGCGGGTTCGGTTCGTCCGGGTTCTCCTGCTGGATGCTGGTCATGGGGCCAAGATAGGCGCCCCCAGGGTACCCGGGAACGCGCTCGGACGGCCATGTCGTACCGCCATGGGATCGCAAAGATCACCATCGTGGTGAACACCCCCGCGCCCGGCCCCGTATGAAGAGCAGGGCGCTCGACGACCGGAGGGCCCCGCGGTGTCGACACCGCGCGTTCGGGGTTTCGGGAGCCATGGATGAGGCACGCACGACGACGGGTCGTCCGGCGGGGGACACAGCTGGCGGCGGTCGGCGGACTCCTTCTGGGAGGCGCGATGGTCACCACGGCCATGGCGAGCGAGACTCCCGGTACGTCCGCCGTTCCGTTCAGCTCCGCGACGGAGGCCGGTGACACCGGCGCCGCACTGGTGGCCAAGCTCGGCACGGCCCGTACGGCGGGCAGTTGGATCGGCGCCGACGGCAAGCCGGTGGTCGCGGTGACCGACGAGCAGGCCGCGTCGATGGTGAAGCGGGCGGGTGCCGAGCCCAAGATGGTGTCGCACAGCATGAACGAGCTGAAGGCGGCCACCGCCACGCTCCGTGGGGCACCGCGGGTGGCCGGCACCGCGTGGGCGGTGGACTACCGGACTAACCGGGTGATGGTGGAGGCCGACAGCACGGTCTCCGCCTCCGACTGGTCGGACCTGAGCCGGGTCGCCGCGGGCATCGGCAGTTTTGTGCAGATGCAGCGCTCTCAGGGCACGTTCTCCACCCGGCTCAACGGTGCGCAGCCGATCCTGTCGACGGGCGGCCGCTGTTCGGCGGGGTTCAACGTCACCAACGGGCAGACCGACTTCATCCTCACCGCCGGTCACTGCGGTCCCGCCAACACCATCTGGTTCGACGACAGCCAGGGCAACCAGCAGCTGGGCACGACGATCAACACGCAGTTCCCGGGCAGCGACTTCTCGCTGATCCAGTACGCCGACGGGAAGGCCGGTGACAACGCGGACGTGGTCGCCATCGGCAACGGGCAGGGCGTGCGGATCACGGGGGCGGCCGATCCGACGGTCGGCCAGAAGGTGTTCCGCAGCGGCTCCACCAGCGGGCTGCACGACGGCACGGTGACCGCCCTCAACGCCACCGTCAACTATCCGGAGGGCACGGTCACCGGACTCATCCAGACGAACGTGTGCGCCGAACCGGGCGACAGCGGCGGTCCGTTGTTCTCGGAGGGCATCGCGCTGGGCGTGACCTCGGGCGGCAGCGGTGACTGCACCGCGGGCGGGGTGACGTTCTTCCAGCCGGTGACCCGGGCGATGGCGGCGCTGAACGTGCAGTTGCTCGGGTCGACGCAGAACGCGGCCGGGGGTCAGGGCGCCTCGCCGACGCCGTCCGCGGCGGCCACCCACAGTGCGATCGCGCCGAGCGCGGCCTCGCCGGGTTCGTCGGCACCGGTGGGCTCCTCGGACGACACCAGCCTGGTCGCCCGGCTCACGGACACCCGTAATGTCGGCCCGGGGCTGCTGGTGATCGGCGGCAGCCTCGTCGCCCTGGTCGCGACCCGCTACTTCCGCGCGGAGCAGGACCGTAAGGCGTACCAGCGCCGCTACTCGGCTACTTGGGGCTGACGGCAGGGGCCGGGGGCTGTGGAAGGGCCCACGGGTCTACGAGAAGGGCGCCCGTCCCGACGGGTGCCCGGGACGGGCGGTCAGGCCGCCTGGTCCGGCTGGTGCGGGGACGCGGCCGCCCATTCGAGGACGAGCCGCCGGTATTCCTCGCGCTGCTCGGTGCTCAGTGTCCCGCCCGACCGGAGCCACAGGGCCCGGATCTCCTCGTTGACCTCGTCGGCCGATCGCTCGGTGACGGCTTCAACAGTGGTGGACATGGTGTGAAGCATATGCCGCTCGACGTGAAGGCGCCGTGAGTAAGTACGACCGATACGGACATATCGGACCGTGTTCATCATCACGTCAATGAGTCGGGAAGAAAGGGGAGTTAGGTACCGGGCGACGGCGGACGTCCGGGCGGAAACAGCAGTTCAGGCACCGTCCCCGCCGAGCACGAGTACCTGGATCGCCAGTACGGCCGCGCCGCGCGCCCAGTCGTGGAAGTCGGAGACTTTGGTCTCCAGGTGGATCGGCGCCGCGAGCGGATGCCGGTGGGCGCGGACGGTGTCCCGCACCGTGTCGCCGGCCACGTCCATCAGGCCGACCCCTTCCCCGGCCAGCAGGACCTTCTGTGGCACGACGAAGTTGGCGATGTGCGCGAGCAGGGTGCCCAGCGCCCGGCCGGCCTCGCCGATCACCCGCGCGGCCATCGGCTCGCCCTCCGCGGCGCCGGCGAGGATCTCCTCGTAGGAGGCGTCGCGGCCGGTGGCCGCCCGGACCTGGTAGCGGATGCTGGGGATGGTGAGCAGCGACACGGCGCTGCCGCGCTCACCCTGCGGGGTCAGCGGGCCCTGCGGGTCGATGATCCAGTGCCGGCCGAAGCCCCGGTCCTCCTCGGCGTACGGCACCCGCCGGCCGCCGAGCACCAGCCCGTAGCCGATACCGGCGCCGATGGTCAGGACGACGAAACGGTCGAGCCCACGGCCGGCGCCGAACCAGGTCTCGGCCTCGACCAGGGCGGCCACGTCGTTCTCCACCACGACCGGCAGCCCGGTGCGCCGCCGCACCAGCTCCGCCAGCGGGACGTCACGCCAGCGCAGGTACGGCGACTCGCCGACCACCGCGTGCTCGCGCACGAACCCGCCGACCCCGATGCCGATACCCGCGACGGCCGGGTGCCGGACGGCCAGCTCCGCGGCCATCCGGGCCAGCAGGTCGGCGACCTCCTCGGGGTCGTGGCTGGTGAGCGGCCTCTCAAGGCGGGCGATGATGTCGCTGCGCAGGGTGGTGACGACGCCGTACACCGTCTCGTCGGTGACCTTGAAACCGAGGAAGGAGCGGGACTCGGCGACCACGTCCAGCGGCTGCGAGGGGCGGCCCTGGCGCGCCTCGGCGGGGGCGCCCGCCCAGGGGGCCTCGACGAGCAGCCCGGACTCGATGAGCGGCTTGGTGAGGCGGGTGAGGCTGCCCTGGGAGAGGTTCAGCCGGCGGGCCAGCTCGGTGCGTGACAGCGGGCCGTGCACGAGCACCTCGATCGCCACGGAGCGCTCCGCGGGGCTCAGCGGCAGCCAGTCGGACACGGCACCCCTTTCCTTTTGGAACTGAAGTAACCCCGCCACCCTACCGTGCGCCGGGTGCGCCGCAGAAGCGCCCTTCTGCCATCCTTCCGACTTCCGTCCGCCCCTTGACGGCGAGATTCTTCCGAAGCAAAAGTAACCACCATGACTTTCTCACTCGGCATCGTCGGTGCCGGCCAGTTCTCCGGCCAGTTCGCCACGCTGTTCCAGGCCCATCCCGGCGTCGGTGACGTGTACGTCACCGACCTGCTGCCCGAGCGGGCGGAGCGACTCGCCGCCGCCCAGCGACTGGCGGGGACCTTCCCGTCGTACGAGGCGATGCTGGAGTCGGCGGAGGTCGACGCTGTCGCGATCTTCACCCAGCGCTGGACCCACGGCCCGCTGGTCCTGGCGGGCCTGAACGCCGGCAAGCACGTGTACTCGGCGGTCCCCATGGCGATCACCACCGAGGAGATCGCGGCGATCATCGACACGGTCAAGGCGACCGGCCTGACGTACATGATGGGCGAGACCAGCCAGTACAACCCGGCGACCGTGCACGCCCGCAACCAGATCGCCGAGGGCGCCTTCGGGCGGCTGTTCTACGCCGAGGGCGACTACGTCCACGACATGGACCTGGGCTTCTACGACGCGTACCGCTACACCGGCGGCGACAACTGGAAGGCGACCGCCAGCTACCCTCCGCTGCTCTACCCGACCCACGCGGTGGGCGGGGTGCTCGGCGCCTGGCAGACGCACGCGGTGAGCGTGTCGGCGATCGGGGTGGTGGACGACCGTGGCGACGGCGTCTTCGACAAGGACGTCAGCCAGTTCGGCAACGACGTGTCCAACGCCACCGCGCTCTTCGAGGTCGCGGGCGGCGGGTCGTTCCGTACGAACGAGTTCCGGCGGGTGGGCTATCCGTCGCACATCCGCGAATCGCGCTTCCGGTTCTTCGGGACCGAGGCCAGCATGGAGCAGCTGGCTACGGTGGCGCTGTGGCAGGACAAGAAGGGCGTGAAGGACATCAGCGAACTCCTCGAACCCAAGCCCACCATGTCACCCGACGATCCCTCGCTCCAGCACATCGCGCCGGAGCTGCGGGCGGCCTTCACCTCCGGGTCGGCGCCGGTGCACGACCGGGCGCGGCTGCCGCGGGAGTTCGACACGCTGCACAACGGGCACGAGGGCAGCCACCACTTCCTGGTCGACGACTTCGTGACGGCCGTCAACACGCGCGTCCTGCCGACGGTCAACGCGTGGGTCGCCGCCCGCTACACCCTGCCGGGCATCATCGCGCACGAGTCCGCGCGGCAGGGCGGGGCCAGGCTGGAGATCCCGGACTTCGGGGACGCCCCGGAGAGCTGAGCCGCGGCCGCCGGCCGGAGCCGGCGGCGGGCCGGGTGCCGTCAGGTGCCCGGCTTGCGGCCGTAAACGTAGACGTCGTCGCCGGTCTTCAGCAGCGACCAGTACTTCTTGGCGGTGGTGGGGGTCATGTTGACGCAGCCGTGCGAGCCCGGCGGGTTCCACATGCTGAGACCCACCGAGTGGAAGGCCTGGCCACCGTCGAAGAACTGGCTGTAGGGCATCGGCACGTTGTACACGGACGAGACGTGGTCGATGTCACGCCAGTAGATCTTCTTCAGACCGGTCCGGGTCTCGTACCCGTTGCGGCCGGTACGGACCGGCACCGGGCCGTAGACGAGCTTGTTGCCGTCCTGGACCCAGCTCAGCTGGAGCGTGAGGTTCACGCAGGCGATGCGCCCCTTGTTGGTGGGGCACTTGCCGTCCTTGTTCGGCTTGTCGCCGACGGCCTTCTGCTTGTTCATCAGGTCCATCACGCCCCAGGTGACGGGGCCGGCGTAGCCGATGTCGGGCGTGATGCCGTGCTTGTCCTGGAAGGCCTTGATCGCCTTGCAGTCGGCGGCGGACTGCTTGCCGTCCACCGGCCGGCCGAGGAACTTCTCCACCTGCTTCTGGTACGGCCCCGCCTGCGTGGTGCAGCTCGCGGCCTGTGCCGGGGCGGAGGTGAGGGCGATCGTGAGCGGCGCCACGAGCCCGGTGACGCCGAGTACGACGGCACCTCGTCTGCGTATGTCCCCCATGTGAAGTCTGTCTCCTTCCTGTGTCCTGCGATCTCGTGGACCTAGACCGGCCGATCGAGGGCATTGGTTGTAGCACCGGCCAGGCTGTGACGAAACGGTTAACTTCGGTGTCGGGGGCGCGGGCGGCCTAGGCTGCCGTCCATGCGCCGCATGCTTGCCGACGATCTCGCCCGGTTCCCCGAGCTTCTGCTGTCGGCCCGGGAGATGGCCGCGCGTGTGCTGGCCGGGCTGGACGAACGGCCGGTGGCCGCGCTCGGCCCCGTACCCGCGCGGGCGGCGCTGCCCGAGCGAGGGGAGGGCGGGGAGGGCGCGCTGGCCCGGTTCGCCGAGCGGTGGGCGCCGGGTCTGTCCGCCTCGGCCGGCCCACGCTACCTCGGTTTCGTCACCGGCGGTGTGACGCCCGCCTCCCTGACCGGCGACTGGCTGACCTCGGCCTACGACCAGAACGCGGCCGGGGCCGCCGGCTCCTGGGGTACCGCCCTGGAGCGCGAGACGGTGGCCTGGCTGGCCCAACTGTTCGGGCTCGGTGAGGCGCACAGCGGGGCGTTCGTGACCGGGGCGACGATGTCCAACACGGTCGGTCTGGCGATCGCCCGGGAATGGCTCGGCGAGCGGCTCGGGGTGGACGTCTCCCGGGCGGGTTCGGCCGCCCTCGGCCCGGTCGACGTGCTCTCCGGCAGCCCGCACTCCAGCGTCGGCAAGGCGCTGTCGGTGCTCGGCATCGGGCGGGACCGGCTGCGGCCGGTGCCGCTGCTGCCCGGCAACCGGGAGGCGGTGGACGTGGCCGCGCTCGACACGGCGCTGGCCGCGCTGGACGGGCGGCCGGCGATCGTCGTCGCCAACGCCGGCACGGTGAACACCGTCGACTTCGACGACCTGCGGGCGATCGCCGCGCTCAAGGAGGGTCACGACTTCTGGCTGCACGTCGACGCCGCGTTCGGCGCCTTCGCCGCCCTCTCCCCCGCGCACGCCCCGCTGGTCGCCGGTCTGGACGCGGCCGACTCGGTCTGTGTGGACCTGCACAAGTGGCTGAACGTCCCCTACGACGCGGCCGTGCAGTTCACCCGCCGCCGCGACCTCCAGGTGGCCGTCTTCCACAACGAGTCCCCCTATCTGGGCCCGCCCACCGGCGACCCGGACTTCCTGCACCTGACCCCGGAGACCTCGCGCCGGCTGCGGGCGCTGCCGGCCTGGTTCTCCCTGACGGCGTACGGCCGTGCCGGGTACCGCGAGATCGTCGAGCGCAACGTCGCCGAGGCCAGGCGCCTCGGCGCGGGCATCGACGCTCTCCCGGACCTGCGCCTGCTGGCGCCGGTCCGGCTCAACGTGGTCTGTTTCACCCTCGCCGAGAACCCCACGCAGGAGCGGTTGGACGCCCTGGGCCGGGCGCTGGCCGCGTCCGGGGAGACGTTCCTCACCCCGACGGTGTACGGCGGGGTGCCGGCGCTGCGGGCGGCGTTCAGCAACTGGCGGACCACCGAGGACGACACCCGGCGGGTGCTGGCCGCGGTCGCGGCGGCGTCAACGGCCCTGTGACGGCGCATGCCGGGCCTCCCGGTGCGGCCGCAGCGCCGCGTGGAAGCCGCTGTGGACGGCGGTGAGGCCGCCGTCGACGCGGAGGGTGGTGCCGGTGATCCAGGCGGCGTCGCGGGAGGCGAGGAAGGCGACGGCCGCGGCGACGTCGGCCGGCTCGCCAACCCGGCCGAGCGGGTAGAGCGGCCGGAGGGCGTCGAGTTCGTCCTCCCGTCCCGCCCACGCCGAGGTGCGGACCGTGCCCGGCTCCACCAGGTTCACCCGGACCCCGCGCGCGGCGGCGTGTCCGGCGAGGGTGCGGGTCAGCGAGGCGAGGCCGGCCTTGGCCGCGCTGTAGGCGTGGTTGCCGAAGTCTGCCCCGGCGTTGACGGAGCCGATACTGACGACGGCGCCCCGGCCGGAGGCCGCCAGGTGCGGCAGGGCGGCCCGGCAGCAGCGGTGCACGCCGGTGAGGGTGATGTCCAGGTCGAGGTCCCAGCCGTCGTCCGGCTGGTCCTCGAAGAGCGGGACGTCCGGGGTGCAGTGCGCGGCGCAGTTCACCAGCACGTCGAGGCCGCCGAAGGAGCCGACGGCACGGTCGATGGCGGCCGCCACGGACTCCCCGTCGGCCACGTCGCACCCGAACGCCTCGACCGCCAGCCCCTGTTCGCGCAGCACGGCCGCCATCCGCTCGGCCTCGGACAGGTCCCGGTCGGTCGCCAGCACCCGTGCGCCCTCCTCGGCCAGCCGCCGGGCGACGGCCGCGCCGATGCCGCGGGCCGCGCCCGTGACGAGAACCCCGTGTCCCGCAAAGCGATTGAGTCCGGTCATGGCAACGACCGTACGGGCGGACGGATCAACAGGACAGATAGCGTGCGGGCATGTCCGCGTTCTTGCAGCAACTCCCGGCCCTCATGGGCGTCGTGATCGGCGCGCTCGGTTCGTATCTCGCCGTGGTGCGGGGTGACCGGGTGCGGTTCCGGCGGGAACAGGAGGCGCGCTGGGACGAGCGCCGGCTGACCGTGTACGCGGAGTGGGCGCAGGCGTTGAAGAAGACCGTCTCCGTCGACTACCGGGTGGCCGCCCATCTGGGCAACGACCCGCATCCCCACCCGCTCTCCCCACAGGAGGCCGAACCCCTGCTGGCCGCCGCCCAGTTGGCCCGTGACCCGTACGGCGAGAAGCTCATCATGCTGGGCAGCCCGGCGGTGGTCGCGAAGGGGCAGGAGTGGGTGCTCGCGGTCATGGCGATGGAGCGGTTCCTGCGGGAGGAGCGGCGGGATCCCGAGACGTGGCGGATCCTGCTGGAGCGGCAGCGCGACGGCCGCGACGACTTCTACGCGGCCGTCCGCGAGGACCTGGCGCTGCCGCCCGGTCACCCGGGACGCCTGCCGCTGGCGGAGGCGTAGTCACCGGGCGGTCCGTCGAGCGGTCCGGCCGGTCAGGCCTCCGGCGCATGGGCCGCGGTCTTTGCCGAGGGCCGCGTGGAAGCCTGACCTCCTCCGTCGCCTTGTCCCGGCGTCAGTGCCCGCGGGTGACCCACTCCGCCAGGTGAGGGGCTTCGGCGCCGATGGTGGTCGACTCGCCGTGCCCGGTCAGCACCTTCGTCTCCGGCGGCAGGGTGAGCAGCTTGTCCCGGATGGAGTCGATGATCGTCGGGAAGTGGGAGTACGACCGTCCGGTCGCGCCGGGGCCGCCCTGGAAGAGGGTGTCACCGGTGAAGACGACGGCCAGGCCGGGCTCGTGGAGGCAGACGGCGCCGGGCGCGTGGCCGGGTGTGTGCAGCACGGTCAGGTCGGCGCCGGCCGTCTCGATGACGAGCCCGTCGGTCAGATGGTTGTCGGGGTCGCGGTCGGGGTGGGTGAGCTTCCACAGCGGCAGGTCGTCGGGGTGCAGCCAGATCTTGGCGCCGGTGAGGTCCGCGAGGGCGGGCGCGGCGTCGATGTGATCGTTGTGGGCGTGGGTGCACACGATCGCCTTCAGTACGCGATCGTCGACCGCCTCCGCGATGGCCTCGGCATCGTGGGCGGCGTCGATGACGATCACTTCGCGTTCGTCGCCGATGATCCATACGTTGTTCTCGACGTCCCAGGTGCCGCCGTCGAGGGTGAACTGCCCGGAGGTGACGAGGCGTTCGATGCGCGTGGTCATCACAGCACCACCACCGAACGCAGCACGTCGCCCTGGTGCATCCGGTCGAACGCCTTCTCCACCTCGTCGAGCTGGATGGTCTCGGTGACGAAGGCGTCCAGCGGCAGCCGGCCCTGCAGGTGCAGGTCGATCAGCACGGGGAAGTCCCGGGAGGGCAGGCAGTCGCCGTACCAGCTGGACTTGAGCGCACCACCGCGGCCGAAGACGTCGAGGAGCGGCAGTTCGAGCTTCATCTCGGGGGTCGGTACGCCGACGAGGACGACCGTCCCGGCGAGGTCGCGGGCGTAGAAGGCCTGCCGGTAGGTCTCCGGGCGGCCTACCGCCTCGATGACGACGTCGGCGCCGAAGCCGCCGGTCAGCTCGCGGATCGCCTCGACGGGGTCCTTCTCGCGCGAGTTGACCGTGTGGGTGGCGCCCAGGGTGCGCGCCGTCTCCAGTTTCCGGTCGTCGATGTCGACGGCGATGATCTTCGCGGCGCCCGCCAGCCGGGACCCGGCGATCGCCGCGTCGCCGACCCCACCGCAGCCGATCACGGCGACCGAGTCGCCCCGGCCGACGTCACCCGTGTTGATCGCGGCGCCGATGCCGGCCATCACCCCGCAGCCGAGCAGTCCGGCGACCGCCGGGGAGACGGCCGGGTCGACCTTGGTGCACTGGCCGGCGGCGACCAGCGTCTTCTCCGCGAAGGCGCCGATACCCAGCGCCGGGGACAGCTCCTGTCCGGTCGAGGCGAGGGTCATCTTCTGCTTGGCGTTGTGCGTGTTGAAGCAGTACCAGGGGCGGCCGCGCAGACAGGCCCGGCAGTTCCCGCACACGGCACGCCAGTTGAGGATCACGAAGTCCCCTGGCGCCACCTCCGTGACACCCTCGCCGACCGACTCCACCACTCCGGCGGCCTCGTGACCGAGCAGGAACGGGAACTCGTCGTTGATTCCACCCTGTTTGTAGTGCAGGTCGGTGTGACAGACCCCGCAGGCCTGCACCTGTACGACGGCTTCGCCCGGCCCGGGGTCCGGCACCACGATCGTCTCGACCCGCACCGGCTCGTCCTTGCCCGGTGCGATCACGCCGCGTACTTCCTGCGCCATGGACCTGACCCTTTCGTCGCTCTGCTGACGTGCCTGTCTCCCGACCCTACGCGCGACCGATCGGTAACGGCACGGAGCACGTCGAACGTTGCGGATCTTTCCGGTGCGAATACCCCCCTGGGGTAATGCGGCCAACGCGCCCGTGCTGTCGGGGTCACTCCAGGACAACCTGCTCCTCGGCAACCCGGAGGCCGACGAGGACGCGGTGACGCGGGTGCTCAAGACGACCCGGCCGGACGGTCTGGTGGCGCGGCTTCCGCAGGGCCTGGAGACGCTGGCCGGGCACCGTGGGACCAAGCTGTCCGGCGGGGAGCGGCAACGGGTCGCGATCGCACGGGCGTTGCTGCGCCGGCCCCGGCTGCTGCTCCTGGACGAGGCCACCTCGCAGCTGGACGCGGTGAACGAGGCGGCGCTCAGGGACACCGTCGCCGATGTGGCTCGGTCGACCACGGTACCGGTGGTCGCGCACCGCCTGTCGACGGTGACGACGGCCGACCGGATCGTGGTGATGGACGCGGGCCGGGTCCGCGCGGTGGGCACGCACCGGGAGCTGGTGGCGGTGGATCCGCTGTACGCGGAGCCGGCGGCGACGCAGTTCCTGGCCGCCGAACACTGAGCACCCGGTACCCGGCCGCCCACCCACCGGCTACGGCGAAGGGCCGCCCCTTTTCGGGACGGCCCTCGGGGTGTGGCCGGGGGTCAGGACCCGATGCCCGGCACCAGTCCCATGGCGGGCGCGGCCAGGTCGGTGAGCTGGTGCAGTTCGCCCAGCTTGTGGAGTCCGTTCAGTCCCTGCAACTGCTCCGAGACCGTGGGGACCTCGTCCTTGTACTCCGCCGGGATGTCACTGCGGGCCAGCGAGTCGAGCACGCCGACCGGGCTGAGCTTGCCGGGGTGCTGCGCGTCCGCGTCGGCCGCGTTCGCCAGCGGCGCGGCGAGGCCGGTGACGCCGACCGCGAGGCCGACGGCGGCGACGATACGTCGTGTTGAGATCATGTCTCCAGCAACGGCCCGGGCGCCCGGCCGGACACGGGCAGCCGGTCCCCCTCACCCGTCAGGCGGAGCGCCCGGCCTGCGCTTGCCGAGCCCGGCGGGGCGGAGGAGGCTCGAAGGTGGGGCTGTCGCGGCCCGCTCCGCATCGGGTCGGGGGCTCCCGCAGGAGGTCACCATGGGCACCGCGACAGGCTCCACGTTCGACACCGAGACACTGCGCCGGGCCGTGGAGGGAAACACCGGGAACACCCTGCTGGCGCTGTACGCGGACGACGCGGAGATCCGTATCGTCGACCGCACCGCCCAGCCCAGCCATCCCAAGGTCCTGCACGGCCGTAGGGACATAGCCGCGATGCTGGACGACGTCTACAGCCGGGACATGACGCACAAGTTGGACCAGTGCATCGTGCAGGGCGACAAGGCCGCCTACAGCGAGTCCTGCGAGTACGCGGACGGCGTCCGGGTACTCGCCGAGTCGATGATCACGCTGCGCGACGGCAAGATCGCCGAACAGATCATGATCCAGGCATGGGACGAGTAGCCGGAAGGACCGCGAGGGTCCAGGTCAGCGGCTGACCTGGACCTTCTCGGCACGGACCGGGCCGGGCACGGCCGTCGCACACCTCCGCGCGCGTCCGTCGTACGGCTGCGGACGGCTCTGCGGGCGGCGCACCGCCGTCGGGATCGCACAGCGCCTCGGTTACGCTGGGCGCGGGCCGCGACTGGCGCTGAGGTGGACTTCGACACCGCGATCGAACGGGCCTCGCTGATCACGCCGGTGCCGGGCGGGGTCGGCCCGATGACCATCGCCGTGCTGCTGGAGCAGACGGTGACCGCGGCGGCCCGGCAGCTCGCGGTGTGATCAGCGCATCCAGGCGCTGTAATCCATGACGTCACCGGCCCGCACCCCGTACTCGGGGTCGTCCCGGGTGAACGTGGTCTCCAGGCCGAGCACGACACCGGTGGCCGGGTCCAGGATCAGCATCCGCCGGGCGCCCGAGGCCTCGTCGTGGACGTACGCCTGCCCGGTCCGGCCGAGCCGGTCGGTGACCTGGCCGACCGGGCGCATCCCCTCGGCGTCGGCGAGGAGTTCGGCCAGGGCGGCCGACTCCCGCGCGCCGAGCGTCCAGTTGTCGAGCAACTCACGGGTGGCGTCCAGGAGTTCCGACGTGGTGAGGCTGTGGCTGTAGATCAGCTCGGTCAAGTAGGCGCGCAGCTTCGCCGGGTCGTGCGGGGGTGTGGCGAGCGGCGGGGCGTCCCCCCACATCGGCGGGAAGGTGCGCCGGCTGAGCACCTGGCCGTCCTCGACCAGCCTCGACCGGTCACCGTCGTCGGTCAGGACCGGGCGGCCTGGGTGAGCCGGGTCGGTCGCCACCACCACTTCGGTATGGCTGCCGTCCGCGGCCCAGCGCACCACCCGCTCCTCGGGCAGCGTGACCGGCGGCTTGCCGTCGCTCATGCCGAGGCTCCAGGACTGCACGTGGGTGCCCTGGCGCAGCGCCGGGGACCCGTCCTGGGCCGCGACGGCGGCCAGTTTCGCTACCTCGGCGAGCGGTACGGGGAGGGAGTGGACGCGGACGGTCAGCGGCCGGGGTGCGGCGACCGCGGGGGTGCCGGCGGAGCCGCCGAGCAGCACGGTCAGGGCGGTGGCCACGACGACGAGGGCCGCGGCGAGCGACCACAGCAGTCTCGGCCGGGTCCGGCGCCCGGGGGGCGGGGCGCCCTGCAGCAACCGGGCGAGGTGCCGTTCGGCGGTGTGGTCCAGCGGGCCGTCGCCGAAGTGCGGGCCGGTGGCGGGCACGGGGTCGGCGGCGCGCAGCAGTTCGAGTTCGTCAGCCATGGCGGTGTTCCTCGGGAAGAGCCTCGGCGGCAGGGGGGCGCAGTCGGTCTATCTCGGCTCTGAGCCGGCGGCGGGCGCGGTGCAGCCGCATCGCCGCCGCCCGGCTGCCGCAGCCCAGGGCGACCGCGACCTCGTCGACGCCGAGTTCCTCCCACGCGGTCAGCCGCAGTACCTCCTGGTCGGCCGGGGAGAGCCGGCCCAGCGCCTCGTGCACCCAGGAGCCGGGGCGTTCGCTGTCCGGGCCGGCCACGGTCTGCCGTCCGTGCGCGGTCTCGTCGTTGCCCAGCCGGTCCACCAGCCGGCGCCGGCGCCCGTATCCGCGTACCGCGTTGGCGAGGCAGTTGCGCGCCACGCCGTACAGCCAGGGCAGCGGGACCGCCGGCAGGTCGGCGCGGCGGCGCCAGGCCACCGTGAACACCTCCGCCACCACTTCCTCCACCTCGCTGGTCCGCCCGTCCAGTCGCCGCGCGACATAACGGCTGACCGCCCAGTAGTGCTCGCGATAGGCAGCGGCGAAGATCTCGTCGTTGCTCATGCTCCGTTGTTGTCCGGCACCTTCCCGATCGTCACACCCCTTTCCGTGACGCTCGTCGCATCCCTCGAGTGTGACCGGCGCGCACCGCCCGGACACAGGCGGGGCATGAGGAACCTCAAGTGGCTCACGACCACGGATCACAAGACGATCGGCACGCTGTACCTGGTCACAGCGTTCTCGTTCTTCTGCGTCGGTGGCGTGATGGCCCTGTTCATGCGTGCGGAACTGGCCCGGCCGGGCCTGCAGATCATGTCGAACGAGCAGTTCAACCAGGCGTTCACGATGCACGGCACGATCATGCTGCTGATGTTCGCGACCCCGTTGTTCGCCGGCTTCGCGAACTGGATCATGCCGCTCCAGATCGGTGCGCCCGATGTCGCCTTCCCGCGCCTGAACATGCTGGCCTACTGGCTCTACCTGCTCGGCTCGACCATCGCGGTCGGCGGCTTCCTCACCCCGCAGGGCGCGGCCGACTTCGGCTGGTTCGCCTACACCCCGCTCTCGGACGCGGTGCGCACGCCGGGCGTCGGCGCCGACATGTGGATCATGGGTCTGGCCTTCTCCGGCTTCGGCACCATCCTCGGCGCGGTCAACTTCATCACCACGATCATCTGCATGCGCGCCCCCGGCATGACCATGTTCCGCATGCCGATCTTCGTGTGGAACGTCCTGCTGACCGCCCTCCTGGTCCTGCTCGCCTTCCCCGTCCTGGCGGCGGCCCTGTTCGCACTGGAGGCGGACCGCAAGTTCGGCGCGCACGTCTTCGACGCGGCCAACGGCGGAGCACTGCTCTGGCAGCACCTCTTCTGGTTCTTCGGCCACCCGGAGGTGTACATCATCGCGCTGCCGTTCTTCGGGATCATCTCGGAGGTCATCCCGGTCTTCTCCCGCAAGCCGATGTTCGGCTACCTGGGCCTGGTGGGGGCGACCATCGCCATCGCCGGCCTGTCGGTGACCGTGTGGGCGCACCACATGTACGTCACCGGCGGCGTGCTCCTCCCCTTCTTCTCCTTCATGACCTTCCTCATCGCGGTCCCGACGGGAGTGAAGTTCTTCAACTGGATCGGCACGATGTGGCAGGGTTCGCTCTCGTTCGAGACGCCCATGCTCTGGACCCTGGGCTTCCTGGTGACGTTCGTCTTCGGCGGGCTGACCGGCGTGATGCTCGCGTCGCCCCCGATTGACTTCAGCGTCTCCGACTCGTACTTCGTGGTGGCCCACTTCCACTACGTGGTCTTCGGCACGGTCGTCTTCGCGATGTTCGCCGGCTTCCACTTCTGGTGGCCCAAGTTCACCGGCAAGATGCTCGACGAACGGCTCGGCAGGATCACCTTCTGGACGCTGTTCATCGGCTTCCACGGCACGTTCCTGGTCCAGCACTGGCTGGGCGCGGAGGGCATGCAGCGCCGGATCCCCGACTATCTGGCGGTGGAGGGCTTCGCCACACTCAACACGGTCTCGACGATCTTCTCCTTCCTGCTGGGTTCGTCACTGCTGCCGTTCTTCTACAACGTGTGGAAGACGGCGAAGTACGGCGAGAAGGTCGAGGTGGACGACCCGTGGGGGTACGGGCGTTCCCTGGAGTGGGCGACGTCGTGCCCACCCCCGCGCCACAACTTCGTGTCGCTCCCCCAGATACGGAGCGAGTCACCGGCGTTCGATCTGCACCACACCGTGGAACGGGAGTTGAGCGCGCGATGACGGCCCGGGAGGAGGAACGGGCACTGGTCACGCAGATCGAGGGGCACCTGCTGCTGGCGGCGACCCGGGAGGAGGGCCGGAGGGCGGCGGCCCGGGCGGCGGACCGAATGGGGTGGCTGACGGACAGCCAACGGGCGGATCTGGAGGGCCAGTTCCTGATTGAGTACTTGGCGCTGAGCCGCACATCATGGCACCGCACGGCCGAACGCGGCGAGGAGTTGAGGCAGGAGTACGAGCAGAGGTACCGGAACTTGCGCCAACGGCTCATGGCCGGCTTCCTGCTCGCCTGCGCCCTATGGGCGGCAGCGACCCTGATCTCACTGTCGTCCTGAGCGTAGACGCGCCCCGGAGGGGCACGGGGCTGTGTCTGACATGCGGCTACCGCCGCGTGTGCCCGACCAGCCACAGCCCACCCGCGCCCGAAGAGCTACCGGAGCTACCGGAGCTACCGGAGCTACCGGCTCAACTCTGGCTCCACTGCTGGTTGGTCCCCCCGTTGCAGGCCCAAAGCACCAGCGAAGTCCCGTTACTGGTCGCCGCGTTGTACGCGTCCAGGCACAACCCGGCGTTGACGTTCGTGATCGTCCCGTCCGAGTTGACGTTCCACTTCTGGTTGTTCTGCCCGTTGCAGTCCCAGATCACGACCTTGGTGCCGTTGGTCGTGCCCTGGTTGTACGCGTCCAGGCACTTGTTGCCGTAGACCACGAACTCCTTGCGGGAGGTGTACGTCCAGGCCTGGTTCTGGCCGCCGTTGCAGTCCCAGATCTCGGCCTGGGTGCCGTTGGTGATGGTGTTGTTGTAGACGTCGGCACAGCGGCCGGAGGCCTTGCCCACGAGGAGCGTGCCGCTGGTTCCGGGGATCGGTCTCACCGTGATCGAACCGAGTGTCGGAAGCGAACTCCCGGTGAAAGTGAGCGAGTTGCTCGATCCCTTGCTCAGGTCGACCTGCACGGACACGGTGCCCTGTGAGGACCCGGTCGGCGGGAAGGAGACCGTCGTGGCGGTCTGGCCGTTGACCTGGAGCGTGCCGGTGACGGCGGTGGAGCCGGTGTTGGTGAAGGCGACGTCCACCACGTTCAGGCCGGTGCTCGCGGCGCTGACGCCGGTGTACTTGCCGGTGGAGGACGCGCTGTAGCCGGTGCTCGAGGCCTCCGTACCGCCGCTCACCTTCAGCATCACCGAACCGCCGGCCGGGACTCCGGCGGTGTAACTCGTGGCGTACGAGCCGAGGTTCGACTGCGCCCACAGGTCGCGGACCGTCGCGGAGGCGCCGGTCAGGCCGAGGTCGGACCAGCGGACGGTGATGTTCTGCGCGGCGGAGGTGCGGTTGAGCAGCACGACCGCCCGGTTGCCGGTGCCGGACAGGACCTTGCCGTAGACCTGGAGGCCGGTGGTGTCCTCGGCGACCTTGACGCCCTGCAGGCCGCGCGGGTCCTGGTCGACGCCGACGACGTCGGAGTTCTTGAGGATGGCGGCCGTCTCACTGGTCATCGTGGTGAGGTCGTTGCCGGCCAGCAGAGGGGCCCCGGAGATCGCCCAGAGTGCCATGTGGGTGTGGTTCTGGGCCGCCGTGAGGCCGGTCATGCCGACCGTGAGCATGTCGGGGTCGTTGTAGTAGCCGGTGTGCTGGGCGGCCGGGTGCAGGCTCTGGTCGAAGTTGGAGAGCACGCTCGTCTGGGACGCCGTGCCGCCGTAGTAGTAGATGTCCGTGCTGGTCCGCCACATGGGGGCGAGGCCCGTCGCCCAGTTCCAGGTGTTCTGGTAGCCCCAGTTGCAGATGGACAGGGTCAGCGGGCGGCCGGTGGTGGCCGCGGCCGTGGCGACGGCCGAGCTGATCGACTTGTACGTGGTGGCGGCGTCCAGGCCCTCGGCGTCGCCGCCGCACCAGTCGACCTTCACGAAGTCGAAGCCCCACTCAGAGAACTGGAGCATGTCCTGGGCGTAGTGCCCCTCGCTGCCGGTGTTGGCGGCGGCGGGACGGCCGGTCGGGTAGTAGTAGCCGCAGCCGTTCGCGCCCGCGTCGGTGTAGATGCCGGCCTTCAGGCCCTTGCTGTGGATGTAGTCGGCGATGGCGCTCATACCGCCGGGCCACTCACCGGTGTCGACGGTGATGTTGCCGGCACTGTCGCGGGTGCCCTGCCACCAGCCCTCGTCGATGTTGATGTACTTGTAACCGGCGGCCGGCAGCCCGGCCGCGACGAACGCGTCGACCTGCTGCTTGATCACGTCGTAGTCGATCTTCGCCGCGAAGCTGTTCCAGGAGGCCCAGCCCATCGGGGCGGTGGGCTGGGAGATCTGCGGGGCCGTCGCCGCCTGGGCCGGTCCGGGGGTGGCGAAGAGGAGCGCGGCGGCGGCCGTCAGGGCCAGGGCGAGGGCGCGTACGGCGGTGGCCCACAGGCGACGTACGAGACCGCTGCCGGTCGAACTGGGCGGGGGATACATGCGGCTCCTCCACGGGGGTACACGAAGGGGGTACGGCTCCATCGTGTTCGATATCGCGAACATGGATCGATGTCCCGAACATGTCGCGCGCCGACCGTAGAGCCGCCGGAGGGTGAAGTCAACGGCTGTGACAGGCGTGAAGTCGCCTGTCCCTTCGAGTCGTTCACCCTCACGAGAGCGCGCGTGCCGCCATACCGCTGGTCGTGCGCGTAGCGATCATGACGGCGGGCTCACGGGGCGATGTGGCCCCGTGCACCGGACTCGGGGCTCCAGCGGACTACCGCGAGTCCCCCGGCCTCCACCCCTCCGGCCGCAGGATCCCCACCAGCAACCGCACCAGCTCCTCCACGACGTCGTCCAGACTCGCGTCCACCCACCCCGCACTCCAGTCGTGCAGGAGCCCGTTCACACTGCCGATGAACGCCGTCGCCGCCAGCCGGTAGTCCCGCGGCGCCGCATCCCCGCGCGCCGCCGCCGCGTTCGCCTCGGTGCATATCAGCTCCACCCAACGGGCCCGCCGCGCCAGCCGCTGCTCCTCCAGCCGGGGACTCACGCCGATGATCTCCACGAAGGCGATCCGGATCCGGCGCGGATCCGAGGTCACGTCCCGGGCGTACGCGCGGAACAGCACGGTCACCCGCTCGACCAGCGGCAGCGGCTTCGCTTCCCCGAACGCCGCGGCGACCGCCGCCTCCGCCCACGCGTTGACCTCCATGTGCAAAGCGGCAAGCACGTCCTCCAGGGTCTGGAACTCCTCGTAGAACTGACGGGTCGACAGGCCAGCCGTGTGGCTCAGCGCCGCGACGGTGGTGGCACGAAACCCCGGTGTCTCGCCGAAGAGCTGAAGCGCCGCGTCCAGGAAGCGCCGACGCCGCTCGGCCTTGCGTTCCTCGGCGGACCGGCCGCCGTAGCGACCCGTCGGTGCCTTGATCCTGCCCGCCAAGACTGCCCCCTCCATCGACCGCCCGATGGCCAATTTTCTCGCGTACGCCTCTTGTGGAGTCAGCCACCCCTTCCTTACTTTTCAGTAAGTTCGCTTTGAACGCGCCCGTGTTCAGATTCCGTGACCCTGTGACCGCACACGCGCGCGTCCCCACCCCCCTCAGAGAAGAGAGCAGTCATGCCTGCCTTCAGACCCAGGCACCTTTGCTCCGTGGCCGCCGCCCTCTTGCTGACCGCCGCCGCACCCGCGACCGCCGCCACCGCCGCCACCGCCGCGTCTCTGCGCGAGGTGCTGTTCGTCGGCAACAACTGGGACGGCACCGCGACGGTCCTGAACTCGTCCGGCGACTTCGCCAAGGTCGGCCAGATCAACGTCATACCCGACAAGGACCAGCGGATCGCCGAGATCAACGCCGACCCCATCAAGTGGATCTACTACACGTCGATCCGCAACGAGGTCGGTCAGGGGCACGACCAGTACGCGGACGACATGTACTCCACGCCCGACGGGAAGTCCGTGGTCGTCTCCCGCCCGAGCTTCGCCGACGTCGTCTCCATCAACCTCGCCACCGACACTGTCAACTGGCGCTTCCCGGTGGCCGGTTACCGCGCCGACCACATGGCCGTCTCCCCCGACGGCAGCAAGGTCGCGGTCTCGGCGTCCACCGCGAACAAGGTCCAGGTGCTGGACATCGCCACCGGTAAGGAACTGGGCGAGTTCGCCACCGGTGACAAGCCGCACGAGAACGTCTTCAGCCCCGACGGCAAGTACATCTGGAACATGGCGATCGGCGAGGTCACCACCTCGCTCGACGATCCGATCTGGGACTGGACGAAGGGCGACCGGCACATCACCGTCGCGGACGCCACCACCTACAAGCAGGTCAAGACCATCGACATGCGGGACCGGCTGAACGCGATCGGTCTCACGGACTTCTCGGACGCGGTCCGGCCCGCGGCCTTCACGCCCGACTGGTCCAAGATGTACTTCCAGGTGTCGTTCTTCAACGGCTTCCTGGAGTACGACATCGCCACCGACAAGATCACCCGGGTGAAGACGCTGCCGGCGAACCCGGCCACCAGCACCGACCGCACCACCTGGCTTCTCGACTCGCGCCACCACGGCATCTCGATGAAGCCGGACGGCACCAAGCTGTGCGTCGCCGGGACGATGGACAACTACGCCACCATCGTCGACCGGGCCACCCTCCAGGAGGGGCCGCTCGTCACCGCGTCCACCCCGTACTGGGCGACGGTGAGCGGCGACGGCAAGGACTGCATCATCTCCGAGGCGGGCGCCGACCAGGTGACGGCCATCGACTTCGGCACCGGCCAGAAGGTGACCTCCGTCCCGGTCGGCGACCACCCGCAGCGCGTGCGGCTCGGCCACGTACAGGCCGACTGGACCGGTGCGTCCGGTAGTTGACCGGCCATCAGGACCTTCGGCCTCCGGGGTGCGCGGCACCCCGGAGGCCGAAGCACTGCTCAGAACTTCGCCGCCACCCAGGCGGCGAGTTCCGCCTTGGCCGCGTTCAGCAGGGCAGAGCTCGGTGCGGTCGCCCCGTTCGTCACCAGCGCGAAGTGCGGTACGCCGGAGTCCGAGTCGCTGAGCAGCAGTCGGCGGCTGCCCGTGCCACCCGGTTCGACCGACACACCGACCGGGGTCGAGGACGTGTACGACGGGGGTGCGTAGACGGTTCCCAGGTCGGAGACGACCGTGGTGGACGCGGTCGGGAAGGACGCCGGGAGGTGGAGTTCGGTGGGTGCGGTGGCACTGGTGGAGCGCCAGACCTGGACGGCGTACTGGCCGGAGCCCACCAGCGCGGCCAGGTTCGGCAGCGAACTGGGCACCGGGTTCCAGGTCAGGGTGGTGGAGCCGTCCCGGGAGCGGTCCTCGTAGGTGAAGGCGAGGGTGGAGCCGGAGGTGGCGCCCGGGTAGATACGGTCGAGGAGCCTGGCGTCCTGACGGAGGGTCACCGTGCCGGAGTCGTTCATGGCGACGGCCGAGAGATCTTCGTCGTTCCAGGCGTCACCGGAGGTGAGGACCTTGTCGGGGTTGTCGTTCATCAGCTCGTGATGGCGGCCGTTGTAGATGTCCCACTGCCACTGGGTGCCGGAGAGCACCGGGCCGGAGGACGCCGGGGTGGACCACCAGGTGGACCCGGGGAGGCGGGAGTCGAGGGCCTGGTACATGGCCTTGTCGACGGTCGGCGCCTTGCCGGCGGTCGTACCTGACAGCGGATGCCCGAACTCGCTGACGATCGCCGTGGTTCCGGCGGCCGAGGCCCGGTCGCGGACGGTGCCGAAGTCGGTCTTGTACTGCCCGTCGGAGGCGTTGCCCCACATCAGGATGCCGGAGATCGCCTTCTGGTCGTAGAAATGGGTGTTGAAGACGTACCGCGAGCCGAGCGTGCCCGCGTCCAGCAGGCCGCCCTCCTCCTTGCTGACGTTGCCGTTCCAGAAGAGGTTCGGTTCGACGAGGGCGGGCTTGCTGCTCCAGCCGGCCGCGTCCATCCGGGCGCGGAACTTCTGGTAGAAGGGCCACAGCCGGTTCTGCTCCCAGGTGCGGGAGGTCTCGCCGGAGTCGTAGCTGCCGGCGTACGGCTCGTTGTACGGGTCGAAGCCGACGACGCCGGCGAACTCGTCGGACGTCAGGTGCTGGGCCAGGTAGGTCATGGTGGTCTGGGCGGTGGCCAGGAAGGCGTCCTGGAGGCCGTAGTTGTTGTGCCAGAAGTCGTACTGGCCTTCCTGGACGGCCGCGTTCTGGGTGATGTTCTGACCCCAGAGGAGACAGATGCCGCAGTACTCGGTCGGGTAGTCCCCCAGCTCCACCGCCCACTCAGGAGCGCCGTCGCCCGTGTACCAGCTGCCCGAGTTGAACAGGTAGCGGGAGTACAGGTCCTGGTGGAAGTCGGGGAAGACGCGGATGCCGGCGTCGAGGAACGCCTGCATCTGCGCGGTGACGGCGGCCAGGTAGGCGGTGTCCACCTGACCTTTGGCGGGTTCGGCGTGCGCCCAGGAGAGCAGGAAGCGCACGGCGTTGCCGCCGCCGAGGGCCCGCAGTGCGGTGGCGGACTTCTTCGCGTCGGCGACGGAGGCGAACGGCAGGCCGCCGTTCTCCTCCAGCTTGGTCTCGCCGGAGACGTTGTAGCCGCGCAGCACCACCTCGCGGCCCTGGCCGTCGACGAAACGGCCGTTCTGCACGGTGAGCGAGGTGCCGTCGAACCATAGGGAGTCGGACGGGGTGGCCGCGGTGGCGGACGGGGCGCCCGCCACCGCGAGGAATCCACAGAGGACAACCAGGACAACGATCAAACGCGCCCGGATAGTAGTCATGTCCACTACAGTCTGGTGATTTCCGGACACCGTCAATACTTCTGACTCATGAGTAAGTTGAATACCTGCGCGGCACTTGTGGCTCAGCCGCCGACCCGACCCGTCACGTTCAACAGGTACTCCTTCCGGCTGAGCGGGTTGTGATCGGTCCGTGGGCGTTCGGGGACCGTTCCGCGCGAGACGGGCGCGTAGTGGTCGAACACGCTCTCCAGCTCGCCCTCGCCCCGGGTCAGCCCCGGCAGCAGCTGCTCCAGCCGGTGCACCCGGCCGGCGGGCACCGCGCCCTCCAGAAGGCAGAGCGACCCCTCCGTCCCGGTCTGCTGGGGCAACGCGCCGAGGCGGGTGAGCACCGGCAGCAGCGCGCCCAGCGTGTCCGCCGGGGCCTCCAGCCGGAACCGGTGCATCGGCTCGTGGACCCGGGTACCGGCCCGCCGCAGCGCCTCGGTCAGCACCAGCGGGGTCAGTCCGCGGAAGTCGGCGCCGGTGCTCGACATGCTCTTGTCGAAGCCCTGGTGGGCATGGCTCTGCCGGGGCGAGTAACCGGAGTGGGTCATGGTCACCGCACAGTCGGGGATCCGCCAGCCGTGCAGCCCCTGCCCGAGGGTTTCGCGCACGCTGTCCTCGACGGCCTTGAAGAAGGCGTACGGCATCGAACCCAGCTCCACCTCCAGCCGGAAACCGACGCCGGTGCCGGGCGGGGCCGGCTCCACCCGCAGCCCGACCGTCGCCAGGAAGGGGTTGCCGTCCTTCTTGTTGAACTCGACGGCGGCTCCGACGCCGGTCAGGCGTTCGACACAGATGGTGGTCGTCTCCCGGAAGGTGACGTCGAGGCCGTACTCGTCGGCGAGGGTCGCCTGGACGACCTCCTTCTGCACCTCGCCGTAGAGGGAGACGGAGGTCTCCTGCCGTACCTCGTCGTGCCGGACGTCGATCAGCGGGTCCTGCTCCGCGAGCTGGGTGAGCGCGACATGCAGGGCGCGGCGGTCGGTGGCCGGTCCGGGGACGACGACGGTCTCCAGGGTCGGGGGCGCGAAGTGATGCTCGGGGGCCGGTCCCGGCGCGCCGAGCGCATCACCGATGCGGATACCTCCGAGTCCCCACACCTTGACGATCCGTCCGGCACCGGCACTGTCCTGGCGCGACTCCGCACCCCGCTCGGCAACGCTCAGCGCGGTGACCCGCCCCTCCGGCCGCCCGGCCCGGGCCCCGCCGCCGCCCGCCTGGCCCCCCTCACGGAGGACGGCACCTCGACCCTCCGACCGACCGCTCCCAGCCCGCCTCTCCCCAGTGATGCCGACAGCCTGGCCTTCCTCACGGTCACCGGCGGCCCGGCTCGCCCGGCGGACGCCGCCACCCCGGCCCTCCCCCGGCACGCCCACAGCCCGGCTCCGCTCACCGGCGCCGGCCGTCCCGCCCTCCTCACGGACTACGACCGCACCGTCCTCCGCCCCCTCCCGGCCGCCGCCCCCGAAGGGGATCCGGTCGCGGACCCGGAGAACGCCGGAGAAGATGCGCGCATAGGCGATCTTCTCGCCCGCCGGACCTCGTTCGACCTTGAAGACCGTGGCCGACAGCGGGCCGGCCGGGTCGCCGGCGGCGGCGGGGAGCAGCCGTTCGACGCCCGCGATCAGGTCGGGTACCCCGGCGCCCGTGACGGCGGAGCCGAAGTAGACCGGGTGGACCAGGGTCCGCCGGGTCTGGTCGGCGAGCGCGGCGCGCAGCCGGCCGTCGGAGACCTCGCCGTCCAGGTAGGCGGCGAGCAGCGCGTCGTCGTGGTCGGCGAGCACATCCGCCGCACCCGGGCCGAGGCCGGGGGCGAAGCGGGCGGCACGGGTGCCGAGCGCGACCGGTCGCACCATCGGGACGAGCGGGACGGCGAGCCTGCGGGCGAGCTGGGCGAGGACGGCCTCGTGCCGGGCGCCGCGCCGGTCGATCTTGTTGACGAAGATCAGCGTGGGGATGCGCAGCCGCCGCAGGGTCCGCATGAGCACGCGGGTCTGCGCCTGGACGCCCTCCACCGCCGACACGACCAGGACCGCGCCGTCCAGCACCCCGAGGACCCGTTCCACCTCGGCGATGAAGTCCGGGTGGCCCGGGGTGTCGATGAGGTTGACGGTCACCCCGTCGAGAGGGAACGACACGACCGCGGACTTGATGGTGATGCCGCGCTGCCGCTCCAGGGCGAGAGTGTCGGTCCGGGTGCTGCCGTCGTCGACACTGCCGATCTCGTCGATGACCCCGGCCGCGTGCAGCAGCCGTTCGGTCAGACTGGTCTTACCTGCGTCGACATGCGCGAGAATTCCGAGATTGAGCAGGTGCACTGAGTGTGATGTCCTTCGGCATGGGTGGGATTCCTTCCTGGGTGGACATGCACGCAGTGCGCATCGGTGGTCCTCTCGGTGAGCCGTCGGGTCAGCAGGTCAGGGGGAAGTGCAGCAGGGCGCCTCACCCGATGGCAATGGATTAACGTTCAACGAAAGCCCCGCCGCAGCGTTCGCCGCCTCCGGGACCCGGCCATAGAGTGATCTGCGTCCGCTGTCCGAGCTGCTCGGACACCAGACGCGCCGGCTGCACGCCCTGGCCCACCAGGTGGTGTGGGCGCCCCCCCTGAGGCACGCCCTGCCGCGCCGCCCGCGGCCGGAACGGCGGCTGCGCCGCCCGGCCCACGACGCCTTCTTCTTCGAGGGGCACCGGCCTGACGGCGCTGGAGCGGCCGCGGGCGCGGGCGGCGAGAGGAGCGGATCGTGCGCGAGATTCTGCCGGCGCTGGCCGGCTGGCACGCGGCCGGGATCCCGTTCGGGCTGGCCACGGTGGTCGAGGTCAGCCGCAGCGCACCGCGCGGGCCCGGCGCGGCCATGGGGGTGGGGCCGGACGGCGAGGTGGTGGGCAGCGTCTCCGGGGGCTGTGTGGAGGGCGCCGTGTTCGAACTGGCACAGGAGGTCGTGGCGAGCGGCGAGCCGCGGCTGCAGACCTTCGGGTACAGCGACGAGGACGCGTTCGCGGTGGGGCTGACCTGCGGCGGTGAGATCACCGTGCTGGTGCGGCCGGTGACCGCCGCGTCGGACCCGGCGTTCGGTGCGGTCGCCGCATCGGTCGCCGCGGGCGAGCCGGTGACCGTGGCCACGGTGGTGGACGGCCCCGCACCGCGCGGTGCCACACTCGCCGTCTGGCCCGTCCGGGCGGCGGGCACGCTCGGCGCGATCGGCCTCGACGTCGCCGTCACCGCGGACGCGCGCGGTGAACTCGCGCTCGGAGCCTCGGCCTTGCGGCACTACGGCCCGCACGGGCAGCGCCGCGAGGACGCGGTGGCGGTGTTCCTGGAGTCGTTCGCGCCGCCGCCGCGGATGCTGGTGTTCGGCGCGATCGACTACGCGGCGGCGGTGGCCCGCATCGGTGACTTCCTCGGCTACCGGGTCACCGTCTGCGACGCCCGCCCGGTCTTCGCCACGCCCAAGCGGTTCCCGGCCGCCGTCGAGGTGGTCGTGGACTGGCCGCACCGCTATCTGCGCGGCACCGCGACCGACGACCGCACGGTGATCTGCGTCCTCACCCACGACCCGAAGTTCGATGTGCCGCTGCTGGAGGAGGCGTTGCGCCGGCCGGCCGCGTACATCGGGGCGATGGGCAGCCGCAGGACCCACGAGGAGCGGCATGCCCGGCTCGCCGAGGCCGGGCTCGCCGAGGCCGAGCTGTCCCGGCTGCGTTCGCCGCTCGGCCTCGATCTCGGCGCCCGTACGCCCGAGGAGGTCGCCGTGTCCGTCGCCGCCGAGATCGTCGCCCTGCGCTGGGCCGGCAGCGGTGCGCCGCTGACGACGACCACCGGGGCCATCCACGCGGCCGCCGCGCACTGACCGCCAGGTCCGCCCTGTCTGCTGGGCCGCTGTGGCAGGGGCTGCGCGCGGACTCGACGCCGACGGGGCGTGGACCTTGGCCGGCAGGCCGGGTCGGTGGCCGAGTGGCACAGCCGCAGCCGGTACCGGCCCGGGTCGTCCAGAGCCCTGCGGCCGAGCCCTTGGACCGCCTCGCCGACGATCCCCGCGGCGCGCGCCGCGGGCAGCACCCGGTAGACGATCCCGGCGCTGCCTCCGACGAGGTCCACGTCGTTCCGGCCCGCCAGCCCGAGGCCGGCGCGCCGGGGCGGCCGACAACCCAGGTCGCGCCCGTCTCGGCGCGCCACCGCTCATACGTCCGCGCGTGCTGTCACGGCGTCGGCCGGCGTGGTGGCAGCCGGTGGAGGGTCACCTCCGTCAACGTGCCGTCGGCGACGGTCGCGGTGAGGTACGTGCAGTGCGGCTGGCGCCGGCGGTCGGTGGGCGAGCCGGGGTTGAGGAGGCGCAGGCCGGTCGGGGCCGTGGTGTCCCAGGGGATGTGGCTGTGCCCGAAGACCAGGACGTCCAGGTCCGGGAAGCGGGCGGCGCAGCGGGCCTCGCGGCCCTGGGCGGGACCGGTCTCGTGGATCACGCCGAAGCGCAGGCCGCCCAGGTCGGCGTAGGCGACCTCGGGGAGCCGGGCGCGCAGGCCGGGGCCGTCGTTGTTGCCGTACACCGCGATCAGCCGGCGGCTGTGGCTCTCCAGCAGGTCGAGGGTGGCCTCGTCGACCCAGTCGCCGGCGTGGAGGACGACGTCCGCGCGCGGGAGTTCGGCGAGGAGCCGGTCCGGGAGCCGCTTGGCGCGCACCGGGAGGTGCGTGTCGGAGGTGAGGAGCAGGCGCACAGGGCCAGCCTAACGATCGCACGAGATCTTCAGCCTGAACTTAACAGTTCCAGCTGGACAGTTTTGGCTGACGGTCCTAGGGTGGCCCACATGGTTCAGATCTCGGACTCCGCGACCCGCACGGCGCGCAATCTGCGCGTGGTGTTCAGCAGACTGCGCCGCCGTATCCGAGAGGTCGCCCAGGACACGGACCTCACTCCGTCCCAGGAGTCGGCGCTCACCCTGGTCTCCAAGCACGGCGCCGCCACGGCCAGCGCGCTGGCCTCCGCCGAGGGCGTGCGGCCGCAGTCGATGGCGGCCACGCTGGCCGCGCTCGACCAGCAGGGGCTGATCCGCCGCAGTCCCGACCCCACGGACGGCCGCCGCCAGCTGGTCACCCTCACCGAGGCCGGACAGGCCCGTGTCGAGGGCAACCGCCAGGTGCGCGACGAGTGGCTGGCCCGCGCCTTCCAGGAGCGGTACACCGAGGAGGAGCGCCAGACCCTGCTCACCGCGTTCGAACTGCTGGAACGGCTCTCGCGACCGTGATACCGAAGCCCACCGGACGCATCCCGCAGGGCACCCGCCCCGCCCCTGACGGTTTCGACCGGCGACTGATCGCGCCGATGGTTCTGGGTTCCGTTTGGAACCCGATCAACTCCTCGATGATCGCCGTGGCCCTGGTGCCGATCGGCATCGCCTTCGGGGCCCCGCCCGCCGAGACGGTGTGGCTGGTCTCCGCGCTCCGTGTCCGCGCAGACGGTGGCCGTGATCGGCCCGACGCCGGGCGGGCTGCTGATCGGCGCCGGGCTGCTGCGCACCTTCATGTACCTCGGCGCGCTGGGTGCCTCCGCCGCCACCGCGGCGTTCTTCCCGCACCGCGCCGACACGGGCGGGCTGCACGGCCTGGCCCTGTTCATGCTCGCCGGATCCGCACTGCTGCTGGCGATCACCCTGCCGGACCGTTCCCTGGCCCGGCTCACCCCCCAACCCCGTCAAGCCCCTCGAAAGGCCTGATCCACCCCATGTCTCTGAGCACCCTCGACCCGCGTACCGCCCTCGTCGTCATCGACCTCCAGCGGGGCATCGTGGGCATGCCCACCCAGCCCTACGCCGGGGCCGAGGTCGTGGCCCGCAGCGTCGAGCTCGCCGACGCCTTCCGCGCCCAGAACCTGCCCGTCGTCCTGGTCCGGGTGTCCTTCGCCGCCGACGGCTCCGACGCCGTCCCGGGCCGCACCGAGGGTGGGCCACGCGGTCTCGCCTTCCCCGAGGGCTGGGACATCGTCGTCGACGAGCTCTCCGGCCACGACGGCGACATCCACATCACGAAGCACAACTGGAGCGCCTTCCACGGCACCGCCCTGGACGTCCAGCTGCGCCGCCGCGGCGTCACCCAGATCGTCCTGACCGGCATCGCCACCAGCATCGGCGTGGAGTCCACCGCCCGCGACGCCTATGCCCACGGCTACCACGTGACGCTCGCCACGGACGCCATGGCCGACGCCGACCCGGAGGCGCACCGCGGCAGCGTGGAGCGGATCTTCCCGCGGCTCGGCGAGTCCGGCAGCACCGCCGAGGTCCTGGAGCTGCTCGCCAAGACCCGCGGCTGAGCAGGCATTTTGACGCACGCCTGACCTTCCACGACCCGGTCTTGACCAAAGGGTGAGACACACCCGGGGTGAGGACCGGGTTAGCATTCGGCCACGTGTACGTGCCGTCCAGGAAAACCGACGGCTTATCCAGGGGGCTAGGAAACCGGATGCCGGTCAAGGTCAGCGTTGTCGTCCCTGTCTACAATCCTGGGCCCTATATCGAGGACTGCATCGCCTCGTTGCTGCGGCAGTCGCTGCCCCGCGACGAGTACGAAGTGATCTTCGTGAACGACGGCTCCAGCGACGGGACCCCGGCCCGGCTCGACGCGCTCGCCGCCGAGCACCCGCACGTCCACGTCATCCACCAGGAGCCCTCCGGCTGGTCCGGCAAGCCCCGCAACGTCGGCATCGCGGCCTCCAAGGGCGAGTTCGTGATGTTCGTCGACAACGACGACTTCCTCGGCGACGAAGCCCTGGAGCGGATGTACGACTACGGCGTCGAGAACGAGGCCGACCTGATCATCGGCAAGATGGCCGGCAAGGGGCGCCCGGTGCCGGTGGAGCTGTTCCGCCACAACCGCCCGCGGGCCACCGTCGACAACGCTCCGCTGATGGACAGTCTCACCCCGCACAAGATGTTGCGCCGGTCCTTCCTGGACCGTATCGGGCTGCGCTTCCCCGAGGGCAGGAGGCGCCTTGAGGACCATGTCTTCGTGGCCGAGGCGTACCTGCGCGCGTCGAACATCTCCGTGCTCAGCGACTACGTCTGCTACTACCACATCAAGCGCGAGGACGCCTCCAACGCCGGCTTCCAGCGCTTCGACCCGGTGGGCTACTTCGCCAACCTGCGTGAGGCCCTCGACGTCGTCGAGCGCTACACCGAGCCCGGCCCCAGGCGCGACCGGATGTTCCGCCGCTGGCTGCGCAGCGAGATGGGCGAGCGGCTGCGCGGCAATCGGTTCCTCAAGCTGCCGGACGACTACCGCAGGGAACTCTTCGACGAGATCCACAAGGTGATCGCCGAGCGCATGGGCCCCTCCGTGTTCGCCCTCCTCGAGCCGGTCCACCGGGTGGTCACCGAGCTGGCCGGCGTCGGCCGCTACGAGGACGTGCTCGCGCTCGCCGAGTGGGAGGCCTCCATCGGCCCCTCGACGGCCCTGGAGAGCGTCACCTGGGACGGCGGCGCACTGAAGATCGACTTCACTGCCGAGTACAGCGCGCACGGCACGCCCAAGACCTACCCGGCCGACACCGCCGTCGTCGAGCCCGACGGCCCGCCGGAGACCGTCGCCGACGCCGTCGCGCGGCTGGAGCGTGGCACCGCCGCCCGCTTCGCGAAGGCCAAGGTCGACCTGATGATGCGGGATCGCGAGACCCACGCGCAGTTCTTCCAGCCGATCGAGATCACCCGCGAGACGCTGCCCGTCGAGGGCGAGCCCGGCCGTGTCCGGCTCGTGGTCAGGGCCACGGCCGGCGTGGACCCGGCCACCGCCGCCAGCGGCACCCCGCTGCCGGCCGGGCTGTGGGACGCGTTCATCCGGCTGACCATCGGCGGCTGGACCCGGGAGTACCGGCTGTTCCCGGTGTCCAGGGAGCCGTTCCCCGCGATGCCGTTCCCGGGTGTGGTCGGCGGTCGCCGGGTGCTGCCGTACTGGACCGTCAAGGACAACTTCGCGCTCGACGTCGACATGGCGAGCAAGCGGCTGGGCTTCGGCGCGTTCACGCCCGAGGACTTCACCGTCGCGGGCGACCGGCTGCGCGCGGTGCTGCCGTTCCATGTCGCCGGTGACGTCAAGGCATCGGTCCGGCTGACCGGCCCGAAGGCCGCCGCCGAAGTGCTGGAGGTGCCGGCCACGCTGTCGCCCGCCGAGGGCGGCGGAGCGGTGCTGGACGCGCCGCTGCCGGTGCGGTCGCTCCAGAAGGGCACCTGGCGGCTCGCCCTGTGCCTGATCGCGGACGCCACCGAGCCGCGCTTCTTCGCGCCGCCGCTCGTCGTCCGCAGCTCCGCCAAGGGCCTGAAGGTGGTCAGGAGGGCCCCGAACAAGCCCCCGTTGGCCGCGCCCGGCACCGTTTACGAGCCGGAGCCGAGCCTCGTCCATCAGCTGGCCGGCAGGCTTCCGGTGCCGGTGCGCCGCGCCCTGGTCAGGGCCCTGGGCAGGGGCAAGTCCGTACGACAGGAAGGCAAGTAGGAACCGTGCGACCGCTGGACATCGAAGGCGCCTGGGTCCAGGAGCCCAAGGCCTTCCCCGACGACCGGGGCAGCTTCCACGAGTGGTTCAGGGCCGCGGAGTTCCGCGAGGCCCTCGGCTACGACCTCGACCTCGCCCAGGCCAACTGCTCGGTCTCCCGGCGGGGCGTGCTGCGCGGCATCCACTTCGCCGACGTGCCGCCGAGCCAGTCGAAGTACGTCAAGTGCGTGCGCGGCGCCGTGCTGGACGTCGTCGTGGACATCCGGGTCGGCTCCCCCACGTTCGGCCGCTGGGAGGCCGTGCGGCTGGACGAGGAGAACCGGCGCGCGGTGTTCCTCTCGGAGGGCCTCGGCCACGCGTTCATGGCGCTGACCGACGACGCCACCGTGGTGTACCTGTGCTCGGCCGGGTACGCGCCGGGCCGCGAGCACGGCATCGACCCGCTCGACCCCGCGCTGGGCATCGCGTGGCCGGAGGGCCTCGAGCCGGTGCTGTCGGAGAAGGACGCCAAGGCGCCGTCCCTGGCGGAGGCGGAGGCGTCCGGGCTGCTCCCGACGTACGCGGAGTGCCTGGCGTACTACGAGCGGTTGCGGGCCTGAACACGCCTCGAGGGGGACCGAGCCGTGGCTTGGGCCCCCCTCGGGTGAGCGGTGTCAGGACTTGGCGTAGCGCTGCTTCAGCGCGCTGCGCTTGTTGCTGCCCTCGGCATTCCTGCCTTTTTCGATGATCACCAGGTTGTGGTAGAAGTGCACGGCCACCACATTGAGGTCGGTGTACGTCGGCTGATAGTTCTCGACGACGAATTCCTCGTAATTCAGTCCGTCCACCAGCCGCTTCAGCATCCCCATACTGGTGTGCGCGGCATCGAGATCCTCACTGCCCTGCCATTCGGGCCAGTACGAGGACTGCGTGTCCTCGACGATGTAGATGCCACCGTCCTTGAGCCGGGGGAAGAGCGTGGCGAACGTCGTGAGCACATGCGGACTACGGTGACTGCCGTCGTCGATGATGACGTCCAGCTCACCGATCTTGTCGGCGACTGCGTTCAGGGATGACGGATCGGACTGGTCTCCGATGAACGTCGTGATGCGGTCCTCGTCGACAAAAGACTTGTCCTGGATGTCCATACCGAAAATCCGTGCCTTCGGGAAGAACTGCTTCCACATGCGCAGGGAGGCACCGCCCTGACCTGGCCTGTTGTAGCCACCGATGCCGATTTCCAGCAGATTGAACGACTCGTTCTTCAGGTGCCCGAGATGGCGCTGGTAGTGCTGGGTGTAGCGGTGTATTCCCCACTTGTCCGTCTTGAAGTGCTGGGCGAGTTTGTTGAGATCCCCGGAGATCGCGTCCAGCCCCGTCGGTTTGGCCGGTTTGGCCGGCTGGGCGGACAAGCGCCGCTTCAGTCGTCGTAGGACCCGCACATTCTTCTCACCCAGTACGGACTTTACGGTCGCTCGCATCGACATCGCGGGGCAAATCCTTTCCCTACCCGACCCACAGACATTCAAAGCATCATCGTAGTGAACCCGGGCCATCCACAAGGGGCTAACGCGACCGCCTGTGAAAAAGGCCCGACGGGCTCGGCATTTCCATGCACCACAGGGCGGCCGACACGCTCGGTGAGCCGTCGGCCGCCCTGCGGCAGACGCGCGCGAACTGCCTTATGCGGGCATCTCCTTGCGGATGTGCGGCAGCCCCTCCGCCAGGGCCTGACGCCAGTCCCGCAGTGGTTCCAGACCGACCTCGGCCCACCGGTCGTGGCCGAGGGCGCTGTACGCGGGGCGGGGTGCCGGGCGCACGAACTCCGCGCTGGTGGTGGGGCGCACCCGTTCCGGGTCGGCGTCGAGGAGGCGGAACACCTCGCGGGCCAGCTCGTACCAGGTGGCCGTGCCGGAGTTGGTGCCGTGGAAGACGCCGTGGACACGGTCGTCCCGCCCGAGGCGGGGGCCGAGGTCGGCGATCCGGGCGGCCAGGTCGGCGCTCCAGGTGGGCTGGCCGCGCTGGTCGTCGACGACGTCGAGGGTGTCCCGGCGGGACTCCAGCTCGATCATCGTGCGCACGAAGTTCTTTCCGTGCGTGCCGTACAGCCAGGCCGTGCGGACCACCGCGCTCGCGCCCGGGAGCTCGGCCAGGACGGCCCGCTCACCGGCGAGCTTGGTACGGCCGTAGGCGGTGCGCGGGTCGGTGGGGTGGTCCTCCGGGTACGGGGTGGTGCGGGCCTCGCCGTCGAAGACGTAGTCCGTGGAGACATGGACGAGACGGGCACCGTGCCGGGCGGCGGCGCGGGCCAGCAGGCGCGGGCCCTCGCCGTTGATCAGCAGGGCCCGCTCCTCGTCGGTCTCGGCGTCGTCGACGGCCGTGTACGCGGCGCAGTTCACCACCAGGTCGGGCCGGTGCCCGGCGACCGCCGACTCCACCGAGTCGGCGCTGGTGACGTCGAGGTCGGCGCGGCCCAGGGCCACCACCTCCGCACCCCGGCGGATGAGTTCCTCGACCGTGTCATGGCCGAGCATTCCGCCCGCGCCGGCGACGAGCCACTTCATCAGTGCTTCTCCTGGTCCTTGCGGGATTCGAGAGCGGCGCGTTCCTTCAGCGGCTCCCACCAGTCCCGGTTGTCGCGGTACCAGGCGACGGTGGCGGCGAGGCCGGAGGTGAAGTCGTGCTTGGGGGTGTAGCCCAGCTCGTCGTGGATCTTGCTCCAGTCGACGGAGTAGCGCTGGTCGTGGCCCTTGCGGTCGGCGACGCGGTCGACGCGGTTCCAGTCGGCGCCGCAGGCTTCCAGGAGCAGGCCGGTGAGCTCCTTGTTGCTGAGCTCGGTGCCACCGCCGATGTTGTAGACCTCGCCGGGCCGGCCGCCGGTGCGGACCAGCTCGATGCCCTGGCAGTGGTCCTCGACGTGCAGCCAGTCGCGGACGTTGCTGCCGTCGCCGTAGAGCGGCACGTTCCTGCCGTCGAGGAGGTTGCTCACGAAGAGCGGGATGACCTTCTCGGGGAACTGGTGCGGCCCGTAGTTGTTGGAGCAGCGGGTGACGCGGACGTCCAGGCCGTGGGTGCGGTGGAAGGCCAGCGCGAGCAGGTCCGAGGATGCCTTGGAGGCGGAGTACGGCGAGTTCGGCTGGAGCGGGTGGGTCTCGGGCCAGGAGCCGGACTCGATGGAGCCGTAGACCTCGTCCGTGGAGACGTGCACGAACGGGCCGACGCCGTGCCGCAGGGCCGCGTCGAGCAGGGTCTGGGTGCCGACCACGTTGGTGCGGACGAACGCGCCGGCCCCGTCGATGGAGCGGTCGACGTGCGACTCGGCCGCGAAGTGCACGACCTGGTCGGCCTCGGCCATGAGCCTGTCGACCAGTTCGGCGTCGCATATGTCGCCCTGGACGAAGGTCAGGCGGGGATGCGACGCGGGCAGGTTGGTGAGGGTGCCCGCGTAGGTGAGCTTGTCCAGGACGGTGAGGTGCGGCGCGTCGGGGCCGCCGTCGGCGAGCAGTCCGCGGACGTACGTGGAGCCGATGAAGCCGGCGGCGCCGGTGACGAGGAGGTTCATGAACGGATCTGCACCTTGCTGTGGTCTCCGAGGACGAGGCGATGGGCACTGGGGGTGCCGGCTGCGGGGGTCACCTCGACATGCCGACCGATCAGCGAGGACTCGATCCGGGCCACCCCGTCAATGGAGGAGTCCCGCAGCACTATGGAGAACTCCAGCTCGCTCTCCGTGATCCGGCAGTTCTCGGCGATCGACGTGAAGGGGCCCACGTAGGAGTCGCCGACGACGGTCCCGGCGCCGATCACGGCCGGGCCGACGATCCGCGAGTTGGTGACGCGGGCGCCCGCCTCGACGACCACCCGGCCGACGATCTGGCTGGCGTCGTCGACCTCGCCGTCGATCCGCGGCTCCATGCCCTCCAGGACGGTCCGGTTGACCTCCAGCATGTCGACGACGTTGCCGGTGTCCTTCCAGTAGCCCTTGATCACCGTGGAGCGCACGTCGGCGCGCCGGTCGATGAGGTACTGGATGGCGTGGGTGATCTCCAGCTCGCCGCGCCAGGACGGCTTGATGGCGCGCACGGCGTCGTGGATGGCCGGCGTGAACAGGTAGACACCGACCAGGGCGAGGTCGCTCTTGGGCTGCTGCGGCTTCTCCTCCAGGCCGACCACCTGACCGTCGGCGTCCAGCTCGGCGACACCGAAGGCCCGCGGGTTGGGCACATGGGTGAGGAGGATCTGCGCGTCGGGGCGGGTCTCGCGGAACTCGCCGACCAGTCCGCTGATGCCGCCGACGATGAAGTTGTCGCCGAGGTACATGACGAAGTCGTCGTCGCCGAGGAAGTCCCGCGCGATCAGCACCGCGTGGGCCAGGCCCAGCGGGCGTTCCTGGGGGATGTAGGTGACGTCGAGGCCGAACTTCGACCCGTCGCCGACCGCTTCCTCGATCTCGGCGGCGGTGTCACCGACGATCATCCCGACCTGGGTGACGCCGGCGGCGGCAAGGGATTCGAGCCCGTAGAACAGCACGGGTTTGTTCGCCACCGGCACGAGCTGTTTCGCCGATGTGTGGGTGATCGGCCGCAGCCGCGTGCCGGCACCGCCGGAGAGCACCAAAGCCTTCATTCACTACACCTTATAGGTGAACATCTGGTTGAGACGTTCCCCCGCTTTCCTGACGGGTTACGCCAGTATGGCCTCGGTGCGGATGCCGTGTGACCGCGAGGTGCCCCGAAGTAGCATCTCGCCTGTTTTGTACAGTCATTTCGGCGCACGTTCCGGCACGCCTCAGGAGTCCTCCGGCCAGGCGGCGGCGCGTTCCACCTCCGCCTCGACCTCGGACCGCACCCGGCCCTCGTCGCGGGCGTACTCGCTCACCGCGGTCAGTTCGTCGCGGGCGAGGTCGCGCCAGGCGCGCAGGGCGGTCTCGTAGGTCTCGGACTGGGCGCCGCCCGGCTGCTGCAGGGCCGGCGGTCCGTAGGCGTCCCGCAGTTCCAGGACCTTCTCGTGGGCCGCCTCTGCCGCGCGGTGCTTCGCCACGAGTTCATTGAAGGTGTGTGCCACATCAAGGACATTAAGGATGGTCGGTTCACCCCGCCTCCCGAGACGGCCGGGTGCCCGCCCCCGTGACCCTCAGCCCTCCAGCACGAGATCCGCCCACACCTGTTTGCCGCCACTGACCGGCACGGTCCCCCAGGCGGTCGACACGGCCTCGACGAGCAGGATCCCGCGCCCGCCGGTGGCCTCCCAGCCGATGCTCGCGGGCTTCACCGGGCTGCGCGGCGAGGCGTCGACGACGGCGATCCGCAGCCGGTGGTCGACCAGGGTCAGATCCAGCCGGACCGGGCCGTCGGTGTGGATCAGGGCGTTGGTGACCAGCTCGGAGACGACCAGCAGGCCCGTGTCCATGGCGTCGTCGGTGACGCCCCAGGAGCGCAGGGTGCGGCGGCTGAAGCGGCGGGCGTGCCGGGCCGCCTCCGGGACCCGCCACACCGTCCAGCTCTCCCGCAGCGGGCGCACGGCCATGCCGTCGTAGCGCATCAGCAGCAGGGCGACGTCGTCGGTGCGGTGGGAGTTGCCGAGCAGGGCGTCGGCGACCAGCCCGAGGTGGCCGGGGTCGGAGACGCCCAGGTCGCGGGCGAAGCGCTCCATGCCTTCGTCGATGTCGGCGCCGGGCGACTCGACCAGACCGTCGGTGGTGAGCGCGAGCAGGGTGCCGGGGCGCAGGCTGAGCTGGGTCATGGGGAAATCGGCCTGGTCCACCACGCCGAGCGGGGGGCCGCCCTCGGTCCGGGCGACCTCGGTGGTGCCGTCCGGGTGACGCAGGACCGGCTGCAGATGGCCGGCGCGCACGCACCAGGCGATACCGGCCTCCATGTCGACGTCGACGTAGCAGCAGGTGGCGAAGAGGTCGCTCTCCATGTCCATGAGGAGCCGGTTGGTGTGCGAGACGACCACGTCGGGGGTGTGACCCTCGCTCGCGTAGGCGCGCAGCGCGGTGCGCAGCTGGCCCATCAGAGTGGCGGCCGCGGCGCTGTGGCCCTGGACGTCTCCGATGACGAGGGCGACGTGGTTGTCGGTCAGCGGGATCACGTCGTACCAGTCGCCGCCCACCTCCAGGCCCTCGGTGGTGGGCAGATAGCGGGCGACGGCGATCCCGCCGGGCAGCCGGGGCAGCCGGCGGGGCAGCAGGGCGCGCTGGAGCATGCCGACCAGTTCGTGCTCGGCGTCGAAGGCGTGGGCGCGCATCAGGGCCTGCCCGGCGAGGCCGGCGGCGGCGGTGAGCAGGGCGCGTTCGTCGGGGCCGAATTCGTGCGGGCTGTCCCAGCCGATCAGACAGGCGCCGGCCATCCGGCCGCCGGCCGGCAGCGGGAGGACGGCGAGGCCGCCGGGGCCGACCTCGGCGAGGGCGGGTTCCAGGGCGGTCGTGACGGGCCAGATCCGTGGGCGGCCCTCGCGCAGGGCCGCGGCCAGGGTGGGCATGGCGCGCACCGGCGCGTCCGGCCATTCGGTGCGCCATTCGCTGCGCCACACCTCGGGCCAGGACTCGGCGTGGGGCGGGTCCAGGACGGTGACGACCAGGCGCTCGTTCTCCAGTTCGGCCAGGGCGATGCGGTCGGCCTTGAGCGGTCCGCGCAGGGCGGTGACGACGGCCCGGCTGACGTCCTTGACCGTGCCGGCGGTGGCCAGTGCGGCGGCGAGCCGCTGCACCCGGGCCACGTCGGTGACGTCGGAGCGGAGCGTGGAGGCGTCGGCGACGGTACCGGCCAGCCGGGCGGGGCGCCCCTCGGCGGACGGCACCATGCGGCCGCGCAGCCGCAGCCACTTGGGCGAGCCGGAGGGATCCAGGATCCGGAACTCCAGCTCGCGGTCGCCGATGGACATGTGGTCGGCCTCGACCACGGACATCAGGGCGGGCACGTCCTCGGGCACGGTACGGCCCAGCAGGGTCTCGACCTTGCCGTCGAAGTCGTCCGGGCTCATGTCGAAGAGACCGAGGATGCCGTCGCCGACCTCGATCCGGCCGGTGTCCATGGCGAGGCTGAACGCGTCGCGGGGCAGTTCGCCGGTGTCAAAGACGGTGGGGAGCGGGGCGGGCAGGGCGATCGCGTCGGCGATCAGTTGCAGACAGGCGCGGTCCTCGGGGCCGAACCCGCCGTCCCGTTCGCCGACCACGACCAGGAGTCCGGCGCGGCCGGGCACCGGCAGGACCGCCAGCGAGAACTCCTGGGACGGGGTCCGCCGGGCTGCCGGGCAGTCGGCCAGTTCCTGGGGTCCCCGCCAGACGGGCCGCCCGGTGCCGTGGGCCTCGGCGACCGGGGACCGCCCCACGGCCGGGTAGGCGTCACGCAGTCCGAAGAAGGTGCGGGGCAGTCCGGCCGACTCGGCCAGCCGCAGCACGGTGCCGTCGTCGCCGGGCGCGTACACCCCGGCGAACGCCGCTCCGGCGAGCACCAGTGCCTGTTCGAGCACACGCCGGAGCCGGTCGGGTGCGCCGGGATCGCCCGTGAGCGTTTCGAGGGCTATTTCGGCGCGCTCCGTTCTGATTCCGCGTACCGCGGCGCCCTCACTGACCACGCCGCCATTACAGCGCTTATGAGGCGTCTGCGCAGCCCCTGTGACCGTTACGTGGAGGCCGGGGGTCCGTTGCGCTCGAAAGGCACCGAACATGTCTTGACCCGTGCGTCCCGCACGGTGAGCTCGTGACAGACATGACTTTCCGCGACCGTGCGGCGCCTGCGAGTGTCGGGGCCGGGCCACGGAGGGGGAGGCGGATGGACAGGCGGTACGAGGTGTACGCGCTCGCCGACGGGCATTTCTACGACACACCCGACCGGCTCGGGACAGCCGGGCCGCGGACGGAGCAGCTGTTCGCGACGGCGCGTCGCGCGGTGCCGGAGGGCTGGCACGCGGCGCGCTCGGGAGACTGGCTGACCATGACGCCGGTGGGTCCGGACGGTGCGCCGCTGCCGTCGCCTGCCCAGGGCTGGAAGATCCACTCCTCGGCGACCCGGGCGAACGCGGAGCGGATCGCCGCGATCGTGTGGGACTACTGCGTGCCGCGCCGCATCCCGTTCAAGTTCGTTCCGGGACCGCATCTGCTGCATCTGCGCAACGCCAAGTACGCGGGCCGCGACACCAGCGGCAAGTTCGTGACGGTCTACCCGGCCGACGAGGACCGGCTCCAGGAGGTGCTGCGCGAGCTGGGCGCGCTCCTGGAGGGTTTCGAGGGTCCGTACATCCTGACCGACCTGCGCTGGCACGAGGGGCCGCTATACGTCCGGTACGGCGCGTTCGCGCGCACGTACGTCGTCGACGAACGCGGTTCGCTGGTGACGGCGGTGCGGGACGGCGCGGGCAGGCTGGTGCCGGACCGGCGGGCGCCCTCCTTCCAGGTGCCTGAGTGGGTGACCCTGCCGGAGTTCCTGCAGCCGCAGCTCGCGGCGCGGGACGCCACCACGGTCGGCGAGCTGCCGTACCGGATCGAGAAGGCGCTGCACTTCTCCAACGGTGGCGGGGTGTACGCCGGGACCGACACGCGGGACGGGCGGCGGGTGGTGCTCAAGGAGGGGCGTCCGCACGCGGGGCTCGCGGCCGACGGCGCCGACGCCGTCGCCCGGCTCGCCCGGGAGAAGGCCGCGCTGGAGGCGGCGGCCGGCACCGGGGTGGTGCCCGAGGTCCGGGACTGGTTCACGCTGGGCGACCACCGGTTCCTGGTGATGGACTTCCTGGAGGGCCGTCCGCTCAACGCCTTCTTCGCCGAACGGCATCCGCTGCTCACCCCGGACCCGGATCCGGCGGCCGTGCGCGCCTACACGCGGTGGGCGCTGCGCATCCACCGGAGGGTGACGGCGGCCGTCGCGGCGGTGCACGCGCGCGGGATCGTCTTCAACGACCTGCATGTCTTCAACATCATGGTCGGGCCCGACGAGGAGTCGGTGTTCCTCATCGACTTCGAGGCCGCCGCGCCCGTCGAGGAGAACGGCCGTCAGGTCGTCGCCCACCCCGGCTTCTTCGCCCCGCCGGACCGCAGAGGCGTCGAGGTCGACCGGTACGCGCTCGCCTGTCTGCGGCTCGCCCTGTTCCTGCCGGTCACCACCCTGTTCGTCGTCGACCGGGGCAAGGCCGCCCATCTCGCGGACGTGATCGCCGGGCAGTTCCCGGACGTGCCGCGGGCCTTCCTGGACGAGGCGGTCGCGGAGATCACCCGGGGCGCCCCGGCCGCGCGGCCCGTCGTACCGGCGGACTGGCCGCACAGCCGCGACTCGATGGTCAAGGCGATCCTCGCCTCCGCCACCCCCGAGCGCGACGACCGGCTCTTCCCGGGGGACATCGCCCAGTTCGGCGACGGCGGCGGCCTCGGCCTCGCGCACGGCGCGGCCGGTGTGCTGTACGCCCTGGACCGGGCCGGCGCCGAGCGCTACGACGAGGGCGAGCGCTGGCTGCTCGACCACACCGCACCGCCGCCGCCCGGCACCCCGCTCGGCCTGTACGACGGTCTCGCGGGCGTCGCCCATGTCCTGGAGGGGCTCGGCCACCGGCAGCGCGCCCTGGACCTCATGGCAGGCATCCTCCGGGAGAACTGGCGCAACCTCTCCTCCGACCTGCACGGCGGCCTGGCCGGTCTGGGCCTGGTCCTCGACGCCCTCGCCGACTCGGCCGGGGAGCCGGAACTGCGCGAGCGGGCCGCGGAGGCCGCCGAGATCCTCGTACGACGGCTCGCCGAACCGGTCCCGGACGCGCCCGGGCGCCGCGCCGGGCTGCTGCGGGGCGCGACCGGGCCCGCCCTGTTCCTGCTGCGGCGGTACGAACGGACCGGCGAACCGCGCCTGTTGGCCGCGGCCGGCGAGGCGCTGCGCCGGGACCTGGACCGCTGTGTGGTGCAGAAGGGCGGCGGCCTGGAGGTCGACGAGGGCTGGCGCACGCTGCCCTACCTCGGCGACGGCAGCGCGGGGATCGGGCTGGTCCTCGACGACTGGCTCGCCCACGGCACCGACGCGACCGGCGTCTTCGAGCGGGCCCGCGCGGCCGTCCTGACCGCCGCCACCTCACGCTTCTACGCCCAGCCCGGCCTCTTCCAGGGCCGCGCCGGGATGATCCTGCACCTCGCCCGCACCGGCGCCGACCCGGAGCGGCTCGCCGCCCAGGTCGACGGGCTCGGCTGGTTCGCGATGGCCTACCAGGGCCAGCTCGCCTTCCCCGGGCACCAGATGATGCGGCTCTCCATGGACCTCGGCACCGGGACCGCCGGCTGTCTGCTGGCGCTGACGGCCGCCCTCGACGGTGACCGCTCCGCCCACCTGCCGTTCCTCCCGCCGCCACCGGCGGCCCCCGCACGCGGCTCCGCACACTGACGGCGCCGTGGCACAACCCCGTCCCCGACAACACCGGGGGGACCGCTCGGTCCCCGGAAAGGACACGTTATGGCCCTTCTCGACCTGCAGACCCTGGAGTCCGAAGAGCGTCACGACGGCGGCGGCGCCAGCACGGTGAGCCTCCTGTCGTGCGTGTCGGCGGCGAGCGTTCTGCTCTGTCTCTGACCGGCACCGCGAACCCGGCTCCGGGCGGCCCTCTCCTGCGGGAGAGGGCCCGTCCGGGGCCTTCGCCCGAAGCCGTCCCCCGAGGCGAGGCCCGCGGCAGATGACAGCACCTCCCCAGGACCTTTCAGACTCACATCCCCAGGACCTTTCAGACTCACATCCCCACGACCTCTCGCGCACCGCCCTGCGCCACGCCGGGGTGCGCTGCGCCGTCCTGTGCGTGCTGAGTACGACCGGCACGGCGGCGGGGCTGCTGCTGCCCGCCGCGCTGGGCCGCGCCCTGGACCTGCTGCTGGCGGGCGCTCCGGCGGCGGGCTGGGTGGCCCGGGCCGCCGCCCTGGTGCTGCTGCTCGCCCTGCTCGACGCCTGTGCGAGCGTGCTCGCCGGAACCGTCGACGCCCACGCCACGGCCGGGCTGCGCAGCCGGGTGACGGCGCATGTGCTGGCCCTCGGGCCGCGCGCGCTGACCCGGTTCGGCGCCGGGGACCTGGTGGCTCGGCTGGTCGGGAACGCCGCGCAGGCCGGTACCGGGCCCGCCGCCTTCGCCGCGCTGCTGGCCGCGCTCGCCGGTCCGGTCGGGGGCGTGGTCGCGCTCGGCGTCGTCGACCCGTGGCTGGCGGCCGTGTTCCTGGCCGGGGCGCCCGTACTCGCCCTGCTGCTGCGGGCGTTCACCCGGGACACCTCGGCGTGCGTGGCCGAGTACCAGCGGGAGCAGGGCCGGATCGCGAGCGCGCTGGCGGAGGCGGTCGACGGCCGGCGGACCATCGCGGCGGCCGGCCTCCAGGACCGGGAGACGGCCCGTATCCTGCGCCCGCTGCCCGCACTCGGTCGTGCGGGGCACCGGATGTGGCGGGTGCAGGGCCGGGCGGCCGCCCAGGCGGTCACCGTGGGCCCGCTGCTCCAGCTCGCCGTCGTGGCGGTGGCGGGCTTCCTGCTCTCCCGGCACCGGATCTCGGTCGGCGAGGTCCTCGCCGCCTCCCGCTACGCGGTCCTCGCGACGGGTGTCGGCGTACTGGTCGGACAGCTCGCCGCCCTCACCCGGGCCCGCGCGTCCGCGCGGCGCCTCGCCGAGGTGACCGCGTTCCCCGCGCCCGCGTACGGCACCCGCTCGCTCCCGCCGGGCCCCGGCCTCCTGGAACTGCGCGGGATCACCGCCCACCGGGGCGGCCGCGCCGTCCTCGACGGCGTCGATCTGACCGTCCCCGGCGGCACCGTCCTCGCGGTCGTCGGCCGCTCGGGCACCGGCAAGTCCCTGCTGGCCGCTCTCGCGGGCCGGCTCGCCGACCCGGACGCCGGAGAGGTCCTGCTCGACCGCGTTCCACTGCCCGCCCTCCCCCACGACGAGCTGCGCCGGGCCGTCACCTGCGCCTTCGCCCGCCCGGCTCTCCTCGGCACGACCGTCGAGGACACCATCGCCTTCGGCCTCACCACCCCCTCCCCCGCCGAGGTCCGCACCGCTGCCCGCCGGGCCCGGGCCGAGGCCTACATCCGCCGGCTGCCCGACGGCTGTGCGACCCGTCTCACCGACTCGCCCCGCTCCGGCGGCGAGGCCCAGCGCCTGGGCCTCGCCCGGGCCTTCGCACACCCCGGGCGGCTGCTGATCCTCGACGACGCCCTCTCCAGCCTGGACACGGTCACCGAACACCACATCACCGAGTCCCTGCTGGCACCGGGCCCCGGACCGACCCGGCTGATCGTCGCCCACCGTGCGGCGACGGCGGCCCGCGCGGACACGGTGGCCTGGCTGGACGGGGGGCGGGTGCGGGCGGCGGGGACGCATGCGGAGCTGTGGCGGGACCCGGAGTACCGGGCGGTGTTCGCAACGCGACTGCCCGAGGAGGCCGCGCGGTGACCAGCTCGCTGGTCCGGGCGCCCGGCGGTGTTCGGGGCCCGACTGCCCGAGGAACCGGCCCGGTGACCGGCCGCTCGCCCGGGGCGCCCGGCCGAGTTCGGGCGCACGGGACCGAGGAGGCCGCGCGGTGATCGGGCGGCTGCTTCAGGTGCGTCGGCCGGTACTGGCGCGCCTCGCGTTCTGGTCGGTGCTGGAGGCCGGGCAGACCTTCCTCCTCGGGTACGCCCTGGCCCGCGCGGTGGACGCCGGGTTCCTGGCCGGGGACGCCCGGACCGGGCTGCGGTGGCTCTCGGCGGCCGCGCTCGGCGTCGGCGTCGGGGCGTTCGGGACGCGCCGGGTGTACGGGGTGGTCGCCGACCTGGTGGAGCCGGTGCGGGACCGGCTGGTGGCGACGGTGGTGGCGCGCGGGGTGCGGGAGGGGGACCGGGGGGCGCTGTCCGGGCTGACCCAGCAGGTGGAGATCGCGCGGGACACCCTCGCCGGGCTGGTGATGGTGTCCCGTTCGTTCGTGTTCACGGTCGCCGGAGCCCTCGCCGGGCTGTGCGCCCTCGCGCCGCCGCTGCTGCTGGTCGTGGTGCCCCCGCTCCTCGCGGGCCTGGGACTGTTCGCGGCCACCCTGCGCCTGCTGGCCCGCCGGCAGGAAGCCTTCCTGGTCGCCGACGAGGCCCTCGCGGCAGAGCTGGGCGAGGTGTGCCCGGGACTGCGGGACGTCACGGCCGCGGGCGCCGAGGAGTACGTGGCCGAGCGCGTCGGGGAGCACGTCGACGGCGAGTTCCGGGCCGCCCGGGCGCTGGCCCGCTGGAGTGTCGTACGGGTGGCGGCCCTGGCGGTCGGCGGCCAGCTGCCCCTGGTGCTGCTGCTCGCCGGCGCCCCCTGGCTGCTCGCCCACGGCGTGACCGCGGGGGCCCTGGTGGGCGCGCTCGCCTACGTCACCCAGTCCCTGCTGCCCGCCCTGCAGAACCTCGTGCACGGCCTGGGCACCAGCGGATCCCGCCTGACGGTAGTGCTGCGCAGACTCCACCCGCCCCCGGACGCCGGCGTACCCGCCAGGGCCACCGGTACCGCGGACTCCAGCACGTCCGCCGAGGCCACCTGCGCCCCGGACTCCGGCACATCCACCGAGGCCCCGGCTACTCAGGACGCCCGCGCATCCGCCGAGCCCGCCGGCTCCGCCAAAAGCACCGGCACCCCGGACACCACCTCCGTCGCAGTCCCTGCCGCTCCGGACGGCGGTACGTCCGCCGAGGCCGTCGGGTCCCCGGGCGCCGGTGCCCCGGCGCTCGTCCTCTCCGCGGTGACCTTTGCCTACGGGCCGGCGAGCACCCCCGTGCTCGACAGGCTGGGTCTGTGTGTCCCGCGTGGTGGTCACCTCGCCGTCGTGGGGCCGAGCGGGATCGGCAAGTCGACGCTCACGGCGGTGGCCGCCGGGCTGCTGGCCCCGGCCCACGGTGAGATATGGGTGTGCGGGCACCGCGTGCCGGGGGCCCGGGCCGCCGCGCTGCGGGTGCTGATCCCCCAGGAGGCATACGTCCACACGGGCACCCTCGCCGAGAACCTCGGGCTGCTGCGCCCGGACCCCGTCCCGGAACCGGAGCTGCTGGCCGCCGCCGAGGCGGTCGGGCTCACCCCGCTCCTGGAGCGGTGCGGCGGCCCGGACGCGCCGGTGCATCCGGCGGAGCTGTCGGCGGGCGAGCGGCAGCTCATCGCGCTCACCCGCGCCTATCTCTCCCCCGCGCCGCTCGCCCTGCTCGACGAGGCCACCTGCCATCTCGACCCGGAGGCCGAGGCCCGTGCCGAGCACGCCTTCGCCCGACGGCCCGGCGGCAGCCTGGTGGTGGTCGCGCACCGGATCTCCTCCGCCAGCCGCGCCGAGCGGATCCTGGTGATGGACGGCCCGCGCACCGCGTACGGCACCCACGAGGAGCTGTTGCGCACCTGCGCCCTCTACCAGGACCTGGTGGCGCCGGCCCGACCACCCACGCCCCGCTGAACAGGGTTCACAGCCACCCCTCGCCCTGGGAGATCCGGATCGCGTCGACGCGGTTGCGGGCACCGGTCTTGCGGGTGATCGCCGCCATGTAGTTGCGGACCGTCCCGTGGGACAGGTGCAGGCTCCCGGCTATCTCCGCGATGGACGCCCCGCCGGCCGCCAGCTCCAGCACGCTCAACTCGCGTCTGGTGAGCGGGATCTCGGCGGCCTTGAGGAATCCGAAGCCCAGCGAGTCGTCGACGAAACGTTCCCCCTCGGATGCGCGCCGGATCGCCTCCACCAGTCGTTCCGGCGCGCCCTCCTTGTCCACGTAGCCGAGCGCCCCCGCGTCGGCGGCCCGTTTCAGCAATCCGGGTCTGTTCGCACCGGCAAGCACCACCAGCCGCGGCGGGGTGGTGCCGGGCTCCACCGGGCGCAGGTCGCCCAGCGGTGGCACGCCGTGGGTGCCGGAGCTGTCGAGGTCGGCCGCACACACGTCCGGCCGTACCGCCCGGACCCGCCCCCGTGCGCTGTGCCAGGGCGTGTCGTCCACTCGGAGCCCCGGTTCCCGGCGTAACCACTCCGCCAGGACCGACCTCACCAGACACGCGTCGTGCACCAGAAGTACCCGGATCACCGCCGCCCCCTCAGCCGTACCTCGGCTCTTCGGTTCATGGTGTTGAACGCGTGCCCCATTCTTGGCGTCCGCGACCGTTCATGGGCGCGGAGTTCCGGCCATCAAGGCGCGCGGGGGCGCACGCCCGGCGCCCGTACGCTGCCGCGCGCTTCGGCTGCGGGGGAATGTGCCGAGGCGAACGGGGTAGGCGGATGCGGCCCGGTGCGGGGGCCCCGGTGCGGGGCCGGGGTGCTCTCGCCGTGCGCCCGTCGCCGCCAGGAGGGAGTCTTGACCCCGAGGACGCGACTGCGGCCGGACGAGGAGGTGGTCGGGCGTGTCCGACAGGATGGGGGCTCCTCCCGCGCCGGTCACGCCGGGCCTGGAGGAGACAGCGGCCGCCGCGACCCGGTCCGGCCGGCCGCCGCTGCTGCTGTCGTTCGCGCTGGCCTCGTTGATGGAGGAGGTCCAGGCGCACTCCGGCGCGATCTATCTGCTCGCCGCCGACGAGCCGGTCCTGGAGATGGCGGTGACGGCGGGACTGCCGCGGGCCTTCGTGGCGCCCTGGGAGCGGGTCGGGCTGAGCACGCCGATCCCGGTGGCGGAGGCGGTGCGCGAGCGGCGCCTGGTGTGGGTGGGCGGCGAGGAGGACATGGCGCGCAGGTATCCGCGGATCGCGGTGGTGCTGCCCTATCCGTTCGCGCTCGCCGCGGTGCCCGTGGCGAGCGCGGACACCGTGTACGGGGCGCTGTACGTGACCTGGCCCGGTTCGCATCCGACGGTGCTGTCCGACCGGGAACGGGCGGAGCTGACCTCGGCCGCCGACCGGCTGGCGAAGCGACTGGAGCGGGCCGGCCGAGTGCACCGTGCGCTGCGGGCCGAGCCGGATCTGCTGGCGGCGCCCCCGTCCGGGGATGCGGGCACGCTGGGCACGGTGGAGGCGGCGCGGATGGTGGCGCGGCTGCCGTACGGGCTGCTCTCGCTCGATCTGCACGGGCGGGTCGCCTTCGCCAACGCGGCGGCGGCCGAGCTGCTCGGCGTCCAGGTCGGTGACCTGCTCGGCACCCAGCCGTGGGTGTCGGTGCCCTGGCTGAACGACCCGATGTACGAGGACCGCTACCGGGCGGCTCTGATCAGCCAGCATGTGACGTCGTTCGTGGCGCTGAAGCCGCCGGGCGACTGGCTGTCGTTCCGGATGTATCCGAGCACGACCGGGCTGACCACCCGGATCAGCCGGGCGCGGGCGGTCGCCGAGATGGTGGGCGCGCTGCCGCGCGCCGACGCGGCGCCCGGCTCCCGGCTGGTCACCATCTCGCAGGTGCTGAGCCTGGCCGGGGCGCTGACGGAGGCCGTCGGTGTGCAGGACGTGGTGCAGCTGGTGGCCGACGAGGTGGCCCCGGCCGTCGGCAGCCAGGCGCTGGTCGTCCTCGGGTCCCGGGGCGGGCGGCTGCACGTCCTCGGGCAGCGCGGGTACGACGATCCACGGACCGTGGAGCGCTTCGACGGCCTGCCGTTGGCCGAACGGACGCCCGGCACCCATGTCCTGAACACCGGCGTGCCCGCGTTCTTCGAGTCGAAGCAGCAGCTGGAGCGGTTGTATCCGGGCCGGATCGAGGCCCCGGACGGGTTCGCCGCCTGGGCGTACCTGCCGCTGATCGCGTCGGGCCGGCCGGTGGGCACCTGTGTCCTGGCCTACGCCGAGCCGCATGGCTTCCCCGCGGACGAGCGCGCCGTGCTGACCAGTCTCGGCGGGCTCATCGCGCAGGCGCTGGAGCGGGCCCTGCTCTACGACGCGAAGAACCAGCTGGCACATGGTCTGCAGGCGGCCCTGCTGCCGCACTCGCTGACCCCGCCGCCCGGCATCGAGGCGGCCGCGCGCTATCTGCCGGCCATGCACGGCATGGAGATCGGCGGCGACTTCTACGACCTGGTGCCCACCCGGCCGCTGGCGGCGGCGGTGATCGGGGACGTCCAGGGGCACAACGTGACGGCGGCCGGGCTGATGGGCCAGATCCGTACCGGGGTACGGGCCTTCACCACCGTCGGGCAGGCGCCGGAGGAGGTGATGCGGAGCACCAACCGGCTTCTCATCGACTCCGGGTCGGATCTGTTCGCGAGCTGCCTGTATCTGCGGCTGGATCCGGAGCGGGGGCGGGCGGTGATGGCCCGGGCCGGGCATCCGCCGCCGTTGCTGAGACGTCCGGACGGGCGGGTGCGGGTGCTCGACCTGGCCGGTGGCCCGTTGCTCGGCATCGACGCGGAGGCGACGTACCCGACCACCGAGGTGCCGCTGGCGCCGGGCTCGGTGCTCGCCCTGTACACCGACGGGCTGGTCGAGTCACCCGGTGTGGACATCGAGGACGCGCTGGTCGATCTGGGCGAACTGCTCGCGGAGAACGGCGACCAGCCGCTGGACAAGCTCGCCGACACGCTCGTGCGGCACAGTGCGGCGGCGCAGGAGCGTGTCGACGACGTTGCGGTGCTCTTGCTCAGAGCATGTCCCGTCGGCTGACGGCCGCGGGGTGCGATGCGGTCCGGCCCTCCCGCCGGAGGGCCGGACCGTCCACCACCGGCCGCAACCGCTGGCAGGGCGGGCGGTGGGTCAGTGGGACGACGAACCGTCGTCGACCGACGAGCCGTCGTTCACACCGGTCCCGGACTGGTCACCGGTCCCGGACTGGTCACCGGTCCCGGTCTCGTCGCCGGTGCCCGTCTCGTCGCCCGTGCCGGTCTCGTCGCCGGTGCCGCTCTGGTCGCCGGCCGTCGCGGACGGGTCGGCGGCGCCGCCGATCTGGTCGCCGCCGGCCTGGTCACCGGCACCGTTCTCGTCACCGGCCGTGGCGGACGGGTCGGCCGTGGCCCCGGCGTCACCGGCGCCCGCGCCCGCGTCGCCGAGGGTCGCGCCGGTCGCCTGGAGGGCGGTGGTCACCGGCTGGAAGAAGGTCTCGCCGCCGGAGGTGCAGTCGCCGCTGCCGCCGGAGGTCATACCGACCGCGCCGCCGTCCTGGGTGAACAGCGAGCCGCCGCTGTCGCCGGCCTCGGCGCAGACGTTGGTCTGGATGAGGCCGGTGACGGTGTCGACACCGTTGGGGTCGGTCTCGCTCTGGAAGTTGACGGTGGCGTCGAGGCCGGTGACCTGCCCGTCGTGCAGCCCGGTGGTGGAACCCATCCGGAACACGGTCTCGCCGACGGTGGCGTCGACGGCCTGGTTGATGGCGACGGTCTGGCCGTTGCCGACGTTGACCTCGCTCGGCGCCTGGGTGGCGGGGTCGTTGTACTTGACGAGCGAGAAGTCGCCCTCGCCGGGGAAGGTGGCCTGGTCCACGGTGGCGATCGGCTCGCCGGTCTCGGAGTCGGACCAGTCCTTGGCGGCCACACCGCAGTGCCCGGCCGTCAGGAAGGCGGGGCTGCCGTCCGAGGCGGTGACGTTGAAGCCGAGGGAGCAGCGGACGGTGCCGTCGGCGACCTGGGAGAAGATCGCGTCGCCGCCGGAGACCAGGGGCTTGAAGGTGCCCGACGACTTCTTGAGGGTCGCCATGTCCGAGCCGAGGCGCTGCACCGTGGACTCCAGTGTGTCCCACTTGGTGCCGGTGACGGTGCTGTCGGCGGTGACCACGACCTTGTTGGTCTTCGGGTCGACGGCCCAGGCGGTGCCCGGGATGGTCGCCTTGGTCTTCAGGGTGCTGGCGACCGCCGCCAATTCGGAGTTGCTGTTCTGCACCTGACGGACGACCGCGCCGGCCTTCTCCGCCTGGACGACTATGTTGTTGTCGCCGTTGATGACGTTGACGACGAGCTGCTGCTTGCCGCTGTCGTAGTACGACCCGGCGAAGGCCTGGCCGAGCAGGTCCTGGAGCTGCGCGGACAGATCCGAGGCGTCGCTCGCCGACTTGAGCGTCTTGGGAGCGGTGGCGGTGGCGCCGGAGGCGTTGTCCTGAGACGCGTTGGCCATCGGCAGCAGAAACGCCGCAGCTCCGAGCGCGGCGACACCGCCCACCGCGATAGCGGCCTTGCGCTTCGGAATTCGCTTGTGACTCAAACTTCTCGACCTCCAAGGGACGGAGTGTCTGCCGTGTTCGGGCAGTCGTTCGTGAGCGGCGCCTGGATGGCCATAGGTACGGGCGGGTCACGTGGTGCGTTCAGTTCCGTTTCTTAACTTCCTTTGACCGAGGGCGAATCGGCCACGCCACGCGGGTCTCGGGGCGGTGGTGGGCGCCGTGCCGCGGACCCGGGAACAAATCCCCCATATGACGATGACCGCCGCCGAAGCCGACAAGATCGTCTCCGCCGGCTTCGCCCCCTGGGTGCTCGATCCCGGGCTGTCCGTCGAGGCGGTGGGCGGGGACCGGGGGTTGGCGTGTCCGCCCTGGTCAAACGGGTTGCCCCGGGAGCGCGGCGGGCCTTCGGAAAAGGCGCTGACGGCGGCGGCCGACACGGCGACCGCGATCGCGGTCTCGGCGGCCCGTGGCGGCTTCGTGCCGATGACGACGGGGCGGCGGTCGATGCCGTTCGGGCGCCCGGTGAGCGGTTCGGCTGTCCTGATCGAAGCGGTGCCGAGCGGACTCGGGCGCCTGGCGGCGTTCGCCGACATCACGATGAGCGACGAACGGTCGGGGGCGCTCGCGGCCCGGGCGCGCGCGGTCCACGCACTCGTGGGATGAAATCCGCACCCCGGACGGACACGGTCAGCAATCGTTCATTGACGGTCCGTCGCGATCACGTACCGGAATCCTTGCTTCAGGGAATCTGCACATCCACTACCCAAGCAGCCCACGGGGAGCGGCGGATCTGCACAACTGCGCGCCCCCAGCCGTGGCTTTGGCGCGGAGTGCCGGATTCGCCGCCCGAGGGGCAAGCCGTGCGGCCGGGGCGAAGGCGTGCGGTGTGTGAAGGAGTCGCCGACAAGACGTGCCCACGCCTGCACGGATAAGCCCCCCTGAGGCTCAAGTTCCCAGGTGAGACGCATGGTTGATTGGAGGCACGGACCGCGGGCGTGCTTTGATCCATCGCACCGCAGGGTCGCCGACGGCTCCCGGAGACGGGCGCCCGGCGCCTGCGGTCGCGGCCATCCGTACTGTCCCCATAGGGCCGTTGGGGGGCCGCTCTCCCCCTTGTGAATATCCATATGAAGGGAAGTTCCCACATGAACTCCACCCCCCAGGTTGAGACCGTCGAGATCTCCGACGCCGAGCTCGACAACGTCTCCGGCGGTCTGGCCCTGAACGCCCTCGGCACCGTCACCGGCCTGGTGGACGGCGTTGCCCCGGTTTCCGGCCTGGTCAACACGGTTGTCGGCACCGTCGAGGGTGTCACCGGCCTGAACACCCAGCCGGTCACCAACCTGGTCGCCGGTCTCTGATCGCACCTCGTTGCCGCTGAGTCCCGGAGCCGTACCCCGGCACCGGGGCTCTCGGGTGTTTTGAGGCGTCCCTCTGAAACACCCCTTTCACCAGCGTCTCTCCCACAGGTGAGGGAAGTTCCGTGCAGTTCCGCCAACAGGCCCTCGCCAAGCTCCAGTCGCCGGAGGAGCTCGATCTTCCGGTGCGTTTCGCGCGTCCGCAGGGCTGGCTCGCGCTGTCCGTCTCGGTCGTCGTGATGGCGGCGGCCTCGGTGTGGGCGGTGACCGGTTCGGTCGCCTCCACGGTGAGCGCGCAGGCCATCCTGACTCACGGGCAGGGCAGTTACATCCTGCAGAGCCCGGTGGCGGGGCAGGTCACGGCCGTCCTCGCCGAGCAGGGTGAACGGCTGCCGGCCAACGCCCCCGTTCTGAAGGTGCACACCGGCCAGGGCGACTCGGTGGTGCGCACGGTCGCCGCGGGCCGGATCAGCGCGCTCGCCGCCACCATCGGGCAGATCATCCAGACCGGTGCGAACGTCGCCGCCGTGGAGAAGATCGCGCACGCCTCGGACCCGCTCTACGCGACGGTCTACGTCCCCGCCGAGAACGCCTCCGCCATCCCCGCGAACGCCCCGGTCGACCTGACCGTGTCGTCGGTGTCGACACAGGAGTACGGAGTGCTGCGCGGCCATGTGAAGTCGGTGGACCGAGCCGCCCAGTCGGCCCAGTCGATCTCCGCGTTCCTCGGGGACAGCCAGCTCGGCGAGCAGTTCACCAAGAAGGGCCGCCCGGTGGCGGTCCTGGTCCGGCTGGACCCGTCGAGGAAGACGAAGAGCGGCTACCAGTGGTCCTCGGCGGACGGACCGCCGTTCACGCTCGACTCCATGACCCTGGCCTCGGGTGCGATCCGGCTGGCCGACCAGCACCCCGTCGATTGGCTGCTCCCGTGACCACCGCCCAGGAGACCCAGGAGACCCAGGAGACCCGCGGCCGCCGGCGCGCCGCGCCGCCCAAGCGACCGGTGCCCAAGGGCCGCGGCCGCACGGTCCGCACCCCCAGCGTGCTCCAGATGGAGGCCGTCGAGTGCGGCGCCGCCTCTCTCGCCATGGTCCTCGGCCACTACGGCCGCCATGTCCCGCTGGAGGAGCTGCGCATCGCCTGCGGTGTCTCCCGCGACGGCTCGCGCGCCAGCAACCTGCTGAAGGCGGCCCGCAGTTACGGCCTCACCGCCAAGGGCATGCAGATGGACCTGGCCGCCCTCGCCGACGTGCAGGCCCCGGCGATCCTGTTCTGGGAGTTCAACCACTACGTCGTCTACGACGGCATGGGCCGCCGCTTCGGTCGCCGCGGCGTCTTCGTCAACGACCCCGCCAAGGGCCGCCGGTTCGTGCCCATGGAGGAGTTCGACGGCAGCTTCACCGGCGTCGTGCTGGTCCTGGAGCCGGGTGACGGCTTCGAGCGGGGCGGCCGCAAGCCCGGTGTCCTCGGCGCGATGCCGGCCCGGCTGCGCGGCACCGCGGGGACCATGCCGGCGGCGGTGCTGGCCAGCCTGCTGCTGGTGCTCGTGGGCGCGGCGGTGCCCGCGCTCAGCCGCCAGTACATCGACATGTTCCTCATCGGCGGCCAGACCTCGCTGCTCGGCGTGCTGTTCACCGCGATGGGCACCTGCGTACTGCTGACCGTGGCCCTGACCTGGCTGCAACAGGCGAACCTGCTGCACGGCCGGATCGTCTCCTCCACCTTGTCCAGCGCCCGCTTCCTGCGCCATCTGCTGCGACTGCCGGTGACCTTCTTCTCCCAGCGCAGCCCGGCCGACCTGGTGCAGCGCCTGCAGTCCAACGACCAGGTCGCCGAGACCCTGGCCCGCGACCTCGCGGCGGCCGGCGTGGACGCGGTGGTCGTGGTCCTCTACGCGGTGCTCCTCTACACCTACGACACACAGCTCACCTTCCTCGGCATCGGCGTGGCGCTGCTGAACATCGTGGCGATGCGGTTCGTCGTACGGCTGCGCGCGACCCGGACCGCCAAGCTGCGCGCGGACACCGCCCGGCTCACCAACACCTCCTACACCGGCCTCCAGCTGATCGAGACGATGAAGGCGACCGGCGGCGAGGACGGCTACTTCCGCAAGTGGGCCGGGCAGCACGCGAGCACGCTGGAGGAACAGCAGCGGCTCGGGGTGCCCAGTGCCTGGCTCGGGGTGGTGGCCCCGACGCTCGCCACCCTGAACAGTGCGCTGATCCTGTGGATCGGCGGGATGCGGGCCGTCGAGGGCGGTATCTCGGTCGGCCTCCTGGTCGCCTTCCAGTCCCTGGTCACCCGCTTCACCGCCCCGCTCACCCGGCTCAACGGCGTCGCGGGCCGGATCCAGGACTTCGCGGCCGACGTGGCCCGTCTGAAGGACGTGGAGAACTTCCAGGCCGACCCCATCTACGCCCGCCCCGGCTCCGGCGAGTCCACCCGGCGGCTGCACGGCCATGTCGAGCTGGAGAACATCACCTTCGGCTACAGCCCGCTCGACAAGCCGCTGCTCACCGGCTTCGACCTGACCGTCGGGCCGGGCCGCCAGGTGGCCCTGGTGGGCGGCTCGGGCAGCGGCAAGTCGACGGTCTCCCGGCTGATCTCGGGCCTGTACGCCCCCTGGGAGGGCGTGATCCGCATCGACGGGCAGCGTCTGGAGGACATCCCGCGCGGCGCGCTGGCCGCCTCCGTCTCCTTCGTCGACCAGGACGTCTTCCTCTTCGAGGGCTCGGTACGCGACAACGTGGCGCTGTGGGACCCGTCGATCCCGGACGAGGCGGTGGTGGAGGCGCTGCGGGACGCGGCCCTGTACGACGTGGTGACGCGCAGGCCCGGCGGCATCCACAGCAGGGTCGAGCAGGACGGCCGCAACTTCTCCGGCGGCCAGCGCCAGCGTCTGGAGATCGCGCGGGCGCTGGTGCGCAGACCGAGCATCCTCGTGCTCGACGAAGTGACCAGCGCGCTGGACGCCGAGACCGAGCTGACCGTCATGGACAACCTGCGCCGGCGCGGCTGTGCCTGCGTGGTGATCGCGCACCGGCTGAGCACGGTCCGCGACAGCGACGAGATCGTCGTGCTCCAGCACGGCACGATCGTGGAGCGCGGGCGGCACGACGCGCTGGTGGCACACGGCGGGGCGTACGCCGCGCTGGTCAGGGAGCGATGAGATGACGACCGCAGACGACGGCGACCTCGTTCTCGGCGCGCTCGGCTCACTGGGCGCCCGGATCGACTGCACCGGTTTCAACCGCCTGGACCTCGAAGGGCCGCAGGTGCTGTGGCTGGTGGTCTCCGGTGCCCTGGACCTGTTCGCGGTGGACGCCGAACAGCAGGGTCACTGGCACCATCTGGGCCGGCTGGAGGCAGGTGCCCTCCTGCTCGGCCCGGTCGCCGGACCCCAGCACACCCTGGTGGCCCGCCCGCTGCGGGACTGCGTGGTCCACCGCATCGGCCTGCGCGAGCTGTACCAGCCCGCCTCCACCCAGACCTGGTCCTACGACGAGTACGGCAACCCACAGTACGTGCCGCCGACCACCAGCCCCCTGGAATACGCGCTCGCACTCGGCGTCGGCCGCGGCCTGTCGATCCTCTTCCAGGCCCCGATGGCCGCCAGTGAGCGGGCCGCGGCCCCCACCGACGACGACGTCTTCTGGATGCAGGTGCCGCCTGGCAGCGCGCAGTACGGCTCGCTGTACGGCGCCGAGGCGGCCGCCGACCTGCTGATGGACCCGGCGCTGTGGCAGAGCATGGTCGACCAGCAGTACCGGCTGCTCACCACGCTGGACCGGTGGATCGAGCAGCTGGAGCACACCCACGAGACCCGTACCGCGGCCGGCATCAAGGCCGGTGAGGCGGTCCGCGCCCAGGCCGACCGCACCCTGCTCGCCTCCATCGGCAAGGCGGCCAAGCGCACCACGGCCGCCGACGCCGACGCCTCCTACGCGGCCTGCAAACTGGTCGCCCAGGCGGCCGGCATCACCCTCGCCGAGCCCGCGCAGAGCGGCACCGAGAGCGACCGCATCGACCCGGTCGAACGGGTGGCCCTGGCGTCCCGGGTGCGGATCCGGGCGGTACGCCTGGACGGCCGTTGGTGGCGGGACAACGTAGGACCGCTCGTCGGACACCGGGCCCTGTCCGGCGCTCCGGTCGCGCTGCTGTGGCGGCGCGGCGGCTATGTCGCCGTCCATCCGGCGACCGGCCGGGAGACGCCGATCGAGAAGGCGAACGCCGAGGAGTTCGAGCCGCGCGCGGTGATGTTCTACCGCCCGCTGCCCGACAAGGCGCTCACCCCGCTCGGCCTGCTCCGGTTCAGTCTGCGCGGCACCCGCGGCGACCTCGGCAGTCTGCTCGTCGCCGGGCTGGTGACCGTCGCGATCGGCTCACTGGTGCCGATCGCGACCGGCAAGGTGCTGGGCGAGTACGTGCCGAAGGCCCAGACGAACCTGATCGCGCAGGTCTGCCTGGCGGTGATGATCAGCGCGGTGGTGTCGGCCGCGTTCACGCTTCTGGAGAACCTCATCATCCTCCGCCTGGAGGGCCGGATCGAGGCGACCCTCCAGCCGGCCGTGTGGGACCGGCTGCTGCGGCTGCCCACGAAGTTCTTCACCCAGCGCTCGACCGGTGAGCTGGCGAGCGCGGCCATGGGCATCAGCGCGATCCGCCGGCTGCTGGCGGGCGTCGGCCCGGTGGTCGCCCAGTCGGTGACCGTCGGGGCGATGAACCTGGGCCTGCTGTTCTGGTACAGCGTCCCGATGGCTCTGGCGGCACTGGGCATGCTCGTCGTCATCGGCGCCCTCTTCCTGGGGCTCGGGCTGTGGCAGGTGCGCTGGCAGCGCCGCCTCGTGGTGCTCGGCAACAAGCTGAACAACCAGGCCTTCCAGACCCTGCGGGGTCTGCCCAAGCTGCGGGTGGCGGCGGCCGAGAACTACGCGTACGCGGCCTGGGCGGGCGAGTTCGCGCGCAGCCGTGAACTCCAGCAGAAGGTGGGCCGGATCAAGAACCTCACCACCGTGCTGGGTTCGGTCTATCTCCCGGTCTGCACCCTGTTGATGTTCATGCTGCTGGCGGGCCCGGCCAAGGGCGCCATGGACGCGGCGGCCTTCCTCACCTTCAACACGTCGGTGACGATGCTGCTCACCTCGGTCACCCAGCTGACCGGTTCCTTCGTGTCGGCGGTGGCCGCGCTGCCGCTGTTCGAGGAGATCAGGCCGGTCCTGGAGGCCGCCCCCGAGGTGCGCACCGCCAGCACCCGCCCCGGCCCGCTGTCCGGCGGCATCGAGGCCCGCCGTCTCTCCTTCCGGTACGCCGACGACGGTCCCCTCGTCCTCGATGACGTCTCCTTCGAGGTGCGGCCGGGCGAGTTCGTGGCGATCGTCGGCCCCAGCGGCTGCGGCAAGTCGACGCTGCTGCGGCTGCTGATCGGCTTCGACAAGCCGGTCTCGGGGAGCGTGCTGTACGACGGCCAGGACCTGGGCGCGCTCGACCAGTCCGCGGTGCGCCGGCAGTGCGGGGTGGTGCTCCAGCACGCGCAGCCGTTCACCGGCTCGATCCTGGACGTCATCTGCGGCACCGAGCCGTACACGCCCGAGGAGGCGATGGCGGCGGCCGAGATGGCGGGCCTCGCCGAGGACATCAAGCGGATGCCGATGGGGCTGCACACGATCGTCGCCGGGAGCGGCGCGGTCTCGGGCGGCCAGCGGCAGCGGCTGATGATCGCCCAGGCGCTGATCCGGCGGCCGCGCATCCTGTTCTTCGACGAGGCCACCAGCGCCCTGGACAACGACACCCAGCGCACGGTCATCGAGAGCACCCGCAAGCTGAACGCCACCCGGATCGTGATCGCCCACCGGTTGTCGACGGTCATGGACGCCGACCGGGTGGTCGTGATGGAGGACGGCAAGGTCGCCCAGCAGGGCCCGCCGGCCCAGCTGCTCGCCGACACCGGCGGGCGCCTGCACGAGCTGGTGCGACGGCAGCTGGCGTGACCGGTCAGGCGTCCAGGCCGGGGATGGGGGCGCCGGAGGGGAACCCGGCGGCCAGACAGGCGTCGTAGAACTCCCGCCAGTCGGCGGCGTCCTCGGAGTGCGGGCCCGCGTGTCCCTCGCCGCGGGCCAGGGCGTCGAGGGCGAGCAGGCAGACCTCCCAGCCGGCGCCGTTGCGGGCGGCCGCGTTCTCCTCGGCCAGCACCTGGGTCAGGGTGAAGCGGGTGCGCTTCTCGTCCAGCGCCTCCAGGTCGAAGCGCAGTTCGTCGCCGCCCCAGGTGAAGGACAGGTGCCGCGGTTCGTCGACGGCGAGCACCGTGCCGGTGGCGTTCGCCTGACGGGGGTCGCCGCTGAACCGGACGGTGCCGCCGTCGCGCGGCTCGATGTCGAGCCGCGACGGAAACCAGTGGGCCGACTCGTCCGGACCGGTCACGAACTGCCAGACGCGCTCGGCGGGGTGGTCGTAGGTACGGTTGAACCGGACGGCGGAGCGGCCGTCGTCGAGGGTGACATAGGTGCCGGTGAGTTCGGCGGCCATGGGGATCAGTCCTTCGGGGAGTGTGCGGTCGCTACCGTATTCCCGCTCTGACCTGCGGGTAACACCCCGGCGCGGACCGCGTACGGGGCCTTGCCGTCATCGCGTGGCGATCCCTGCCTTGCCCGTGGTACGTGCCGGGCGCAGGCTGGTCCCATGGGCGCTCACGAAGGCCCCACTCTCATCGCGTCCGTGCAGCGAGCCTTGCGCCTGCTGGAGGCGGTGAGTGCGCACGAGAACGGCGCGCCGGCGAAACAGCTGGCACGCGAGACCGAGCTGCCCCTGGCCACCGCCTACCACCTGCTGCGCACGCTGGTGCACGACGGGTACATACGGAAACTGGCTGACGGCGGATTCATCCTGGGCGACAAGGTGGAGTCCCTGTACTCGGCGGGTCACACACAGACGCTGCTGAGCCGTGTCCGTCCGGCGCTCGCCGCCCTGCGGGACGAGCTGTCCGCTGCCGCCTACCTCACGTTCTACGAGGACGGTGAGATCCGGGTCGCCGAGATCGTTGACGGCCCCCGGACTCCGCGGGTGGATCTGTGGGTGGGGTTCGAGGACGCCGGACATGCCACCGCCCTGGGCAAGTCCGTGCTGCGCGAGCTGGACGCGGATGCCCGTCGGGACTATCTGTCCAGGCACCACCTCCCCGATCTCACACCGCGCACGATCACCAGTGTTCCGGAGCTGCTGCGCAGGATCGAGTCGTCCCCTTCGGCGCCCGCCGTCACGGACCTCGAGGAGTACGCGCTGGGCACGGTCTGCGTCGCCGTGCCCGTCTACAGCGGGGACATACTGGGCTCGCTCGGAGTCTCTCTGCCGGTGGAACGGGAGGGCCAGTTGCAGGGGATCCCGGCGCGCCTGCTCCCGATCGCGAGCCGTGTGACCAGAAGTCTCTCGCTCACTATCTGAAATTCCGCTCCTTGTGGCTGCCCACGCCCAACCCGTTTGCTTGATGAAACGGACATTCCGGGTGTACATCTCCGTACAGGCGAGGACTGCGGACGCAAACATGAGCCAGGCCCCCCATCACGACGGCGACCACGCGTGGATGCGGCTGTTCGGGAACCGTATGGCCGGTGCACGGGGACCGGGGCGTCGGCGTGCCACCGGACAGCCGGCCCCGGCACTGTCCCTGCTGCCGGTTCTGGTCGTCGCCGTCGTGGTCTTCCTCGACAGCACCGGAGGGGCGGGGACGATCTGGCTGCCCCTGCTGGCGGCGGGCCCCGCGCTGGCCGCCGCCACCAACGGGCCGCGTGGGGTACTCGGCGTCGGACTTCTGGCCGCGGCACTGGGCGCGACGCTGGGCACCGGCCAGGCTGTTCCGGCGGGTGAACTGGTGGCCGTCCTGTCCGCCCTGCTGGCCGTCACCGCGGCGAGCACCCTGGCCAGCGGGCTGCGTCGTCGTCGGGAGCGCGTCCTGGCCGCCGTACGCTCGGTCGCCGAAGCCGCCCAGCACGCGGTGCTCCAGCCCGTCCCGGAGACCGTCGGCCCGTTCCAGGTGGCCGTCCGTTACAGCGCCGCGGCGGCGGAGGCCCGGATCGGCGGGGACCTCTACGCCCTGGTGCCCACCCCGCACGGCGTCAGGCTGATCGTCGGCGACGTGCGCGGCAAGGGACTGCCCGCCGTGGGAACCGCCGCACTCGTGCTCGGGGTGTTCCGCGAGGCCGCCTACGACGAGCCCGACCTGGTGGACGTCGTCAGCAGGATCGAGCGCAGCCTGGCCCGCAATCTCGGCCCGGACGACTTCGTCACCGCCGTGGTCGCCGGATGCCACCGGTCGGGCCACCTGGAGGTCGTCAACTGCGGACACGCTCCTCCGCTGCTGATATCGGCCTCGGGAGAGGTCACGGCGGTGGAATCCGCTCATCCCGCGCCGCCCCTCGGGCTGCGCGCGCTTTCGGGCCAGGTGCCCCACCTCCAGCACCTGTCCTTCACGGTGGGAGACCAGCTGCTGCTCTACACCGACGGGGTCACCGAGGCCCGCGATCACGCCCGCGAGTTCTATCCGCTGGTCGAGAGCGTGGCCCGCCATGTGTCGGACGACCCGGCGCACACGCTCACCGCGCTCCACGACGAGCTGCTGACCCACGTGGGCGGCCGGCTGCACGACGACGCCGCCCTGCTCCTGCTCCGCAGGCAGACCGCGGACGGGCAGGTACCCGTGCCGGCCCCGGCAGAGGCCGCGCTCTAGAGGTGCTGTCCCGGGGTCAGATCGGCCCACCGGGTGACCCCGCCCAGGTGGACATGTATCCCATGACGTGTCGCCAGGGCGTGGACGATCGTCTCGCCGCGGCCGTGCTCGTCCGGGTCGATCCCGGCGGGGCACCACCCCGAAGAGTGCTCGGGCCCCGCGTCGGAGACCTCGATACGCAGGGTGCGGGCGCCGTCACGGGGTACCCAGGACAGCCGTAGCACGGCCGGTGGGCGGGCGTGAATGATCGCGTTGGTCACCAGCTCCGACACCACGAGCAGCGCGTCCTCGACGATCTCGGCAGACACGTTCCAGTCCGCGAGGACGGCTGCCGCCCGTCGGCGCACGGTCGACACGGCCCCGGCGACGGGCGGTACCGGACACACATGTTCGTATACCGGCCGAAGGAGCGTCTTGAGCTGTACCGCCATGGTCTCTCCCGGTGATCTCTGCTACCGGTACGGCGTCACGTGTCCACGCATTCCGGCCTCTTTGCAAGTTATGGACTCAAATCAGGGCGGTCAATGAACGGCGGTCGGCATTACCGAACGTGGATCTTCCCGATGCCTCCGCGGCGGCCATCCACACGTGAAGCGAAGCCTCCGTGACGGTAATAGGCTCGCTTCATGACCGGCCCAGTCCAGTCGATCGAACGGGCGGCGGCGATTCTGCGCCTGCTCGCCGGTGGGCCCCGCCGACTGGGGCTCGGGGAGGTGGCGGCCTCGCTCGGACTGGCCAAGGGCACAGCGCACGGCATCCTGCGTACGCTCCAGCACGTGGACTTCGTCGAGCAGGACGCGGCGACCGGGAAATACCAGCTGGGAGCCGCCCTGCTGCACCTCGGCACCAGCTACCTGGACGTCAACGAGCTGCGCTCCCGCTCCCTCAACTGGGCCGATGCCCTCGCCGCCCGCAGCGGGGAATCGGTTCGGCTGGGGACACCCCTGGAAGGCAGCGTGCTCGTCGTCCACCACGTGTTCCGGCCGGACGACACCTTCCAGACCCTGGATGTGGGCTCGCTGCTGCCCCTGCACGCCTCCTCGCTCGGCAAGGTACTGCTGGCCTACGGGACCGCGACGCTCGAGTCCGACCGGCTTCCGGGACTGGAGACCTACACCCGGCACACCCTGGCCGATCGCGAACAGCTCGGCCGCGCTCTCGCCGAGGTCCGGGAACTCGGCTGGGCCGCGGAGATCCAGGAGATGACCATGGGCGAGGCCGGGCTCGCCGCGCCGATCCGAGGGCACGGCGGCCTCGTCGTCGGCGCCATCGGGCTGTCCGGGCCGGTCGAGCGGATCTGCGACAGCCAGGGCCGGCCCCGGCCGAGTCTGATCACCCTGACCCGTGAGGCCGCGCGGGCGATCTCCAGAGATCTGGGAGCCGCTCGCTGGTAGACCTGGCCGGCCGCCACATCGACCCGTCGGAAGGCAGACCCGATCATGGCTGAACGGTATGTAATGTCCATTGATCAGGGCACCAACTCGACCCGATGCATTCTGTTCGACCACCGCGGCCGACTGGTCTCGGTCGCGCAGAGGGAGCACAGGCAGCACTTCCCCAGGCCCGGCTGGGTCGAGCACGACGCCGTCGAGATCTGGCAGAACCTACGGCGCGTCGGGCCCGAGGCGCTGGGCGGCGCGGGGGTCGACACGGGACAGATCGCCGCCATCGGCCTGGCCAACCAGCGCGAGACGACCGTGCTCTGGGAGCGGCGGACCGGGGCTCCGCTCGGCCGGGCGATCGTCTGGCAGGACACCCGCACGGCGCCGCTGGTCGAGGAGCTGAGGCAGCGCCCCGGCGAGGAGTTCTTCCTGGAAAGGTGCGGTCTGCCGCCGTCGACCTACTTCTCCGCGCTGCGCATCCGCTGGCTGTTCGACCACGTCAAGGGCCTGCGGCAGCGCGCCGCGGACGGCGAGGTGCTGTTCGGAACGATGGAGAGCTGGCTGATCTGGAACCTCACCGGAGGGGCCGACGGCGGCCTGCACATCACCGACGTCACCAATGCCAGCCGCACGATGCTGATGAACATCCGCACGCTCACCTGGGACGACGAGTTGCTGGCCTTCTTCGGGGTGCCCCGCTCGATGCTGCCCGAGATCAGGTCCTCCGCCGAGACCTACGGCGACGCCCGCGCGCTCTTCCCGGGCGTCGCCATCACGGCCACGCTCGGCGACCAGCAGGCCGCGCTCTTCGGCCAGACCTGCTTCTCCCCGGGCGAGGCGAAGTGCACGTACGGAACGGGCAGCTTCCTGCTTCTCAACACCGGCGGTGACATCGTGCGGTCCCGGCACGGACTCCTCACCACCGTCGCCTACAAGATCGACGACCAGCGGCCGGCCTACGCTCTGGAAGGGTCGATCGCCGTCACCGGAGCACTGGTCCAGTGGTTCCGGGACCGCCTGGGTCTGATCAGCAGCGCTCCGGAGATAGAGACCCTGGCACGGACGGTCGAGGACAACGGCGGCTGCTACATCGTCCCCGCCTTCTCAGGTCTGTTCGCACCGCACTGGCGCAGCGACGCGCGCGGGGTCATCGTCGGACTCACCTCGTACATCACCAAGGGACACCTGGCGCGCGCCGTCCTGGAGGCCACCGGATGGCAGACACGTGAGGTCGTCGATGCCATGAACGCCGACTTCCCGGTCCCTCTCCGGCAGCTCAAGGTGGACGGAGGCATGACCGCGGACAACCTGCTCATGCAGTTCGTGGCGGACGTGCTCGACGTGCCCGTGGTGAGGCCCATGGTCGCCGAGACGGTCTCCCTCGGAGCGGCCTACGCGGCGGGGCTCGCCGCGGGCTACTGGCCGGACCTGGAAGTGCTGCGCCACAACTGGCACCGGGCCGCGCAGTGGCTGCCCGACATGGACCCCGAGCGGCGGGAGGCGGAGTACGCCGACTGGCTGCGGGCCGTCGAACGGTCCCTGGGATGGGCCCGCCCGCCGCGAGCCACCGACTCGGGCCCACCGTGACCGCCGGGCCTGCGGGTTCCGCAGCGCCGCCGACGGCGACGTACGGGGTCACCGGCCTCGCCCGGCGCGATGTCGGAGACACCTGACCCCCAACCCAAACGAGGAGCCCGGCACCGACCGAGCGGGGTCAGGGGCGACAGGGGCCTCCGCGCCGTCCACCGCGAGCCTGCCGATGCCCATGGTCAACCTACGTCACTGCGAAACGTTGCCGTTTCGCTGAAAGTGCTCTACGCTCGATGTGTACGAAACCGTTTCGTTCGCATCCGGGCAAGGCCGTCGTACCCGACGCGGCTTCTCGGGAATCCCGAACGACTTCCCTGGAGTGGTTCCCCCATGTCTGAGAAGACCCTGACCGACGACGTCCACGTCGGCGCCACGGAGGCACCGCCGGCCGCCTCCTCCAAGCGGTGGTGGATCCTCGCGGTCATCGCCGTGGCCCAGCTGATGGTGGTACTCGACGCCACCATCGTGAACATCGCCCTGCCGTCCGCCCAGGCCGACCTTGGATTCTCCGACGGCAACCGGCAGTGGATCGTCACCGCGTACGCCCTCTCCTTCGCCTCCCTGCTGCTGCTCGGCGGCCGGATCGCCGACCTGTTCGGCCGCAAGACCGCCTTCCTCGTAGGAGTCGTCGGCTTCGCCGCCGTGTCGGCGCTGGGCGGTGCCGCGAACGGCTTCGGGATGCTGGTGACCGCGCGCGCCTTGCAGGGTGCCTTCGGCGCACTGCTCGCCCCGACCGCGCTCTCGCTGCTCAACACCACGTTCACCGACGCCCGTGAGCGGGCCCGCGCGTTCAGCGTCTACGGCGCCATCGCCGGCGCCGGCGGTGCGGTGGGCCTGCTGCTCGGTGGCGTCCTGACCGACACGTTCGACTGGCGCTCGACGCTGTACGTGAACGTCGCGATCGCCGTCGTCGCCTTCGCGGGCGGTATGGCGCTGCTGCACAACCACCGCGACGCCCAGAACGCGAAGCTGGACGTGCCGGGCACGGTCCTGGTCGCAGCCGGTCTGTTCTCGCTGGTCTACGGCTTCTCCAACGCCGAGACGCACGACTGGGGCTCGCCGCTGACCTGGGGCTTCCTGCTCGCCGGTGTCGTGCTCCTCGCGGCCTTCGCCTGGTGGCAGACCAAGGCCAAGTACCCGCTGCTGCCGCTGGGCATCCTGCTGGAGCGCAACCGGGCCGCCTCGTTCCTCGCCGTGCTGATCTCCGCGGGCGGCATGTTCGGCGTGTTCCTCTTCCTCACCTACTACCTGCAGCTCAACCTCGGCTTCAGCCCGACGAAGACCGGCCTCGCGTTCCTGCCGATGATCGGCGCCCTGATGGTGACGGCACAGATCGGCACCCAGGTCCTGGTCCCGCGGATCGGCCCGAAGGCGGTCGTCCCGCTGGGCTTCGCGGTCTCCGCGGTCGGCATGGCCTGGCTGACCGACATCGGCGTCGGCTCCAGCTACGTCAGCGCGGTGCTCCCGCAGCTGGTCATCACCGGCCTCGGCCTCGGCCTGGTCATGCCGGCGGCCATGCAGCTGGCCACGGGCGGGGTGACGGCCGACGAGGCGGGCGTCGCCTCCGCGACGGTCAACGCCATGCAGCAGGTGGGCGGTTCGATCGGTACGGCGCTGCTCAACACGCTCGCGGCGAGCGCGGCGACGGACTACCTGACCGGGCGGGACGCGACCAGCAAGCTGGTGCAGGCCCAGGCGACGATCGAGAGCTACACGACCGCGTTCTGGTGGTCGGCCGGTATGTTCGCGGCGGGTGCGGTGATCGCCTTCCTGCTGTTCCGCAAGGGAGTTCCGCAGCAGGACGCGGACGCGGCGCCGGTCGTTCACATGTGAGGTGAGCTTCGGAGAGCCGCCGAAGACCGAGGGGTCGCCGTCAGCAGGGAGACGGCGGCCCTTCGCCGTTCACAAAGCGCTTCAAGTCAAGCCACTTGAGAGAAATTCACCGACTCGAGTGAACCTGATCTTGCGCCGCCCGCTGCAGGGATGGCAGGTGCTCCCGGCGGGTACCAACCGGTCCCGTACGCGCCCTGCACCAGGGGGAGCAGAGATGACGCCGGAAACGGACCAACCCGGGCCGCCCGCCGCCAACTCCTGCGCGCGGACCCGCCGGTGCGGGACGTATCTCGTCGTCGAGGTCTTCGGCGAGGTGGACATCGCCACCGAGGACCTGGTCGCGGAGCATCTGCTCGCGGCCACCGCCGGGGCCGAGCCGGACGTGCTCGTCGATCTGCGGCAGCTGGACTTCCTCGACTGCTCGGGGCTGCGGGTGCTGTGCCGGGCCGAGGCGCGGGCCAGGGAGCGGGGCGGGCGGCTGCGGCTGGTGTGCGCAGGGCCCCGCGTTCCGCGGCTGCTCAGGGCCGCGGGTCTGCTGGGGCGGTTTCCGCCGCTCCCCGGGTTTCCCCGGGACGGGAGCGCCGGGGAGCGGCGGTGATGCCGAGGGTCGGCGGGCAGCCCCACACCACCCGCCGGCCCTCGGCGCGAGATCGCAGGTTCCCCGTTCCAGGGGCCGCACTCCCCAGTTGCGGACCTGTTCCGGCAGTCACGAGGACCGTGCGATCCCGGGCTCAGAAGGAGAAGACGCTGACCCCGTAGGCGTCCCTCATGCACTGGTTGCCGAAGGTGCGCTCGTAGGAGACGCGCTTGCCCTGCCAGACGCCCTCGACCGTGACCACGACGGGGTCGTAGAGCTTGGTGCACCACACGTCGGTTCTGGGCGCCAGGGCGTCGAAGTCGCCGCCGGCGCCCTTGAGTTCGGCGCAGGCCTGGGCGGCCGCCGGGTGGGTGCCGGACGCCGCCGGGGCACAGTTCAGGGTGACGGCGCGCTCGGGCGTGGCGGTGGCCGCGTCGGTGCCGTGGCCGGTGGTGAGCACCAGGGCCGAGGGCGCGTAGAGCGAGCTCGGGGCGGCGACGGCGGCCCCGGTCAGGGGTCCGCAGACGGCGACGGCCGTGAGGCCGAGGGTCGCTGCCCAGCGCGCGGTGGTTCGCATTGTGTGCATCCTTCCGCTTGATTCGACGGGTGCCGCCCACGGCCCGGTGGGTGCCGGGGCGGCGGGCGCCACTCTGCCGAGTCCGCCGTCGAAACACACATCGAACCCACAGGTTTCAGTAACCTTGCGTATTGAATCAGTGGCGTGAAGTCACGGAATTCACACGCGTCGACCGCACAACAGAGCGGTTCTTGATCGCTCGAAACGGTCGGATGGCCGAATCTCATCACCTCGTTAATCGTCCTGAAACATTCCGCTTCCGCTGTCGGCGGACTTCGCCGCAAGCCCTTGCCTTTGAACTGCAACGGAGTAATCGTCATTACATGATTACTCAAGAGCAACGAGAGAAGCTGCGCGGCTGGTTCGCCGGCCGGCTGCCCGACGACCTTTTCGAGGAACTGGTCGAGGTGACGGTGGACCGCGAAGAGATCACCGTCGTCGGGCGCATCCCCGGGCCCAAGCTGGCGGAGGGCGTCTCGGAGGCCGAGCGGGAGGCCGCCGTGGAGGGCCGGATCCAGGAGTTCCGGGAGCGCACCCGGGAGACCCGGGTCGGGGTGGCCCGGGAGGCGGAGCACCAGTTCCGGCGCAAGGTGTCCTGGGGCGTGGAGTGCGCCGGGCAGCGGGCGCTGTTCACGCATGTGGCCGCGCCGGTGATGACCCGGCTGCGTCAGCCCGAGCGCCAGGTGCTGGACACGCTGATCGCCGGAGGCGTGGCACGCAGCCGCAGCGAGGCGCTGGCCTGGTGCGTGCGGCTGGTCCAGAAACACACCGACGACTGGCTGGCCGAACTGCGCGACTCGCTGGAGCATGTCGAGCGGGTCCGGGCTCAAGGGCCGGACGCCGAGCAGGACTGAGACCGTCCGGCGATGGCCGAATCATCCACTGTCGCTGCGAAAGCTGGATGAAAAGTCCTCTGGCCACCGGCTTGCCCCGGGCTCTAGCGTCGGCAGAACCCCCTCGGGGACGGCCACCGGTCCGTCGCACACCCCGCGACACCGACGGCCGTCCGCCCGTCGCCGCGCCACCCCGCGCTCCACCGCCGTCCCCCGCTGGAGCCCCCTTGTCCTCGCAGCACTCGCAGCCTGCCCCCGCCCCCGCGCCGTCCCTCACCGAAGTAGAGGCCCACGGTGTCGAGCGGATCCCCGACGCGGACCGCACCGCGACCCCGCTCGACCTGTTCCGGCTCGCCTTCGGCGGGGCCAACACCTTCTCGACCTGTGTGCTCGGCGCGTTCCCGATCCTGTTCGGCCTGTCCTTCTGGCAGGGCCTCGCCGCCACCCTGCTCGGGGTGGTCGCGGGCGCGCTGATCCTGTGCCCGATGGCGGTGTTCGGCCCGGTCAACGGCACCAACAACGCCGTCTCGTCCTCCGCCCACCTCGGCGTGCACGGCCGCGTGGTCGGCTCGTTCCTGTCCCTCCTGACGGCGATCGCGTTCTTCTCCATCTCGGTGTGGAGTTCCGGCGACGCCCTGGTCGGCGGCGCACACCGGCTGTTCGGCCTGGAACGCTCCACACTCTCGTACGTCGTCGCGTACGCGCTCTTCGCGGTGCTGGTCCTCGCGGTGTGCGTGTACGGCTTCCGGTTCATGCTGTTCGTCAACAAGGTCGCGGTGGCCTCGGCGAGCGTGCTGTTCGTGCTCGGCGCGATCGCGTTCGCCGGAGACTTCGACCCGTCCTACGCCGGTGTGTTCACGGACACGGCGGACGCGGCGACGAAGGGGATGTTCTGGCCGTCGTTCATCGGCGCCGCGCTGATCGTGCTGTCCAACCCGGTGTCCTTCGGGGCGTTCCTCGGTGACTGGTCGCGCTACATCCCGGCCGACGCGCCGCGCCGGCGCGTGGTCGGGGCGGCCTTCCTCTCCCAGATCGCGACCCTGCTGCCGTTCGTCTTCGGTCTGGCCACCGCGAGCATCATCGCCACGAAGGCGCCGAAGTACGTCGACCCGGCGGCCCCGGACTTCGTCGGCGGGCTGCTGGCCATCTCCCCCGGCTGGTTCTTCCTGCCCGTGTGTCTGCTCGCGCTGATCGGCGGCATGTCGACGGGCACGACCTCGCTGTACGGCACCGGCCTGGACTTCTCCTCCGTGTTCCCGAGGCTGTCGCGCGTCCAGGCGACCGTGCTCGTCGGCGTGCTGTCCATCGCGTTCATCTTCATCGGCCGGTTCGGCCTGGACCTGGTGCAGTCGATCTCGACCTTCGCCACGATGATCATCACCTGCACGACGCCGTGGATGGTGGTGATGATGCTGGGCTTCTGGACCCGGCGCGGCTGGTACGACCCGGACGCCCTCCAGGTCTTCAACCGCCGCCAGCGCGGCGGCCGTTACTGGTTCTCCCACGGCTGGAACTGGCGCGGGATGACGGCCTGGTGGGTCTCGGCGGTGATCGGTGTGCTGTTCACCAACATCCCCGGCCAGTTCGTCGGCCCGCTGGGCGACCTCGCCAGCGGGGTCGACATCAGCCTGCCGCTGTCCCTCGCGGTGGCCGCCGTACTCTTCCTGACGCTGCTGCGGCTGTTCCCCGAGCCGCGCGCGGTCCACGGCCCCCAGGGACCCCGGCTGGTCCCGACCGTCGAGGTCCCGGTGCCCCCGATCACCGGCCCCGGCAGCGCACCGGACACCACCCGGCCCGCGGCGACCGCCGCGAGCTGACGCGGCCGCCAGTGCCGGGTCCGTGGTCGCCATGGGCCGGGTGGCGGCGCGGCCGCACGGAGCGACCACCGCCCCGGCCCGGCGCCTTGAGTGAAGCGCTAGTGGCCGGTCAGCTCCGCCGGCTGGGCCGAAGGACCGCCGGTTCCGGCGATGGAGAGGGAGCTGGAGCTCTGGGACGGGGCCGGCGGGTCGGTCAGCCAGCGCTGGGCGCTGGAGCGGTCCCGGACCTTCACGACGACGTCGGCGCCCGCGTCCACACCCGCCGTGGCGAGGGCGAGGGTCTGGTCCCAACGGGGCAGCAACTCGCCCTGGACGGTGAGGTCGTACCGCACATCCTCACCGCGCTCGGTACCGGCGTCCGCGCAGGTGCCGAGGATGACCACCCCGCCGTCCGCGTGCGAGTCCAGGCACAGCCCGCGGTCGGCCACGCTGCGCAGCTCACCGTCGCTCTCGTACGTCCACTCCTGGGTCGAGGACGAGGAGCACACCGCCAGGACGACACTCGCCCCGGCCTTCGGCTCGCCGTTGATGTCCAGGCACAGCTGGGCGGCGACATTGCGCAGCCGGGTCTCGTGGTCGGCGGCCGGCAGCCCGGCGGCCGTACCGGAGGTGGGCGTCGCCTCGGGATCGGAATCGCCGGGCACCAGGCCGGCGGAGGCCACGGCGTCGCTGCCGTCGCCGCCGCCCGACAGCGCACTGACGGCGAGGACGGAGGCCAGCAGCCCCGCCCCGGCGACGCCGACGCTGGTCAGCAGTGTCTTCGACGACCAGGACCCCGGCGGACGGCGCACCGGCACGGTGATGCGGGCCAGGATCCGGTTCCGCGCCGTCGCGCGGCGGCGGCCGCCCCCGGAACGCCGGGAGGCGGAACGGGTACGGGGCTCGACCTCGCCGCCCTTGCGTCCCGGACGCGAGTCGAGGTAGCGGCGGGCTCCCCAGCCGAGCACCGCTTCGACGAGCAGCGCCCCCAGGCCGCCCTCGACCTGGCCGAGTTGTTCGGCGGCGGCCCGGCAGTACGGGCACTGCGCGAGATGTTCCTGGACATCCGGCAGCAGAGCGCCGCCGCGGCGCAGCGGGACGTCCAGCAGCCGGTTGTAGTAGCGGCACTCCTGGGACGGGGCGAGTTCCCGGTGGGCGCGGACACACCCCTCGCGGAATTTCTCCCGGGCGTCTTCGAGAGCGGCGCCCGCAGTTGCCGTGTCCATGCCCAACAGACCGGCCGGTACGGTTATCGGTTCCGCCTCGACCTCGATGTGCCACAGCAGACTCTGGGCGAGCGCCGGAAGCCCCAGGAATGAACGCTCCGCGAGGGTGCGGTTTTCCGGTGTCATGGACTTCGTGGCGCGCATGCCGCGGCCGCCTGCCGGTTTCCCGAGGTCCGGAAGAACCTCCGCTATTCGGTCCTCGGCCGACCAGTTGGCGACCGTGTCGCGGACGGAGACCAGCAGCCGGGGCCGGAGCGCGTCGGCGGTCTCCCCCAGGGCCACCCGGTCGAGGACCTGGTGGAAGGCGGCGGCCGCGACCATGTGGGCGACGGGCCCGGAGGCGGCCAGGCAGACGACCGCGTATTCCTGTACCGGACGCCAGTGCCGGGCCATGAGCAGCGCGGCGGATCGGGAGGCCTCGATGTCGGATCCGGCGCGCAGCGGAGCGGCGAGGGACTCGTCGGACTCCCCTGAACCACCGCCCGGCGGCGGATAGGGAGGTCGAGGCGGGTGGGGGGTGGGCACTGAGCGGATTCCTTTGGTGCGGTGGTGCGTACCTCTTCGGTGCGCGTACGGGGAGCGGGAATTGACCGGTATGGCTTCGGTCGCGTTCCCCAACTGCGGAATAGTTCCTGGCCATTACCCCCCGCGGGGATGATTCACCCTCGCACAAGTCTCACACAAGCAACAAGGCACCTGTACAACATCGACAGCATTGACAGCATGTCAGAAAGACGGCCGCGGCCATTGTCCTGTCACGGCCGTATTCACCTTTACGCACACCCCGTGTGAACGGTGCGCCCACTCCGGTCCCGCGCGCACGCTCCCGGCCCACCCGTGCGGGTAGTCCACTGGTGACCGGCCCTCCTCGTACGGCCCCGCGCAGAACGGCGGCTCTTCTGCGCGAAACAGGTCGCCGGCCCCGTTCCTCCCGCCCGTGGCCGGCGGCCCCCGAGGCGCCGGAGGCAGCTATACCCGCAGGTCCGGGCGGGTCAGAGCTGCCAGGAACGGAGCCGGTCCGCCGCCCCGTAGACGTCGGTCTTGCCGTCCATCAGGTCGCGGGCGAGGTCGGCGAGGGCGCCGTAGGGCGGGTCGATGCCCACACCGCTGACGAACATGTAGGCCACGGCGGTCGCGCAGGCGAACCGGGCGTTGGCCGCGGGCAGCGGCTTGAGCAGGGCGAGGGTGTGCAGCAGGGCGGCGGCCCGCCAGGCCGGGTCGGAGTCCACGCCGAGCCGGGGCGGATCGACCCGGTGCCGGGCGACCGCGGCGACCAGCGCGGAGAAGTCGTTGATGGTGGGCTGCTCCGGCATGACTTCCTCATGGCGCTGGAGCAGCCAGGGCACGTCGATGTGGATGACCGGCGGCATGGCTCAGGCGGCCTCGCCCTTCACGGGCGGCTCGTCGTCGGGGAACGCGGCCGCGAACTCGGCGGCGTGCGCGGCGAAGAACCGGCGGAACTCCTCCGCCCCCTCCTGCAACGCCCGGTGCCGGGCGATGTCGGCGGCGGCCGCCTCACGGACGAGGGCCTTCATGGACGTACCGCGCTCCTTGGCTATCTGCCTCAGGTCCTCTAGCTCGCGGTCGCTGAACTCCACGTTGAGAGCTGGCATGCCCTTCACGGTACCGCGCGGGTACTCACCCGTAAATACCCGCTGGTCAGAGCAGAATCCAGCGGTACCTCCGGGCGCGGCTCGGCGGCCGGGCGTCCGAACCGCGCCCGTCGGGTCAGATCTCGAGCCTGCTGATCCGCAGCGCCCCCGAGGTCTCCCCCGGGTGGGCGCTGGTCAGGGTCAGTCGGAGCCGGGAGCCGCGTACCCGGGGGAAGGTGATGACGGTCGGGGTGTCCGAGGCGCCGGCCCACTCCACCGTCGCACCCTCCACCGCCCGGTACGCCGTGCCGTCCCAGACCGCCACCCCGACCGTCGCGGGCAGCGCGTGGGTCGTGTCCACGGTGAAGGAGACGTCCACCCGGTCGAACGTGCGGGTGCGTCCGAAGTCGACCGACACCCAGTCCTCGGTCCGGGCGCCGCTGAACGCGGGCAGCAGGGTGGTGGCCGCTTTGACGAAGGCGTTGGACCAGCCGGTGGCCGCGTCGCCGTCGAGCATGGCGGCCGGCAGGGTGTCCGGACGTCCCGAGTAACTGGCGTCCGCGTAGGGGTGGTTCGGCGGGGCCGGATGGTCCGGGCCGAAGTCGGGGGCGGGGGTGCCGGCCACCGCGCGGGCAGGGGTGGCACGGACGGTGACGGTGCCCCCGCGCAGTCCGTCTGCTCGTCCGGTCACCCTGAGGGTGCCCGGCTGCGTGCCGGCACGGACGATGGCGAGCGCCTTGCCGTGGAAAGCGGTCCGGGTGCTGGCCTGGTAGCGCTCGGCGCTCTCCTCCCGGCCGTTGTCGAGCCCGGCGAGCGAGCCGCCGGAGACGGCGAAGGAGACGAGGTGCTCGGCGTCGGGCACCACCACCCCGTGCGCGTCGACGATCTCGGCGGTCACGAAGACCAGTGAACGCCCGTCGGCGGCCGTGGCCGTGCGGTCGGCGGCGAGGCGAATGGCGTGCGGGGCGCCGGCGGTGCGCAGGACGTCGGTCGCGACCACCTTGCCGTCCCGGCGGGCCACGGCTTTCAACTCGCCCGGCTGGTACGGGACGTTCCAGGTCAGGTGCAGTTTGCCCGCGCTGCCGTTCGGGCTGGTGTAACTGCCGGGATAGGCGCCGGTGGTGAAGGTCTTGTCGTCGCCGGTGGCCTCGGTGGTCTCCAGGTAGGTACGGCCGTCCGTCGTCGCCTTGGTGTCGAACGCGCGCTCCCCCAGGGATTGGCCGTTCAGGAACAGTTCGACGGAGGGCACATTGGCGTACGCCCACACCTCGACCGTGTCCCCCGCCTCGTGGTTCCAGCTCATCGGCACCAGATGCACCATGGGCTCGCTCACCCACTGGCTCCGGAAGAGGTGGTACATGTCCTTCGGGAAACCGGCCGTGTCGACCGCGCCGAAGAAGGACGCCTTGACCGGGAACACGTTGTACGGCGTCGGTTCGCCGATGTAGTCGATGCCCGACCACAGGAACTGGCCCGCGAACCACTTCCGGTCCCGGTCCTTCTTGTGGCCGTACTCGCCGCTCATCGTCCAGGAGGCCAGGTTGTTGTCGTACGACGAGGTCGCACGGCGGCCGGGCGTGTGGTTCTCCCCCGTGTTGAGGTGTTCCGGCTCCTGGTACGCGCCGCGGGTCGAGGTCTCCGAGGAGGACTCGGACTCGAAGAGGAAGAGGTGCGGGTAGGCCGCGTGCAGCGCGTCCACGGACTTGGCGGTGTTGTAGTTGAGGCCCAGTCCGTCGAGCTTGGCGAGCATCAGGTCGGCGGCGGAGCCCTGCTTCGGCACACCGCGGTACTTGTCGGAGCCGATGACCAGCGGGCGGGTGTCGTCGGCGGCCTTTACGGCGGCGATGATCCGGTCGGCCATGGCGAGGCCGGCGGTGGAGGTGGAGTCGGGGATCTCGTTGCCGATGGACCACAGGACGACGGCGGGCGAGTTGCGGGCCGCGAGGACCATCTCGGTGGCGTCGCTCTCACACCACTCGTCGAAGAACCGGCCGTAGTCGTACTTGGTCTTGCCGGTCCGCCAGCAGTCGAAGGCCTCCACCATCATCACGATGCCCAGTTCCTCGCAGACCTCGATCATCTGCGGCGAGGGCGGGTTGTGGGAGGTACGGAAGGCGTTGACGCCCATCGACTTCATGATGGTCATCTGCCGGCGCACCGCGTCGGCGCTGATCGCCGCGCCGAGGGCGCCCTGGTCGTGGTGGAGGTCGACGCCCTTGAGCTTGGCGGGCACGCCGTTGAGGGAGAAGCCCTCGTCGGGGTCGAAGCGGTAGCCACGGATGCCGAAGACCGTGCGGTAGGTGTCGGTGGTGGTGCCGCCGACCCGGAGTTCGGTGTGCAGGGTGTAGCGGTGGGGGGCCTCGATGGACCACAACTTCGGTCTTGCGACGGTCAGTTCATGGGTCTCGACGGTCTCACCGGAGCCGGAGCCGGAGCCGGTGACCGTGGAGGACGTACGGGCGACCGTACGGCCGTCGGGGCCGACGATCCGGGAGACGACCGTGACGTCCGCGCCCTCCCCGGACTCGTCGACGACCGCCGTCCGCACCCGCACCACGGCCCGCTCGGCGGTGATGTCCGGTGTGGTGACATACGTCCCCCAGCGCGCCACGTGCACGGGGTCGGTCACCACCAGGCGGGCCTCGCGGTAGATGCCGCTGCCCGAGTACCAGCGGCTGCTGGGCAGCTGGTTCTGCACCTTGACCGCGAGGACGTTCTGGGTGCTGCCGTCGGTGTGCAGCAGCCCGGTGAGGTCGAAGGCGAAGCCGGTGTACCCGTAGGGGTGACGGCCGACCTCGGTGCCGTTGCAGTAGACGTACGAGTCCATGTAGACGCCGTCGAACTCCACCGAGATCCGCTTGCCGGCGTAGCCGGGCGGCAGGGTGAAGGCGAGCCGGTACCAGCCGAGGCCGCCCGGGAAGAAGCCGGTGCCGCTGGTGGTGCCGTGGTCGGTGGTGGGGGTCTGCTCGATGCTCCAGTCGTGCGGTACGGCGACCTGGCGCCAGGCCGAGTCGTCGTACCCGGGGTCGGCGGCGCCCGCGTAGGCGCCGGTCGGGTCGGTGATCCCGCCGGGGTCGACGAGCGCGAACCGCCAGCCGTCGCGCAGGGCGACCGTGCGGCGCCCGGTGACATGCGTGGCCGTATCCGCCTCCGGGGCCGCCCAGGCGCCCGGGGCGCCCACCAGGGCGCCGGCCGTCGGGGCTGCCGTGGCGGCTGCCAGAACCGATCTGCGAGTGACCGTCATGGTGCGGCTCTCCCTCATCAGGGCCCAGAACTACTCACAACTGATCGCGAACAAACAGATTCTGACGATGCGCCACTCGCGATAGTCAAGGGCCCGGAAGCGTTCGGCCCTGGCTTCCGTCCCGTCGACCGATCCCCGTTCGACCCCCCGGACAGGGCCGGTCCTGCCCGAACGGCCGCCGGTGCCTGGCGGCCACGGGCGGTCCCGACGCACTAGGCTGAACACCTGTGGTGCACCTGTTGACTGTGAGTGTGCGCTTGGGAGTGGCGAGATGAGCCGGGTCTATCCGTTCGACGATGCGGCGACGGCCCGGGCTGTCATCGACGAGGACGGCACACTGGTCGAGTGGAACGAGGGCGCACGGCGGCTCCTCGGCCACCCGGCCGAGGATGTCGTGGGCCGGCCCGCGGCGCTGCTGCTGGCCGGGGACCCGCCTCCCGTGCCCGTGGGCATCCGCTGGGACGGCACCCTGGAACTCCGCCACCGGGACGGCCGTACGGTCCCGGTCTGGCTGGTCGCCCACCACCGCACGGCATACGACGAGCGTGCCGGAGGGTGGCTCGTCTTCTCCCCGGTGACCGGCGGCGCCCCACCCACCCCGGACGATCCGCTGGCCACGGCCGCGCTGATCCAGTCGCCGTGCGCGATCGCGGTCTACGACGGGCAACTGCGGCTGCGCCGGGTGAACGACGCGATGGCCGAGGTCATCGGTCTGGCCGAGGAGCGGATCCAGGGGCTCCGGATCACCGAGATCGGCGGCAAGCCGGAGAGCGAGGAGCTGGAGCGGAACATGCTCCGGGTGCTGACCACCGGACGCCCGCTGGACGTCCAGACCTATATGCGCACCGGCGGCGAGGAGCGGGCGCACGCCTGGCTGGCCCGGATGGCACCGGTCACCGACGCCGCTGGACGCGTGCTGGGGGTGAGCCTGGCCGCCCACGACATCACCGAGAACTACCTCGCCAGGGAACGGCTCCAGCTGGTCAACGAGGCGAGCGTGCGCATCGGCACGACCCTGGACGTCACCCGTACGGCGCAGGAACTGGTGGACGTCTGCGTGCCGGCCCTCGCCGACTTCGTCACCGTCGACCTGCTGGACCCGCCGGAGAACGACGGCGACCTCCCGACCCGGCTGACGGTGCCGGTCACGCTGCGCCGTGTCGCGCACCAGTCCGTACTGCCCGGCGTCCCCGAGGCGGTGCTCAAGCCCGGTCACAGCGAGTCCTACCCGGCCTCCTCCCCGCAGGCCGACTCGCTGATCGCGGGGCACACCATCGTGGCCCAGGTGGCGTCCGGCGAGATGACGCAGTGGCTGACCTGGCACAAGACGCGCGGGGAGCGGGTGCGCGAGTTCGGCGTCCACTCCTCGATGGCCGTGCCGATCCAGGCGCGCGGCACGACCCTGGGAGTCGCGGTGCTGACCCGGCACCGCCGGGCCGGCCCGTTCGGCCCGGACGACGTGCTGCTGGCCGAGGAGATCACGGCCCGGGCCGCCGTCTGCATCGACAACGCCCGCCGCTACTCCCGCGAGCGGGAGACCGCCCTGGCCCTGCAGCGCAGCCTGCTGCCCCGGACGCTGCCGCACACCGCGGCCCTGCAGGCCGCCTCCCGCTATCTGCCGGCCGCCCGGGCCGGGGTGGGCGGCGACTGGTTCGACGTGATCCCGCTGTCCGGGCTGCGGGTCGCCATGGTCGTCGGGGACGTCGTCGGCCACGGTGTGCAGGCCTCGGCGACCATGGGCCGGCTGCGCACCGCGGTACGCACCCTGGCCGACATCGACCTGGCCCCGGACGAGCTGCTCACCCACCTCGACGACCTGGTGGTCCGGCTCTCGGAGGAGCACGGCGGCGAGGGCAGCCCCGGCGAGGTCGGCGCCACCTGCCTGTACGCGGTCTACGACCCGGTGTCCCGGCACTGCACGCTGGCCCGCGCCGGTCATCCGCTCCCCGTCGTACTGCGCCCGGGCCATCGCCTCCACGAGGTGGACCTGCCCGCCGGTCCCCCACTGGGCCTGGGCGGGCTGCCGTTCGAGTCCACCGAGATCGAGCTGCCCGAGGGCACCGTGCTGGCCATGTTCACGGACGGCCTGATCAACTCCCCGCACCGGGACCCGGACACCGGTCGCCGGCTCCTGCACGAGGCGCTGGGGGCGTACAGCGACTCGCTGGACGAGACCTGCGACCGGATCCTGCACGCCCTGCTGCCGCCGGGCGGCGCGGCCGACGACGTCGCCCTGCTGCTGGCACGCACCCAGGGCCTGCCGCCGTCCTGGGTGGCGACCTGGGACATCCCCGCAGACCCCGCCCTGGTCGCGCCGATCCGCAAGCAGGTCGTGCGGCAGCTGGAGGTGTGGGACCTGACCATGGCCGCCTTCACGGCGGAGCTGGTGGTCAGCGAACTGGTCACCAACGCCATCCGCTACGGCTCCCACCCCATCCGGCTCCGCCTGATCCACGACACGACCAGGCTGATCTGCGAGGTGTCCGACACTAGTCACACCGCTCCGCACCTGCGCCGGGCCAAGACCTGGGACGAGGGCGGCCGGGGCCTGCTGCTGGTGGCACAGCTGACCCAGCGCTGGGGCACCCGGCACACCGGCGAGGGCAAGACGATCTGGGCCGAGCTGTCCCTGTTCCCGGAGGACCTCCCCTAGGGAGTGCGCGTCAGGACGACCAGCTGGCGGGTCGCCCGGGTCATGGCGACATAGCGGTCGACGGCGCCCTCGACGCCCGTACCGAAGTCCTCCGGGTCGACGAGGACGACCAGGTCGAACTCGAGCCCCTTCGACAGTTCCGGGGTGAGCGAGCGGACCCGGGATGTCGCGGTGAAGGCGGGATCGCCGATCACGCAGGCGACGCCCTCGGCGTGGGCGGCGAGCCAGCCGTCGAGGATCGGGGCCAGCCGGTCGGCGGATCCGTGGACGACGGGCAGGCCGCTGGCGCGGATCGAGGTCGGCACGTTGGCGTCCGGGAGCACGGACCGGATGACCGGCTCGGCCTCCACCATGATCTCCTCCGGTGTGCGGTAGTTGATGCCGAGCGAGGCCAGGGTGATCCGGTCGAATCCGACCCGCTCCAGGCGCTCCCGCCACGACTCCGCGAACCCGTGCCTGGCCTGGGCCCGGTCCCCGACGATGGTGAAGCTCCGGGACGGGCAGCGCAGCAACAGCATCTGCCATTCGGCGTCGGTCAGTTCCTGGGCCTCGTCGACGACGATGTGCGCGAACGGGCCGGCCAGCAGGTCCGGGGTGAGGGTGGGCAGTTCGGACTCGTCGACCAGGCTGACCTTGGCGTCCTCGCCGCGCAGCATCCGCACCAGACCCTCGCCGTCGTCACCGTCGGCGCCGGAGTCGACGGCGGCCCCGATCAGGTTGTCGACGACCTGGGCCATGCGCTCGCGCTGGGCGGCGAGTGCGGCCTCCTGCCGCTGCCTGCGCCGGGCCGCCTCCGGGTCGCCGAGCCGCTGCCGGGCCGCGTCCAGGAGCGGCAGGTCGGACACCGTCCAGGCCTGGGGGTCGGCACGCTGGAGCAGCCGTACGTCGTCTCGGCCGAGCCAGGGGGCGCACATCCGCAGATAGGCCGGCACCGACCACAGGTCGCCGACCAGGTCGCCGGCCTCCAGCAGCGGCCAGGCCCCGTTCAGGGTGTCGACCAGCTCCCTGTCCTGCTGGAGCGACCTGCGGAACCGCTCGGGCGGGACGTCGTCGCCGGTGTGCTTGTCCAGCAGGATGGTGGCGAGTTCCTCCCAGATCTGGTCACGGCCCTCGTTGTGCGGTGTGCCCGGCCCCGGCGCCCGGAACGCGTCGGCCCAGTCGTCGGCGCTCAGCCACAGGTCGCCCCAGTCGGTGGCGACCGTCATGCCCGTGGCGGGCGGTTCCTCGTAGAAGCGGACGGCCGTCTCGATCGCCCGCACCATGGCCGCGGACGACTTCAGGCGGGCCACCTCGGGATCGGCCTCGGGTGTCGCCGCGGCTCCCTCGTCCACGAGGTCGGCCAGCACGCAGGTCTGCACGCCCTCCTCGCCGAGGCTGGGCAGCACGTCGGAGACGTAGTTCAGGTAGGGCCGGTGCGGGCCCACGAACAGCACGCCGCCCCGCCGGTGCCCGAGGCGCGGGTCGGAGTACAGCAGGTGCGCGGTGCGGTGCAGGGCGACGACCGTCTTGCCGGTGCCCGGACCGCCGTCGACGACGAGGGCGCCCCGGGATCCCGCGCGGATGATGGCGTCCTGGTCGGCCTGGATGGTGGCGAGCACGTCCCGCATCCGCTCCGACCGGTCGGCGCCGAGGCTCGCGATGAAGGCGGACTGGTCGTCGAGCGCGGCGTGCCCTTCGAGCCCGTCGGCGGTGAACACCTCGTCCCAGTAGTCGCTGATCCGGCCGTCCGTCCAGCGGTATCGGCGGCGGCTGCGCAGCCCCGTCGGGTCGGCGTGGGTCGCCGCGAAGAACGGCTCGGCCGCGGGGGACCGCCAGTCGAGCAGCAGTCGGCGGCCCTCGCTGTCGGTGAGGCCGAGCCGGCCGATGTACACGGGCTCGGGGTCGTCCGCGGCGACCATGCGCCCCAGGCACAGGTCCAGGCCGAAGCGGCGCAGGATGCGCAGCCGGCCGGTCAGCCGGTGGACCTCGATGTCCCGGTCCATCGCGGCCCGGCCGGTGCCGCCCGGGGCCTTGAGTGCGGTGTCGAGGCGGTCGGACAGTTCGGCGGTCGTCTCGTCGAGGCAGCGCGCGATGGCCGCGAAGTGCTGCTCGTCGTCGGCGATCAGGGCCGGTGCGGCCTTGGCGGAGAGCCGTTCGGGGAGGTCGAAGGCGCGGGTGGTCAGGGGGTTCACTGCATCAGCTCCGTTGAGGTGCCGGCACCCGCCGGATGCGGCTGACTCCGCTTGCGGGGTGCCGGGTTCGGCGACGGTGGGGACGGCTCTGGTTCTTTGACGGACGGGGAAACAACCGCTGGTGCGGGCCGCACCGCTTCCCTGCGAGGTGCCGGGCTCGGCGGCAGGCGGGGCGGTTCTGGTTCTTCGAGGGAGGGGGGCGCACCTCTGGCGCGGGCGGCTCCGCCTCCCTGCGAGCCGGACCCGGCGGCAGGCGGGGCGGTTCTGGTTCTTCGAGGGAGGGGGGCGCACCCCTGGCGCGGGCGGCTCCGCCTCCCTGGGAGGTGCCGGACCCGGCGGCAGCCGCGGGCGGCTCCGCTTCCTTGACGGGTGCCGAGTCCGGTGACAGGTGGGGCGGCTCTGGTTTCCTGTCGTCCCTACGAGGACGGGCGGTGCGGCGCGGCCTGCCCCGTCCGGTGGTGCCGGGCGCGGGTGGGAGCGGCTCTGCTTCCGCACGGTTCACGCGGAGACGGGCGGCGACTCCCCGTCAGGCCTGTCGGCGCCGTCGAGCAGGAGGCGCGCGGCGACCGTCGCCCCGTCGGGTCGGATGTCGGCGGCCACGGCAGCCGCGCGGGCGCGGGTCCCCGGGGCCAGGGCGGTCGTGAGCGCGGCGGAGAGGGAGTCGGCGGTCGGGGTCGGACCGTCGTGGGCCGCGCCGATGCCCAGCTCGGCCACCCGGGCGGCCCAGTGCGGCTGGTCCACGATCTGGGGGACGACCACCTGGGGCACGCCGGCCAGGGCGGCGGTCGTCGTGGTGCCCGCGCCGCCGTGGTGCACGACGGCGGCGACTCGCCGGAACAGCGCCTGGTGGTTGACCTCGCCGATCGCGAGGCAGTCCGGCCGCCCGTCGATGGGGGCGAGGTCGGCCCAGCCGCGTCCGACGAGCAACCGGCGGCCCTGGGCGCGCACCGCCTCGACGGCCGCCCGGGCGGCGTCCGGCGCGCCGCGCATCGCCATACTGCCGAAGCCGACGTACACCGGCGGCTCACCGGCCGCCAGGAAGGCCGCCAGCTCGTCCGGGAACGGGCGTTCGTCCGGCAGCAGCCACGCGCCCGTCTGCACCAGGTCGAAATCCGTCAGGTCCTGCCACGGTCCCAGGACCGGGTCCGCCGCCAGCCACGGCCGGTCGGTGAGGACGTGGGCGCGGACGTCGTCCACCGCAGGCAGCCCGATCGCCGCCCGATGGGTGTTCAGGGCCTCGCCGTACAGCGCGTCCACCCGCTCGGCGTCCACCTTCCACAGCGTCCGCAGGTCGGCGTCCGGCGGGGCCGGGCGGCCCGGGCGGCCCGACGGCGGGAAGTGCGAGGACGGCATCCCGAACGGGTGCGGGCACGCGAACACGTAGCGGATGCCCAGCTTCTCGGTCACGGACCGCACCCCGGCCGGCATCAGGCCGGTCGCCACCACCACGTCGCATCCCTCGGCCGCCGCGGCGACCGCGTCGAAGTGCGCGGCGACCAGGGCGGCGGCGAGCCGGAACGCGTCCGACGGCTGCGGATCCGGCCTGGTCACCACCGAGCGCACCGACGGCCCGAACGGCACATGCGCCACGCCCGCCCGCGCCAGCAGTTCCGCGAACTCCTGGTCCGGAGGGGCGCACACCCGCACCTCGGCGCCGAGTTCCCGCAGCGCCAGCCCGAGTCCCGCCAGCGGTTCGACGTCCCCGCGCGACCCGTATCCCATCAACAACACATGCACGTGACGAATCCCCCAAATACCGCTGCTGCCGGCTTCGGCCTGCGATTTTGCGGGACGAGGGGGGCCTTGCCGCAAGCCCCCCTGTGCGCTATAAGTTAAGAGTGGCGAGGAGCGGTTGAACTCCTTGCCCTATTTTTTTGCCGTTGCCGTTGCCGTTGCCGTCACGGCGCGCCTGCCGTTCCCGTCACGGCGCGCTCAGCCAGGGCCGGACCTGCTTGCGCGCCTCGTGCAGCCGCGACTTCAGCGTCCCCAGGGGGATCCCCACTCGCTCGGCGACCTCGGCGTAGTCCAGCTGGCAGATGTCCCGGTAGACCAGCGGCGCCACCAGCTGCGGATGCTCCCGCTCCAGCCGGTCCAGCGCCTCCAGCAGATCGATCCGGGAACCGGCGATCACGCTGGTGGTGCGCGGGTCAACATGCTCGGCCGGTTCGATGTCCGCCGGCTGCTCCGCCGACCGCCGCTTCAGGTCCCGGTACTTCTGCCGGGAGCAGTTGGCGACGACCGTGTACAGCCAGGTGCTGAAGCGGCTGCGGCCCTCGAAGGTGGTGATCTTCCGGGAGATCTGGAGCAGCACGTCCTGGGCCGCCTCCTCGGCGTCCTCCCGGCACGGCAGGAACCGTCCGCAGCGTCGTACGACGTCGGGCCAGACCTCAGTCAGCAGCTGGTTCAGGGCCAGCTGGTCGCCGGCGGCGGCCCGCCGGGCGAGGTCTTCGGTCAGCGCGGCGTCCGGCACGGGAGGTCCCCCTCGAAGTCGATCTCAGGGCAGGCATGATAGTCGTATGCAACCCCTGGAGCGGATCGGCCGCTATCGCCTCGAACGGCGCCTGGGCACCGGTGCCTTCGGGACGGTCTGGCTCGCCCACGACGACCAGTTGGACGCCTCGGTCGCGGTGAAGGTGCTCGCCGACAACTGGTCCCACCGTCTCGACATCCACGACCGCTTCCTGTCCGAGGCACGGCTGCTGCGCCGGGCCGACTCGAAGCGGGTGGTACAGGTCTACGACATCGGCGAACTCCCGGACGGGCGGCCGTACTTCGTGATGGAGTACGCCGACGCGGGCACCCTCGCCGACCTGCTCGGGGCGGGCCCGCTGCCGATCCCCGACGCGCTGCTGCTGACCGCGCTGGCGGCACGCGGCGCGGCGGACCTGCACGGGGCGGGGATCGTGCACCGGGACATCAAGCCGACCAATGTGCTGCTGCGCACCGCGCAGGACGGCACCCGGCGGGTGCTGCTGGCCGACCTGGGGCTGGCGAAGAGCCTGGCGCAGGCGTCGGGGCTGACCCTCGCCGCCGGTTCGGCGGGCTACCAGCCTCCCGAGCAGGCCCAGCCCGGCGAGGGCATCGACGCGCGCGCCGACGTGTACGCGCTGGGCGCGGTGGGCTACGAGCTGGTCACCGGGACGGTGCCGGCGGCGCCCGGGAAGGTGGTGCGGCCGGACCGGCTGCGGCCGGACCTCGGGGAGGACGTCCAGCGGGCGCTGATGCGGGCCCTGGAGCCGGACCGGCAGCGGCGCTGGCCGTCCGCGCAGGCCTTCGCGGACGAGCTGGACCGGCTGGCGGCGGCCGCCGCGGCGCGTCGGCCGCGGCACCTGGACGGCGTCCGCAGACGGCTCAACGCCATCACGCTGACGGTCGCCGCGGTGCTCGCGGCCGGGGGTACGGCCCTCGCGGTCACGCTGGTCGACCGGAGCGGTTCGGCGGGCGACGAGACGAAGGTCGCCGACTCCACCGGGCGGGTGGTGGCGGAGGTGCCGTCCGGGTGGGCGGGCGAACTGCGGAACTCCGGCTGGAATCCCCGGGCGCTCGGGCTGGCCTCGGGGCACGAGCCGGGGCTGGAGGTCGCCGACGACGTGTCGGAGTGGCAGGACCTGACGACCGCGGTGAACGGCGTGTTCATCGGCCTGAGCCTGCACGGTGACGCCACCGCGAAGGTGAACGCCCTGTCCCACTCGCAGTGCCACTACGACGGCAGCCGCGCCTTCACGAGCAGCACCTGGAAGGGCCGGGTCCGCACCTGGAGCGGCTGTTCGGGCGCCGGCGGCTCGGTCCAGGAGGCGGCTCTCGCCCCGGCCGACGGGGACGACCAGCCCCAGGTGTACGTACAGGTACGGCAGAAGGGAGCGGCCGACCACACCGCCACGGAGGGCATACTCCGGTCGATCCGGGTCACCTGACCCGATGAACCACGGCGTGCCCCCGAACTTTTCCGCCGTTTCTCGCATCGGATGGGAGTGACGGCGCACGGAGCGCCTCGGGCACGCCTCGCGGCGTGCCGCGAACATCCAGGAGTGTGGAGAGACATGGCGCACACGTCCCAGTCCTTGCGGCGCGGGGCGGTCCTGCTCGCGAGCACGGTCGCCGCCCTGGGCCTCCTGACCGCCTGTGGCGACGACAGCCCGGGCAAGTCGCCGGAGTCGGTGTCGGGCACGGCCGCGCCCGCGACCGGCGACTCGGCGGGTTCGAGCGCGTCGGACAGCGGCTCCGCGCCGTCCGGCACGGGGTCCTCGCCGGCGTCCCCGAGCACCGGCTCGTCGACGGGCGGCGGCTCCTCGACGGGCGGCGGCACGACGACCGCCGGCACCGCGTCCAGCAGTCGCTGTCACACCTCGGAGCTGACCGCCTCGGTGGGCGGCAACGACCCGGGGGCCGGTCAGGAGAACTTCCCGATCGTGTTCACCAACAAGTCGGGCCGCACCTGCACCGTCCGCGGCTTCCCCGGCGCCGCCTTCGTGAACGCCGCCGGCACCCAGCTCGGCCCGGACCCGAAGCGGGAGTCCGGCAGCACCCCCGCGACGGTCACCCTCAAGCCCGGCCGGAGCGCCTGGGCGGGGCTGACCTTCTCCAACCCGGAGATCAGCGGCGCCAAGACGGCGACCCCGGCCGCGCTGGAGGTCACTCCGCCGGACGAGCGTGACTCGCTGAAGGTCACCTGGAAGGGCGGCACGGTCCCGGTGTCCGGGAACTCCTCCTCGGTACGGCTGACCGTGCTCAGCGCCGGCACCGGCGCCTGACCGGCCGAAACACCGGCCGCCCGCTTTCCCCTCACCCCGCACCCGGACCCCGCTGCCCCCTCCCCCGGGCAGCGGGGTCCGTCATGTCCGGGCCACGACTGTCACAGGCGTGCAACACGCGCCCCCGGCTCCGATCTTTTCCGCCTGCCCGCCCATCGAACCCGTCGACCACACAGGAAGAAGGCCCCGCGAGGGGCCGGGACGACGGAATCGGGGACGGACATGAGCGGCATCTCCCGCAGGCGGATCCTGACGGCGGGCGCGACGGCGGGCGCCCTGGGTGCACTGGGCGCGGTGTCGGGGTGCTCGAACGGCCAGTGGACGGTGGGCGGCGGCGGTTCCGCCGACAACGGCAAGAGCAGCGGCGTACCGGCCAAGCCGCTGAAGCTCATCGGGGACGGGTCCACCGCCGACACCGGCGCCCAGCCGCACCAGCCGAAGGCGACGCGCCTGGCGGCCGGCGCCAAGCCGCCGCAGTTCGTGGTGTTCTCCTGGGACGGCGCCGGCGAGCTCAGCAACCAGCTGTTCTCCCGCTTCCGCAAGGTCGCCGCGGACCACGGCGCGAAGATGACGTTCTTCCTGTCCGGCATCTACACGCTGCCGGAGTCCAAGAAGGACCTCTACCGGCCGCCGCAGCACGAGGTCGGCGCCTCCGCGATCGGCTACCTCTCCGACCGGCACATCCACAACACGCTCCAGCAGGTGCGCGCGGCGTGGCTGGAGGGGCACGAGATCGGCACCCACTTCAACGGGCACTTCTGCGGCAGCGACGGCGTGCGCAACTGGTCCCCGGCGGAGTGGCGCAGCGAGATCGACCAGGCGATCGGCTTCGTCACCAAGTGGAAGACCAACACCGGCTTCACCGACCTGGACCCGCTGCCCTTCGACTACCGCAAGGAGCTGATCGGCGGTCGTACCCCGTGCCTGGAGGGCCAGACCAACCTGCTGCCCACGGCGGCCGCGCTCGGCTGGAAGTACGACGCCAGCTCCCCCGGCGGCCTGCAGATCTGGCCGGGCAAGGTGCAGGGCAACCGCATCTGGGACTTCCCGCTGCAGTCCATACCGTTCTCCGGGCACTCCTTCCAGGTCCTGTCGATGGACTACAACATGATGTTCAACCAGTCGGCCGGCAACCCGCTGGGCGACAAGTCCCAGTACGACGCCTGGCGCACCCAGGCCCGCGACACCTACCTGGCGGGCTTCCAGCGGGCGTACACCACCAACCGGGCGCCGTTCTTCATCGGCAACCACTTCGAACGCTGGAACGGCGGCATCTACATGGACGCCGTCGAGGAGGCCATCGGCAAGATGGCCGAGTACGACGACGTGCGGTTCGTGTCCTTCAAGCAGCTGGTGGCGTGGCTGGAGGCGCAGGACCCGGGGGTGCTGCGCACCCTGCGCACCCTGAACCCGGGCCAGGAACCGACCGGAGGATGGGCTGAGTTCCTGGGTACGGCGGGTACCCGGTCCTCGTAAACGGGTCCGTCTGCTTTCATGGGCGGGCCGCACCTGATCACGCCCAGAGGAACACGCCCTGAACACCCCGCTCGCCGAGACCCTGTCCGTCCTGCTGCTCGCCGCCGTCCTCGCCTGGGCCGTGATCCGGCCCCGCGGCTGGCCGGAGGCGGTGCTCGCGGTACCCGCTGCGGGGGTGGTGATCGCCACCGGGGCGATCTCGCTGGACCACGCCCGGGAGGAGGCCGAACGGCTCGGCCCCGTCGTCGGTTTCCTCGCCGCCGTCCTGGTGCTCGCCCACTTCTGCGACGTGGAGGGGCTGTTCCAGGCCTGCGGGGCGTGGATGGCCCGCTGGGCGGACGGGCGGCCGGTGCGGCTGCTGACCGCGGTGTTCGCGCTGGCCTCGGTGATCACCGCCGTACTGAGCCTGGACGCGACGGTGGTGCTGCTGACGCCGGTGGTGTTCGCGACGGCGGCCCGGTCCGGAGTGCGGGCCAAGCCGCACGTCTACGCGTGCACTCATCTGTCGAACACCGCCTCGCTGCTGCTGCCGGTGTCGAATCTGACGAACCTGCTGGCGTTCGCGGCGAGCGGGCTGAGCTTCACCCGGTTCGCGGCGCTGATGGTGCTGCCCTGGCTGGTGGCGATCGGCGCCGAGTACCTGGTGTTCCGGCGGTTCTTCGCCCGGGACCTGTCCTCGGCGGCCCCGGGGGCGAAGGACACCGGCGAGCCGCCCCGGCTGCCGGTGTTCGCGGTGGTGACGGTGGCCTGCACCCTCGCCGGGTTCGTGGTCACCTCCGCGTTCGGGGTCGACCCCGCGTGGGCCGCGTTCGCCGGCGCGCTGGTGCTCGCCGGGCGGGCGCTGGTACGGCGGCAGGCAACCCCGCTGTCGGTCGTGAAGGCGGCGGCTCCGGCGTTCCTGGCGTTCGTGCTCGCGCTCGGGATCGTGGTGCGGGCGGTCGTCGACAACGGGCTGTCCGACGCGCTCGGGCATGTCCTGCCCGGCGGGACCGGGCTGCCGGCCCTGCTCGGCATCGCCGCGCTGGCCGCCGTGCTGGCGAACGTCGTCAACAACCTGCCGGCGGTGCTGGTGCTGCTGCCGCTGGCCGCGCAGACCGGGCCCGGCGCGGTGCTGGCGGTGCTGCTCGGGGTGAACATCGGCCCGAACCTGACCTACGCCGGTTCGCTCGCCACGCTGCTGTGGCGCAGGATCGTGCACCAGCACGACCACGGGGTGGACCTCGGGGAGTTCACCCGGCTGGGGCTGCTCGCCGTGCCGACCGCGCTGGCCGGTGCGGTGGTGGCACTGTGGGGGGCGCTCCAGGTGGTCGGGATGTAGACGGGAGGCCATGGACATGCGGGTGATCGTCTGGCTGGTCGAGGGGACCTGGCCCGCCTGTGTGGACGCGGCGCGGGGCTACGCGCGGGACGCGTCCGAGGTGGTGCTGCTGCACGTGACCGAGCCGGGGGTGGCCGGCCTGGCGCACGGCGCGTTCGCGGGGCTGCTGGGCCGGGCGGGTTCGGAACCGGACCCGGAGCAGCGGCTGGTGGCGCTCGGCGGCACGTCGGCGGCGGAACTGCTGGACGCGGCCGAGGCACGGCTGGGACGGCCGTGCACCCGGCTGGAGCGGACCGGGCGCGTCGAGCGGGAGGTGGTGGCCGCCGCCGAGGGCGCCGGTCTGCTGATCGTGGCCCGGGACGGCGACCGGTCCCGGCTGGGACCGCACAGCCTGGGCAAGGCGGTGCGGTTCACCGTCGACCACGCGCCCTGCCCGGTGCTGCTGGTGTGGCCGGAGGGGGCGCCGGATCTGACGACGATGCCGCCCCCGCCGCCGCACCACCCCTGAGCCCGTAGCGGCTCAGTGGCCGCGGTGACCGCCTCCGCCACCGTAGCCGCCACCGCCGCCGTAACCCCCGCCGTCGCCGTACTGGCCGCCGCCGTAGCAGTAGCCCGGGTATTCCTCGCACGGGTTGTACCTGGGGGCGCTGCTCGACGGCGTGGGCTGGGCTGTCGTCCGCGACGCCGACGGAGAGGGTGCCGGGGTGGGGGTCTTCGCGGCCTTGGGTGCGGGGGTGGCCGACGGGGCGGGGGTCGGCGTCGGGGTGGTCTCGGCGTCCCAGTTGACGATCTGCATCTGCAGGTCGGGCTGGGAGGTGTCCATCACCCAGCGCTGGGCGGCGACGTTCGCCCGGGTCTTGACCACCAGGGAGCCGCCGCCGTCGGTGGCGGCCGGGGCGAGCGCCAGGTCCTGGTCCCAGCGGGGCACCAGGGCGCCCTGGAGGGTGAAGTCGTAGCGGATGCTCCGGCCGCCGGTGCCGGAGGCGGCGGCCGAGCACGGGGCGAGCCGGACGGAGTAGCCGAGGTGCGAGTCGAGGCACAGACCGGGGTCGGCGCCGTTGCGCAGCAGCCCGTCGTTCTCGTACGTCCACTGCTGGCCGGCGTCCGAGGAGCACTCGGCGAGCCCGGTCTCGGCGCCCTTGGCGGGCTTCTTGCCGACCACGCCGATGCACAGGCCGGAGGCGATGTTGTGCAGGCGTCCGCGCAAGGTGCCCTGGGTGGTCTGGCTGGTGCCGATCCAGGACGGGCCCGAGCTGGCGGTGCCCTTGCCGGGCGTGGCGGAGGGCTTGCCCGCGGCCGTCGAGCCGGCGTCGTCGCCGGAGCCGAGCACCGCCCACAGCACCAGCGGCAGCACGACCAGACCGCTCACCGTGCCCACGGCCACGGCGAGGTTGCGGCGGCGCACCCGGCGGGCGGCCCGCTGCTTGGCGCGGCGGGAGAGGGCGGGGTGCACCACCAGGTCCTTGCCCGGCCCGGCCGCCGGTGCGAAGTCCTCACCGACCGCGGGGCGGCCGACGGGCGTGGCCTCCTGCTCGGCGGGCTCCCCGGTGCGGCCGGCCCGCGACTCCAGATAGGCGCGGGCGCCCCAGCCGAGCACGGCCTCGGCCAGGGCGAGGCCGAGGCTGCGGCCGCCGTTGAACTGGTGGAGCTGGTCGGCGGTGTGCCGGCAGTGACTGCAGCCGTTGAGGTGCTGCTGGAGGTCCCGGTCGAGGTCGACGCCGCCACGCCGGAAGGTCACGTCGATCATCCGGACGTACCGCTGGCACTCGTCCTCGTGGGCGAGTTCGCGGTGCACCTGGAGGCACTCCTCGCGCAGCCGCTCGCGGGCCCGGCGCAGTTCGACCCGCGTGTCCTGTTCGTCGAGGCCCAGCAGCCCGGCGGGGGTCGACAGCGGCTCCGACTCGACCTCGGTGTGCCACAGCACGGCCCGTGAGGACTGGGTCAGGCGCTGGAAGGCGCGGGAGAGCAGCCGCCGGTTCGCGGGCGGGAGCAGCCGGGAGGCGGCCCGCTCCCCCTCGCCGACGCGCAGTTCGGGGTGCAGGAGTTCGCTGCGGCCGTCGTTGTCCCATTCGGCGGCGATACGGCGGACGGTGACAAGGAGTTGGGGACGCCAGGCGGCGGTGGGGCCGCTCTGGCGGAGGGATTCACCGAAAAGCCGGGTGAATGCGGCGGTGGTGAGCATTCCAGCGCCGCGGGAGCCGTCGGTGCACAGTCGGGCGTAGGCGAAGGCCGCTTCCCAGTGCCGGTCGAGGAGTTCACCGACGGGGTGCAGCGCGGGCGCGGCGCCCGTCCATTGCTTGAGCTCGGCGCTGAGCTGCTCGTCGGTGACGTCGAACGGCCGGGCGGGGGTAGGGGAATTCCCCAGGCCTGCGTCATTCACGGCGGCATTCCTTCCAGACGCAACGCGGAATTCAGTCCATACCGTCGGGTATGTGACCGGTATGCGACCCGGCCGACGCCATGATCGGATGGGCCTGTTGGGGTTCGGCGCTCGAACGTCCGCCGTCGGCAGCTCTTTTGAAGCGTGGGGGGCGTACGGGAGCGGCCTCGCGCATGCGGGGGGAAACAATTGTCCGCATGCCGACACGGCACACCTTTGCACAGGCCAGCAGGGCAGAACAAGGGATCTCAGGGTTTTCCGCATTGCCCGGAGCTTGCGCTGATTTGACGAATCGTCAATGAGTACGTTCGCGCTTTGTCGTTGTATCGACATCGTAATTGGCGCGAGGATTCGGGGCCGACCGTCCCGGCATCCGCACCAACCATTGAACCACGGTCCGACCTGCGCAGGCCCTCCGGTCGGCGAGCGTCCGCGAACCAATGGCCGCAGGCATTACGGACGTTCACCGGAACGGTAGGCGCCGGGCGGGACACCGTATCTTTCACGGAAAACCCGGTTGAAATGGAACGGGCTGGGAAATCCGGACGCGGCGGCCACCCGCTCGACCGTGAGGTCGGTGCTCTCCAGCAGCCGGACGGCGTGTCGCAGCCGCGCCTCGCGCAACGCGCGCATCGGGGGCACGCCGGTCTCCCGGGTGAAGAGGTGGGCGAACCGGGACGGCGACAGCGCGACACGCGCGGCGAGCGAGTCGACGGTGTGGGGGGCGCCCGGGTCGGCGGTGATCAGTTCCCCGGCGCGGCGCACGCGCCCGTCCCGGGCGTCCGGACCGGGTGGCGCCCGGTGCGCGCCGGCCGTCGCGAGCAGGACCACCTCCTCCAGCGCGCACAGGGCCAGTTCGCGTGCGGCGCTGCCGTACGCGACGGCGACGGGCGCTTCGCCGGGTACGGCCGCGGGCGGCGCGCCGCTGCCGGTCCAGCGGGAGTCGGCCAGCAGACGGTGGAACGCGGCCTCGATCCGGGCGTGTGTGTCGTCCGGCGCGCCGACGGCGTACACGCCGTCGCCCACGGCGCACCGGCCCAGCCACTGCGCCCAGCCGGGGAGGGCCTGGCAGTGGGTCCACCAGAACCCCCAGCGGCTCGCGCCGGGCGCCACCGTGTAGTGGTGCGGGACGCCGGGGGCGAGGACGACCAGTTCGCCGGGGCGCGCCCAGGCCTGTGCGGTGCCCTGCCGGAGCAGGCCGCGGCCGTCCGTGGTCCAGGTGAACAGCCAGGGGGGCGGTCCTTGCGGGACCGAGCGGTTGTGATTCGGGTGCGGGTGCGATGTGGTCGCTCGCGCCCACGCGGCGGAGCCGCACACTGACACAGCCCCGCGCCCCTGAAAGCCACAAGAAGCGCCTCAGTGGCCGGAGATCGGATGGGGGCCGTAGGGCTCCTCCAGCTCCTCCAGTTCCTTGTCGCTCAGCTCCAACTCCACGGCCGCCACCGCGTCCTCGATGTGGTTCGGCTTCGATGCTCCGATGATCGGGGCCGTCACCGTGTTCTGGTGGAGGAGCCAGGACAGGGCCACCTGGGCTCGGGGGACGCCCCGGTCGCCGGCGATGCGGGTGACCGCCTCGACGATCGCGCGGTCGCCGTCCTGGTAGAGGCGGTTGCCGAAGTTGTCGGTGGTGCTGCGCTCGGTGACCGTGCCCCAGTCGCGGGTGAGGCGGCCCCGGGCCAGCGGGCTCCACGGCAGCACGCCCACACCCTGGTCGGCGCAGAGCGGCAGCATCTCGCGCTCCTCCTCGCGGTAGAGGAGGTTGTAGTGGTTCTGCATGGAGACGAACTTGGTCCAGCCGTTCCGCTCGGCCGTGTACTGGGCCTTGGAGAACTCCCAGGCGTACATCGAACTGGCCCCGATGTAGCGCGCCTTGCCCGCCTTGACGACGTCGTGCAGCGCCTCCATCGTCTCCTCGATCGGCGTGTCGTGGTCGAAGCGGTGGATCTGGTAGAGGTCGACGTAGTCGGTGCCGAGGCGGCTGAGGCTGTGGTCGATCTCCGTGAGGATCGCCTTGCGCGACAGACCGCCGCCGTTGGGCCCGGGGCGCATCCGGCCGTGCACCTTGGTGGCGAGGACGATCTCGTCGCGCTGGGCGAAGTCGCGCAGCGCCTTGCCGACGATCTCCTCGCTGGTGCCGTCCGAGTAGACGTTGGCGGTGTCGAAGAAGTTGATGCCCGCCTCCAGCGCCTGCCGGATCAGCGGGCGGGACGCCTCCTCGTCGAGGGTCCACTCGTGGGTGCCGCGGTCGGGCAGGCCGTAGGTCATGCAGCCGAGGCAGATCCGGGACACGTCCAGACCGGTGCGGCCGAGCTTCACGTACTCCATCGTTGTCTCCCACATTCGAGATCACGTCGTACAGAGCCGAGCGTACGTCGGCCCGTCGTCCGGTCTCGCGTGACGAGGGCGGTAATCGGACGCGTCAGCCCTGCTCCAGCAGGTCCAGCGCCCGTTCCCAGGCGAACTCGGGGCGCCGGCCGTCCGCTTCGGCTCCGCCGGTGTGCGGGTCGCCGAAGCGGACGCCCAGCCCGCGCAGCCGGGTCAGGCTCTCCCGGTAGGCGGGGTGGGCGGCCAGTGCGTCGGCGACGCAGGGCAGGACGGCTATCGGGACGCCCAGGCCCAGGGCCTCGCAGAGGGTGCCGACGGCGAGGGTGTCGGCGAGCCCGGCGGCCCATTTGTTGACGGTGTTGAACGTGGCGGGGGCGACGATCACCGCGTCCGGCGCCGGAAAGGGGCGCGGGTCGGAGGGGCGGCGCCAGGCCGACCGGACGGGGCGGCCGGTGCGTGCCTCTGCCTCGGCGGTGTCGAAGAACCCGTTCATGGCGACCGGTGTGGCGATGACCCCGACCTCCCAGCCGCGTTCGTGGGCCGCGGTGATCAGCTTGCCGACGCCCGCGGCGATGCCGGCCCCGCAGACGACGAGGTAGAGAAAGGGCTTCGAGGGCGCATGGGTCATCCAAGAACCCTATGCGGGTGTCACCGGAGCGGGAACGACAGGCCCCGCTCGGACTCCGGGCGCGGCCCGTGGAGACGGCGTTCGTGTTCCTCGATCGGGACGTCGTTGATGCTGGCCTCGCGCCGGGTCATCAGCCCGTGCTCGTCGAACTCCCAGAGTTCGTTGCCGTACGACCGCCACCACTGGCCGGCCGCGTCGTGGCACTCGTACTGGAAGCGGACCGCGATGCGGTTGCCGTCGAAGGCCCACAGGTCCTTGCGGAGCGCGTAGTCGAGTTCCCGGTCCCATTTGGCGGTGAGGAACTCGACGATCTCCGCGCGGCCGGTGACGAAGGTGCCGCGATTGCGCCACACCGAGTCCTCGGAGTACGCGAGCGCCACCCGCTGCGGGTCGCGGGTGTTCCAGGCGTCCTCGGCGGCCTGGACTTTCTGGACGGCGGTCCCGCGGGTGAAGGGTGGCAGGGGCGGACGGTCGGCCATGGCCTCCTCCTCAGGTGGAGAACGCACGTTCTCCCGGTCGCTGCTAACGTAGGAGAACGCACGTTCTCTCGTCAAGGAGCCCTCGGAAGTGGTCATGGACAGCGCGGTCGCACGGGAGCAGGCCCTGGACGCCGCCGAGCGGCTGTTCTACGGGCGGGGGGTGCAGTCCGTCGGCATGGACGACATACGCGGCGCCTCCGGGGTCTCCCTCAAACGGCTCTACCAGCTCTTCCCCGCGAAGGAACAGCTCGTGGTGGCCTATCTGGAGCGCCGGGACGTGCGCTGCCGGCAGCGGCTGGCCGCGCATGTCGAGCGGCAGCCGGACCCCCGGGAGCGGCTGCTCGCCGTCTTCGACTGGCTGGCGGGGTGGTTCGGCGAGGAGGACTTCCGGGGGTGCGCGTGGATCAACGCGTACGGCGAGCTGGGTGCCACCTCCGAGCGGGTGGTGGCTCAGGTGCGGGGCCACAAACAGGCCTTCCGGGACTATCTCGCGGGCCTGGTGGCGGGCGCCGGTCTGGACGCCGCGCTCACCGGCCCGCTGTTCCTGCTGGCCGAGGGGGCGATGGTGACCGCGGGCATCACCGGGAGCACGGAGCCCGCGACCGAGGCCCGCGAGGCGGCCCGGGCACTGCTGCGCGACCGGTGAGGTCCGGCCGCGGCGAGCACCGACAGCGCGGCCCGGACCCGCGCGAACGAGCCGGTTGGCCGCCGCCCGGAGCGGTGACCCGGGCGCGGGCCGGCACGGTCGGTGCCGGCGGCACCGCCGGTCGACGCTAGCCCGTCGGTTCCTTGACGGTGATGGCGTGCACCGGGCAGGCCCGGGCCGCCTCCCGGACCAGGGGATCACCGCCGCCGTCCTCCATGCCGGGGAGCAGGGTGCTGAAGCCGTCGTCGTCCTGGGTGAAGACGTTCGGCGCCGTCATGGCGCACTGGCCGGCTCCGATGCAGACGTCCGTATCGATCTCGATGTGCATGGCAGGAGCCTCTTACCAGGTCACGGGGAGTTCCAGCATCCCCTGGATCGTGTCGCCGGGTTTGAAGGGGATTTCCTCGGGAGGTGCGGCGAGCCGCAGCTCCGGGAGCCGCTCCCAGAGGGTGCGCAGGGCGATCTCCAACTCGGCGCGGGCCAGGTTCTGGCCCAGGCACTGGTGGATGCCGAAGCCGAAGGCCACGTGGTGGCGGGCCGGGCGGTGCCAGTCGATGGTGTCGGGGTCGTCGTACACGGACTCGTCGCGGTTGATGACCGAGGTCGCGAAGAGCACGCCGTCGCCCTTGCGGATGGTGGTACCGGCCACCTCGATGTCCTCCAGGGCGACGCGCAGCAGCCCGTCGGCGATGGACAGCATCCGCATCAGTTCCTCGACGGCGGCGGGCACCAGCGCGGGGTCGGCGCGCAGTTCGGCGAGCCGCTCGGGCTGCTGGAGCAGGGTGAAGGTGCCGAGCGAGATCATGTTGGCGGTGGTCTCGTGCCCGGCGACCAGCAAGATGAGGGCCAGCGCGACGACCTCGTCGCGGTCCAGGGCGCCCTCGCGCAGCCGCTCGTGGACGAGGTCGTCGAGGACGCCTTCGCCGGGCACCTCGTCCCGGCTCTTGCGGTCGGCCAGGTCGCCCAGATAGGCCTCCAGCCTGTCGCGCGCGTCCAGGGAGTCGGCGGCCTCCGGACCGCGCAGCAGCCGCCGGGACTGCGCCTCGAAGAACTCGTGGTCGGCGTACGGCACACCGAGCAGGTCGCAGATGACCATGGACGGCACGGGCAGGGCGAAGGCGCTCACCAGGTCGGCCGGCGGCCCCTGGGCGATCATCCGGTCGAGCAGCTCGTCGACGATCCGCTGGATGGCCGGCCGCATCCCGGTCGCCCGCTTGAGGGTGAAGTCCGGGATCAGCATCCGGCGCTGGGTCTGGTGCGCGGGGTCGTCGAGGCCGAGCAGGGCGACCTGGCGGCGCTCCCGGGCCGCCGCGAACCGGGCGTTCGGCATCGGGAAGTCGTCCCGTCGGCGGTCGCTGGAGAGCCGGGGGTCGGCGAGCAGCGCCCGGGCCGTGCCGTGGCCGGTGACCGCCCAGGCGGTGCGGCCGTCGTAGAGCGTGACACGGGACAGCGGGGTTCCGTCACGCAGTGGGTCGTAGCCGGTGGGCGGGTGGTAGGGGCACGTGCGGTCCTGCGGCCAGGCCACAGGGTCGGCCCGGTGGACAGGAGCAGTGTGTTCCGTCAGGTCCGTCAGTTCGTTCATGGAAGACCTCGCAGACGAATGTCGTACGTCGTGCCGATCTTCATTAGATGCCCGGGGCACCTATGGGGCGACCGCAAGTTCAGCCAGATCGGTGAATCGGGTGATCTGGCCGAACCCCGCGCGGTCGGGGGACGATTCCGGGCCGAAATTCGCTTGCCGGGACGACGAGGCGGGCCCCACGATCTGCGCATGAACACTCCTGACGCCGTGGTGCCGCTGACCTTCGCGACCGTCGGTCGGGGGCGGGTCCAGCAGCAGCCGAGGCGCCCCTGGAGGCCCGAGCCCGCACGCCCGTGACGGCCGCGCTCGTCGCCGGCCTGCTCGCCGGGTACGGGATCGCCGTCCCGGTCGGCGCGGTCGGCACATATCTAGTGTCCCTCACAGCCCGCACGTCACTGCGGACCGGCGCCTGTGCCGCGCTGGGCGTCGCGAGCGCGGACGGCCTCTACGCCCTGCTCGCCGCGGTCGGCGGCGCCGCGCTGGCGACGGCGCTGCTGCCGGTGCTCGGGCCGCTGCGCCTGCTCTCGGCCCTGGTCCTGGTGGGCCTCGCGGTACGCGGTGCGGCGGTGGCGCTGCGCCAGTACCGGGAGCGGCGGCTCTCGGCCCGGCCCGAGCGGCCGGTACCCGGCCCCGGGCGGGCGTATCTCGGCCTGCTCGGGATCACGCTGCTCAACCCCACGACGGTGATCTACTTCGCGGCCCTGGTGGTCGGCACGCGTTCCCCCGAGCCGGTACGGCCGCTGGAACAGGGCGTCTTCGTCCTCGCCGCCTTCGCGGCCTCCGCGAGCTGGCAGCTGTTGCTGGCGGGCGGCGGCGCGCTGCTCGGCCGGGGCCTGACCGGCCATCGGGGACGCCTGGTCACGGCGCTGCTGTCGAGCTGCGTGATGCTCGGGCTGGCGGCCCGGATGGTGCTGTCGCCCGGCTGAGGCCCCCGGGCGCGGTCAGGGCGCGAAGGCACGGGCGACGGCTAGGCTGTCCTCGTAGACGTGGTGCCGTACGACCAGACCGTCCCGGACGGTGAGGTGCAGGGCGAACCTGGCGTGATACGAGCGCCCCGTCGGTTTGGCGGTCTGCCGGATCTCGCCCAGCACCACCGCGTCGTCGCCGTCGACCAGCACCCGCTCGATCCGGGTGTCCGCCCGCTCGGGGACGTGGTGCGCGGCGAGGTCCCGGTAGTGCGCGGCGGCTCCGGCGCGGCCGGTGCGGTGGGTGATCCACGGGGTGTCCGGGCGGTCGTGCTCCTCCCGCGGCCAGTTCAGCCGCCAGTCCGCGTCCTCGGCGTACAGCTCGGCGATCCGCTCGGGGTCGCCGGCGCCGATCCGGCGGAGCAGTTCCTCGACGACGGCGTGGGTGTGGGACATGGTCGTGACCTCTGCCTCGGGTGTCGGCCGAATGGGGGGTATCCACGACTGTGCCCGCGGCGTGCGGTACGTGCGATTACCCGTGAGGTAAGGAGGGCCCGGTGTCGTGAGGATGATCCGGGGCGCCCGCGGTGTTGAATCGTGGCGTCAGTCTTGGAATCGATGAGGGGACGGACCTCACATGCCTCTTGAGGGCGAGTACGAGCCCAGCCCGACAGCCTGGGTGCGCGAGCAGGTCGAGCTGTACGAGAGCTCCGGCGGGACGAAGGGCACGACCCTGATGGACACCGGGATGCCCGTCATCCTGCTGACCACCGTGGGGGCGAAGAGCGGGAAGATCCGCAAGACGCCGCTGATGCGGGTGGAGCACGACGGGAAGTACGCCGTGGTCGCCTCGCAGGGCGGCGCGCCCACGCACCCGGTCTGGTACTTCAACATCAAGGCGCAACCGCATGTCGAGCTCCAGGACGGGCCGGTCAAGCAGGACATGACCGCCCGTGAGATCACCGGCGCGGAGAAGGCCGAGTGGTGGGAGCGGGCGGTCGCCGCGTTTCCGCCGTACGCCGACTACCAGAAGAAGACCGAGCGGGAGATCCCGGTGTTCGTGCTGGAGCCGCAGTAGGGGAAGTGACGGTTCCGGGAATCCTTTCCGGCCGGGGAACGTCGGAATTTAGAAAAATCTGTTTCCCGGAGGCATGAACAGGCTTCGAGTCGGGCAGCCGAATGTCAGGCCCCGCCGCGTTCCCCCGTCGCGGCGGGGCTTTCCGCTGCCTCCCGCGCGGAACGGTCGGTCACGTCCAGGAAGATCTGGTCGGTCTCGCCGAACTCCCGGTCCAGGGACCGCTTGATGCGCACCAGGATCTCCTCGACCTCTTCGCTGTCCAGGCCGGGCACCAGGTCGATCCGCGCCGCGACCAGGGTGGAGTCGAGGCCCAGCTTCATCGTGAACAGCGCTTCCACGCTGTCGATCTCGGGCTCCTCCGTCAGCCGCTCCCGGATCGTGCGGCTCAGCTCCGGGTCCGCGGCCTCCCCGATCAGCTGGGCGCGGGCGTCGGCGCCCAGCCGGTAGGCCACGTACACCAGCAGGACACCGATGGCCAGTGAGGCGGAGGCCTCCCACGCGACCTGTCCGGTGATCATGTGCAGCACCATGCCGGCCATCGCGAGCAGCACCCCGAGCACCGCGGTGCCGTCCTCCGCGACGACCGTACGCAGCGCCGGATCCCGCAGCCCTCGGTCCTCCCGGTGGGCCTGGCGCAGCGCCCGGACCAGTGAGGCGCCCTCGGCGAGCAGGGCGACGCCCAGCACGATCAGGCCCGCCACATAGCCGCTGAGCTTCTCCTCCGCGCCGTTGCGCAGCGCCTCGACGCCCTGGAAGACGGAGAAGCAGCCGCCCATGACGAAGATCCCGACGGCCGCGAGCAGCGACCAGAAGAAGCGCTCCTTGCCGTAGCCGAAGGGATGCCGTTCGTCGGGCGGGCGGCGGCTGCGGCGCAGGGCGGCCAGCAGGAAAACCTCGTTGAGGCTGTCGGCCACGGAGTGCGCGGCCTCGGACAGCAGGGCGGGCGAGCCGGCGACGACACCGCCGACGGCCTTGGCCGCGGCGATCACCAGATTGGCGGCGAGCGCCACGAACACGGTCAGCCGTGTCCTGCGATCTGCGTTCGACCGCTCCGAATGCCCTTGCGACTGCGCCTCCGGCCGCTCATCAGGCTTCCCTTCCGGCTGCTCGTCCGGCATCTCTTCCCGTTTCTCTTCCAATTGCCCTTCCGGCTGTTCTCGCCACTGTTCTTTCGGCTGGTCTCGCGACTGTCCTTGCGACGAAGTCCCACTCACGACGGCCGACTGCCCCGGCACGGGCTGATCACACCGTACGGGAGGAGCGAATCGGGCAGCATCGGGGAACACGTCCATCGGGCGCGTATCGGCAAGGAGGCACCATGAGCGGTCACAGCGGCAACACCTCGCTCGGGCACAAGGAGTTCAAACGGTCCACCAGTCACTTCGCGGACCGGATCACGGCGGACGGGCGGGACGGCTGGCCGGTGGCGGCCGGCCGTTACCGTCTGGTGGTCAGCCGTGCCTGTCCATGGGCGAGCCGGGCGCTGGTGTCACGGCGGCTGCTCGGTCTGGAGGACGCCCTGTCGCTGGCCGTCACCGACCCGATCCAGGACGACCGCAGCTGGCGCTTCACCCTCGACCCCGACGACCGTGACCCGGTGCTCGGCATCCGGTTCCTCAGCGAGGCCTACGACCGCCGGGAGACCGGTTACCCGGGCGGGGTGAGCGTGCCCGCGATCGTGGACGTACCGAGCGGGCGGCTGGTCACCAACGACTACCAGCAGCTGACCCTGGACCTGGCCACCGAGTGGACGGCACTGCACCGGGACGGGGCGCCGGATCTGTACCCGGCCGAGCACCGGGACGAGATCGACACGGTGATGGCCGAGGTCTACGAGGACGTCAACAACGGTGTCTACCGGGCCGGGTTCGCGCACGAGCAGAAGGTGTACGAGGAGGCGTGCGCGGCGGTGTTCCGGCGGCTCGGCCTGCTCGCCGAGCGGCTGGCCGGGCAGCGCTATCTGGTCGGGGACACGATCACCGAGGCCGACATCAGGCTGTTCACCACGCTGGTGCGGTTCGATGCCGTCTACCACGGCCACTTCAAGTGCAACCGGTGGAAGCTGACGGAGAACCCGGTGCTGTGGGCGTACGTCAGGGACCTCTACCAGACGCCGGGATTCGGTGACACCGTCGACTTCGACCACATCAAGCGGCACTACTACCAGGTGCACACCGGCATCAACCCCACCCGTATCGTTCCCCTCGGCCCGGATCCCGCGGGGTGGCTGACGCCCCATCACCGGGAGCAGCTGGGCGGCCGGCCCTTCGGGGACGGGACACCGCCCGGCCCGGTGCCGGCGGCCGAGAAGGTCCCGGTCGCGGGGCGACCCTGAAAAACAACGCGGAGGCAGGCATGGCCAAGCGCAGGAAGAAGCAGAAGCTCCCTCTCGTCTACGCACCGCTCGGCTTTCTGCTGAGCTGGGCCGGCGGGGCGTTGGGCGCGCTGGCCTTCCGCCGGACCTGGATGGCCCTGCGTGGCGAGGAGGACGCGCCGGACGCCCTGGACCGGGACCGCGGCTGGGGCGAGGTGCTGCTGGCCGCGGCCCTCCAGGGCGCCGTCTTCGCGGTGGTGCGCAGTGCCGTGGACCGCACCGGCGCCACCGCCATCGAGCGCTCCACCGGGACATGGCCGGCGACCCGCAAGGGCGGCCGGGACTGAGCGGTCTCAGCCCAGCTTGGGTGCCACGGGGGGCACCAGGCGCAGGGTGAAGGAGTGTCCGGCCGGGTCCGCGTACCCCCGTTCCTCGAAGGGCCCGGCCGGGTCCCGTGCCTCGATCGGCCGCCCGCCGAGCCCGACCACCCGGCGCTCGGTCTCGTCCAGGTCCTCGACGAGGAACACGAGGTGGGCCTGGAGCGAGTTCTCCGGGCGCGGCCAGCTGGGCGGGGTGGCGTTGACGTCGCGCCTGAAGGCGATCCGGCCGCCGTCGGCGGCACGCACCTCGACGAGGTCGGCGGATACCTCGCTCTCCTCGCCTTCCAGCAACTGTCGGTAGAAATAGGCGAGTTTCTCGGGTTCGGCGCAGTCGAGCATCACGACCGCCGCGGTCACCAGTGCCATGCTTCCTCCCTGGGAAGGTCCTTCCCGTCCGTCTGTCCCCCATCACCGGATTCAGTCGGCCGCCGGCCGCTTCCCGTCAGGTCATCGTCGTGTCTCATCGGCCGCACGGATCTGCGCGAGCCGGGCCTCGGCCGCCGTGAGCAGCAGGTCCAGGGCGGCCGGGTAGGAGCTGCCCCGCATCGAGGCCACGAGGTGGCGGGCGGTGGCCGCGATGTTCGGGTGGGCGGCGGCGGGCAACCGGGCGTAGGTCGCCTGCCACACGTCCGCCTCGGCCTCGCGGGCGGGCCTGGGCAGGGCGGTGTTGGCGGAGTCGAGGGCGCCGTAGGCGAGGGCCTGGTCGACGAAGGCGTGATAGACGCGGACCGCCTCCGCGTCCGGGAAACCCGCGCCCCGCACCACCCCGAGGATGGTCTCGACGGCCTGGATCTCGTACCTCCGCCCGGTCACCCGGTGGGCACTGAGCACCGCCGCCCGGGGATGGGCGAGTGCGCCGGCGTGCATGCGCAGGCCCAGGTCGCGCAGATCGGCGCGCCAGTCGCCGGTGGGCCGCCAGACGCGCAGGGTACGGCCGATCAGCTCGTCGGCGACGGCCAGCATCAGGTCGTCGGTGTGCCGGAAGTAGCGGTAGAGGGAGCTGGGGTCGGCGCCCAGGGCACGGCCGAGGCGGCGCACCGACAGGGCCTCTGCGCCGTGCTCCTCGATCAGCCGCAGCGCGGTCTCGACGATCAGCTCCTCGGAGAGGACCACGCCCTGTTTGGTGGGGCGTCTGCGCCGCCGGTCGGCGGCCGGGACGACTCGTTCGCTCATGGGGCCTCCCTTTCTGGTCGCGCACCTTATGACAACACCGTTGACCTGTGAAGCGCACCGGCAGTTTCATGTGCGGTCACCGGGGCCGACCAGGTCCGGCCCCCAGGTGCGAGCGGAGTACTGGCCATGACCGACACGCCCTACACAGTCGACCCTCCTGAGTTGCGCAGATCCCTCGGCGTCCTCGACGGCGTCGCGGTCGCCGCCTCCAGTACGGCCGCGACCACCAGCATCGGCATCGGTCTGGGGGTGACGGCCGGGGTGGTCGGGCTGCATCTGCCGGCCATCATGCTGCTGGCGTTCCTGCCGGTGCTCGGTATCGCCGGCGCCTACTCCCGGCTGAACCGGGTGGAGCCGAACGCGGGAAACGGCTACGTGTGGGTGGGCCGTTCGCTCAATCCGTGGCTCGGGTTCATGGTCGGCTGGGTGAACGTCGTGGCGACGGTGGCCTTTCTCGCGTACACCACGGCGGTCACCGGGTCGGCGATGCTGCAACTGGCGGGCGAGGCGGGGGTGCACCGCGTCGGCGGGCTCGCCCTGGACCCGGGTTCGACGGCGCAGACCACGGCCGTCGGCATCGTCGTCCTGGTCGCCGTCACCCTCACGGCGGTGACCGGAATCCGCACCGCCGCCCGGTTCCAGACCGGGCTGCTGGTCTTCGAGTACGTGGTGCTGCTCGGGTTCTGCGGCTACGGCATCGTCACCGGCCCGCACCCCTTCAGCCTGAGCTGGTTCGATCCGTTCGCGATCCCCTCGCCCACCGCACTCGCCCAGGGCCTGCTCCTTTCGGTGTTCTGCTACTGGGGTTTCGAGGCCGCGTTCAGCGTCAACGAGGAGGTGCGCGAACCGCGGGACGCCTCCCGGGCCGGGCTGATCACTCTGGTGACCATGCTGGGGCTGTTCCTGCTGGGCTCGGTGGCCTTCCAACGGGTGCTGTCCGAGCCGGAGTTGGCCGGGCACGGGGCCGAGGGGCTGGCGTTCTTCGGCGACCGGCTCGCCGCCCAGCCGTGGGCCGCGCTGCCCCTGGTGGCCCTGCTGTTCTCGGCGATGGCCTCGCTCCAGGCCGGGGTGATCCCGACGGCGCGGGGCATGTTCGCGATGAGCCGGGACCGTACCCTCGGGCCGGTGTGGGCGAGAGTCAGTCCCCGGTACGGCACCCCGGCGGCCGGGACGCTGCTGATCGGGGCGCTGGCCACGGCGGTCGCCGCGCTCGCCCTGGTGATCCCGAGGCTGGCCGACATGATCATGGCGACGGTGAACGCGGTCGGCATTGTCGTCGCCCTGTCCTACGCGCTCACCGCGCTGGCCGCCGCGGTGCGCTTCCGGGCGCTGCTGCGCGAGGACTGGCGGCAGGGCGTCCGGGCGGTGGTGCTCCCGGCGCTGAGCGCCTGCGCGCTGCTGGGGCTGGGCGGCTACCTCGGCTGGTCCTTCTCCACCTCGACCGACCACTTCGAGGTCAGCGCGGACAACGGCTGGTTCCTGCTGACCACTCCGCTGGTGATGATCGCCTCCGGGTTCGTCGCGGCCGGATGGGCGAAGTACGTGCGCCGCTCGGCGTACTTCCGCACCGGCGAGGGCACGGACGCCGACGCACCCCAGCTGCTCACTACCCCCAACTAAGGAACAGGAACGATGCACGCAGATCTGCTCTTCACCGGTGGCCCCGTCCTCACCCCCGAAGGACCGACGGCCACCGCCGTCGCGGTCACCGGGGAGCGCGTCACCGCCGTCGGCTCCGCAGGGGAACTGCGGGAGCTGGCCGGGCCGCGCACCGAGGTGGTCGATCTCGCCGGGCGGCTGCTGCTGCCCGGTTTCCAGGACGCGCACGTCCATCCGGTGCCGGCCGGGCTCGAGTTGAGCCAGTGCGACCTGACGGGACTGCGAACCGCCGCGGAGTCCGTGGCCGCCGTACGCGCCTACGCCGAGGCTCATCCGGATCGGGAGTGGATCCTGGGCGGCGGCTGGTCCATGGAGGCGTTCGAGGGCGGTACGCCGACGCGGGAGCTGCTGGACTCCGTCGTGCCGGACCGGCCGGTGTATCTGCCCAACCGGGATCACCACGGGGCCTGGGTCAACAGCCGGGCCCTGGAACTGGCCGGCATCGACCGCGACACGCCCGACCCGGCCGACGGGCGGATCGAGCGCGACGCGTCGGGCGTGCCGAGCGGCACACTCCAGGAGGGGGCGATGCAACTGGTCGGCCGGCTCGCGCCGCCCGCCACTCCGGCGGACCGGCTCGCGGCCCTGCTGCACGCCCAGCGGTATCTGCACGCGCTGGGCGTCACGGCCTGGCAGGACGCGCTGGTCGGGGACTTCCTCGGTATGGACGACCCGTCGCAGGCGTACCTGGCGGCGGCCCGGGACGGTTCGCTGACCGCGCGGGTGATCGGCGCGCTGTGGTGGGACCGGGAACGCGGCGCCGAGCAGATCCCCGAACTCGTCGAGAAGCGGGCCGCGTTGAGCCACGGTCGGTTCCGGGCGGGCACGGTCAAGCTGATGCTGGACGGGGTGGCCGAGAACGGCACGGCCGCGCTCCTCGACCCGTACCTCGACAAGTGCGGCTGCGCCACGGCCAACCGGGGCAAGAGCTTCATCGACCCGGCGCGGCTTCCCGGGTACGTGACCGAGCTGGACGCGCTCGGCTTCCAGTGCCACTTCCACGCGCTGGGCGACCGGGCGGTGCGGGACGCACTGGACGCCGTCGAGGCGGCGCGGGCCGCCAACGGTCCCAGCGACACGCGGCCCCACCTGGCGCATCTCCAGGTCGTGCACCCCGCCGACGTTCCGCGTTTCGCCCGGCTCGGCGCGACCGCGAACATCCAGGCGCTGTGGGCCGCGCACGAACCGCAGATGGACGAGCTGACGATCCCCTTCCTGGGCTCGGAACGGGCCGGACGGCAGTACCCGTTCGGATCGCTGCTGCGCGCCGGGGCGCGGCTGGCGGCCGGCAGCGACTGGCCGGTGAGCAGCCCCGACCCGCTCCAGGGCATCCATGTAGCGGTGAACCGGGTCGAACCGGGCGGCGACGCGCCGGTGTTCCTGCCCGGGGAGCGGCTCGGGCTCAGGGACGCGATCAGGGCGTACACGGCCGGATCGGCCTATGTGAACCACCTCGACGACACCGGGCGGGTGGCGGTCGGGGCGCTGGCGGACCTGGTGGTCCTGGACCGCGATCCGTTCGCCGGGGACCCCGGGCGCATCGCGGACACACGGGTCGCGCATACGTACGTGGCGGGCGCGCGAGTGTACTCAGCTCAGGAGGCATGAGCAGTAACACACGTCACGGTCAGGTCACGCGTAGATCATTTACGCTCTGGGCAGCCTCGTAACGCCTCACGGCTCAACTTTCGAGCCACGAAGGCCAGTTCGAGTGCACGGGTGGCCGACAGGCCACCCGTTCGCAGGGACGGGGGGACTCTGCGCACTGTCGCCCGAAAGGAAACACATGCCTCAGGACGTCACCTTCGACCTGCCCTTCGAGACCCCCGTCAGTGAGCAACCGGAGTGCGCGCGCGCCCAACATCCGTGCGGAATCCACGACATGGACCCGGTGAACGGCAGAGCCGGGGTCGCGGAGTACACGTCGTGGGACCTGCCGCCGGCCGTGGGTGCCCTGCCCGATCGAAGCAAGGCGAGCGCTGATCGGCCCTACGGGGCGGCCGGCGCCGGATCCTCTGGCCTCCCCGGAGCGGCCACGCACCTCGGACCCTGGGGTCGCCCCCACACCTGACGGGCAGCGGGTGCTTCCTGATCGACCCAGCTGAGGCGGCGATGCAGGTACTCGTCCTGTGGCAAGAGTGCTTCGAGCGAGGCCCGGCTCGCAGAGCCTCGCCGCTCACGGCGCACGACCAGGGCGGGCCGCTCCTGGCAGGCCCGCGGTGTCGAAGGTGAATCTGCCGTGGCCGAGCGGCTCGCCGTGTCGGAGAACGCCGGCAGGGACAGGGCGGTTCGTCCTCGCAGGGCCGATGGGCGAGCCGGTCCACTTCCTGGGCCGTCACCGCGGCAGTCGTGCCCCTCGCGATCGTTCGCAGCAGAAGCCGGAGGCCGTCGCGTGGTTCCGGCTGTCCGGCGAGGCCGTCGCGGAAGGAACAGAAGTTTCTCGGACACGACCGGCCGACGACCAGCGTCGGTCGATTCCGTTGCCATGACCCCAGCTTGAAGGAGACCGGTGTGACATCCCAAGGCGTAGGTGCTGTTCCGAAGGCGTCCGCCGACAGCCTGCTCCCGGCGCTGCCAAGCGCCCCGTTACAGCCCGCGGCGGCGAACACCCTGACCGGCCTCCTCGCGAGACGCATCAACGGGAGCACGGAGCAGCACCGGAGGTCCCAGGACGCCGCTCAGCAGCGGCTGGACGCACTCGGATCCCCCCACGCCGGCACCACGCTGCATGTGGCGGGAGCCCTCCGACTGGCGCCCCGCGCGTTCCTGCCGCCCGACGAGGAGGGCTACGCCAGGTTGAAACGGCTCGACACCAGCCTGCGCATGATCGAAGCAGCCTTCCCCCAGGTCAGCACCGATATCGAGATCTGCCGACTGACCTGCGCGATGCTGGAAGGGGCCTGGCGGAGCCGGGCACTCAACACACCGCGCGAAGAGGAGCCCGCGACCGCCTGCACCTGCCCGCTGTGCCGTCGGCTGCCCACACCCCCCGCACGCACGCTGGGTGACTACAGTTGGCGGCAGAGCGCCGGCCGTCCCCTCACGGTCAAGACCTGGCCGTACCGCGAGGAATTCGACAGCGTCCTGACCGGTGGATGGTCCGTGGTCCGGCAGATGAACGACCTCGAACGAGACCTCGGCCTCCGCCACCGCTTCGAAGACGACATCCTCGTCTTCCACGAGTACAAGCGCGTGATCGACACGATCGACACCACGCACGTCACCCAACTCGTCGAAGGCCGCCTGGCCGAGAGTTTCAGCACCAACAGCGCACGCGCCCTGGTCTGCGGACTCTACGCGGCCCACAAGCGATCCGTGGACGAGTACTGGCTCCAACAGCACCACGCGGGCAACGTCGCGCTCCCCCAGACCAACCCGCTCGACCAGAGCACCTACTCGGCCCTGCAGATGCTGGACTGCCTGTTCTGGCACGTCTCACCCGACACCGAACTCTGGCAGGAAGAACACCTCGCCTCCCTGCTGCTGTGCCGCGTCATCGACGACATGGCCGACGTACGAGTGGACTCCCTCACCGGCGAGATCAGCAACTTCTGGCTCGCCGACATACCCACCCACACCAAGGCCCTCTACGCTGCCTGCACCATCGCCCTCATCAAGTACGGCTGCATGCCCGAGGCGCATTCCACGATGTGGAACACCTGGCTGATGACCAGCACCATCGTCTGGATGGGGCTCACGGGCCGCCACGCCCTGTGGTTCGACGGCATCACCCAGGGCCTCCCCCCGGCCGAGGAGTGCCCGCTCTGCGACCTGCAGCCCCACGCATGCACCGGCATCCTCACCCAGGGCACCACCCTCACCATCAGCCCACGGCCCACCGCACCGGCGCTGAGCACCCGGACCGCCGAGCTGTCCGCACGCTGCCGAGCCCAGTACCCCCAAGCATGGCCCCTCTTCGACGCCGAGCTCCATGCCTTCGAAGCACTGCACGGCCCCTGGCACGGCGACACCGACAGGACATGGGAGATCCTGCGCCGCACCTACATCGCCGCCGTGGAGGCATCCATGGCCGCACCGTCCCCGGACCGCGCTCGTCAGATCCAACAAGACGCCGGCGCGGTCGGGTCCGAGTACTTCTACACCATGTACGACCCGCACACCGGGAGGGAGGACACCGCGCTGATCGCCTACATGTTCGGCTGCGCCCACCCGCATTTCATCTGGAACGCCACGGGATACCGCCCCACGGGCGTCACAGGCGACTGGCTCGACGGCTGACGCCTCAATCCTGTCCGGAATCCCGGTGGATGGTGGTGAGGCCGTCCGCACCGCCGGTCTCGGGCCGGTACACGGCGGTGATGGAAGGCCCGGCGGTCGCACCCGAGCCGACCGGAGTGCGACGGATGACCGTCCGGTCGTGTGAGACGACGCTGCTGCCCGGCCGGGTTTCCGGCCGGGCAGCAGCGTACTCACACCGGGAACTCGACCGGCAGCCTGTCCAGCCGGGACTCCCAGGTGGAGGCGGTCGAGGTGAGCTCGTCCGCCGGCACGGCCAGCCGCAGGCCCGGCAGCCGGTGCAGCAGGACGTCCACCGCGATCTCGATCATGGACTGCCCGATGCTCTGCCCGGGGCACTCGTGAGGGCCCGCGCCGAACGCCAGGTGCGCGTGGTTGCCCTCCACCGAGACACCCGGGTCAGGCCGCACCTCGGGGTCGAGGTTGCCCGGGGCGAGACCGAGGACGAGCAGGTCGCCCGCCTCGATGAGGTGCCCGCCCAGTTCGACGTCGCTGGCGGCGAAGCGCCCCGGCAGGACGGTCAGCGGCGGAGAGTTCCACATGGCCTCCTCCACCACCGCCGAGATGTTCAGCTGACCGCTGATCAGCCCGGAGAGCCGGGAGGCGTCGGTCAGGACCAGCCGCAGCACCCGGGCCAGCAGGTTGGTCGTGACGGCCGCGGCGATCAGCACCACGCGCAGGTGGTGGACGACCTCGTCGTGGTCGAGAGCCGCGTGATGCGCCAGCAGGTCCGTGGTGAGGTCGGAGCCGGGTTCGGACCGCCTGCGCTCGACGAGTTCACCGAAGATCTCCCTGATCCTGCCGTCGTGCACCACGGCGTCCTCGCCGCCCTTGAGCACCTGGGCGCAGGACTCGACCAGCCGGCGCCCCTCCGCCTCGGCCAGCCCCAGAATGCGGGACATCACGAGCATCGGAACATAGTCCGCGTAGTCCGCCACCAGATCGGCACGGCCGCTGCCCGCGAACCCGTCGATCAGTTTGTTGGCGAAGTGCGTGGCGTGGCGCCGGATACCGCGGCCGACGGCGGCCTGCAGCACGTCGTTGACGGCACCGCGCAGCCTGCGGTGCGGCTCGCCGTCCTGGGACACACAGTCAGGACGCCAGCCGAGCATCGGAATCAGCGCGGAGGTCTCCGCGATCCGTCCCTCCCGGTAGTCCCGCCAGGTCCGGGCGTCCCGGGGGAACTGGCTGGGATTGTCGAGCACCCGCCGGCTGTCCCGGTAGCCCAGCACCAGCCAGGCGTTGATGTCGCCCTCCAGCAGCACCGGCGCGACGGAGCCGTGCTCCTTGCGCAGCCGCTCGTAGATGCCGTGCGGGTCGGTCGCCGCCTCGGGCCCGTACAGCCGGGCCAGCTCGGGCGAACCGTGCGCCACCGGGCAGCCGCGGGGTGCGTCGGGGCTGTCGAGGCTCTGATCGTTCATCGGGGCTCCAGTGCGACGGCGGAGCGTTCCTTCAAATGACGTATCAGGGCGATCAGCACGTCACGGCTGGAGGCCCGGTCGCGGGCGTCACAGGCCACGATCGGGGTCTGCGGGGAGATGTCGAGGGCGTCCCGGATCTCCTCGATGGGGTGTTCCTTGCAGTCCGGGAAGACGTTCAGGGCGATGACGAAGGGCACGTTCTGCCGCTCCATCTCCTCGATCGCCCGGAAGCTGGAGGCCAGCCGGCGCGTGTCCACCAGGACGATCGCCCCGAGCGCGCCTTTGAACAGGCCGTTCCACAGGAACCAGAACCGTTCCTGTCCGGGGGTGCCGAACAGGTACAGCATCAGGCCCTCGTTGAGGCTGATCTTGCCGAAGTCGAGGCTGACCGTGGTCTCGGCCTTGTCCGCGACGCCGATGAGGTTGTCGACGCCGACGGTCGCCTGGGTCAGGGTCTCCTCGGTGGTGAGCGGCTTGATGTCGCTGACGGAGCGGACCATGGTGGTCTTCCCGGTGCCGAATCCCCCGGCGATCATCACCTTGACCGAGCGGGTCCCCCCGGCACCGGGGTCGCCGGGATGGTCAAAGCCTTTCAAGTCCACTGAGTACCTCCTGGAGGAGCGCGAGGTCGGGCCCGCGTCCGGCGTGGTGCGCCGGAATGGGATCACGGGCTTCAATACGGCCTGCGTCCAGCAGATCCGCCAACAGCACCGCGAGAATGTTGAAGGGCAATCCGAGATGGGCGGTGAGTTCGGCCACCGACAGCGGATCGCGGCAACGCCGGACTATCTCCTCGTACTCGTGCTGCATCCCCGGGACCGGGGCGGTGCGGGAGACGACGAGGGTCGCCACGTCGAGGCTCGACGCCGACCCGCCCGGTCCGCTGCGCCCCCCGGTGAGGACGTAATAACGCTCTAGACCTTGGGGGTCCCCCCAGCTCGAGCGAAGCCGAGAGCCCGGGGGAGGGTCCGTTGGCCGACGGGGAGCACTCATCCAGAGTGCTCCTCCAGACGCGGAGAGGTGCCGAGCAGCTCGCCCATCCGCCGCGACAGGTCCCTCATCTGGTGCCCGAGCAGCCCCTGGTCGAGTCCCTCGCGGGCCAGGACCCCGAGATACGTCTCCACACCGGCCCGTACGACGAAGAGGTGGCCGCCGTCGACCTCGATCATCGCCAGCCGCAGCTGCCCCGCGTACTTGGGGAACTGCTCGGCGACCGGCTGGGCCAGGGCCTGCAGCCCCGCCACCACGGCCGCGAAGCGGTCCACGTCGTCGGGGTCCTCGGCACCAAAGGAGGTGATGGCCTTGCCGTCGCTGGAGGCCACGAGGGCGAAACGGATCTCCGGGATGCTCTCCACCAGATCACGGAGCGCCCAGCTCACGTCGGTTCCCTGTTGCGTCATGTGGACTAGTCGCTCTCTTCAGTGTGGTGCTCCGCGGCCTCGCGTCCGGCGGCGTCATCGGCGCCGGCCGGGCTCGCGGGGGCCACGACGTCTTCTTCTCCGGTCAACTCGGCCTCGCTGTCCGCGTCTTCGGCCACGGCGGGCGCGCGGCCCGCGGTGGCGAAGGCGGCCAGGCCCGCGAAGGACTCCTCCGGTGGGACCGCGGGGAACGCGGCGCCCTCCGTGCGGGCGGTGCGCTCCTCGGGCTGCTCCTCCTCGCGGCGCCGGCTGCGCCGCCGGGGCAGTCCGCCCGGGGTGGTGTCCAGGGCCTCACCGGACTCCGGCTGAGTGACGGTTTCGACGGCGACCGGGCCGTGCGCCTGCACCGGGGACGCGGCGGCGGGGGCGGCCGTCACGGGGGCCGGGGCGGCGGGGGCCGCGGGCAGCGGGCTGAAGTACTTGTGGGGGACCACGACGACCACCGAGGTACCGAGCCAGGGCGAGTCCGCGAAGGTGACCCGGATCCCGTAGCGGCGGGCGAGGATGCCGACGACCCGCAGGCCGATGTTGGCGTCCTCGGAGATGCCCCCGATACCGGGTCCGGCCTCGGTGCCCGCCAGGGAGTGCTCGGCCTCGCGCTTCTTCTCCTCGCTCAGGCCCTTGCCGGAGTCCTGGATCTCGATGCCGACGCCGTTGGGCACCTCCTTGCCGGAGACGAGGACCGGCTCGGTGGGCGGCGAGTAGCGGGCCGCGTTGTCCAGCAGGTGGGCGAAGATCAGCGTGAGGTGGTCCACCAGACCGCCGTCGACGCCGAGTTCGGGCAGATGCCGGACCTCGACGCGGTGGAAGTCCTTGATCCGGCCGATGCCGCCGCGCACCACGCTGAGCAGGCGCTGAGGCTCCTGCCACTGGCGGCCGGGACGGTCCGAGCCGCCCAGCACGCCGATGCTGCCGGCGAGCGAGTCGGCGGGGCCGAGCTCCTGGTCGAGCTCCATGAGACCGCGGGCCACGGCGGGCAGCCGGCCGTGCTCCCCCTGCATCTCGTGCAGCCTGCCGCGCAGCTTGCTGGTCAGGACGTGGATGCGGTTGCCGATGCTGATCACGGCCTGCTCGGCGGAGGTGGAGCGGTTGAACTCCTCCTCCACACCGATCAGCGACGTGCGCAGGATGCGGCGCAGGTCGGCGCGGACGTCCTTGTCGACCTTGGCGCACTGCTCGGTGACGGGCAGCAGGTCGTCGATGGCCTCGCCCTCACGCAGCCGCTTCAGCGCGTCGGGCAGCTGCTCGTCGGCGAGCCGGGAGATCGCGGCCCGCTGGTGCGTGAGCTGCTCCTGCCAGACCTCGGCCTGGTCGGCGAGCTGTGCCTCGGAGGACTTCAGCTGGTCGGCGAGCCGCTCCTCGTACGCCCGTGCCTGCTCGGCCAGTTGGGCGTCGTAGTGGGCGGTCCGGTCGGCGAGCCGGGCCTCGAAGGCGGACGCCTGCTCACCGAGCTGAGCATCGAACGCGGCCGACTGCTCATTGAGCCGGCCCTCCAACGTGGCGCGCTCGGCGGAGAACTTGCGCTCCAGGCCCGCGACATGCTGCTGCCACTGCTGGGAGTGCTCGGTCTGCGAGGCACGGAACGACCCCTCAGCGCTGCGCAGTTGGCGCTGCGAGCGGATCAGCAGCCGCACGCACACGGTGCTCGCCACGGTGGCCGCGGCACCTGCGACGGCCTCGGTTATTCGCTCAGAGCTCATGAACGTGGCGGCGACAGTCCCTCCCCCTAAGGCCAGCGGCATCAGCCACCAGCTGTACCAGGCGACAGGGGCCCGCGCCGCCGGCGGCGGAGTGGCGAGTTCCATCTGCATCCTTAGAAGCAACACAATCGAACAACAGCGAACAGGGGCAGTGCGCGAAGCGGCACTCATGAGTACACACGGCGGGACGGACCCACCGCGGGGTGCGTCAACTCGCTGTGACGGAAGGGAGCTTATCGGGTTTGAACCCGAGAGGATCAACCTCGGCGAGCAGAGGAAGTGAGGGTTCCGTCACGCTCCGCCAGTTGGTGGCAAATCAACAAATACCCATTCCTGTCCGCGACTTGCCGAGGTTCCCCAGACCCGGCCCTGGGCGGCCGGGACACTCTTGGACATCTGTCCAGCTATAGTGGACACCTGTCCAAGTGAGTGGGAGGGTCCGTCGGTCATGGGAATCCTGGCGAATGTGCTGGTCGGCCTGATAGCCGCGCTGCACGTGTACATCCTGGTGATGGAGATGTTCCTGTGGCAGAAGGGGCCTGGCATGCGCTTCCACGGCTTCGACGCGGAACTGGCCCGGCGGACCGCGCCGCTGGCCGCCAACCAGGGCCTGTACAACGGTTTCCTGGCGGCCGGCCTGGTGTGGGGGCTGGCGGCGGCCGACCCGACGGGCTTCAGGGCCCAGGTGTTCTTCCTGTCGTGCGTGGTGGTCGCGGGGGTGTACGGCGCGGTCACCGCCAACCGGCGGATCCTGGTCGCGCAGGCGCTGCCCGGCGCCCTCGCCCTGGCCGCCGTCCTCGCCGCCCGGTGACCGGCCCGGTGCCCCGCCCCGCGGTCGAGGACCCGCGCGCCGCCCGCACCCGGGCGCGGCTGCGGGCGGCCCTGCTGGCGGAGTGCGCCGAGCGGCCGCTGGCGGAGGTGGGGGTGGCCGCGCTGGTGCGCCGCGCCGGGGTGGGCCGGGCCACGTTCTACGTCCACTACGACGGGCTGGAGGCGCTGGCGGTCGACACCTGTGCGGACGTCGTACGGGACGCCGTGGACGCGCTGCACGCCTGGCGGGGCCAGCCCGATCCGGTGCACGCGCCGCCGGCGCTGCTGGAGTTCTTCGCGGGGCTGGTTCCGCACACGGCCCTGTACCGGGAGTTGCTCGCGCCGGGCGGCGGGGGTCCGCTGGGCCGGGTGCTGCACCGGGACCTGCGGGCCCGCAGCCTGGCCGAGCGCGAGCTGGCCGGCGCGGCGGACGCCCCGCTGGTGGCCTCGGCGGTGGCCGCCACCTTCGCCGGGGTACTGGCGGACTGGCTGCACGGCTTGCTGGACGCCGGCCCCGACGACGTGGCCGACCAGGTCTGGCAACTGCTGGTCGCCCTGCACAGGAGCCGCTGAGGCTTCCGGCGCGGGCGCGGGTGGCCCACCGCCATGGCCGCACAGGACTGGCACGATTCCATCGAAGCTTGGCCATCGTGCCATTTCCCGCACGGGCGCATCCCGGCAGGCTGGGTGACCATGAGCAATGTGAACACGATGCGTGTGGTCAGTCAGGACGTCCTCGGCGGCCCCGAGGTACTCAAGGTGATCGACGTGGCCCGGCCGCAGCCGCGCGCCAACGAGGTACTGGTCCGGGTGCGGGCCGCCGGGCTCAACCCCACCGACTGGAAGCACCGGGAGACCGGCGGCTTCCTGGGCAAGCCGCCCTTCGTCCTCGGCTGGGACGTCTCCGGCACGGTCGAGGAGACCGGGATCGGTGTCGCCGCCTTCAAGCCCGGTGACGAGGTCTTCGGCATGGTGTCCTACCCGTTCGGCCACGGCACGCACGCCGAGTACGCGATCGTCCCCGCCCGCGCCCTGGTGCCGAAGCCGGCCGGGATCGACCACGTCCAGGCGGGTGCGCTGCCGCTGGTGTCGCTGACGGCCTGGCAGGCGCTGGTGGAGAACGCCGAGGTACGGCCGGGGCAGCGGGTGCTGATCCACGCGGCCGCCGGCGGGGTCGGGCATGTGGCGGTGCAGATCGCCAAGGCGCACGGCGCCTACGTGATCGGCACGGCGAGCGCCGCCAAGCACGACTTCCTGCGCGAGATCGGCGTGGACGAGCCGGTGGACTACCGGTCCGTGGACGTCACGGAGGCGGTGCGGGACGTCGACGTCGTGCTCGACACGATCGGTGGTGACACCTCCGTCGATTCGCTGCGGGTGCTGCGGCCGGGCGGGATCCTGGTGTCGATCCTGCCGGTGGGCTCCGCGGAGCTGTACGAGGAGGCCGAGCGGCTCGGGGTGCGGGCGGTGCGGATGCTGGTGGACGCCGACCGGGCCGGCATGCGGGCGGTCGCCGACCTGGTGACGGAGGGGAAGCTGCGGGCCACCGTCGCCGGGACCTTCTCACTGGCCGATGCCGCCAAGGCGCATGAGCTGGGCGGCACCGGCCGGACCACGGGGAAGCTGGTTCTGGTGGTGGAGTGACCCCCAGGGGCCGCGGAGGCCCCGTAGGTCAGAAGGTGAGCACGGGCTTGATCGCCTTGCCCGTGCTCATGTCCCGCACCGCCCGTTCGATCTCGGCGAACGGGTAGGTGCTGATCAGTCGGTGCAGCGGGAGGCGCCCCTCGCGGACCAGCCGGACCAGGGCCGGGATGAAGGCCTGGGTCTCGCTGTCGCCGAGGGTCAGGCCGACGATCCGCTTGCCCGCGAGCAATCCGTTGACGTCCAGGGGCACTTCGGTGCCGAAGGGCGGGGCGCCGACGACGACCAGGGTGCCCCGGGCGGCCAGTGCGTCGACGCCCTGGCGGAGCACGGCGACGCTGCCGGTCGTCTCCACGACGCCGTCGGCGCCGTGGCCCCCGGAGAGACGCCGGACGGCTTCCGGCACACTCTCCCGGGTCGCGTCGACGGTGTGGGTGGCGCCCACCTCCCGTGCCAGTTCGAGGCGTTCGGCGATCCGGTCGACGGCGATGACCGTGGTGGCCGGGGTGAGCGCGGCCGCCATGACCGCCGACAGTCCCACCGCGCCGGCGCCGAGGACGACGATCGTGCTGCCGGTGGCCGGCTCCAGTACGTTCCACACGGCGCCGACGCCGGTCTGCACCCCGCAGCCGAGCGGGGCGATCGTCTCCAGCGGGACCTCGGGGTCGACCTTGACCAGGCTGCGTTCGTCCACCAACGCCCTTTCGGCGAAGGAGGACTGGCCGAAGAAGTGGCCGCCGAGCGGCTCGCCGTCGCGGACGACGGTGCCGGTGCCGTCGGCGCGGCGGCCGCCGATCAGGTTCAGCGGCAGCCAAGTGGCGCAGTAGGCGGGGTGGCCGCCGTGGCAGTTGCGGCAGTTGCCGCAGGAGGTGAAGGACAGCACGACATGGTCGCCGGGGGCCACGGCGGTGACGGCGGAGCCGACGGCCTCGACGACTCCGGCGCCCTCGTGGCCCAGGACCCCGGGCAGCGGGAACGGAAGGGCACCGCTCGCCACGCTGAGGTCGGTGTGGCACAGGCCGGTGGCCACCATGCGCACGACCGCCTCGTACGGTCCCGGCTCGTCGAGTTCGACCTCGCTGAGGGTGAAGGGCGCGCCACCGGACTCGACCACGGCGGCTCGGGTGGTGATGGGCATCGTACGGACTCCTGGTGGGCGGGCTCAGTCGAGCGAGACGACGACGGACTTGACCTTCGTGTAGGCGGCGAGGGATTCGGGGCCGTACTCGCGGCCGAAGCCGGAGGCCTTGACGCCGCCGAAGGGGACGGCGGGGTCGAGCATCGCCCAGTCGTTGATCCAGACGATCCCGGCCTGGAGGCGGGCGGCGACCCGGTGGGCGCGGGTGAGGTTGCCGGTCTGGATGCCCGAAGCCAGGCCGTAGGGCGTGGAGTTGGCGAGGGTGACGGCCTCGTCCTCGGAGTCGAAGGGCTGCACGGTGAGGACGGGGCCGAAGATCTCGTCCTGGATCACCCGGGAGTCGTTCGGCAGGTCGGCGATGACGGTCGGCTTGTAGTAGAAGCCGCCGTTCAGGTCGAGGCGTTCGCCGCCGCACACGATGCGGCCGCCCTCCTTGCGGGCTGTCTCGACGTACTCCTCGACCTTGCGCAGGTGCTTCTCCCCCGCCATCGGGCCGACCACGGTGGCCGGGTCGCGCGGGTCGCCGACCGGGACGCCCGGGACGGCGTCGGCGAGTATGCCGAGCAAGGTGGCGTAGACGGGGCGGGCGACAAGGAGCCGGGGGCCGCCCATGCAGAACTGGCCGGTGTTGAAGACGAACGCCTTGATGACCGCGCCGACCGCCTTCTCCAGGTCGGCGTCCTCGAAGACGAGGTGGGCCGCGTTGCCGCCGAGTTCCATGGTAACCGGCTTGAGCGCCTCCCCGGCGGTGCTCGCCACATGCCGGCCGACGGCGGTGGAGCCGGTGAAGGCGACCTTGTCGACTCCCGGGTGGCGCAGCAGGGTCTCGCCGGCGACCGGTCCGGCGCCGGTGACGACGTTGACGACACCGTCGGGGACGCCCGCCTCCTTGAACAGGCGCGCCATGTACAGGGCGCTGAGCGGGGTCTCGTCGGCCGGCTTGTGGACGACCGTGTTGCCGGCCGCGAGGGCCGGGCCGATCTTCGAACCGGCGAGGATGAGTGGGAAGTTGAACGGGGTGATGGCGGCGACGACGCCGATCGGCTCGCGTCGGGTGTAGGCGAGGGCGTGCAGCGGGGTGTCGCGGACGGCGCCGTCCAGGGAGTGGGCGAGGGCCGCGAAGTGCTCGTAGTCGTTGGCCGCGTTGGTGACGTCGACGGCTCCGGCCAGCGTGATCGGCTTGCCGACGTCCAGGCTCTCCAGGGCGGCGATGTCCTCGGCGTTCTCCCGGATCAGCTCGGCGATCCGGTGCAGCACCCGGCCGCGCTCCCGGCCGCTGAGCCCCGGCCACTCCCCCGTGTCGAAGGCCTCCCGGGCGGCGCGCACGGCGGCGTCGACGTCACCTGCGCCCGCCTCCGCGACCGTGGTGATCACCTCGCCGGTGGCCGGGTCGGTCACCTCCGTGCGGGCGCCTGCGGCGGCTTCCCGCCACTGTCCGCCGATGAACAGCTGCCCCGGTCCGGTCTCGAAGGTGGTCGTCATGGCCCACTCCCCAGCGTCGATGGCGCGGCCGGCGCCGGCCGCCTTGATCACCAAGATTTCAACAAACAGGATTCCTGTTGGTCCCGCGTATGGTCGGCAGTCTGATTACAGACAGGATTCCTGTCAATGGTCTAGGGTGCACGCATGGTCGGTACACAGACACGCCCCTCGCTGCTGTACATGGTCAAGCAGCTGGAGCTCGTGGTGCGCTCACACCTCGACGAGCTGGTCAAGCCCGCCGGGATCACCGCGCTGCAGTACACGGCGCTGACCGTCCTGGAGCGCCATGACGGGCTTTCGGCCGCCCAGTTGGCGCGCGACTCGTTCGTCACCGCCCAGTCGATGTCCGACCTCGTACGGTCACTGGAGAGCCGTGGGCTGATCCGGCGGGAGCGCAATCCGCGCAGCCGGCGTGAGCTGCTGATTCTGCTCACGGACGCCGGGCGCGAGCTGCTCGCCCGGGTCGCCGGGCCGGTGCGGGAGCTGGAGGAGCGGATGGTCCGCGAGCTCACCGGGCACCAGGAGGAGCAGTTCCGCCAGGCGCTGGGCAAGGCCTGGCACGCGCTTTCGTAGCGGTGCGGCAACGCTCCGACGTGCCCGTTCCCCGACTGTCGCGCACACCACAGAAATTGGCGCACCAAAGCAGCAGACATATGTCAATCGAACATGCTCAAATTCCCTCCATCGAGGGTAACTTGCAAGGCGGGGAACGGAATTGGACCGGATGGGGTGGGAGGTGATGCCGTCGTGCGCCAGGAACCCCGGCAGGATCCCGCGCCGCTCACCCGGCACCTGCGCATCCACCAGGACCGCGGTCACACGGTGCTGGAGTTCCGGGGCGAGATCGACATCGCGGCGGCGACCGAGATCGCGCCCTATCTGGACCGGGTGACCGCGCGGGAGAGCACCCGGGTGGTGATCGACCTGCTGCACGTCGACTTCTTCGACTGCTCCGGGCTGCGGCTGCTCTACCGGGCACGCGGCCGGGTGCTGGAGCGCGGCGGACAGCTCCAGCTGGTGTGCACACACCCGCTGACGGTGCGCGTGCTGAAGGTGACGGGACTGTCGCAGCTACTGCCGCCGCTACCGACCCTGGACGCGGCCCTCGGCCAGCCGGAGGCCACGTCCGGGTCGTTATGACGTCACCTCGGACGAGGTGCCGTGGCGGCTACTTGAGGATTCTGGTCACCTGACCGGCGCCGACCGTCCGGCCGCCCTCGCGGATCGCGAACTTCGATCCCTCCTCCATCGCGATCGACTGGACCAGCTGGACGTGCAGTCGGCGCTACAACTCCTCCTTCCCGTCTAGAGGTTGCGCGGCTCGTCGAACAGGGCGCTCACGGACTCACCGTTGTGAATACGGCGTACGGCCTCGGCCAGTGCCGGGGCGATGGACAGGATCCGCAGCTTGTCCGTGTACTCCTCCACGGGTACCGGCACGGTGTTGGTGCACACGATCTCCAGCACGTCGGGCTGATCGCTCAGCCGCTTGAGCGCCCCGGCCGCGAACAGCCCGTGCGTGCACGCGATCCGGATCGAGCGAGGCGGCCCCAACTCCCGCAGCCGTTCGAGCAGTTCGATCACCGTGCTGCCCTTGGCGATCTCGTCGTCGAGCACGATGACGTCCCGGTCGGCCACGTCGCCGATGACGGAGCTGATGACGACCCGGTCATCGGCGAACCGCTGCTTGGCGCCGGCCGCCACCTGGGCGCCGATCAGCCGGGCGAAGGCGGCGGCCTCCTTGGCGTTGCCGAGGTCGGGCGAGACGACGGTGGTGCGCGTCAGGTCGTACCGCCGGAAGTGCGCGGCCAGCTCCCGCAGCGCGTGCAGATGGTCGACCGGCACCGAGAAGAACCCGTGCACCTGCGGGGCGTGCAGGGTCATGGCGAGGACCCGGCTCGCACCGGCGGCCACCAGCAGGTCGGCGACGAGGCGGCCGCCGAGCGAGATGCGCGGGGCGTCCTTCTTGTCGGAGCGGGCGTAGGAGTAGTGCGGCATGACGACGGTGATCCGGCCCGCGGAGGCACCGCGGGCCGCGTCGCACATCAGCAGCAGCTCCACCAGGTGCTCCTGCACCGGCCGGACCAGGGGCTGGATCAGGAAGACGTCCCGCTCCCGGCAGTTCGCCTGGAGCTGTACCTCCAGACAGTCGTTGGCGAACCGGCTGACCCGCGTCGGGCTGAGCGGCACCCCGAGGTGCGCGCAGACCTCCTCGGCCAGCTCGGGATGGGCGCTGCCGCTGAAGACGGAGATGTCTCGCACGATCCGCTCCTCGCCTGATCAATACGGGCTACGCGCTCATGCTACGGACCGTCGCGCTCTCACCACGGCACGGGTGTGCCGTCCCAGGAGAAGAACCCGCCGGACGGCCCGTCGCCCGGCAGCAGCGCCAGCCGTACGGCCCCTCGTGCCCCCTCGGCCGGATCGCCGCCCCCCGCGGCCGCCCCGGGGACCAGGTCGGTGGCCCGCCGCCCCGGCGCGAGGGCGTTCACCTTGATGCCGTCCTCGGCCAGCTCCTGGGCGTAGAACACGGTCAGCGCGTTGAGCGCGGCCTTCGAGGAGCGGTAGGCGGCGGACCGGGGGCTGCCGTGGGCGAACTGCGGATTGGGGTGGGTACTCCAGGTGAGGGACGCGGTGCCGCTGGAGACGTTCACGACGCGCGGGTGGGCGGAGCGGCGCAGGACGGGAAGGAAGGCATTGGTGACCGCGACGACACCGAAGACGTTCGTCTCGTAGGTCCGCCGGAGGTCGTCGACACCGGTCTCGGTGGGCGGGCCGGTGACCGGCTGGACGCCTGCGTTGTTGACCAGGACGTCCAGGCGGTCGACGCGGGCGGCGGCGCGCTCGATGCTGCAGGGATCGGTGACGTCGAGGACCAGGAGCCGTGCGTCGCCGCCGATCTCCGCCACGGCCCGCTCGCCGTGCTCGATGTCCCGGGAGCCCACGTGGACGCTGAAGCCCGCCTCGACGAGGAGCCGGGCGGTATGGAAGCCGATGCCCTTGTTGGCACCGGTGACGAGTGCTGTGCGATCGTTCATGACAGCCACGGTTCCCCGGCCGCGTCCGTCCTGCCAGGGACCACCTGTACCAGGCGGGCCGGGAGGCGGCGGTATGGCGAGACAGGAACTGGCCCGCTTCCTGCGGGAGCGCCGGGCCGGACTGCGCCCGCAGACGGTGGGACTCGCGCCGGGCACCGTCCCGCGCCGTACGCCCGGCCTGCGCCGCGAGGAGGTCGCGGAGCTGGCCCACATGTCCGTCGACTACTACACCCGTCTGGAGCAGGCCCGCGGTCCCCGGCCCTCCCCGCGCGTCCTGGACGCCCTGGCCGGGGCGCTGCGGCTGGCCCCCGCCGAGCGCAGCCATCTCTTTCGGCTGGCCGGTTCGGCCGCGGCGCCGCCCGCCGCCGCGGCGGTCCGGCGGGTGCGCCCGCATGTGGCCGGGATGCTGGAGCGGCTGCCCGAGACCGCGGCGATCGTCACCGACGCCTCCTACGGCCTGGTGGCCTGGAACCCCCTGGCCCAGCTGCTGTTCGGCGGGGACCTGGGACACGGCACGACCAACCTGGCGCGGCGGCGCTTCCTGGGGCAGGGCCGGATGTACCCGAGCTCCGGCGCCGGGGAATTCGGTCACATCGTGGTGGCCCGGCTGCGGCGGGCCGCCGAGCGGTATCCGCACGACGTGCGACTCGCCGCCCTGCTGGGCGAGTTGCACGCGGGAAGCGCGGCGTTCCGGCACATCTGGGCGACCCATCCGGTGCACGCCCCGGGGCATCGCACGAAGGTCCTCGACCATCCGGAGCTGGGGCGGCTGCGGCTGAACTGCGATGTCCTGCTGGTGCCGGAGGACGACCAGGAGGTCGTCCTCGTGACAGCGGATCCGGGCTCGGTGTCGGCACGCCGGATCGCGGAGCTCGCGGCGCGGGTCTAGTGCTGTGACCAGGAAGGTCTGCCGGGAAGCTCGCGGCGTCCCGCGCGGCGTCCCGCGCGGCGCATCGCAAGGCGGAGCATCACCCGCGTACTGGATGTACTCGGGTGGTGCGACAACGCGGCGAGGTGCCGTGCCGGACATCGCGAGCCGGTGAAGCTCTCCGGTCACAGCACCAGCGGCCAGGAAGCGCGCCCGTCGTGCGCCGGTACACGGTGGGCTGCCCGGCGCCGATCGGGCGGCCGGCGTCGGGGCTCACCAGGACACGGGCAGGTGCCTCGGGCTGCGGGTCATCTGGCCCTCGCGCCAGTCGATCGTCGTGGGGGTGAACTCGGCGCGCAGGCCCGGGAAGCGGACCGCGAGCCGGTGCAGCGCGAGAGTGATCTCCAGGCGGGCCAGCCAGGCGCCCAGGCAGTGGTGGGGGCCCGCGCCGAAGACGACGCTCGGCACGGGCAGGGGTGCGGTGAGGTCGGGCGGGCCGGGCGGATGGACGTCCGGGTCGCGGCCCGCCGCGTTGGTCTGGACGGCGACGACACTGCCCGCCGGGATGGGGACGCCGCCGACCACGGCGTCCTCGACGGCCCTGCGCAGCAGCCCGGGCAGCACCCGGCCCTCGCTGAGCGGCACGGTTCGCAGCAGCTGCTCGGCCGCCGTCGCCGCGGCCTCCTCGTCCACCGCGAGAGACGGCCAGTCGGCATGCCCGTCGGTGAGGAGGTAAACGACGATGTTGCCGAGCGCGGACATCGTGGTCTCGTGTCCGGCGACCACCAAACCGCAGACCAGCCGGACGAGTTGGCGTTCCCCGATGCCGAGCGAGTCCCCCGCCGTGACCAGCCCGCTGACCAGGTCGTGGCCGGGCCGGCCCCGGCGCTGCGCCACCAGTTCGGCCCCGAAGGCCGCGAACTCCCGCATGGCGCACGCGACCTCCTCGGCGCTGTGCGCACCTCCGGACAGCGCGTGGTCGGCCCACTGCCGGATGCGCTCGCGGTCGATGTGGTCGAGCCCCATCAGCCGGCAGATCACCGACACGGGAAGACGGCGGGTGAACCCCTCGACGATGTCGGCGGGGCGTGGGGTGGCGGCGAGTTCGTCGAGGAGGGACTCGACCACCGACGCCACCCAGGGCCGCCAGCGGGCGACGGATCGCGGGGTGAACGCCCGCTGCACCGTGCCGCGCAGCCGCTGATGGCCCGGACCGTCCTGGTTCACCAGCCCGTCGGGGTCGCTGAGCAGGTTCGGTACGACGAGGAGCGGCGGAGCGTCGTCGGCGTACAGGGAACCGCGGTCGAAGCGCTGGTCCATGAGCACCTGACGGACGTCGTGGTACCGGGTCACGAGCCAAACCGGGGTGCCGGTCGCCAGTGTGGTGAGCCGGGGCGGTCCGGACTCGGGAAACGTCAAACGGTGCATCGGGCAAAGGGGCCGGGAAGTGCTTTCTGCGGTCATCCGGGGCTCCTGGCACGCCGACGGGAGGTCACTCCACGCTAAAGCGTGTACCAGTCCTGCGTCAGCTGTCTCAATCGGCCAACAACACGGTCTGGCAAGGCGTTCGGCGGGCATTCGTCTCGTTGGAAAGGAGGACCGTCACATGGCGAGTTCCACCAAGGAGAGCAAGGAGACCTCCGAGAAGGAGACTCCGGTCAAGGCCCGGCCCCGGCGTATGCCCGGTTGGGCGAAGCTGCTCACCGCGTTCGTGCTGGTGCTCGTGGTGCTGTTCGCCGGGATCAAGCTGGCGGTGCTACCGGGCATCAAGGACCTGTTCGGCACGGAGACCAGGGACAACACGGGTCCCGCGCTGCTCAAGTCCATCCAGGACATGAGCCGTTACGACGCCGCGTCCGGCAACTTCCAGGTCGTCGTGGACCTGGAGAAGGACGCCAAGTACCTGCCGAGCGCGATCCGCGGCACCCGCACCCTGTATGTCGGAGCGGGCAACGTCGATTCCTATGTCGACCTCGGAAAGATCGGCGAGAAGGACGTGACGGTCAACGACGACCGCACCGAGGCCACCATCCGGCTGCCGCACGCGCAGCTCGGCAAGGCCACCCTGGACGCCGACCACTCCTACGCCGTCTCCAAGCAGCGCGGTCTGCTGGACCGGCTCGGCGACCTCTTCTCGGACAACCCCAACAGCGAGCAGGCGGTGCAGAAGCTGGCCGTGAAGCACATCTCGGACGCGGCGAAGACCAGCGGTCTGACCACCCGGGCCGAGACCAACACCACCGACATGCTGGAGGGTCTGCTGCACTCCCTCGGGTTCACGGAGGTGCACGTGTCCTACGGCACGGTCTGACCCGGACCGTGTGATCAGCCACCCAGCACACCCGGCAGGGCCAGCGCCCCGAGCGTCGCGGCGCCGACCAGCAGCCAGGCCACGTAGTCCCCGACGTGCCCGGACTGCAGGCGGCGCAGCGGCAGTGCCTGGCCCCGGGCCGCCAGGAGGCCGGGTCGGAAGACCGCGAGGGCGGCCAGGCCGACGGCCAGGAGGGTGGAGAGGCAGCCCAGCAGGACCCCGGTGGACGTCCAGTGGACGAGGGCCGGGGTCCTGCCCCTGTCCACGGCGTGGGCCAGCGCCGCCGGGAAGCCGGGGACGATGCCGACGGCGAGGGCGCCGGCCAGCAGCGCGGCGGGGACGGCGGTCATCGTGCCCGGGATCCGCCCGAGCCGGCCCTCGGTCTCGGGCTCCTCGTCGTCCCCGGTGGTCTCGTACGCGACGCCTTTGGGCGGCCGGTCCCCGAGGCCGAGGAAGACCCGGGCGGCGACCCGCAGCACCGCCCCCGCCGTCACCGCCGACACGACGACGTAGAGCACGGTCAGCGGAGTGCCCACCGCCTCCTCGGCGACCGACTTGCCGAGCGCGGTGCCGAACGGCGGCAACCCCGCGAGGGCCAGCGCCCCGAGGGTGAACAGGACGCCGACGGTGCGCAGTTCCCGGGCCCGGCCGTGCAGCGCGCGTTCGTCGACGTTGCCGTAGCGGTCCAGGAGGATCCCCGCGCAGGCGAAGAGGGCGGCCTTCACCCCGGCGTGCCCGACCAGGTACAGGGCGATCCCGGAGTCGGCCGCCGGAGTCAGGACGCCGAGGCCGACGAGGAACAGCCCGGTGTGGGCGATCGTGGAGTTGGCCAGCAGCCGCTTGATGTGCCGCTGGTGCCAGCACATGAACGCGCCCAGCACGGCCGTGAGCGTGCCGAGGACGACCAGTGCCCGTTCCAGGTCGGCGGCCGGGATGCCGCCGGGTCCGGCGAAGACCGTGCCGTACACCCGCCACACACCGTAGGCGCCGAGCTCGACCATGACTCCGGAGAGGAGCATGCAGACCGGGGTGGGGGCGACGGCATGGGCGTCCGGGAGCCAGAAGTGGAAGGGCACGGCGGCGGCCTTGACCAGCAGAGCGGTGAGCACCAGCACGAAAGCGGCCAGGACCAGCGCGTCGGGGTGGCCGCGCGCGTCCAGACCGCGACCGATCTTCGCCATGCCCAGTTCGCCGGTGCGGGCGTACAGCAGGGCGATACCCGTCAGCATGGCGTACGCGCCGAGGGAGTTGACCACGCCGAAGGTCAGGGCCCCCTGCACCGCCTTCGCCTCGTCGATGCGGTAGCCGGTCAGCGCGTAGGCGACGACGCTCATCAGCTCGAAGAAGACGAACGCGTTGAACAGGTCGCCCGCGAGCACGAAGCCGCACATCCCGGCCTGGAAGACCAGGATCAGCGCCGGGAAGGAGCCCGCGTGCTGGCGCGGCGGCTCCGCGAAGTAGTGCCAGGAGTAGACCAGCGCGGCCAGGGTCAGCAGCGAGGCGAGGGCGGCCATGCCGAGCGCGGGGCCGTCCCCGGTCAGCACGATCCCGACGCTCTCCCCGCCGACCGGCCGCCAGCCGCCGGCCCACTCGACCAGCGGGGGCGAGGAGTTGAGCAGCAGGATCAACGCGAGGGCGCAGGTGCCCGCGCACACCGCGCAGGCGAAGCTCTCGGCGAGGACCCGGTGCAGCCGGCGGCCACCGGCCACCAGCAGGGTGGCGCCGAGCAGCGGGACGGCCACGAGCAGCGGCAGCAGGTGGTGCATCAGCCGCGCAGCTCCGTCAGTTCGTCGGGATCGACCGTGCCGTGCCGCTTGGCGATCTGCAGGACCAGCGCGAGCAGCAGCGCGGTGACGGTCGCGCCGACCACCACGTCGGTCAGGGCGAGGGCCTGCACCACCGGGTCGACCAGCGGCCGGGTGCCGGGCCTGAGATCGGAGAAGACGGGGGCGGTGCCACCGTCGCGGTAGCCGACCGCGAGCAGCAGGACGTACGTCGACGACTGGACGACGGCCAGGCAGCCGACCGCGTGGATCAGGTTCCGGCTGGTGGCAAGGCCGTAACAGCCCGTCAGGAAGATCCAGACGGCGACCAGATAGGGGAATACGTGCATCATCGGCGGCTCAACTCCCGTTCTCGTCCTCGATCTCCACGGCCTGGTCGAGGAAGCCGGCGAGCAGGACGACGACCGCGCTCGCCACCTCCATGCCGATGGCCGCGTTCAGCAGGGGGACCAGGCCGCCGGAGGACAGCGTGTTGAACGTCCCGTACGGCAGCAGTGTGTTGGCGAGGAACGCGGTGCCGGCCAGCAGCCCGGAGAGGCCCAGCACCAGGTAGGCGCAGGCGGCCAGGGAGTCGGCGACCTCGAAGACGCCGATCGGGCGGACGCGTTCCAGGGCGTGGTAGTCGGCGCCGAGGTACAGCAGGTGCAGTGCGGTCGCGGCGACGACCCCGCCCTGGAAGCCGCCGCCGGGGCTGAGCTGGCCGTGTGCGATGACGTACAGGCCGGTGACCAGGGCGACGGGGAGCACCAGCAGGGCGTACCGGCGGACGGCCCGGGCGACTTCGGCGGGCCGTGGACGGGCCCGGTGCTCGTCGCGGGTCTGGCGCAGCAGGACCACACAGCCGAGGACGGCGGCGAAGAGGATGCTCATCTCGCCGAGGGTGTCGTAGGCGCGCTGGTCGAAGTTGACGGAGGAGATGACGTTGGCGGTGTGCCGGGCCAGGGAGACCCGGACGGCGCGGTCGCCGTAGGGGTGGCTGCGGCCGCCGAAGGACGGCAGGTCGAGGCAGGCGGCGACCAGCAGGGCGGCGAGGCCCGCGCCGCCGACGGCCAGCAACCACAGCCGCAGGCGCCGGGTCACCTGTCGTCCGCCTCTCCGCGCCGCTTCACCTTGCGGACCGACAGCATGATCAGCAACGGGGTGAGCGCGGAGCCGACGGCGAGCTGGGAGAGGCCGACGTCGGGGGCCTGGAGCACGGTGAACAGGGCACCGAGGACCAGACCGAGCAGGGACAGGACCAGGGCCTGACGGGCCGGGTCACGGGTCGCCACGGCCGCGGTCGCCGAGGCGGCCGTCAGCAGCAGCGCGACGACGATCACCGCGTCAGCCACCGCGCACCCCCCGGAACCCGCCGGACAGCGCCCGTGAGGCGACCACGTTCCCGCCGATCAGCAGCGCCCCGATCACCAGCAGTTTCACCGTCGCCCGACCCGGTCCGGTCACCGCGCAGAGCACCAGCACGACCACCGCGCCGACCGCGGCCGCCGTCCAGGTCAGGCCCCAGGCGGCGGGCCGTTCGTCCGCCAGGTCGTCGGCGAGCAGCCGGGCGAAGACCAGGGTGCCGACCGGGCCCAGCAGCGCGAGGAGCAGCGCGAGATCGACGTAGGACGTACGGCCGTAGCCCTGGGCGAGCAGCAGCAGGCTGGGGCAGGCCGCGGAGGTGGCGAGGTTCTGGCCGACCACCCGGCGGCCGAGCGGGCCGGTGGCGACCGCCCACAGGGCGGTGCCCACTCCCCCGGCCAGCAGCACGGTCGCGGCAAGGATCCAGCCGTTCACCGCCAGGTCACCGCCCGTCGGCCGACCCGGGCGGCGAGGGCGCCGCCGGCCGCCGCGGTCGCGCCGACGATCCGCTCCAGGGTGTCGACGGGGCCGATGAACACCAGCCAGAGCAGGGCCAGTCCGGCCCACCAGGTCAGGAACTCGGCCGCGGCGACGAGCGCCGTGCGTCCGGTCATCCGCCGCCTCCTTGGGTCGCCTTGCGGCGCTATGCCCGTTTCGCCGCTTCCGGCATCCAAGCACCGCGTCCGTCGCGGGGAGCGGCGGCACGCGGGGAACGGGTACCGAAGTGCCCGGCGAGCGCGGACGGAAACCTCGGATGCGCTCCGGCCGCCGCCATGGGCGAGGGCATCTCCGGGCGGTTCCTGGGTAACTGGGTCAGCACGCCGGACTGTTGACAAGTGGAGGACCTCATGGCCAGTGCCGTCTCGCGTCTGCGCACGACCAGGGCCGAGAAGAACGACGGGACGAACACGGACAAGGACACCGGCAAGCGGCCCGGGGTACTGACCAAGGTCGCCCGCGCTGTCGGCGTCCGCCGCACCGAGCCGGCCGCCACCACGAAGGCCGGCACCGGAAAGACCGCCGACACCGGGAAGAAGGGCCGCATCGGCAAGGCGGGGCGTACCGGCAGGACAAGCGGCGACGGGAAGGCCGGCGGCACCGGCAGGGCCAGCCGCACCGCCGGGGCCACCGGTACCGAACGCCGTCCGCTGCCGCTGCCGTTGCGGGTGCTGGCCATGCTGTGCGCGTTCGCGGTGATGGTGGCGTTCGCCGTCGTGCTGGCCCGGCTGACGCTGGATCCCTCGCCGGCGTCCGTGTCGATCGCGCACACCAATCTGCATCCCGGCCGCTCCCTCAAGATCTATCTGGACCAGCCCGCCCTGCGGGACGCGGTCAAGCAGATCGGCGGGAACATCCTGCTCGGCGTGCCGTTCGGGATCATCGTGCCGGTCCTCGTGCCGCGCGCCCGGGGCTTTTTCGGGGTGCTGCTGCTCACCGCGTTCGTGATGCTGATGGTCGAGACGGCTCAGGGCCTGCTGGTCGAAGGGCGCGCCTTCGACGTGGACGACGTCATCCTCAACACCTCGGGGGCGCTGATCGGCTGGGTGCTGCTGGGCCGCAGGCTCGGCCGGGCGGTCCACGCGCGCAAGCCGAAGAAGGCGAAGGTCTGACGGCGAAGGCATGACCCACCCCGCGGCCGCCCCATGCGGGGGCCCGGGATGGTCACCGTGCGATCGTCGCGATCGTCCGACACTGGTCCGTACCAAGGTATTGACGCGCCACTTATCTCATCTCTTAAATCAAGAGGCGACGCCTTCACCCCCCACCCCGGCCGGATGCCTCCCCGCACCCGGCCGCCGTACGGAAGGACGAGCCGTGGCCTCCCCGCGCCTTATCCGCAGATGCCTGTTCGCCGCCCTGTCCGCCGCCCTCCTCGGGTCGGTCGCGGTCGGTCCCGCACATCGGGCCGACGCCGCCGACGCCGCCGCGGCCGCCGTGACCTTCTCCGACACCTTCGACGGCGCCGCCGGTTCGGCGGTCAACTCCTCGAAGTGGACCCTGGAGACCGGCGACAACGTCAACAACCACGAACGGGAGTACTACACCTCCGGCACCAACAACGCGGCCCTCGACGGCCAGGGCCACCTGGTCATCACGGCCAAGAAGGAGAATCCCGCCAACTACCAGTGCTGGTACGGCACCTGTCAGTACACCTCGGCCCGCCTGAACACCTCCGGCAAGTTCAGCGCGCAGTACGGACATGTCGAGGCCCGGATGAAGATCCCGCGCGGGCAGGGCATGTGGCCGGCGTTCTGGATGCTCGGCACCGACATCGGGTCGGTCGGCTGGCCGAACTCCGGTGAGATCGACGTGATGGAGAACGTCGGGTTCGAGCCCTCGACCATCCACGGCACCATCCACGGCCCCGGCTACTCCGGCTCGGCCGGGATAGGCGCCGGCTACACGCTGCCGAACGGCCAGGCCTTCGCGGACGCCTTCCACACCTTCGCGGTCGACTGGGCGCCCAACTCGATCACCTGGTCGGTCGACGGAATCGCCTACCAGACCCGCACCCCCGCCGACGTGGGCGGCAACACCTGGGCGTTCAACAAGCCGTTCTTCCTGATCCTGAACCTGGCCGTCGGTGGCTACTGGCCGGGCGACCCCAACAGCTCCACGGCGTTCCCGGCGCAGCTGGTCGTGGACTCGGTGTCGGTGACGACGAGCGACACCGCGGCCGGCGTCGCGATCAAGGGCCTGGCCGGCAAGTGCGTGGACGTGGCGGGGGCGAACTCCGCCAACGGCACCCCCGTCCAGCTCTACGACTGCAACGGCTCCGCCGCCCAGCAGTGGACGGTGGGCAGCGACGGCACCATCCGCGCGCTCGGCAAGTGCCTCGACGTCACCAGCGGCGGCACCGCGGACGGCACGACGGTCCAGCTCTACGACTGCAACGGCAGCGCCGCGCAGAAGTGGGCCGTCTCCGCGGCGCACGACATCGTGAACCCGCAGGCGAACAAGTGCCTGGACGTCACCGGCAACAACTCGGCCAACGGCACCCGGCTGCAGATCTGGACCTGCTCCGGCGGCGCCAACCAGAAATGGACCGTCGGCTGAGAGCAGGACTCGCCGGCCGGTGGTCGCTGTCTGGTGCTGGGACCGGAATGGTTTGCCGGGAAGCTCGCGGCGTCCGGTGCGGTGCATCGCAAGGCGGAGCATCACCCGCGTACTGGATGTACCCGGGCGGTGCGACAGCGCGGCGAGGTGCCGTGCCGGGCGTCGCGAGCCGGTGAACCTTTCCGGTCACGGCATTAGCGACGGGGCGTCCAGGTGAACTTGTCCCCGCCCACCCAGCAGACCACGGCCGGGTCGTCCAGGTCGTGGACCGTGATCCCGTGGGTCGCGGCGACCGCCAGCACCTCGGTGATGTCCCTCGCCTCACCGACCACCTCACCGTCGATCTCCACGATGCGGAAGGGCAAGGTGCCCGGCCTGCCGGTCATGACGCCGAGCACCAGGATCCGCGGCCGGGAGATGAACGGGCTCGCTATCTCGGTCATGCAATCGAGGGTAGATCTCCCCGGGCGGAAGTGACTTGCCTGAGTCACCCTGACGGTGGAGGTGGCCATGGGACCCGTCGAGGCGCTGGAACGGATCGCCTTCCTGCTGGAACGATCCCTGGCACCGGCCTACCGGGTGCGCGCCTTCCGCACCGCCGCACGGGTTCTGGCCGCCCTGCCCGCCGGTGAGATCGCCGAGCGGGCCCGGGCCGGCACCCTCGAATCGCTACGGGGCGTGGGCCCGAAGACGGCCCAGGTGGTCCGGGAATCGCTCGCGGGAGATTTGCCCGGATATTTGCGCACGCTTGAGGAAGACGCGGGCGAACCCGCGGTGGACGGCGGGTCCCGGCTGCGGGCGCTGCTGCGCGGGGACTGCCATCTGCACTCGGACTGGTCCGACGGCGGCAGCCCGATCGAGGAGATGGGCCGCACCGCGGCCGCGCTCGGCCACGAGTGGGCGGTGCTCACCGACCACTCGCCCCGGCTCACGGTGGCTCACGGGCTGTCCCCGGAGCGGCTGCGCGACCAGCTGGCGGTGGTGGCGGAGCTCAACGCCTCCTGGGCGCCGTTCCGGCTGCTCACCGGCATCGAGTGCGACATCCTGGAGGACGGGTCGCTGGACCAGGAACCGGAGCTGCTGGAGCGGCTGGACGTGGTCGTCGTCTCGGTCCACTCCAAGCTGCGGATGGACGCCCGCTCGATGACCCGGCGCCTGGTGCGCGCCGTACGCGATCCGCACGCGGACGTCCTGGGCCACTGCACGGGGCGACTGGTCACCGGCCGGGGGCGGCCGGAGTCCGAGTTCGACGCGGACGAGGTGTTCGCCGCGTGTGCCGGGTCCGGTACGGCCGTGGAGATCAACAGCCGCCCCGAGCGCCTGGATCCGCCCCGGCGGCTGCTGCGCCGGGCCGTCGAGGCGGGCGTGCTGTTCTCGGTCGACTCCGACGCGCACGCGCCCGGCCAGCTGGACTGGCAGATTCTCGGCTGTGCCCGGGCGGAGGAGTGCGGGGCGCCCGCCGAGCGGGTGGTGAACACCTGGCCGGCGGAGCGGCTGCTGGCCTGGACCGGGGCCGGGTGACGCTCATCACGCCAGGGCCTGGAACAGCCCGGGGTGGTTGTCCGTTGAACCACCCGTGGGTGCGGATGGGACAGTGTCCCCGGGCCTCACCTTTTGCCCACAGGGACGATCGTTCGGCTGAAGCCCTGTGGAGCCTTTCGCCGAGAGGCGACCGCCATCCGTGCCCACCACTTGGCCGCCCCGGCCGCGAATCCCCCGTCGCGGCTGGGGCTTTCCGCTGTCCGGGGGCTGTTCACGGGCCCCGGGATCCCGGCTTGACTTCGAGCGCACTCCAATTCGTAGCGTTCGAGTCATGAGCACTACGACTCCTCAGCACAAGATCGGTTCCGGATTCGGCGCGGACAGCACGGCCGACGAGGTCCTGGCGGGCCTCGACCTCGACGGCCGGCTCGCGATCGTCACCGGCGGCTACTCCGGACTCGGACTGGAGACCACCAGGGCGCTGACCAAGGCGGGCGCCCACGTCGTCGTCCCCGCCCGGCGCGCCGAGGCCGCCCGGGAGGCGCTGGCCGGCCTGGACCGGGTCGAGGTGGACGAGCTGGACCTCGGCGATCTGGACAGCGTGCGCGGCTTCGCCGACCGGTTCCTGGCTTCCGGCCGGCCCGTCGACTTCATGATCGACAACGCGGGCATCATGGCTTGTCCCGAGACCCGGGTCGGGCCCGGCTGGGAGGCCCAGTTCGCCACCAACCACCTGGGGCACTTCGCCCTGGTCAACCGGCTCTGGCCGGCTCTCGTACCGGGCGGCGCGCGGGTCGTGTCGGTCTCCTCGCGCGCCCACCACTTCGCCGGGATGCGCTGGGACGACGTCCAGTGGCGGCACGACTACGACAAGTGGCAGGCGTACGGCCAGGCCAAGACCGCGAACGTGCTGTTCGCCGTGCACCTCGACCGGCTCGGCCAGGACTCCGGCGTGCGCGCCTTCGCGCTGCACCCCGGCGGCATCATGACCCCCCTCCAGCGCCACATCCCCCGCGAGGAGATGATCGAGCGCGGCTGGGTCGACGAGCAGGGCACCCCGCTGAACCCGCAGGGCTTCAAGACACCGCCGCAGGGCGCGGCCACCCAGACCTGGGCGGCCACCTCTCCGCAGCTCGCGGACATGGGCGGGGTCTACCTGGAGGACTGCGACATCGCCGAGCCCGCCGTGGAGGGCGAACCGACCGGGGTCAAGGCATGGGCGATCGACCCCGACCAGGCCGCACGGCTCTGGGACCTCTCGGCGGAACTGACGGGCGTGAACGCGTTCGCCTGACACCCGCCGTCATACTCCCGGTGTCGACGAACTCCCGGACGTCTGCGGGCAGTTGCCCCGCACGGGGCGTGCACCGCCCGGTGCCCTGCGCAGGCTCCCGCGAGCCGGGGCAGCTGCCCCGCACCGGGCTCGGCCGGGCCGCGACCACCGCTCAGGCCGACGGTTCCTCCGGCAGCGGCTCCTCGGGGTTCACCACCCCCGGGCGCGGTGCGCCCCGGAGTCCCGTCCCGGCCTCGTCGGTGTCGGGGAGGCCGGCGTCCTCCTGGGCGTCCGGGTCGCCCTCGGCCACCTCCCACGGGTCACGGCCTTCGGGCCGGGCCTGCTGGTCCGGCATGTCCCGGGGTATGGGCCCACTGTCCTGCTGATCACCCACGGCTGCTCCCCTCACACGTCACATCGGTCCGGGCACTACGCGGGTACCTCGCCCGGGAGCCGTGAAACCGCAGGCGGCTCAGCGCGGGGTCCGCTCCTCCAGCGCCGTGCGCCAGGCGGGCAGGCGGTCCTCGGTCGCCGGTTCCGCGCGGCGCCCGCCGCGGCTGAAGAAGTCGGCGAGGGGCAGGATCGCGGCCCCGACAGTGACCGCGTCCGGCCCGAGCCGGCCGAGGTCGATGGTGACCTGCTCGGCGGGGTGGCGCAGCGCGTACGTGGTCGCGTACCGGCGTACCGCGGGCAGGAAGCGGGCGCCGAGCTGAAGGCCGGCCCAGCCGCCGATCAGGATCCGCTCGGGCTGGAAGAGGTTGATCAGGTCGGAGAGCCCGGCGCCCAGGTACTCGGCGGTCTCCTCCAGGACGGCGAGCGCGACCGGGTCGGGCTCGGTGCCCTCGGGCGGGTAGGCGGCGGCGAGCATCGCGGTGAGCGCGGTCTCCTCGTCGGTGCCCTCGGCCGGCCGGCCGCCCTCCTCCCGCCAGCGGGCCAGCAACGACTCGGCGCCGGCGTATGCCTCCAGGCAGCCGAGCGCACCGCAGCGGCAGCGTCGGCCCCGCACCCGTACCGTCAGATGGCCCCATTCGACGGCCCGGCCGTGCTCCACCTCGGCGGTGACCAGGCAGGCGCCGACGCCGGAGCCGAACAGCACCACGACGGCGTTGTCCGCGCCGCGCCCGGCGCCGAACCACATCTCGGCCTGTCCCAGGGTCTTGGCACCGTTGTCGATGAAGTACCGCACGGATTCCGGGAGTTGGCAGCCGGTACGGAGCAGCTCCTCCAGCGGGACGGCGTCCCAGCCGATGGTCTGGCCGTGCACCAGGGCACCGCGGTCGGCGGTGTGCTCGACGATGCCGGGGACGCCGACACCGACGCCGAGCAGCAGCTCGGGAGAGGCCCCCTCGGTCGCGAGGACCTCCGCGATGCCGTCCCGGATGTGGCCGACGATCACTTCGACGTCGTAGCCCTGCTGTTCCAGCGGACGCTCGACACGGGCGAGTTCGGTGAGCGTGAGGTCGAACAGCTCGACCCGGACCCGGGTCTCGCCGACATCGACGCCGATCATGTGACCGCTGTCCGGGGCGACGCGCAGCAGGGTGCGGGGGCGGCCGCCGTCGGAGTCGACGCTGCCGGCCTCCTCGACCAGGCCGTCGGCGACCAGGTCGGCGACCACGTTGCTCACCGAGCCGGAGCTCAGGCCGGTGGCCGGGCCCAGCTCGAAGCGGCTGAGGGGGCCGTCGAAATAGAGCCGCTGGAGCACGGCCGTGCGGTTGGCCCTCCTGAGGTCGCGTACCGTGCGCCCGTTCCGCCCCGCCATGTGGCTCCCTTCACGAACCCTTCCCGACCTGCAACATACTCCTTCGGGCGGTGGGAAGCGACATTTTCCCAACCCTTAGTTCACGCTGTGAGTGAAGGGATGGCAAGAAGGGGCGAGGACGGGGGAGCGCCCCTCACGGGGCGCTACCGGCGAGGGCGTCGATCAGTTGGCCGCGTATACATCCTCCACGTATCGGCCTTCCGACACCAGGGAGTCCAGCCATTCTTCGACGTTCCCGCCGGTCGTCCGTTCCCGGTACAGGGTGCGGAACGCCTCCCGGACGCCCGGCGCCATCCTGCTGCCGCGCGGGTCGTCGCTCAGCGCGGCGAGCGCGGCCTTCTCCGGCGGGCAGGGGTTGGCGTCGGCCAGGAGGGACAGCTGGCGGGCGTTCTGACGCTCCTGCAACTCGACGTGGTGGGTGAATAGTTGACGTACCGTCAGCGGACGGTCGACGGCGAGGCCGTCGCGGCGCGGGCGGATGGCGCGGATGTCGAGGACGGTGTCGAGGTCGACGCCGAGTGCGGTGGCCGCGCGGGTGACGAGCTCCGGGGCGTTGGCGGGGAGCACGGTCAGGTGGTCGGCGGTGCGGTAGGTGACGCCGTCGGGCGGGGCGACGCGCAGGAACCGCTTGATGCGGGGGTGGCCGGGGGCGGTGAGGTCATGGGCCTCGGTGACCGTCATCGGGACGAGTCCGTGGCGCTCGGCGAGGGCGTCGAGGGCTCCGCCGGTCAGGGCGCGGACCTCGTAGGCGGCGGTGGGTTCCGGTCCGGCCGGGGTGGCGTCCGGGTCGCCGTAGCGCTCGAGGAGGGCGGTGCGCAGCCGGGCGGTGAACGGGAGCTGTTCCGCCCGCAGGAGGAGGCGCAGGTGGAGCGGATCGCCGAGGCGCTGCGGCTGCGGCACCGCTCGCGCTACCAGGTGTCGGTACGGTGGCGGGCGCCCGGCGGGGCCGAGCGGTACGGGGAGCTGACGGCGGACCCGGTCAGCGAGGCCTTGGGCGAGACGCCGTCGCTGCTGGTGATGTTGCGGATGGACGGCGAGCGCGAGGCGCCCGCGGCGGAGCCGGCGAAGGTCACCCCGGTCGAGGGGCGGGTACTGGCACTGCTGGCCAGGGGCGCCGGCACCGCCCAGGCCGCCCGGGACCTGGGCCTCACCAAGGATGGCGTCACCTACCACCTGCGCCGCCTGTCGGCCCGCTGGTCGGCGGCCAACCGCACCGAACTGGTCGCCCGGGCCTAGGCCTTGGGGGTGCTGACCCCCGGCACCTGGCCACCCGAGCCGGCGGAGTAGGCCGTACCCGCTCCTTCCGGGGCGCCGAAGCGGACGCGGGGTGTCAGCTCGTCAGGGCGATGCACACCCCCACGCCCAGGAAGGCGCCTCACCACCGCGCTCTCCCGCACCGCGAACCCGAGGAGTCCGAGGCCCACCACCGTGCACAGCACCGCGCCGAAGTTCAACGTCCCAACCCTTCCGTCCCGCGCATCCGTTCGACACCTCGGGAGCAGGAGACGCGTCGGCCTGGCGTTCGGATGCGGGCGCCGGGACACCGCGCCCGGAAACCCTCCGTAGTCCACCCTGGTCAGCCAGCCACCGGCGCGCGAGTGATCCGCGGAAAATACGTTCGATGTGACCCGTGAGTGGGAACAGGCCAAGGGATGCAAGACGTACGGAAGTGGGCCAAGGGTCTGCCGCAACTGCTACGGCGCCATCGGGACCCGGTGGTCGTCCAGACGCTGCGGTCGGCCGCCGCGGCCACGATCGCCTACGTGGTCGCGCTCCGGCTGAGCCCGGAACCGGCGCCCCTGACCGCTCCGCTGACCGCGCTCCTGGTCGTGCAGGTGACCCTGTACGCGACCCTCACCAACGGTTTCCGCCGGGTCAACGCGGTGGTGGCCGGCGTGCTGGTCGCCATCGCCTTCAGCCAGCTGGTGGGGCTGACCTGGTGGAGCCTGGCGCTGCTGATCGTGGCCTCGCTGGCGGTGGGGCACCTGGTCCGGGTCGACGAGTACATCCCCGAGGTGGCGATCAGCGCCATGCTGGTGCTCGGGGTCACCACCATCAGCAGTACGGCGTGGGCGCGGATCGTGGAGACACTGATCGGCGCGGTCGTCGGCATGGCCTGCAATCTGCTGCTGCCTCCCCCGGTGTGGGTGGACGAGGCCGGGGAGTCGATCGAGGGCCTGGCCCGCCGGCTGCGGCAGTTGATGCTGCGCATGGGCGAGGAGGCGTCGGGGCTGACGCCCTGGCAGCGGGCGGCCGAGCGGCTGCACGAGGCCCGCCGGCTCGACCACGCCATCGTCGAGGTGGACGCCGCGCTGCGGCAGGCCGAGGACAGCCTGCGGCTCAATCCGCGGGTGAAGGAGGGCCTGCTGCACCGGGTGGTGCTGCGCACCGGTCTGGACACCCTGGAGATCTGCACGGTCGTGCTGCGCGTGCTGGCCCGCACCTTCACCGACCTGGCAAAAGCCCGCGAACCCGAAATGCTGTTCGCCTCGGACGCGGGGGTGGCCGTGGAACAGCTGCTGTCCCAGATCGCCGACGCCGTGGTGAGCTTCGCGGTGCTGGTGACGACCAGCATCAGCGAGAGCGCCGAGTCGGCCGAGGCCCGGCTCTCCGCCGAGCTGCACACCGCGACCGGTACCCGCGACAAGCTCGCCGAGCTGCTCCGGGACGAGGTCCGCCACGACGACCGGAACTGGCAGTTGCTGGGTGCCGTCCTGACGGAGGTCAACCGGCTCCTCGACGAGCTGAACACGGAGCACCGCACCCGTCGGCTGCTGGAGGAGCTGGACCGCGTCTCCGGCGAACAGCGCGCCCGGCGACCCCGGCTGACCTGGCTGCGGGAGCGGATCGGCGTACCGGAGCGACTGCAGCGGAACCGGACGGATGGTGCGGGGCGTTCTCAGTCCGGGACGGACAAGGGGGCACACCGGTGACGGACACGGCGGTACGGATCGACGGGAACACGCTGCGGCTGCCGGGCGCGGTGGCGGTGCGCTTCGTGCGGACGCTGCGATTGCCGGAGACGGGGACGCATCCGCTGCCGCCGGGGCTCGGCGAGTTCCCGGTGCGACGGGTGAGCGACTATCCGGACACGGTCCCGGCCGGGTGGCGGGCGCGTGGCGGGGTGATGCTGCCGGTGTATCTGCGCGAGGCGATGTGGCTGAGCTTCGCGGGCACGGTGGAGCCGGCCGCCCTCCAGGTCGGCGTCGGCAAGGTGTGCGCGGTCTCCGGCGAGCCGTGGAGCGACCGGCTGTCCCGGGATCCGCAGAACTACCTGGCGCTGCCCCGTCAGCCCTGGCTGGACGGCATCAATTCCGGGAAGGGTACGGTCCGCCAGTTCGTGGCGGTGCCGCTCGGTCTCGGCACCACGGTGGAGGGGCAGGTCACCGGCGAGGAGGTGTGGGGCGGGGTGCAGCTCCAGTCCTTCGCGCTCAAGGAGGAGCCGCTCGCCCGGTGGCGGCGCGAGGAACGGCTGCGGCGGGAGCGGACGCCCGCTCCGGGGCCGCTCGGCGGATACGGCGCGGCACTGCCGATGATGGCCTCGGCACCCGCCGCGGCCGCGCCCGCCGCCGCCCCACGCTCCCGCTCGGCCGGGATGGGTCTCGGGGTCGGCGGCGCGATGCGCCAGGAGGTCTACCAGGACGACCGGCCGCCACGGGACTGGGCCGACAGCCCTGCCGGGCGGGTCTTCGTGCACCTGGTCACGCCCCCTGAGTGGCGCAGCATCACGGGCGAGGCGCCCCCGCCGTCGCCGGTGGACCGGGCGGCGTACACCCGCGCCGGGCTGCCCTGGTACGACTACTACGACCAGGACGCCGAGGATCTCGCCCCCACGGACGCCCTGGCGGCGGTCCAGCCGGTCGGCGACTGGCTCGGCGACGACCTCGAGCCCTGGCAGCAGCCGTCCCAGGGGCAGGTGATCCCCCTGAAGGACACACCGGGCACCCCGGTGGAGGACGGCGACTGGTGACATCCGTTGCAAGTTGCGCAACGCCCGTTGCCCGTCTTGCCTTTGTCCCGGGGCCCGCGCCAAGGTGGCTGTGGCGACCGAGGCGACCGACGACCTGAGGTGCGGGCATGGGCAGTGGTACGGAAGCGACGCGCGGCGGCTGGAGCAGGCGCCGGTTCGTCGGTGCTCTGGCGGGCGCGGCGGCGGTGGTGGCGGTCCCGGCGCCGGCGGCACCGCCCGAGGAGACCCGCCCGGCACGGCGCCCGGCCCCCGAGTCCCCGACGAAGCCACCCGCCGGCCCGCGCCCGCTCTACCTCGGCACCTACACCTCCGTGGACGGCGGCGGCACCGGCATCGGCCTGGCCACCTACGCCCCCGACAGTGGCCGGATCACCGGCACCGGCACGATCGCCGGCGTCACCGACCCGTCGTATCTGGCGGTCCACCCGGACGGCCGGACGCTGTACGCGGTGAACGAGCGCAAGGACGGCGGGGTGACCGCCGTACGCCTGGCGGACCGTAAGATCCTCGGCAGCCGGAGCACGGGCGGGGCCGGGCCCTGTCATCTCTCGGTGCACCCGAGCGGCCGCTGGCTGCTGAGCGCCAACTACACCTCGGGCAGCGTGGCCGTCCACCCGATCGACCCCACGGGCGCCCTCGGCGAGCGCACGGACCTGGTCACGCACTCCAGTCCGGCGCCCGGCCCCGGTCAACAGGGCCCGCACGCCCACCAGTTCGTCACCAGCCCGGACGGCGGCCATGTCCTCGCCGTCGACCTGGGCACCGACACGGTCTACAGCTACCGCCTGGACCTCGCGACGGGCACGCTCACCGAGGCCGCCCAGGCGCACACCAGGCCGGGGGCCGGCCCGCGCCATCTGACCTTCCATCCGGGCGGACGGTACGCGTACCTGGCCAACGAGGTGGACGACACGATCGCGGTGTGCGGCTACGACCCGGCCGCCGGCCGGCTCTCGATCGGCCCACCCCAGTCCACCGGCAGCAGGGCGGGCACCACCAACTACCCGGCCCAGATCCTGGTCACCGCCGACGGCGCCTACGCCTACCTGGCCAACCGGGGCGACAACACGCTCGCGCGGTACGCGGTCGAGGCCGACGGGGCCCGGCTGCGGCTGCTGGACACGGTGCCGGTGGAGGGGGACTTCCCCCGGCAGATCGCGTTCTCGCCGGACGGCCGGCTGCTGTTCGCGGCCGCCCAGCGGTCCGGCACCGTGAGCGTCTTCGTAGTCGATACACAGAGCGGTGGACTCCGGCTCGCGGGCGAGCCGTTCGCGTCACCCGTCGCCGTCTGCGCGCTGCCGCTGTAGCGTCCGCGGGCAGGCGGCGGCACTGGCCTGGGCCAGCAGGACGTGCATGCGCTCGGTGAGCTGGGCGACGTCGTCGGCGGGCGCGTGGAAGGCCAGCCGTACGTCGCCGTGGGCGCGGGTGCGTTCGATGCGCAGGGTCAGTCCGTGCCGGTCCACGGCGAGAGGCTGGACACGGGTCGCGGCGTGCAGGCTCTCGGGCTCGACGAGCCTGGTGAGCCGTTCGACGGCGTCGGGGTGAGCGTCGGCGAGGTGGGTGAGGAGTTCGGCCTCGGCGCCGACCAGTGGGTCGGGGTGCGCGGCGGCGAACTCGTCGAGGTCGACGACGACCGCGCCGGAGGGCCGGCGCAGCACCACACGGGTGGGCTGGAAGACGAGGTGCTCGTCGGAGGGCACGAACCAGCCGGCCATCCACAGCCGGGCCCGGATCCGGTGGCGCACCGGGACCGGCGCGACGTCGGCGAACTCCAGCACCGCGGAGGGCTCGCCGCGCGGGGCGCAGATCGCGGCCGCGAGCAGGGCGCTGTCCTCGGGCACGTGCAGCAGCACCCGGCCGTCGTCGGCGACGGTGTGCGCGCCGACGAACTCCTCGCGTCCGCCGTCCGCGGTCACCCTGCACGACCACGCCGTGGCCGGCACCGACCGGGCCTGTTCGGCCACGCCGGGGCCGGCCGCCCAGGCCGCCTGTTCGTCACCCATCTCGAACCTCCTTAGGTAAGCCTCACCTAACTTATCGAAGATCGGGGAGTACGCCAAGCACAGCGTGCGTGGCGTACATGAAGGACAGCGTGCGTGGCGTACGTGAAGGACAGCGTGCGGGAACAGGGTGCGGAAAGGGGCCGCGACGCTCAGGAGAGGACGCCCAGCAGCGCCCGCGCGCACAGGTCCCGCACCTGCTCCCGCGTCAGCTCCTCAGTACGCAGCCACTCCAGGCAGACATGCGTGGTGAAGGCGAGCCAGCCGCGCACCGCCAGCCTGGTGTCCGGACGCGACTCCAGGGCGGGGCCGAACTCGGGGTCGGCGGCGAGCGCGGCCAGGATCTGGTGCTCCTGGGCGGTCTGGGCCTGCCGGTAGACACGGCGGACGGCCTGGTCGCCGGAGGCCTCGGCGCGATGGAAGGCGCGGAAGCCGTGTGCGTGGGTGTGGACGTAGTCGAGGTAGACGTCGAGGCCCGCGGTGAGCTGCTCCCGGGCGGGCACGCCGGGCTCGGCCTCCGTCATCCGCAGCATCCGTTCACTCTCCCGCTCCACCACCGCCGCGAAGAAATCACGCTTGGTCGGAAAATAGTGGTACAGCAGGCCCCGGGAGACGCCCGCGATCTCGGCGACCTGCTCGATCCACACCTCGTCGTAAGGGCTCTCGGAGAAGAGCCTGGCCCCGACCGAGAGGAGCTGCTCACGTCGTTCCGCGGTACTGAGTCTGCGGCGGCTGCGCTCACCCTGGTTCGCGACCATGCCCGCACTTTACTTGACGTGGGTTCAACAACGGGATGAGACTGAAACCGCCTATTGAACCCACGTACAACTAGCTCAACCTGCCGCAGCATCGAGGGAGATCGCGCCATGGCGGAGACGGCCACGCAGACGGCGACGGGGACGGACGGCCCGCTGCCGAAGGGGTTCCGGGGCGCCGAGCAGGGCTGGCCCGAGCTGCACCGAATACCGCACCCGCCGCGCCGGCTGCCCCTCCTCGGCGACGTCCTGGGCGTCGACCGGCGCAAGCCGCTCCAGGACTCGATGCGCTTCGCCGGGCAGCTGGGCCCGATCTTCCGGCGCCGGGCGTTCGGCAACGAGTTCGTGTTCGTGTGGGGCGCCGAACTGGCCGCCGACATGGCCGACGAGTCGCGGTTCGCCAAGCATGTCGGCCTGGGGGTCGCCAACCTGCGCCCGATCGCCGGGGACGGCCTGTTCACGGCGTACAACCACGAGCCGAACTGGCAGCTGGCGCACGACGTCCTGGCCCCGGGTTTCAGCCGGGAGGCGATGGAGGGCTACCACGCGATGATGCTGTCGGTGGCCGTCCGGCTCACCGGCCACTGGGACCGGGAACTGGCGGCCGGCCACTGGGTCGACGTGCCCGGGGACATGACCAAGCTGACCCTGGAGACGATCGCCCGCACCGGGTTCGGGCACGACTTCGGCTCGTTCGAGCGGGACCGGCCGCACCCCTTCGTGACGGCGATGATCGGTACCCTCACCTACGCCCAGCGCCTCAACAGCGTGCCCTCGCCGCTGGCCCCGCTGCTGCTGCGGCAGGCCGCGCGGCGCAACGCGGCCGACATCGACCACCTCAACCGCACGGTCGACGACCTGGTCGCCGAACGCCGCAGGACCGGCCCTGGGGACGGCGACCTCCTTGACCGGATGCTGGATACGGCCCACCCGGAGACCGGGGAGCGGCTCTCCGTCGAGAACGTACGGCGGCAGGTGATCACCTTCCTGGTGGCCGGCCACGAGACCACCTCGGGCGCACTCTCCTTCGCCCTGCACTACCTCGCCCTGCACCCAAAGATCGCCGCCAGGGCCGCCGCCGAGGTCGACCGCGTCTGGGGCGACACGCCCGCGCCGGACTACGACCAGGTCGCCAAGCTCCGTTACGTCCGCCGGGTCCTCGACGAGTCACTGCGGCTGTGGCCCACCGCCCCCGCCTTCGCCCGCGAGGCCCGCAAGGACACCGTGCTCGCCGGGGACCATCCGATGCGCCGGGGCGCCTGGGCCCTGGTCCTGACCCCGATGCTGCACCGCGACCCCGAGGTGTGGGGCCCGGACGCCGAGAGCTTCGACCCGGACCGCTTCGAGGCGAAGGCGGCACGCGGCCGGGCCCCGCACACCTTCAAACCGTTCGGCACGGGTGCCCGGGCCTGCATCGGCCGCCAGTTCGCCCTGCACGAGGCGACCCTGGTCCTCGGTCTGCTGTTGCGCCGCTACGACCTGACAGCCGACCCCGGCTACCGGCTGCGGGTGACCGAGCGGCTGACGCTGATGCCGGACGGGCTGCGGCTTCGGCTGGAGCGGCGCCGCCCCGCCCCGGGCCCGGTGACCGTGCCGGACGACACGCCCGCCTCAGCGGGCGGCGGCTGCCCAGTGCACGGGGCGGGTGACTGACGCCGGCAGCCGGGTGCCGGCACTCCCCCGGGCCGCGTCGAGCTGCGGCTGGGTCAGGAAGAACGCGCCCGTGAGGTCCGCGCCGGTGAGATCGGCGTCGCGCAGGTCGGCGCCGATCAGGTCGGTGTCCCGCAGATCGGCTCCGGTGAGGTCGGCGGCGATCAGGTAGGCCCCGCGCAGGCTCGCGCCGCGCAGGTCGGCGCCCCTGAGCCGGGCACCCATCAGGTCCGCGCCCCGACGGTCCTTCGCCCGGCCCCCCACACCCGCGCGAGCCAGCTCGCTGGTGCGCAGCAGCAGGACGTTGACCCGCTGCCGGTGGGCGGCCACGTCCAGGTCGGCGAGTTCCCCGGGAGTGCCGAGGGCGAGTTCCTCGGTGGCGTCCAGCAGCTGCCTCAACTCGCCGTGGACCGGCCGGGCGGCGGGCAGGCCGAGCGCCTCGGTGAGGTACCAGAGCAGTTCGTGCAGCTGCCGTACGACGGGGAACACGTCGAACATCCGGCGGGCGCGCTCCTCGGTCCCGGTCCGCCAGTCCTGCCCGCCGAAGGTGCCCTGCGAGACCCGCTGACCGGCGCCGAAGCAGTCGTAGACCGTGCAGCCGGTGAACCCCCGCTGCCGCAGCTCGGTGTGGATGCCGCAGCGGTGGTCGCCGCCGAGGTTCCGGCAGGGCTTACCGGCGGGCTTGCTGACCGCGAAGTCGGCCGAGGCGGTGAACGGCAGAGCGACACAGCACAGGCCGAAGCACCGTGTGCAGTCCCCGCGCAGTCGCGACCGTTCGGATATCTGTTCTGGCATCCGTCCAGCGTACTGACCTGGAACCGCGCCTCAGACGCTCGCCTGGCGCCGGCGGACCCCCTCGGCCGCGCCCGCCGACTCCAAAGCGGACCGCGGTCATCGGGCACCGCGCGCTACTGAACCGGGTCCTCGTCCGGTCGTACGTGGGTGAGCTTGGCCGGGTTGGTGACGACGTAGACGCCGGAGACCTGGTCGCCGTCCGGGGTGAGATCCATGACCATCACGGCGTACGGGGAGTCGCCCGTGAACAGCACCGCCGCGTCGTCGCCGTTGACCCGACGGTAGTGCACGTCCAGGTCCCCGGCGCGCCGGGTGGCGTAACCGGCCAGCATGCGGGCGGCCTTCTCCCGGCCGTGGACCGGACGCAGCCCGGCCGCCTGCCGTGCGCCTCCGCCGTCGATCCAGACCGTCACGTCCGGGGCCAGGATCTCCATGAGGGCCTGGATGTCGCCGCCGAGGGCCGCCGAGACAAACCGCTCGGTCGCCTCCCGCCGGACGCGGGGATGGGCGCGGTAGCGGGGGCGGCGGGCGTGGACATGGGCGCGGGCCCGGTGGGCGAGCTGACGTACCGAGGCGGGGCTGCGGTCGAGCATGCCGGCGATCTCGGTGTGGGGATAGCCGAACACCTCGTGGAGGACGAACACCGCCCGTTCCAGCGGGGTGAGGGTCTCCAGGACCACCAGCAACGCCATGGAGACCGTGTCGGAGCGGACCGTGTGGTCGGCGGTGTCCGGGGCGAGGCCGGCGGTGGCGTCGGTGACCAGGGGCTCGGGCAGCCAGGGACCGACGTAGGTCTCCCGTCGGGAGGCGATGGCCGCCCGCCGGGCGAGCGCGTGGTTCACCGCAATCCGGACCAGATAGGCCCGCGGATTGCCGATCTCCCGCAACGGCGTCCGGCCATTCTTGCCGGACCAGGACAGCCAGGTCTCCTGGAGTACGTCCTCGGTGTCGGCGACACTGCCGAGCATGTTGTAAACGACGGAGAACAACAGCTCGCGGTGGTCGACGAAGAGCCGTGTCGCGGCGTCCGCAGGGCCGTCCCGCCGCTCTCCCGTGCTCGGCGGCACGTCCTGGGGCGGTCCCGCTCCGCCCGTCGCCGGGTTCTCTCCGGATTCGGCTGTCATGGGTCGCCCTCCTGTCTTCCTGACCTCCTGTCCGTCGCGCTCAGCTCTGTTCCTCGTAGCCGATGTGGTACGTGGCCGCGATGGGGTTGACCTTGACGGGGTCCAGCCGCCCCTCCGTGAAGACGGCGGGCCCCGCCTCGATCAGGTCCTCCAGATACCTCTCCCAGCCGCCGGGCGAGGAGATCTGCAGGACCCGGGGCGGTGGGTCGGAGGCGCCGCGGAGCGCATGCGGGACGCCACGCGGGAGCAGTGCGAAGGTTCCCCTGGGCGCCTGGTGCCCACGGTCGTCGAACTCGATCTCCAGGACGCCGTCCAGCACGTACACGCATTCGTCCGCGTGCCGGTGGACATGGCGCGGGATGTCCTGGGCCAGGGTCACCTCCAGCACCGAGAGACGCCCCTCGGTGTCGTCGGTCGTCGCCTTGACCGCGAACGCGGGCGGCAGCGGGATCCGCCCCGGCCTTACGGCACCCGGCTCCAGCAGGACGAAACGGTCCTGGGACATGGGCGTGGCCTCCTCGGTCGGCTCGGGCGGCTCGGTCGGATCCGGATTCATTTCTTGCCCCCGAACGCCTCTTTGCGGATGACGTCGAGGATGCCCGGAACACCTTCCGAGGTGCGGACGTCGACGAAGGCGCGCACATGACGGTCGTCGACCGCCTCACGCAGCAGCGCGTTGCCCAGATCCGCGCGGGAGGTGAACCGGCCGGGCAGGCGCGAGGTGGCGACCCGGTAGGAGCTGACGGCGTCCGTGTCGAAGAGACCGGCGGGCCGGACGACGGTCCACCGGTGATCGCCGTCCCGCACGATCTCCTCCATGCGCCGCATGTCCTCGTACACGGTGCGCCCGACGGTGCGCGCGATGGCGGGTTCGAGCACCTTCCGGAAGAGGAAGGTCTCGCCGGGTGCCGCCACACCGAAGAGCACGGTCGAACTCACACAGACCAGGCGCCGGACAGCGTGCTTCGTCATGGCCTGGGTGACGCGGGTGATGCCCTCGGAATACACGGTGACGGGCTTTCGGCTGTAGGGCACCCCGAGCGTCGAGATCACCGCGTCCTGCCCGGCCACGGCGCGTTCCACCGCGCCGGGGTCGAACACGTCCGCACCGGCCACCCGCAGCCGCGGGTCCCTGAGCGGGAACTCCCCGGGGCGGCGGGTGACGGCGGTGACCGTGTGGCCTTCGGCGATCGCCTGCGCGGTGACCTGCCGCCCGGTCGGTCCGTTCGCCCCGAATACGACGAGATTCACGTGTCTTCCCCTCTCCTGCGGTCTTCTGCCATCTGGGAGGGGCCCGGGGGCGACGAGTGTGACATCGCGCCGCCGGGTGGGACGTGGATCACATCTCCAGGGCGGGCAGGTCCAGGCGTTCGAGCCGGTCGGGGTCGGCGAGGATGTACATCTCGGTGATGCGGCCGTCCACGACGGTGACGGCCGAGACCGACAACGGGCGTCCCTCGGGCATGGTGACCACGCCGACCGTGCCGTTGACGAGCACGAGCCGCGACCAGACCGAGAACTGCCGGAAGGTGAACGCCCCTTCGGCCACCGACCGGGCCCCGCGCAGCACCTTGGAGGCTGCCGCTCCGCGCACCAGCGCGCCCGAGTCCACCCGCAGCACCACATCGGGGTGGAGCACCGCGACCAGCGCCTCGAAGTCACCGCCGCGGGAGGCGGCGAGGAAGGCTTCCAGTGCCTGGCGCTGCCGGCCGAGGTCGGGGTCGGCCGACGGGGTGGCCCCCTGCACCCGGCGGCGGGCCCGGCTGGCCAGCTGCCGGGTCGCCGCCGCACCGCGTTCCACGATGGGCGCGATGTCGTCGAAGGGCACCGCGAACATGTCGTGCAGCACGAACGCCAGGCGCTCGGCGGGCTCCAGCGTCTCCAGGACGATCAGCAGGGCGATCCCCACGGAGTCGGCCTCCACCGCCTCCTTCTCGGGGTCCACCTCCGACAGCGGCCTGACCACCGGGTCCGGGACGAACGTCTCGTCCATCGGCTGCTCGCGCCGGGCCGTACGGGAGCGCAGCATGTCCAGGCAGACCCGGCCGACCACCGTGGTCAGCCAGCCGCCGAGGTTGCGGATCTCGTCCGCGTCGGTGCGTCCGAGCTTGAGCCAGGCCTCCTGGACCGCGTCCTCGGCCTCGGCTAGCGAGCCGAGCATCCGGTAGGCCACCGCGCGCAGCCGGTCGCGGTGCTGCTCGAAGCGGCGGGCCAGCAGTTCCGTGTCGTTCATCCTTCTCCCCGTTCGTCGGCCGGGGCGCGCGGCGGTGGCCGAGCGTCCTTCCCGGGCACTGTCTTACCAGGAGGTGCGGACACCCCCTGTCCGCGTTCTCCGTCGGGGGGCTCAGACCTCGTCGCGGGCGAGGGCGAGGAGCCGGTCCAGGACCCGCGGGGCGCCGGTGCGCACTCCGTCGTGCTCGAACTCGTCGGTGACCCAGGTGCGCAGCCCCCGGACGGCTCGGGCGGTCCGCAGCGAGTGCCCGGCGTCGACGTACATGTCGTCGTGGTAGACGGCGGCGGCGACCGGGACCTCGTTCGCGGCGAGCCGGGCCGGATCGTACAGCGGCTGCCAGTCGGTGCGGGCGGCGAGCAGTTCGGCGGTCTCGCGCAGCGGGCGCAGGGACGGGTCGGTCTCGAACATCCAGGGGTGGACCGTCTCGCCGGTGAACAGCACCGGGGCGTCGTCGGTGAGCGCCTTGGCCGCGTCGAACTGCGGGTACTCGGCGCGCACCCGCTCGGCCGCCCAGGCGGTGGGGCGGGTGCCCTGGCCGTAGACCGGCTCGTGGAGGAGGGCGTACAGCGGGTTGCCCGCGTACGACAGGAGGGCCTGGGCCTGTTCCTGGAAGGCGTCGGAGAGTTCGGGGCCGGCCGGGGTGCGGACGAAGGCGTCCTCCAGGAGGAAATGGAGGCGGTGGCTGCCGTCGCTCATGCCCAGCATCAGGCCGAGGGACTGGAAGGCCTCGACGGTGAGACGGTAGCCGTTCGGCAGGACCACCTGGTGGTCGAGGAGGTGCTCGGCGATCCGCCGGACCCGCCCGACGTCCATCGGGTAGCGGTCGTAGTGCGCGGTGACCTTGCGTTCGATGCGCGGGTAGGCGGCCCGGTAGACCTCGTCGGCGTGCGCGTCCAGGGACGGCAGGCCACCGGTGATGAGGGAGGTCTTGAGGCCTTCCGGGAAGAACGACAGGTAGGTCACCGTGCAGAAGCCGCCGAAGCTCTGGCCGAGGGTGGTCCAGGGGGCGCCGCCGGTGACCTGTGGGCGGATCGCCTCGCAGTCCCGGACGATCGAGTCGGCGCGGAAGCGGGCCAGGTGGTCGGCCTGGGCGGCGGGGCCGCCGCGCAGCGGCAGCGTCTGCCGGTTGACCGGGGTGGAGCGGCCGGTGCCGCGCTGGTCGAGGAGCAGGACGCGGTAGTCCCGCAGGGCCCGGTCGAGCCAGGCCTGCCGTCCGACGAAACGATTCGCCCCGAATCCCGGGCCACCCTGCAGATAGAGCAGCCAGGGCAGTTCCTCGTCCGTCTTGTCGCTCGCGACCGCCTCCCGGGCGTACAGCTCGATGGTCTCGCCGCCCGGGTCCGCGTGGTCCAGAGGGACGGTGAAGTGGCGGTCGGTGAGGACGACGCCGGGCTGGCGGTAGCTGAGGCTCAACGTTTCTCCCGGGACGGACGGTCGCGACCCAGTTCAGCACACGTCCGGGGCCCGTTCGCCCCCGGGATCATGAAATCGTTACTGAATAACCGATCAGCGGGCGGCGAGGCTGGAACGGCGCACCACCAGTTCCGGCTGGAGCACCACCCGGCGGTGCTCGTGGGCCGCCTGCCCCTCGCGTTCCTCGGTCTCCTCCAGAAGCAGGTCGGCTGCCATGGCGCCCATGGTGACGGCCGGCTGGCGGACGGAGGTCAGCGGTACGGCGGCCGCGGCGGCGAACTCGATGTCGTCGTAGCCGACGATCGCCAGGTCGTCCGGGACGACCACCCCGGCCGCGTACATGGCCTGCAGGACACCGAGGGCGAGCAGGTCGTTGGCACAGAACACGGCGGTGGGCCGGTCGGCGAGGCCGAGCAGCCGGGCCCCCGCGTCCCGTCCGGCCGCGACGTCGAGACGCTCCGTCGGCAGCTCGCGCAGCGCGTCGGGGCCGAGGCCCGCCTCGGCGAGGGCGTTCAGGGCACCGGTGCGCCGGTCGCGGACCTGGTTGAGCCCGGGCGGTCCACTGACGTAGGCGATGGACCGGTGCCCCGCGTCGACGAGATGGCGGACCGCGAGAGCCCCGCCCGCCACGTCGTCGACGCTGACCGAGCACTCGGTGGTGCCCTCCGCGACCCGGTCGACCAGCACGAAGGGGATGCCGTGCCGGCGGAAGGTCTCGATGTTGCGGCCGGTGGCGTCCGCCGGCGTGAGCAGGACGCCGCGCACCCGCTGTTCGGCGAAGAGCGCGAGGTAGTCGGCCTCCTCACCGGCGTTCTGGGCACTGTTGCAGACCATCACACCGACCCCGGCCTGCCGTGCCGCCCGCTCGGCGCCCCGGGCCACGTCCACGAAGAAGGGGTTGCCCATGTCGAGGACGAGCAGGCCCATGATCCGGCTGCGGCCCGCGCGCAGCTGACGCGCGGACTCGCTGCGGACGTAGCCGAGCCGGTCGATCGCCGACTGCACCCGCGCCCGCGTCTCGCCGGCGACGGTGTCCGGGCGGTTGATGACGTTGGAGACCGTGCCCACCGAGACTCCGGCGGCGCGGGCGACGTCCTTGATACCCACCGACTGGGCCATCGGGCGAGACCTCCAGGGAACCGTGGACGTCACCTTCACAGCGAGGAAGGGCACATCCGGAAGGGCTTCACATTACGACATGCCTCGGGCACCGGCCCGGGGTCAGCCGGGCAGGGCGAAGTCGACGACATGGAGCGCCGAGGGGGTCGTACCGCTCGACGTCTCCTGGTACATGAACGACAGGACGTGGTCCGCCGCGACCCGCATCTCGTCGACCACGACCTCGCCGAAGGCGTTCAGCCCGCCGCCGTCGTGGAGCAGCGCCCAGTCCGTGTACCCGGAGGACTTGGACGCGCCGGCGATCCGGCCGTAGGGGAACACCGCGTAGGCGTTGTCGTACTTGTCCAGGACCAGCTTGGTGCGCTGGCTGGAGTTCAGGGCGACCGGGATCTCGGTCTTCTGCCAGGTCCCGGAGGAGTTCTTGCGGAGGTGGAAGGCGCGGCCGTTGGCGGTGCGGTCGCCGACGTAGTTCGTGGTGCACTGGCCGAAACGGCCGGGCACGTAGCTGATGATCGCGTGCGGAAGGCCGGCGGAGTCGGTCCACTGGCTCTCCTGGTTCATCAGGGAGTGGTCCGGGTTGAGCGGGTCGACGACGAGACCCGGGTCGGTGACGGAGACCGTGTCCGATGTGCCGGTGGTGGCGACCAGGGCGCCGGCGTCGTTGCGCCAGGTGCGGCCGCGGTCGGTGGAGTAGACGTAGCCGGTGTCGTGGTTGGTGATGCCGCCGCCGTTGCACATCACGGCGCTGCTCTGCTCCCGCCAGGTGAAGAAGGCGTGCAGCCGCCCCTTCACGTCGTAGTCGATGCCGTGCAGATACATGTTCCGGGCGGTCGACGAGCCGTGCTCGCTCGTGTACGTCCCGCCGGACCCGGTCCACTCCCCCAGGACGGTCCAACGCGAACCGTCGTACTCGGCGAGGGCGTTGCGGCCGTTCCCGGAGATGCCCACCCGATAGCTCAGCTGGAGCCTCCCCTCGGGCGTGGAGACGAACTGCGGGTAGGTGAACTGCGAGGTCGGCGACACACCGTCCAGCGATGTCTGTACGGCCCCGAAGACGGCCGACGTCCACGCCGTGGAACCGGGGTTGTCCAGCAGCCCGGCGACCGACTTCACGTAGAAGAAGCCGTCGCTGTGGGAGTCCATGTTGATGTGGAGGCGGCCGTCGACCTTGGAGACGCCCATGGAGATGACGTTGTGGGAGTCGCTCGACTTGAGCCGGTGGGCGAGGGTGACGGTCGCCCACGACGACACGCCCAGCACCCGGCGCCCGATCACGGCGGCGCCGGTCGAGGTGTACCAGCCGGCGTACTGATAGCCCCGGTAGGTGAACAGGCCGTTCTTCTGGAACGAGTTGTTGTTGACCAGGCCGTCGTAGGAGACGAAGTAGACGGCCTGGGCGTCGAGTCGGCTGGTGCTCTTCCTGGTGACGGAGGGGCCGGGGTCGGCGGCCCGTGCGGTGCCCGGCGTTGCCACGCCGGCCAGTATGGCGGTGGTGAGCACGGTACGGCGTCTCATGAGCGGCTCCTGGGCCAGGGGATGGGTCGTCAGGCGAGGTGGAACACTTCGGTGAGCGGCTTCATCGCCTCGTCGGGCCGGGTGCCGGCCGGCGACTCGAAGAACGGCCCCATCTCGGCCTGCCAGCGGGCGTTGACCTCGGTGGCCGCCATGCCGGCGCGGGCGGCCTCGAAGTCCTCGGTCTCCAGGTAGCCGACCAGCAGGCCGTCGTCGCGCAGGAAGAGTGAGTAGTTGTGCCAGCCGGTGGCGGAGAGCGCCGCGCGCATGTCCGGCCAGACGGCGGCATGGCGTTCGCGGTACTCGGCGACGCGGTCCTGCCGGACCTTGAGAAGGAAACAGACCCGCTGCATCAACACCCCTTGAGTCCCTAGAAGTTGAACTGGCCGATGTTCTTCGCGTCGAAGACGGTCGGCTTGCCGAGGTTGATCACGCCGTCCTTGCCGATGGTGTACGTGGTGGAGCCGGCCTTGAAGGTCTCGCCCTCCTTGCCGGTGATCTGGCCGGAGGCCAGGGCGACGGCGGTGCGGGCGGCGAGGTCGCCGAGCTTGGCGGGGTCCCACAGCTCGAAGGCGTCGACGGTGCCGTTCTTGACGTATTGCCGCATGTCGTTGGGCGTGCCGAGCCCGGTCAGCTTGACCTTGCCCTTGTACTTGGAACCGGCCAGGTACTGGGCGGCCGCCTTGATGCCGACGGTGGTCGGGGAGATGATCCCCTTGAGGTTCGGGTACTGCTGGAGCAGGCCCTGGGTCTGCTGGAAGGACTGCTGGGCGTCGTCGTTGCCGTAGGCGACCTTGACCAGTTTGACGTTCTTGTACTTCGGGTCCTTCAGCTCCTCCCTCATGAACCCGATCCAGGTGTTCTGGTTGGTCGCGGTCTGCGCGGCGGACAGGATCGCGATCTCGCCCTTGTACCCGATCTGCTCGGCGAGCAGCTGCACCTCGGTACGGCCGAGGTCCTCGGCGCTGGCCTGCGAGACGAAGGCGTTGCGGCAGCCGGCGCTGGTGTCGGAGTCGTAGGTGACGACCTTGATCCCGTTGCTCATGGCCTGCTTGAGCGCGGTGCACAGGGCGCCGGGGTCCTGGGCGGACACGGCCATGGCGTTGACCTGCTGCTGGGTGAGGGTGTTGACGTAGGAGACCTGCCCGGCGGTGTCGGTGGCGCTGGAGGGCCCGACCTCCTTGTACGTGGAGCCCAGCTCGGTGAGCGCCTTCTCGCCGCCCTTGTCGGCGGAGGTGAAGTAGGGGTTGTTGACCTGCTTGGGCAGGAAGCCGACGGTGAGGCCCTTCTTGAGGGCGGCGTTCGGGTCGGCCTTGGCGGTGGAGGTGGCCGCCGCCGAATTGTCACTGCCGGAGTTGTCCTTGGTGGTGCCACCACAGGCGGTGGCGGCGAGAGCGAGGGAGGAGACAGCGGCGAGCGCGACGCAGGCACGCCGGAGGGATGACTTACGCATGAGGGTTCCTTTGGACGGAGGGTTCGTGAGGCGCCCCCTCCTGGGGGCGCGGGGCTGAATTGGATGTGCGGCTCCGCCGCGCGGGCGCGACCAGCCACACACGGCCCGCAGTGATCAGACGGTCTTCGCCGCCCTGTGCCGAGCCAAGGAGATCTGCCGGGCAACCCGAGGCCCAAGCACCGAGACGACCAGCAGCACACCGGTGACAACAATCTGAGACTGCGCGGACACATTCAGCAGGCTCATCACGTTCTGCAACGCCCCGAGCAGGAACACCCCGGCGATCGCACCGCCCAGCGTGCCCCGGCCCCCGTCGAAGTCGATTCCGCCCAGCAACACCGCGGCCACGACGCTCAGTTCGAGCCCCGTCGCGTTGTCGTACCGCGCACTCGCGTAGTGAAGGGCCCAGAAGATCCCCGTCAAAGACGCCATCAAGCCGGTCGCCACGAACAGAATCAGCTTGTTCCGCTTCACCCGGATCCCCGCGAACCGCGCCGCCTCCTCGCTCGCCCCGACCGCGAACAGCGACCGCCCGAACGGCGTGGCGTGCAGCACCACCACGGCGATCACGAGCAGCACCAGGAACGGCAGGAAGGCCCGCGGCAAGAACGTGCTGCCGAGCCGCCCGGCCGCGAAGTCGAGGTACTGCGTGGGGAAGTCGGTGACCGCGTCCGAGCCGAGCACGATCTGCGCGACGCCCCGGTAGGCCGCGAGCGTGCCGATGGTGACGGCCAGCGACGGCAGGCCCAGCCGGGTCACCAACAGCCCGTTGACCAGCCCGCAGACGACCCCCAGCAGCAGGCACAGCGGGATGATCGTCTCGATCGCCATGCCCTCGTTCCAGAGCCTGCCCATGACCGCGCCCGAGAGCCCGGCGGTCGAGGCGACCGACAGGTCGATCTCGCCGGCGACCACCAGCAGTGTCATCGGCAGCGCGACCAGGGCGATCGGAAGCGTGTTGCCGATCAGGAACGACAGGTTGAGCGAGTTGCCGAAGCCGTCCACGAAGCCGAGGGAGAACAGCAGCAGGACGACCAGCAGGGCGCCGACGACGGTGTCCCAGCGAATCGCACGCGTCAAGGACTCAGGCATGGCTGGTGCTCTCCTTGCTGGTCGCGGTCCTCTCGAGGGCCGACTTCTTCTTCAGGGCGGCCGCCACCCGCAGCGCCACGACCCGGTCCACGGCGATGGCGAGCAGCAGCAGGAAGCCGTTGATGGCGAGGACCCAGACGGAGCTGACCCCGAGGGCCGGCAGCACGCTGTTCACCGAGGTCAGCAGCAACGCGCCCAGCGCGGCGCCGTACACGCTCCCGGAGCCGCCGGTGAAGACCACGCCGCCGACCACCACGGCGCTCACGACGGTGAGTTCGTAGCCGGTGCCGGTGCCGGAGTCGACGTTGCCGAAGCGGGCCAGGTACATGGCCCCGGCCAGCCCGGCGAGTCCGCCGCAGAAGGTGTACGCGGTGAGGATCCGCTTGCGCACCGGGATACCTGCCAGCCGGGCGGCCTCCGGGTTGGAGCCGAGGGCGTACAACTCCCGTCCGCTGCCGAAGTGTTTGAGGTAGTAGGCGGTGGCGACCAGGACCGCGAGGGCGATGAGCGCGAGCCAGGGGACGGCCGACAGCCCGCCCGAGCCAAAGTCGTTGAACCCGCCGGGCAGATCCGCGGCCGTGATCTGCCGGGAGCCGACCCAGATGGAGTCGACGCCCCGGATGATGTACAGCGTGCCGAGGGTGACGACGAGTGCGGGCACCTGGCCGAGACTGACGAGAAGACCGTTGAGCAGTCCGCAGCCGATGCCGAGCAGCACGGCCAGCACGATCGCGACGACCGTGTCGCCGCCGCCGTGCAGGTAGTCGCCGGCGGCGAAGGCGGTGATACCGAGCGTGGATCCGACGGACAGGTCGACGTTCCTGGTGATCACCACCAGGGACTGGCCGGTGGCGACCAGTACCAGGATGGTGGCGTTGAGCAGCAGGTCCTTGATGCCCTGCTGGGAGAGGAACTGGCTGTTGCCGGCCTGGGTGACGGCGATCATCACCAGGAAGACGACCAGGATGGCGAGTTCGCGCATCTTGAAGACACGGTCGACGAGCCGGGTCCCGCCGGACACGGGCGTCTCGGCGACGGAGGTCTGTTCGGAGGTGGTCACCGTCATGCGGCGGCCCTCCCCACGGGGGTGGTCGTCATGCGGCGGCCCTCCCGGTCGCTGCGGCCATCACGGTTTCCTCGGTGGCGTCGGAGCGCGGGATCTCGGCGGTGATCCGGCCCTCGTGCATCACCAGCACGCGGTCGGCCATGCCGAGGATCTCGGGCAGGTCGGAGGAGATCATCAGGACGGCGACCCCGTCGGCGGCCAACTCGCCGAGGAGCCGGTGGACTTCGGCTTTCGTACCGACGTCGATGCCCCGGGTCGGTTCGTCGACGATCAGCACCTTCGGTCCGGTCGCCAGCCATTTGGCGAGGACCACCTTCTGCTGGTTGCCGCCGGACAGGGTCGAGACCGCGTCGGCGATCCGGGCGTACTTCACCTGGAGCTTCACCGCCCAGTCGAGGGAGCGGCTGCGCTCGGCGCCCCGGTCCATCAGGCCGGCCCTGACGGTCGTCCGCAGGCCGGTCAGACCGATGTTGCGCTCGATGGACATGTCCATCACCAGGCCCTGGGCGCGCCGGTCCTCGGGGACGAGGGCGAGCCCGGCGGCCATCGCCGTGGAGGGGGCGCCGTTGGTGAGCCTGCGGCCCCGCACCTCCACCTCCCCCGCGTCCCAGCGGTCGACGCCGAACACGGCCCGCGCGACCTCGGTCCGGCCCGCGCCGACCAGTCCGGCGAGGCCGACGATCTCGCCGGAGCGCACCTCGAAGGAGACGTCGGTGAAGACGCCCTCCCGGGTCAACCGCCTTACGGAGAGGATGACTTCACCCGTCGGTACGTGCTGTTTGGGGTACAGCTCGTCCAGGTCGCGACCGACCATCCGGCGGACCAGGTCGTCCTCGGTCATGCCGTCGACGGGCTCGCTGGCGATCCAGGCGCCGTCCCGGAGGGTCGTGACCCGCCGGCAGATCTGGAAGATCTCCTCGAGCCGGTGCGAGATGAACAGCACGGCGGCGCCCTGGTCGCGCAGCGCACGGACGACACCGAAGAGCCGGGCGACCTCGCTGCCGGTCAGGGCCGCCGTCGGCTCGTCCATGATCAGGACCCGGGCGTCGAAGGAGAGCGCCTTGGCGATCTCCACGATCTGCTGGTCCGCGATGGACAGGCCGCGGGCGGGGCGGTCGGGGTCGAGGGCGACGCCGAGCCGTTTCATCAGGGCGGCCGTGGCCGCGCGGGTGGCCTTGTGGTCGATCCGGCCCAGCGCCCGCCGGGGCTGCCGGCCCATGAAGATGTTCTCGGCGATCGACAGGTCGGGGAAGAGCGTGGGCTCCTGGTAGATCACGGCGATTCCGGCGTCGCGGGCGTCGCCGGGGCCGTGGAAGACGACGGGTTCGCCGTCGAGCAGCACCTGACCGGCGTCCGGTCGGTGCACCCCGGCGAGGGTCTTGATCAGCGTCGACTTGCCCGCGCCGTTCTCCCCGGCGAGGGCGTGCACCTCGCCGGGGAACAGCTCCAGGGATACGTCCCGCAGGGCGCGGACGGCACCGAAGGACTTGGAGACGTCCTTCAGCGCCAGCACCGGGGCCGGTCCCGTGTCGGACGGGTGGGTCATGGGGGCTCCTCGACGACACCGGCGAGACGGTCGGCCCCGGCTCCACGGCGTCGTGAAAGGTTTCAACTGGATTGCCGGGACCGTAGGCACCACGGGCATGTCACGTCAATGGGTCCGTATCGAAAAAATTTCGATAGCCAAAGGTCACGGCGGAGTCACGGAAAACCAGGTGGGTCGGAGTGCTTGACACCCCTTCGGGGGGCTCATACTTTGCCGTTCTGAATCGTTTCACGTTCATACCCCAGGAGCCCCGAAGTGACCGACCTCGCCGCGGTGAAGGCCGCGCTGAAGACCCAGGCCGTCGAGACGCCGTCATGGGCGTACGGAAACTCGGGGACCCGTTTCAAGGTGTTCGCCCAGCAGGGCGTGCCGCGCTCGGTGAAAGAGAAGCTGGACGACGCGGCGCAGGTCCACGCGGTGACCGGGGTCGCTCCGACGGTGGCGTTGCACATCCCCTGGGACAGGGTGGACGGCTCCGATGGATACGCAGACCTGGCGGCACACGCCGAGAAGCGCGGGCTGAAGCTGGGGGCGATCAACTCCAACACCTTCCAGGACGACGACTACAAGCTGGGCAGCATCTGCCATCCGGACGCGGCGGTGCGACGCAAGGCCGTCGGTCATCTCCTGGAGTGCATCGACATCATGGACGCGACGGGCTCCCGCGACCTGAAACTGTGGTTCGCGGACGGCACCAACTACCCCGGGCAGGACGACATCCGGGCGCGCCAGGACCGGCTCGCGGAGGGGCTGGCCGAGGTGTACGCGCGGCTTGGCGAGGGGCAGCGGATGCTGCTGGAGTACAAACTGTTCGAGCCGTCCTTCTACACGACCGACGTACCGGACTGGGGCACGGCCTACGCCCACTGCCTGAAGCTGGGGCCCAAGGCGCAGGTCGTGGTCGACACCGGGCATCACGCGCCGGGTACCAACATCGAGTTCATCGTCGCCACACTGCTGCGGGAGGGGAAGCTCGGGGGCTTCGACTTCAACTCGCGGTTCTACGCGGACGACGACCTCATGGTCGGGGCCGCGGATCCGTTCCAGCTGTTCCGGATCATGTGCGAGGTCGTGGGCGGGGGTGGGTTCACTTCCGAGGTGGCCTTCATGCTCGATCAGTGTCACAACATCGAGGCGAAGATCCCGGCGATCATCCGGTCGGTGATGAACGTGCAGGAGGCCACGGCCAAGGCGTTGCTGGTGGACCGGGGGGCGCTGGCCGCGGCGCAGGCCGCGGGGGACGTGCTCGGTGCGAATGCCGTGCTGATGGACGCGTACGACACGGATGTGCGGCCGCTGCTGCGGGAGGTGCGGGCCGAGATGGGGTTGGACCCGGAGCCGCTCTCCTCGTACGCCCGGTCCGGGTGGGCCGAGAAGGTTGTCGCTGAGCGGGTCGGGGGGCAGCAGGCGGGGTGGGGTGCGTAAGCGTCTGCTCCGACTGTTTCGTCTCGGGCTGCGGGCCGGATGTGGCTGGTCGCGCAGTTCCCCGCGCCCCTGAAGGGGCGCGTCATTCCCCCCGTGCCTCGAGAAATCAGGGACTCTCATGACCAGCCATCCCGAAGCCGCCGCTCTCCTCGCTCGTTCCCATCGCCTCGGCGCTGATCCCCGTAACACCAACTACGCCGGCGGGAACGCCTCCGCCAAAGGCACTGCCACCGATCCCGTCACCGGGGGTGATGTCGAGCTGATGTGGGTGAAGGGGTCCGGTGGGGACCTGGGCACCCTCACCGAATCCGGGCTCGCCGTGCTGCGGATCGACCGGCTCCGGGCGCTCGCCGGTGTCTATCCGGGCGTCGGGCGCGAGGACGAGATGGTCGGTGCGTTCGACTACTGCCTGCACGGCAGGGGCGGGGCCGCTCCCTCCATCGACACCGCCATGCACGGGCTGGTCGACGCCCCGCATGTCGATCATCTGCACCCGGACTCCGGGATCGCGCTGGCCTGTGCCGCCGACGGGGAGAAGCTGACCGCCGAGTGTTTCGGAGACTCGGTGGTGTGGGTGCCGTGGCGGCGGCCGGGGTTCCAGCTGGGGCTGGACATCGCGGCCGTCAAGGCCGCCAACCCGCAGGCCGTCGGATGCGTCCTCGGCGGGCACGGGATCACCGCCTGGGGTAGCACCTCCGAGGAGTGCGAGCGGAACTCGCTGCACATCATCCGTACCGCCGAGGCCTTCCTCGCCGAGCATGGCAGGGCGGAGCCCTTCGGTCCCGTCGTCGAGGGGTACGGTCCGCTGCCGGAGGCCGAACGGCGGGAGCGGGCCGCCGCCATCGCACCGTACGTCCGTGCCGTCGCCTCCCGGGACCGGGCACAGGTCGGGCACTTCACCGACTCCGACGTGGTCCTCGACTTCCTGGCCCGGGCCGAGCATCCGCGGCTCGCGGCGCTGGGGACGTCGTGCCCGGACCACTTCCTGCGCACCAAGGTACGGCCGCTCGTCCTTGACCTGCCCCCCGCCGCGCCCCTCGACGACGTCATCGCCCGGCTCAAGGAGCTGCACGCGGCGTACCGCGAGGAGTACGCCGCCTACTACCGGCGGCATGCCCTGCCCGACTCCCCCGCCATGCGCGGTGCCGACCCGGCGATCGTGCTGGTGCCCGGCGTCGGCATGTTCAGCTTCGGGAAGGACAAGCAGACGGCTCGGGTCGCGGGCGAGTTCTACGTCAACGCGATCCATGTGATGCGCGGGGCCGAGGCCGTGTCGGCGTATGCGCCGATCGAGGAGTCGGAGAAGTTCCGGATCGAGTACTGGGCGCTGGAGGAGGCCAAGCTCCAGCGGATGCCGAGGCCGAAGGCGCTGGCGACCCGGGTGGCGCTGGTGACGGGGGCCGGCAGCGGGATCGGCAAGGCCATCGCGCGCCGGCTCGTCGCCGAGGGGGCCTGTGTCGTGGTGGCCGACCTCGACGCCGAGGGTGCCGCCACCGTCGCGGAGGAGCTCGGCGGTCCGGACAAGGCCGTCGCCGTCACCGTCGACGTGACGGACGAGGAGCAGATCGCCGCCGCCTTCCGGGCCGCCGCACTGGCCTTCGGCGGGGTCGACCTCGTCGTCAACAACGCGGGGATCTCCATCTCCAAGCCCCTGCTGGAGACGTCGGCGAAGGACTGGGACCTCCAGCACGACATCATGGCCCGCGGTTCGTTCCTGGTGTCGCGGGAGGCGGCCCGGGTGATGATCGCCCAGGGGCTCGGCGGTGACATCGTCTATATCGCCTCCAAGAACGCCGTGTTCGCGGGGCCCAACAACATCGCCTACTCGGCCACCAAGGCGGACCAGGCCCATCAAGTGCGGCTACTGGCAGCCGAGTTGGGCGAGCACGGAATCCGGGTCAACGGGGTGAACCCCGATGGTGTGGTGCGCGGGTCCGGGATCTTCGCCGGGGGGTGGGGGGCGCAGCGGGCCGCCGTGTACGGGGTGGAGGAGTCGAAGCTTGGAGAGTTCTACGCGCAGCGGACCATCCTCAAGCGTGAGGTGCTGCCCGAGCATGTGGCGAACGCCGTGTTCGCGCTGACGGGCGGGGAGCTCACCCACACCACCGGGCTGCATGTGCCCGTGGACGCGGGCGTGGCGGCCGCGTTCCTGCGATGACCGGCCCCAGGTCCTATTCCGCCGTCGATCTCGGCGCGTCCAGCGGGCGGGTCATGGTCGGCCGCGTCGGCCCCGACTCGCTGGAGCTGGCCGAGGCACACCGGTTCGCGAACCGGCCGGTGCGGGTGCCGGAGGGGCTGCGCTGGGACGTACTCGCCCTGTACGCCGGGGTGTTGGAGGGTCTCAGAGCGGCCGGGCAGGTGGATTCCGTCGGACTCGACAGCTGGGCCGTGGACTACGGGCTGTTGGACGCCGACGGGGCGCTGCTCGGCAACCCCGTGCACTACCGGGACGCCCGTACGGAGGGGATCGCCGAGAAGGTGTGGGCGACCCTGCCGGCGGCGGAGCTGTACGCCCGCACCGGGCTCCAGCACGCGCCCTTCAACACCCTCTACCAGCTGGTGGCGGCGCGTTCGAGCGCCCAGTTCGCCCGTGCCGAGCGGCTGTTGCTCATCCCCGACCTGCTGTCGTACTGGCTGACCGGCGAGCAGGGCACCGAGCTGACCAACGCCTCCACCACCCAGCTGATCGACCCTCGTACGCGCGACTGGTCGTACGAGGTGGCGGACCGGGTCGGGATCGACCTCGGGTTGTTCGCGCCGCTGCGGCGGCCCGGGGACAAGGCCGGGGAGTTGCGGCCCGAGGTCCTTGAGGAGACCGGGCTCGCCGGGCCGGTGCCGGTGACCGCCGTCGGCTCGCACGACACCGCGTCGGCGGTGGCCGCCGTACCGGCGGTCGGTGAGCGGTTCGCCTACATCTGCACCGGCACCTGGTCGCTGGCCGGGCTCGAACTGGCCGCGCCCGTGCTGACCGAGGAGAGCCGGGCCGCCAACTTCACCAACGAGCTGGGGCTGGACGGCACGGTCCGGTATTTGCGCAACATCATGGGGCTGTGGCTGCTCCAGGAGTCCGTACGGGCCTGGGGCGACCCGGATCTGGGCGGGCTGCTGCGGGAGGCGGCCGGCGTGCCGGCGCTGCGCTCGGTGGTGGACGCGGGGGACGCGGAGTTCCTGGCCCCCGGCCGGATGCCGGAGCGGATCGCCGAGGCGTGCCGGGCGTCCGGGCAGCCGGTGCCGCGGACTCCCGGCGAGATCACCCGGTGCGTTCTCGACTCCCTGGCACTCGCCCACCGTCGGGCCGTCACCGACGCGCAGCGGCTCGCCGATCACCCGGTGGACACGGTGTACGTGGTGGGCGGTGGCACCCGCAACGCACTGCTCTGCCAGCTCACCGCCGACGCCTGCGGGCTGCCGGTGGTGGCGGGTCCGACGGAGGCGGCGGCCCTAGGGAACGTGCTGGTCCAGGCCCGTGCGCACGGTCTGGTCGGCGACCTCGCCGGCATCCGGCGGCTGGTCACCCGCACCCAGCCGCTCACCCGGTACGCGCCGCGCGGCGGCACCGCCCGCTGGGCGGCGGCCGAGGCGCGACTCGCCACACGGTGAACCGGGGCTCCCGCTGACCGCACCGGCCCATTACTCTGCACTCATCCGATGACCGACCGCGAGGAGCCGCGATGCGTGTCGCCCTGTTCCTGACCTGTGTCAACGACACGCTCTATCCGGACACGGGCCGTGCCGTGGTGAAACTCCTGACCAGGCTGGGCGTCGAGGTCGACTTCCCGATGGCCCAGACCTGCTGCGGGCAGGCCCACTACAACACCGGCTACCGTCATGAGACGGAACCGCTGGCCCGCCATTTCTCCGATGTCTTCGGAGGGTACGAGGCGATCGTGACGCCGTCTGGGTCGTGCGGGGCGATGGTGCGGGAGCTGTATCCGAGGATGGGCGAGCGGGCCAAGGCGGAGGGGCGCGGGAGCGGTCTCGCGATCGCGCTGGCGCCGGTGGTGCCGAAGACGTACGAGCTGACCGAGTTCCTGGTGGACGTGCTCGGGGTGACGGACGTGGGGGCCTACTACCCGCACACGGTGACCTATCACCCGACCTGTCACGGGCTGCGCGCCCTGGGGCTCGGCGAGCGGCCGCGCCGGTTGCTGCAGGCCGTGAAGGGACTGGAGTTGGTGGAGCTGCCGGGGGCGGACGAGTGCTGCGGGTTCGGGGGGACGTTCGCGCTGAAGAACGCCGACGTCTCGGCGGCGATGGGGGCCGACAAGGTGCGCAACGCCGAGTCGACGGGCGCGGAGGTGCTGTGCGCGGCCGACAACTCCTGCCTGATGCACATCGGCGGCACCATGACCCGGCTCGGCACCGGCATGCGGCCGGTGCACATCGCGGAGATCCTGGCGAGCACGGAGGAGGAGCCGGCCGTATGAGCGAGACGTATCTGGGGATGCCGGCCTTTCCGAAGGCCGCGCACGAGGCAGTCAACAACCCCACCCTGCGCGGGAATCTGCGCCATGCCACGCACACCATCCGGGCCAAGCGGGCGAAGGCGGTCGCCGAGGTGTCCGACTGGGCCCCGCTGCGCGAGGCCGGCAAACAGATCAAGGACCATACGCTCCGTCATCTCGACCGCTATCTGGTCCAGTTGGAGGAGACGGTGACGGCGGCGGGCGGTACGGTCCACTGGGCCGCCGACGCCGACGAGGCGAACCGGATCGTCACCGAACTGGTCAAGGAGACCGGTGAGTCGGAGGTCGTCAAGGTCAAGTCGATGGCCACGCAGGAGATCGGGCTCAACGAGGCTCTGGAGGCCGAGGGCATCCGGGCCTACGAGACCGATCTCGCCGAGCTGATCGTGCAGTTGGGCAAGGACCGGCCCTCGCACATCCTGGTCCCGGCGATCCACCGGAACCGGGGGGAGATCCGGGACATCTTCCGGCGCGAGATGGGCGAGTGGGGACGCCCCGCCCCCGAGGGCCTCACCGACACCCCCGCCGAACTCGCCGAGGCGGCCCGGCTGCACCTCCGCGAGAAGTTCCTGCGTGCCAAGGTCGGCATCTCCGGCGCCAACTTCATGGTCGCCGAGACGGGCACCCTGGTCGTGGTCGAGTCCGAGGGCAACGGGCGGATGTGCCTCACCCTGCCCGAGACGCTGATCTCGGTCGTCGGCATCGAGAAGATCGTGCCGACCTGGCGGGACCTGGAGGTCTTCCTGCAGACCCTGCCCCGCTCGTCGACCGCCGAGCGGATGAACCCGTACACCTCGATGTGGACCGGCACCACCGACGGGGACGGCCCCCGGACCTTCCACCTGGTGCTCCTCGACAACGGCCGCACCGACACCCTCGCCGACGAGGTCGGCCGCCAGGCGCTGCGCTGCATCCGCTGCTCGGCCTGTCTCAACGTCTGCCCGGTGTACGAGCGGGCGGGCGGGCACGCCTACGGCTCGGTCTACCCGGGCCCGATCGGCGCGATCCTCAGCCCGATGCTGCGGGGCACGGCGAGCGAGATCGACGCCTCACTGCCGTACGCCTCGTCGCTGTGCGGGGCCTGCTACGAGGTGTGCCCGGTCGCCATCGACATCCCCGAGGTGCTGGTGCACCTGCGGGAGCGGGTCGTGGAGGGCGGCGAGGCGGTCCGCAACGGCAACAAGGTGCTGCTCAAACCGGCGAAGGGGCATGCGGCCGAGCGGGCGGCGATGCGGGCGGCCCGCTGGGCGTTCTCGCACCCGGCCGCCTTGCGCACCGGCCAGCGGTTCGCCTCCCGCAGCCGCCGCTTCCACCCCCGTACCCTGCCGGGTCCGGGCAGGGCGTGGAGCGAGACCCGGGACCTGCCGGCCGTACCGGCGGAGCCGTTCCGGGACTGGTGGCAGCGGACCAAAGGCGGACAGGATGGTACGAAGTGAGTAGCAGGGACCGGATCCTGGGCCGGGTGCGGCGCGCGCTGGCCGATGTGCCGGGCGAGGACGCGCCGCTCGATCGGGCGTATCTGCGCGAACACGGTGAGCGGAGCGTCGCGGAGACGGTGGAGCTGCTCGCCGAGAACCTGGCGGACTACCGGGCGCTCGTGCATCGGTGTGCGGAGAGTGAACTCGCTGCCTTGATCGGCCGGTTGGTCGCCGAGCGCGGGGCCGGGACGGTGGTCGTACCGGCGGGGCTGGACCCGCGGTGGCTCTCGGCGGCCGATGCCGAGGTGCTCCCGGACCGCGCCGAGAGCACACCGCACCAGCTCGACGGGGTCGGCAGTGTGGTCACCGGGTGTGCGGTGGCGATCGCCGAGACCGGGACGATCGTGCTGGACGGCGCCCCGGACCAGGGACGCCGCCGTATCACGCTGGTCCCGGACCATCACATCTGTGTGGTGCGGGTCCCGGACCAGGTCGTGTCGTCCGTGCCCCAGGCTCTGGAACGCCTCGACCCGGCCCGCCCGTTGACCTGGATCTCCGGGCCGTCCGCGACCAGCGACATCGAGCTGGACCGGGTCGAGGGGGTGCACGGTCCCCGCACCCTGGAGGTGGTGCTGGTCAGCGCCGACCGGCCGAGCGCCGAGGCCAAGCCGTAGCCACTCGGCGACGCCGCCCGTGAAGCGGGCGGGTGGCCCGGATGCGGTACGGCGGCGGGCGCGCGCCGGGGAGGCGGTGCGCCGGCCGAAGCGCGGGCGCGATGCGCCGGCACCGAGGGGGTGGTGTCGAGGGGCGGTCGGGAACGGTCGCGGCTAGCGTGAGGGAATGATCCGGTTCGAGCAGGTCACCAAGCGGTATCCGGACGGGACGACCGCCGTGGACGGCCTCTCCTTCGAGGTGGCGGAGGGTGAACTCGTCACGCTCGTGGGCCCGTCCGGCTGCGGCAAGACCACCACGATGATGATGGTCAACCGGCTCATCGAACCGACCTCCGGGCGGATCCTCGTCGACGGCGAGGACATCGCCCGGGTCGACCCCGTGCAACTGCGCCGCCGGATCGGCTATGTCATCCAGCAGGTGGGCCTGTTCCCGCACCGCACGGTCCTCGACAACACCGCGACCGTCCCGGCCCTGCTCGGCTGGAAGCGGGCCAGGGCCCGCGAGCGCGCCGCCGAACTGCTCGACCTGGTGGGCCTGGACCCGGGGACGTTCGGTCCGCGCTACCCGGACCAGCTCTCCGGCGGCCAGCGGCAGCGGGTCGGGGTGGCCCGCGCGCTCGCCGCCGATCCCCCTGTGCTGCTGATGGACGAGCCGTTCGGCGCCGTCGATCCCGTGGTGCGGGAGCAGTTGCAGGACGAGTTCCTCAGGATGCAGGCCGCCGTGCGCAAGACGGTGCTGCTGGTCACGCACGACATCGAGGAGGCGGTGCGGCTCGGCGACCGGATCGCGGTGTACGGACAGGGGCGCGTCGAGCAGTACGACACGCCGGGTGCGGTGCTGGGGACGCCCGCCACGCCGTACGTCGCCGGGTTCGTGGGCGCGGACCGCGGGCTGAAGCGGCTGTCGGTGACCGAGATCGAGCCGGACGACCTGGAGCAGCCGCCGGTCGCCCGCCCGGCCGAGTCCGCCGAGAGCGCCGCCGCACGGATGCGGGCGTCGGATGCCCGCTGGGCGGTGGTCCTGGACCCGCACGGCGACCTGCACGGCTGGGTGGGCCGGGACGAGTTGGCGGCCGGCGGCACCGTCGGAGACCTCGCGCACCGGATGACCGCGTGGGTGCCGGTCGGCGCCCCGCTGAAGCAGGCGTTCGGTGTGATGCTCCAGTACGACGCCGGGTGGGTCGCGGTCCTCGACGGCTCGCGCTTCCTCGGCGTGCTCACCCCGGCCAAGCTGCACGAGGCACTGCGCCGCTCGGTGGACGCGGACGCGCGCGGCGTCTCCCGAGGCCAGGTGCCGTTCGACTCGATCTCCGACGCCTGACCGGCACCGCGGCCAGGGGACCCGGCCGGTGTTCGTCAGCAGTACGTCAGCGGACAGCCCCGGCGCAGCGAGTGCTGGGCGGCCCGCAGGTACAGCGCGACATAGAAGGCGGTGTCCAGGTCCACGCCCCACGGGCCGGGGCGGGCGGCGGCGGCTTCCTCGGCCTCGCCCTCCAGGAACCACATCGTCAGATCGAGGTTGTCGCAGGCCTCAGGTATCGCGTCGACGGGGAGCCGGATCGCCGCCGCCAGCCGCTCCGCGAGGGCGAGCACCTCGGGAGCGCCGGCGATCACCGTCTCGTCGGTGTAGGCGGATTCAAGGGACAGCCGGATCTCCCCGTCGAGAGAGACCGGCACCAGCACCGACCAGCCCAGCAGCAACTCCACTTCCCCCGGTGCCAGTTGTTTCCGGCACAGCGCGGCGAACCCGTCCATGGAGGGCACCAGCTTCTCCTCGAACGACTGCCCCGAGCCGCGCACCAGACCGGCCGCCTCGGGCACCGACTCGTACGGCGCGAGCCCGCGCCGCCGCAGCTCCTCGTTCAGGGCCGAGGCGACGGCACCCTTGCCGCCCTCCTCCTCGTCCTCACCGAACCACTCCTGCGCGCCGACACTCACCAGATAGATCCCCATGCCCGGAACGTACCGCCCGGCACTGACAACGGGCACCGGCCCTCACTTCACCATGCCCTTGTCCCGCAGATAGGTGCGGGCCACGTCCTGGGCCAGCCGTCGCCAGCTGTCGACCTGCTGGTTCATCGCGGCCAGGTCGGCCGTCGTCAGGACGTCGTTGAGCTTGCCGAGCGCCTTGGTGACCCGCTCGCTGCCCGCCCGTGCGCGGTTGACGACCGGGACCACGTAGTCGGCGTTCTGCAGATGCCTGTCGTCGGCGAGCAGGACCAGGCCGAACTGGTCGAGGGTCGCGTCCGTGGTCGTGGTCAGCACCATCTGGTCCTGCCCGCTCTGCACGGCCCGCTTGGCCTGGGTGGTGCCGACGCCCTTGGGGTCGACGCCGGTGATGTCGATGCCGTAGACCTTTTCCAACCCCGGTTCGCAGTAAGGCCGCTGCACGCACTCGTCACCCGCCGCGAGCCGCACCTTCAGCCCCGAGGCGCCCAGGTCGCTGAGCGTCTTGAGGTGGTGCTGCCGGGCGTACGCGGCGGTGACCGCGAAGGCGTTCTGGTCCACCGCCCGCCCGGGATCCAGGACCGTGAGGCCGCGTGGGGTGGCCAGGCGGCGCAGCGCCTTCATCGTGGTGGCGAGGTCGGGCGACCCCACGGGCGGTGCGGCGGGGCCGTTCGCCTTGGCGTTGAGCCAGTCGGCGAAGGTGGCCGCGTACTCGGGGACGACGTCGATCTGCCCGGACTGCAGGGCGGGTTCGTAGATCTCCCGGTTGGCCACGGTGAGGAGGGAGGTCCGGTAGCCGGCCTGGTTCAGCAGCTGCGCGTACATCTGGGCGAGCAGGTCGCTCTCGGTGAACCCGGCGGATCCGATGGTCAGATGCCGGCTGTCGCCGGGGGGTGCGGTGACCTCGCCGCGGTTCTCCAGGGACGGGCCGGTGGTGCAGGCGGTGAGGGTGACCAGCAGCGCGGCCGGTACCGCCGTACGGCACCTCACCGCGTGCCCCGCACCCAGACCGGGGCGAGCCGCTCGGCGACCTCGAAGACGCCCTCCACGATCAGCGCGAAGACCGCGACCAGGATCGCCCCGGCGACCACCTGGGCGGTGCTGGCCAGATTGAACCCGGCGGTGATGATCCGCCCCAGCCCTCCCCCGCCCGCCAGCGCGGCGATGGTGGCCGTGGCCACGAGCTGGACGGCGGCGATCCGCACACCGTTGAGGACCAAGGGGAGCGAAAGGGGCAGTTCCACGTGAAACAGTATCTGTCGCCCGGTCATCCCCATGCCGCGCGCCGCCTGCACGACGCTCCGGTCGACCTCGCGCATCCCGACGTAGGCGTTGGTGAGCAGCGGCGGTACCGCGAACAGCACCAGGGCCACCACCGTGGGGCCCTCACCCCACCGGCCGATCGGGGTGAGGAGCAGCAGGACCAGGACGGCGAAGGTGGGGACGGCACGGCCGACGTTGGAGATGTTCACGGCGAGTGCGCCTCCCCTGCCGAGGTGGCCGAGGATCAGCGCGACCGGCAGGGCGATGGCACAGCTGATGACGAGGCAGACGACGGTGAGGACGAGGTGCTGGAGCAGCCGGTGCCCGATCCCGTCGTCGCCCGCCCAGTGCGCGGAGTCGGTGAGCCAGTCCCAGGCGTCGGCGAGCGTCGTCATGCACGGGCCGCCCGGGTCCACGGGGTGAGCAGCCGCTGGGCACCGAGCAGGAGCAGGTCGGCGGCGACGGCGATCAGCACGCACAGGACGGAGGCTGTGAGCACCTGGGCCTTGAAGTAGGTGTTCATGCCGGAGTAGATCAGGTTGCCGAGCCCGCCGAAGCCGACGATCGCGCCGACGGTGACCAGCGAGACCGCCGAGACGGTGGCGATGCGCAGTCCGGCCATCGCGGCGGGCAGGGCCAGCGGCAGTTCGACGGTGAGCAGGAGGCGGATCGGGCCGTAGCCCATGCCGAGAGCCGCCTGCCGGGTCTCCTCCGGGACGGCGCGTAGGCCGGCGAGGATGTTGCGGACGAGCAGGGTGAGCGAGTAGAGCACCAGCCCGGCCACGACGAGGGTGGCCGAGAGGCCGTAGACCGGCAGGAGCAGGGAGAACATCGCCAGGGAGGGGATGGTGTAGAGGATCGTCGTGACCCCGAGGACAGGCCCGGCCGACCAGCGCCAGCGGCGGGCCAGCACGGCCAGCGGCACGGCGATGACGAGCCCGATGAGCACGGAGACCGCGGTGAGCCGGAGGTGCTGGCCGACCGCGTCGAGGAGGATCTGGCGGCGGCTGCTCAGATAGGCACCGCAGATCCACTCGTTGCGCGCGAGGCAGTCGTTCGGGGGCGCGGTCACACGTCCATTGCATCGGGCGGCCGACAAGCCCGGCGCGTTGTGCTGACCCGTCCGGGTCGGCTGGCGCATCCCCGCGGCGTCCATGAGGACGTCCGCCGTCCTGTTCGGCCGTCGCCTCTCGGCAGTACATTCGGAAACCGATCGGTATACAGGGTGGCAAGCTCGCTGAACAAGCGCTTAGATAGGGAGGTCAGCTCCTACGCCGCTCAGTCGGAGGCCCCCGTTGTTCACTTCCGTCGACGACGTCTCAGCCCGCCTCGCGGAGACCGGCTATCTCGCCTCTCCCGCCGTCGCCACCACCGTCTTCCTGGCCGACCGGCTCGGCAAACCCCTCCTCGTCGAGGGCCCCGCCGGGGTCGGCAAGACCGAACTGGCGAAGGCCGTCGCCGAGGTCGCCGGCGCCCGGCTGGTACGGCTGCAGTGCTACGAGGGCGTGGACGAGTCCCGGGCGCTGTACGAGTGGAACCACGCCAAGCAGCTGCTGCGCATCAACGCCGGCCGGGACGAGACCTGGGACGAGGCCCGCACCGACATCTTCAGCGAGGAGTTCCTGCTCCCCCGCCCGCTGCTCACCGCGATCCGGGGCGACGACCCCAAGGTGCTGCTGATCGACGAGACCGACAAGGCCGACGTCGAGGTGGAGGGCCTGCTGCTCGAGGTGCTCAGCGACTTCCAGGTGACCGTCCCCGAACTGGGCACGGTCACCGCGACCCGCCGCCCCTTCGTGGTGCTCACCTCGAACGCGAGCCGTGAGCTGTCCGAGGCGCTGCGCCGCCGCTGTCTGTTCCTGCACATCGGCTTCCCGGACGAGGAGCTGGAGCGCCGGATCGTACGGCTGAAGGTGCCGGGACTCGGCGAGGCGCTCACCGAGTCCGTGGTCCGGGTGGTCGGGGCGCTGCGGGCGATGGACCTGCGCAAGGTGCCGTCTGTGGCCGAGACGATCGACTGGGCGCGCACCCTGCTGGCACTGGGCGCCGACACCCTGGACGAGGAGGTCGTCCGGGATTCCCTGGGCGTGATCCTCAAGCACCAGGACGACATCCAGAAGGCGGCCGCCAAGCTGGACCTGGACGCGCTGTGAGCGCAGCGGCACCCGCCCCGGCCGACCTCGCCGGCCGGCTCACCGGTCTGGTGGGGGCACTGCGGGCGCACGGGGTGCGGGTCGGCACCGGGGAGACCGTGGACGCGGGCCGGGCGGTGGCGGCGCTGGGCCTGGCGGACCGGGAGCTGCTGCGCGAGGGTCTGGCCGCGACCCTGCTGCACGGCAGTGGCCAACGGGCCGTGTTCGACCAGGTCTTCGACCTCTACTTCCCGCGCGGCGTGGGTGGCCCCGGCGCCGAGTCCGCCGACCGGGACGAGTTGCGGGAGCGGCTCGCGGCCGCGCTGGCCGACGACGACACCGCGCTGCTGCGGCAGTTGGCCGCGCAGGCGGTGGATGGCATGGGAGGGTACGGGAGTTCGCCGGGCTCGGACGGCTGGTCGTCGTACCAGACACTGGACCGGCTGCGGCCGCAGACGCTGCTGGCGCGGGTGCGGGCGGACGTCCGGGCGCGGGGCACGGACCCGGGGTTCACGGACCGGCTGCTGGACGACGAGATCCGGCGGCGGATCGAGGCGTTCCGGGGGATGGTCGCGGCGGAGGCCCGGCGCCGGGTGGCCGAGCGGCGCGGACGGGACGAGATTGCCCGGCGGGCGGTGGCGCCGAGCGCCGACCGGGTGGACTTCCTGTTCGCCGGGCGGGATCAACTCACCGAACTGCGCAGGGCTGTCCAGCCGCTGGCCCGCAAGCTGGCGACCCGGCTGGCCGCGCGCCGCCGCCGCGCCGCGCGGGGCACCATCGACCTGCGCCGCACGCTGCGCGGTTCGCTGTCCACGGGTGGGGTGCCGATGCGGCCGGTGCTGCGCCGGCGCCGCCCGGTCCGGCCGGAACTGGTGCTGCTGTGCGATGTGTCGGGCTCGGTGTCGGGGTTCTCGGACTTCACGATGCTGCTGGTGCAGGCGCTGCACGACCAGTTCAGCAAGGTCCGGGTGTTCGCCTTCGTCAACCGGATCGACGAGGTGACCGGCCTGCTCGAACACGGCCGGGCCGACCCGGAGGGGCTCGGCGCCCGGATCCGCGCCGAGGCGACGCTCACCGGCTGGCACGGCAGCAGCGACTACGGGGTGTCGCTGGGCGAGTTCGCGGAGCGGTACGGCGCCGCGGTCGGTCCGCGCAGCACGGTGTTCGTACTCGGCGACGCCCGCACCAACAACCTCGACCCGAACCTCGCGGCCCTCCGCCGGATCGCCGGACAGGCGCGCCGCGTCTACTGGCTGAACCCCGAGGCGCGCTCCCTGTGGGGCACGGGCGACTCGGCGGCACCCGACTACGCGGAACTGGTGGAGATGCACGAGTGCCGTACGGCCCGCCAGCTCAGCGGGCTGATCGCACGGCTGCTGCCGGTGTGACGGACCGGGTGCCGTCACCTGCGGACGGTGACGGCACCCGGCGGTCTCTCAGTCCGTGATCGATCGGCCGCCGTGCCCGCTCTGCCACGGCGCCGGCCTCACCTGGCCGGTTCGGGCTCCTCCAGCACGCCCACGGTCGGCGTGGCGGCCCGGCGACCGCGGACGGTCAGTCCGGGCAGGGCCACCAGGAAGGCGACGGCGGCCAGGGCTGCCGCGCCGAGCAGGCCGGTGCGGGCCGCGGCCGGGAAGTCGTGGTGGTCGGCGAGGAGCCGGCTGAAGTAGAGGGAGCTCGCCAGGGCGGTGCCCAGGGAGGTGCCGATCTTCATGCCGGTCTGGTACACGCCGGCCGCCGTACTGCCCTCGCGGCGTGGGACGAGCTGGAGGGCGAGGGTCTGGTTGGACGCGATGACGCAGCCGGCACCGCAGCCGGCCACCAACAGCGGCAGAGCCATCAGCAGGAACATGTTGTCGCCGGGTCCCGAGGCGCCCACCACCAGGGCGGTGGCCGCGAGGCCCAGCGCGGTGAGGGCGGTGCCGACGATCACCAGCGGGCGCCCGACGCGGTGCACGACCCGGCCGCTGATGACACCGCAGACCGCGGAGCCCACGGTGAAGAGCACCGTGCACAGGGACGCCTTGAACGGCGAGTAGTGCATGCCCTGTTGGAGGAACTGGGCGACGACGATGAAGATGCCGGTGAAGCCCCCGTAGAGCGCGGCGGCGACCAGGGTGCCCACCCAGTAGGCGCGTTCGCGGAAGAGGTTGATGTCGACCAGGGGTTGGCGGGCCCGGCGCGCCACCGCCGTCTCCCACAGCACGAAGACCTCCAGCAGGGCGAGCCCGGTCCAGGCCAGCCACCACCTGCGGTCCGCCCACGGTCCGCCCTGCAGCAGCGGCAGCATGACCGCCGTGACGGCGAGCCCGAGGACCAGGGCGCCGACCAGGTCCAGGCTGCCGTGCCGCTCGGCACGCCGGCTCCCGGGCAGCAGCCGCACGGCGAGCGGCAGGACGGCCAGGTCGAACGGGATGAAGAGGTAGAAGATCCAGCGCCAGCCGTCGGCCGTCCCGAAGCCCTGGAGGATCGCGCCACCGAGGAGCGGGCCGACAGCGGTGGAGAGGCTGACGGTGGCACCGTAGTAGCCGAAGGCACGGCCGCGTTCGCGCGGCGGGTACATCTGGTGCAGCAGGCCCACCACCTGGGGCGCGACCAGCCCGGCCGCCACCCCGCGCGCGAGCCGGCTCGCGACCAGGAAGCCGGCGTCGGGGGCGATCCCGCACAGCACACCGGTGACGGTGAACAGCGCCATCCCCACCAGGAAGACCTTCTTGCGGCCGAACTCGTCGCCCAGCCGGCCGCTCGGGATCAGCGCCAGTCCGAAGGTCAGGGTGTATCCGGCGATCGACCAGGTCTGCTGCGCCGAGGACATGTCCAGGTGGCGCTCCATGGAGGGCAGCGCCACGGTCACGATGCTCACGTCGAGCAGGGTCAGGAAGGCGGCGGCGATGCACACGGCCAGAGCCCGGGTGCGGCGGCCGCCGGTCGGTTCCGCGGGTGCGGGCGTTACAGGGGTCGTGCTGAGGTCTTCCGGCGTCTTTGCCATGGCGTACCTCTGTTTCCCATCGGCTGTGGTTACGGGGAATCCGATGCCGTGGGGGTCACCTGGGTGTCCCCTGGGGAATGCGGCTCGTGCTGGGGGGAGCTACATCCGTTTCCGGTGCGGGCCGGGACCGTCCCTGGTCCCGGCCCCGTGGCCGGCGGTCGTCAGCCGGCGTCGGCGACGAGCCCGGCCTTCTGCACGCCGTGGACCGCGACGGTCTCGTCGTTGTCGGGCCGGTCACCGCTCACCCCGACCGCGCCGAGCAGCGTGCCGTTCTCGTCCCGGATCAGCGCGCCGCCCTTGGAGGAGGCGATCCGGCCCTCGGAGATCGACGCGAGGGCGGCGAAGAACGCGGGGTCGCGCTCGGCGTGCCGGGCTCCGGCGGCGCCGCCGTGGCCGGTGCCGAGGCAGCCCCATGCCTTGGCGTGGGCGATCTGCGGACGCAGGATGCCGGCGGTCTCCTCCCGCTTGACGACCAGGGGGTGGCCGCCGGGGTCGAGGACGGTGACGGTCAGCGGGCGCAGGCCCAGTTCGCGGGCGTGGCTCAGGGCCGCGTCCACGATCTCGGAGGCCTGCTGGAGCGTCAGTGCACTCATGGTTGTGGCTCCTCTTCGTTCTTCTTGCGGGGGTTCTTGCGGGGGTTGTCGCGGGGGTTGTCGCGGGGGTTGTCGCGGCGTTTCTCATGGGGAGGAGGGATGGTGCTCGCCGCCGCGCGGTCGCTGACGCGGGTGGCCGCGTACAGGCCGAGCAGGTTGACGGCGGCGAGGGTGAGGAAGGCGGCGCGGTAGCCGGCGGTACCGGCCGTGGGGCCACCGGTCCCGGCGGTGACCAGGACGCTGGTGGCCACCGCGACTCCGGCGGCGCCGCCGAGCCTGCGGCCGACGTTGAACAGGGTCGAGGCGCGTCCCGAGGACGAGTCGGACACCGTGGCGAAGGACGCGGACTGGGTGCCCACGAAGACCTGGCCGACGGCGAGTCCCATGCCGTAGAGCAGGACCACGACCAGCCACAGGCCGGGGTCCATGGGCAGCACCAGGCCCAGCACGGCGATGACGGCACTGGTCCCGCCCGCACCGAGCATCAGGTGCCGGCGCGGCCGGAGCCTGCGGTAGAGCACCCGGCCGGCCAGCTGGGAGCCGGTGACCACGCCGACGGCCTCGGGGAAGGTGGTGAGGCCGGCGGTGAGCGCGGTCATGCCCCGCTCGTCCTGCAGGTAGAGGGTGAGGGTGAACAGGGCGCCGAGGAAGGTCACCGACTCGACGGTCATCACCGTGGTACCGGCCGCGAACAGCCGGTCCCCGAGCAGCCGTACGTCGATCATCGGGGTACGGCTGCGAAGCTCCACGGCGGCCGTCGCCGTGACCAGCACGGCACCGCAGGCGAGGGCGCCGGCCACCGGGGCGGTACGCCAGCCCTGCTCGGGCCCGGCCGAGACGCCGTACATCACGAGAGCGAACCCGGACGCGGCGAGCAGGAATCCGGTCAGGTCGAACCGCTCGGCCGGCCGCGCTGGCCGGCTGTGCAGGAACAGCGCCCCGAAGACGACGGCGAAGACCCCGACCGGCACGTTGACGTAGAAGATCGCCCGCCAGGAGACCTGGGTGACCAGGATGCCGCCGAGCACCGGGCCCAGGGTGGGAGCCAGGCCGTTGGCGATGCTGAGTACCGCCGAGGCCCGCACCCGTTCCTGCGGGGCGAAGGCGCGCAGCAGCATGGCCATGCCGACGGAGGCGAGCATCCCGCCGCCCGCGCCCTGCACCACCCGGAACACCACCAGCTGACCGAGGCTCGTCGCCGTACCGCACAGGGCCGAACCGGCCGTGAAGACGGCGACGGCGGTGAGCAGCGTCCGTTTCCCGCCGAACCGGTCGCCGAGCCAGCCGGAGGCCGGCACCGAGACCGCGAGGCTCACCAGGTACGAGATCGACACGGTGTCGACGGCCGTGGCGGGGACGTCGAAGGCGCGGCCGATGGTGGGCAGGGCGACGTTGACGATCGTCATGTCGAGGGTGCTCAGGAACAGCCCGGCCACGTAGACGACGCAGACGGCCACCTTCTGGCTGACGCCACGCCCGCCGTGCCGTGCCTCGGCGGGTTCCGCGGCCGGGGGCGCGCTCATCCGACCGGGGCGGTACGGCGGAGCAGTTCGTCGAGGACGCCGGTGGCGCTCTCGTCCAGCCCCGGCGCGGGCTCGAACCCGCCGTCCGCGGTGAACGACAGCCGCACGAACGGGATGTGCACGGAGCCGGCCACCGGCACCATACCGAGGGCGGTGACGACGGGCAGCAGCGCCTGTACGGCCCTGGCACCGGCGGCCACGCCGCCGTACCCGACGAAGCCGACCGGCTTGCCGGCCCACTCCCCGGCCAGGTAGTCGAGGGCGTTCTTGGTGGCGGCGTTGAAGCTGTGGTTGTACTCCGGTACCACGAACACATAGGCGTCGGCGGCGCTCACGATCTCGCTCCAACGCCGGGTGTGGTCGTGCTCGTACCGGCCGCGCTGCGGCGGACGCGGCTCGTCCAGCAGCGGCAGTCCTACCTCGGCGAGGTCGACGAGTTCGGTCTCGAAGCCGGGGTGTTTCTGCGCCAGGGCGTGGAACCAGTCGGCGACGGCGGGGCCGCGCCGGCCGGGACGGGTGCTGCCGATGATGATCTGCAGCCGGGGTCGGTGCATGTCTGGCCTTTCGTCGCTCAGTCGTCCGGGACGACCCTGTTTTCGGTGGCTCCGAGCCCCTCGACCTCGCCACGGACGACGTCACCGGGCCGTACTGCGCCCTGTCCGGCCGGGGCTCCGGTGGACAGCACGTCGCCGGGCGCGAGGGTGAGCGCGGCGGTGAGCCAGGCCAGTTGCTCGGGAACGGTGTGGAACATCTCGGCGGTGCTGCCGTCCCGGCACGTCTCGCCGTTGACCCACTGGCGGATCCGCAGCGCGTGCGGGTCCGGGATCTCGTCGGCGGTGACGAACCAGGGCCCGCAGATGCCGTAGGTGTCGAAGCCCTTGGCTCGGTCCATCCGGCGGTTGTCCAGCTCCGCGACGTCCCGCGAGGTGACGTCGCAGAAGCCGACGTAACCGGCCACCGCGGCCATGGCGTCGTCGGGGGTGAGGTGACGGGAGCGGGAACCGATGACGACGGCCAGCTCCGTCTCGGAGTCGACCTGCTCGCTGATCGCGGGATACCGCAGCTCGTCGTACGGCCCGGCCAGGGCCCCGGTGGCCTTGAGTCCACCACCGGGACCGTGCCGCGGCGGCGGCTCCTCGCCGGGTGCGAGGCGCCGACGCAGGTAGTTTCCTCCCATGCACCACATGGTGCGGGGCCGACCGACGACGACCCCCAGCCGCTGCGGATCGTCGGACCACAGGCAGTCGTCGAGGACACCGCTGTCGATGCGTGCGACGATCCGGTCGAACAGCCGCCGTACGTCGGTGAGTCGGGGATCCGACCGGAGCAGCGCGGGAAGATCACCGGGCACGACGAGCCGGGACCGGGCGAGAGCGTCGTCGCGGTGAACGCCGTCCAGCTCCAGCTGTCGTACGAAGGCGCCCTGGATGTCGACGAGTCGATGCGGAACCAGGCCGGCGAAGCAGAGCCGGTCGCCGAACGGGGTCCGCCGGGAAGCAATTCTCACGGACGTGACCTTTCCGGTCGGCTCACTTCCCGTCCGCGTCCTTGGGATCCTCGAACCGGATCCCCCCGTCCGTCACCACGGTCACGAACTTGTCCTCGTCCGGCTCCACCGGCAACTGGATCGGCGGCAGCCCGATCTCGAACAGCACCATCTCGTCGGCGGCCACGTACCGCGCCTTCTCGCCGGCGTCCGCCTCCACCGCGCCGAGCCGGCCGACCTCGGTCCCCTCGACCGTGCCCGTGCCGGAGAGCACCACGGTCAGCCGCTTGGCATCCGCGCTCTCGGAGATCCACTCCGCGCCGGCCTCGATCTTGACGAACTCGACCCAGAACCGCCGCTCGGTGTACGTGCCGATGTGCCTGCGCTTCACGCCCGGCCACGCCGGGTCCGGCAGCCAGTTGAAGTGCTCGGGATTGCTGATGACGACCCCGTTGTAGCGGGGCTTGGGGAACCGCTGCTCGCGCCGGGGGCGGCGCTCGGCCTGGGCCTCCTTGTTGGCCGGGCCGCGGCCGCGCCCGGCGGCCATGCCGAGCGCCGACGCCCCGCCGAACTGCAGCACCAGCTGGAGTTGCCTGGGGTCGGTGAGCTTGTCGTCCTGGGGACCGTACGTCTGGCCCTCGGGGAAGTAGCCGACCTCGCCCTCGCGCAGGATGCCCTGCTCACCGAGGTTCATGTCGCCGACGAGCGGCAGCCGGATCTGCTCGAAGGTGTGGCAGTGCCGGGGCATCGAGAAGTCGCCCTCCTGGCGTCCCAGGATGTAGCGGTAGTTCTCCAGCGGCTTGTCCCGGTCGCCCATGAGCAGGTAGTTGAACGCGACCGTCCCCTTGGGGTGGTCCATCTTGTACGCGTCCGGGTCGAACGGTGCGATCTTCATCGCTGTCCTCCGTGGTGGGGTGTGGTGTGCGCCCGCGAGGGCTCCGCGCGGGCCGGGGCCGGTGGGGCCGGGCGGGGGTTGTCCGAAGGCGACGGGCGGTCGGCTGAGCCGTGGCGCGCCTCTTCGAGGGCCTCCGGTCGTCGCTGCCCTTCCAAGAAACCTTCCTAGTAGGTTTGTGTCAAGGTAGGTGTAGAGCTTTCATGAAGCTCTCATGTACCTCGCAAGGTTGCGACGGACGCCGACGTAAATGCATTGCCCCAAACCTACTAGGTAGGTTAATTTGGATAGAGACCACAGGAGAACCGGGCGGCGTACGTCCGGATCACGTTCGGGAGTGACATGTCCGTGCCTCAGACCCCCGCGAAAATCTTCCGCGGCCGGGTGGCCGACCAGATCGTCGAGGACCTGCGCACACAGATCCTCAGCGGCACCCTGCCCGACGGCTCACGCCTGCCGTCCGAACGGGAGCTGGCCGCGTACTACGACGTGAGCGGCCCCACCGTCCGTGAGGCGGTCCGGGTGCTGACCGCGATGGGCCTGGTCAACACCCGTAACGGCAGCCGGGCGACGGTCACCGCGCAGGGCGACACCCTGCTCGCGGTGTCCATCGCCTCCGTGGTGCAGGTCGAGAAGGTCGGCGGCCGGGAGGTCCTCGGCCTGCTCGGCGCCCTCAACGCCTACGCCGCGGAACTCGCCGCCGAGCACGCCACCGACGAGGAGATCGGCCGGCTGCGCGCGGCGGCGCAGGCCGTCCCCGCCGCCGAGGGCGTGGAGCGGACCGCGGCGGCGCTGCGCGGCTTCTTCGACACGCTCGCCGAGATCTCGCACAACCCGCTGCTCGCCGCCCTGTGCCGGTTCATCACCGAGATGCAGGTCGGGCTCGCCGTGCGGCTGTCCGGTGGCGAGGGCCGCGACTTCGGACGGGTCGCCGGCGCGCTGCACACCGAGCGGATGCGGATCGTGGCCGCGGTCGCCTCCCGGGATCCCCGGCACGCGGCGGCCGTGGTCCGCGACTACCACCGGCTGGCCGTCGAGCGGATCGTCGAGGCCCGGGAGGCCGAGGGCGAGGCCCCGCTCTCCGAGGCCGGTCTCACCGAGGCGCTCACCGCCTGGCTGCGGTCGAACGTCACCCTGGGCGGCCAGGTCGCGAACCCGCGGAGCACCCTGTCGTGACCGCACCGCCCGCTTCGGTCCGTACCGTGCGCGACGCCGCCTTCGACGTGCTCCGGCAGCACGGCCTGACGACCCTCTTCGCCAACCCCGGCTCGACCGAGGTCTCTGTGCTCGCCGACCTCCCCGAGGACCTGGAGTTCGTGCTGGCCCTGCACGAGGGCTCGGTGGTCGGCACGGCCACCGGCTGGGCACTGGCCCGCGAGGAGCCCGCGCTGGTCCTGCTGCACACCACCGCCGGTCTCGGCAACGCGGTGGGCGCGCTGGCCACGGCCCGCGTGAACCGGGCGCCCCTGGTGGTCCTGGTCGGCCAGCAGGACCGCCGGCATCTCGCCCAGCAGCCCTTCCTGGCCGGGCGGTTGGAGGGACTGGCCGGGGACTACCCGGTACGGGTGGAGTCGCCGGTGCGCGCCCAGGACGTACCCGGGGCGATCGGCCGGGCCGTGCACGCGGCCCGTGCGGGCCGGGGCCCGGCGCTGGTGCTCGTCCCCATGGACGACTGGTCGCAGCCCGCCGAGGATCTGCCGGTGGCCGCCCCGGACACGGTACGGCGGTCGGCCGCGGCCGATCCCCAGGACGTCGCCGAGGTCGCCCAGCTGCTCGCCCGGTCGTCCGCACCCGCACTGGTCGTGGGCGCGGGCGCGGACAGCGCGGCCACCTGGACCGCTCTCACCGCGTTGGCCGAACGGCTCGACTGCCCCGTCTGGCAGGAGCCGTTCGGCGCCCGCGCCGGCTTCCCGCAGGACCACCGGCTGTTCGCCGGGCATCTGCCGGCCGACCGGACCCGGCTGCGCGCCACGCTCGCCCCGCACGATCTGGTGCTGTGCGTGGGCGCCCCGTTCCTGCGCCAATACCCCTACGCGCCGGGCAGGTTGACCCAGGCCCGGGTGGTCGTGGTCACCGACGACCCGGCCGAGGCCCACCACTCCCCCGCCGAACTGGCCGTCGTCACGCCCCTTCCCGACTTCTGCGACCGCCTCGCCCGCCGCACCCCACCGCGGGAGCCGCGGCGGACCGCCGCTCCCCGTCGCAGCGCCCCGGTTCCCGACGGGTCGCTGACCCCGGCCCATGTCCTGGCGGCGCTCGCCGGCCGGCTGCCCGCGGACACCGTCGTGGTGGAGGAGACCCCCTCCTCGCGCCCCGACCTGCACGCCCTGCTTCCCGCCCGGGCCCCGCTCGGCTTCCTCAGCGCCGCGATGGGCGGCCTCGGCTTCGCACTGCCCGCCGCCGTCGGCGTACGGATGGCGCGGCCCCGGCGCCCGGTCGTCGCCGTCGCCGGCGACGGCTCGTCCCTCTACCAGATCCAGGCCCTGTGGACGGCCGCCCACTACGGCGTCGGCGCCCTCTTCGTGGTCCTCGCCAACGGCCGCTACGCCGTCATGGACAAGCTTGCCGCGCAGCACGGCGGCAAGCCGCCGTGGCCCGCGTTCGGCGAGGTCAGCGTCGCCGGACTCGCCGAGTCCCTCGGTTGCCCGGCCCGCCGGATCGGCACGTACGCCGATCTGTGCGCGACGCTCGACGAACTCTGCCCCGAACTGGCCTGCCGGACCGAGCCGTTGGTCCTCGAAGTCGCCGTCACGGCCGACGGTGACTTCCGGCCCTGACCGCCCCCGCACCCCTTTTATGGAGGCCGCCATGTCCCTGCTCGATCCCGCGCTCTGGTCCGGAAAGGCCTCCATAGGCACCTGGACGACCCCCACGGGCGGCACGGCTCCGGTCGTCGAACCCGCCACCGGTGACGTCCTCGACGTCATCGGCGTGGCCACCGCCGAGGACGTCCCGGTCGCCGCCGGGCGGGCGGCGCGCGCCCAACCCGCCTGGGCCCGGCTGCCGTACACCGAACGCGCCGCCGTGCTGCGGCGTGCGGGCGACCTGTTCACCGAGCATGCCGAGGAGATCCAACGGTGGCTGATCCGGGAGGCCGGCAGCATCCCGGGCAAGGCGGCCTTCGAGACGGTGACCGCCGCCCAGGAATGCTACGAGGCGGCGGCGCTCGTCTCCCGCCCGCTCGGGGAGGTGCTGCCCTCGGCCGAGCCGCGGCTGAGCCTCGCGCGCCGGGTGCCGGCGGGCGTGGTCGGCGTCATCGCCCCCTTCAACGTGCCGCTCGTCCTGGGCATCCGCTCGGTCGCCCCCGCCCTGGCGCTGGGCAACGCCGTGCTGCTCAAACCCGATCTGCGCACCGCCGTCTCCGGCGGGGTCGCCGTCATGCGGGTGTTCGAGGAAGCCGGGCTGCCCGAGGACGTGCTGCACCTGCTCCCCGGCGGCGCGGACACAGGCGCGGCGCTGGTGTCGGCTGAGCAGGTGCGGGTGATCTCCTTCACAGGCTCCACCGCCGCGGGCCGCAAGGTCGGCGCGGCCGCCGCCGAGCACCTCAAGCGCGCCCACCTCGAACTGGGCGGCAACTCGGCGCTGATCGTCCTGCCGGACGCGGACCTGGAGCGTGCCGCCTCGACCGCCGCCTGGGGCTCCTTCTTCCATCAGGGTCAGGTCTGCATGACCACCGGCCGCCATCTGGTGCACGCCTCGATCGCCGACGAGTACGTCGAGCGGCTCGCGCACAAGGCCGCGCAGCTGCCGGTCGGCAACCCGGACAAGGAGGAGGTCGCGCTCGGCCCGGTCATCGACGCGGGCCAACGGGACAAGATCCACGCCCTGGTCACCGCCAGTGTCGACGGCGGCGCCCGGCTGGCCGCCGGGGGCACCTACCGGGACCTCTTCTACCGGCCCACCGTCCTCACCGGCGTCACCGACGTCTCCCCTGCCTACGCGGAGGAGGTCTTCGGCCCGGTGGCCCCGGTGCGCACCTTCACCGACCTCGCCGAGGCGGTCGCCCTGGCCACCGCCACCCCCTACGGGCTGTCCCTGGGCATCCTCACGGCCGACGTGATGCGCGGCCTGGACCTCGCCGAGCGCATCCCCACCGGCCTGGTCCACATCAACGACCAGACCGTGAACGACGAGGCCGTGGCCCCCTTCGGCGGAGTCGCCGGCTCCGGCACCGGCGCCCGTTTCGGCGGCGCCGCCAACATCGAGGCCTTCACGGAGACCCGCTGGATCACGGCCCGGCCGGCCCAGCCGCCGTATCCGTTCTGAGGCGACGGCGCGTCGCGGCGCCTCGGTTCGGCCAGGGCCTCGGTTCGGCCGGCGCCTCGGTTCGGCCGGGGCCTCGGTTCGCCGGGGCGGGGTGAACTACGCGCTGGGATGGGAGAGTTCGATGTCGTGATCATGGATGTCGGCACCGGAGACCAGCACCCCCTCCCGAATGTAAATCACTTGATTACTTAAGCAAGGACAGTCGGGTTCGGTGCGACGGAGGTGAAGGTCGCTCAGCTCGACTCGCGCACCACCAGCCGGCACGGCACCGTGTGCACCCCGGGCGCCGGTTCGGCGTCGATGGCCTGGAGCAGCCGCAGCGCGGCGATGCGCCCGATCTCGGCCAGGTTCATGTCGACGGTGGTGAGCGGCGGGCGGCAGGCGAGGGCCATCGTGTCCCAGTTGTCGTAGCCGACGACGGCGATGTCCTCCGGCACGTCCTTGCCGCGCTCGCGCAGCGCGTCCGCCATCCCACGGGCGATCTGGTCGTTGCCGCAGAAGACGGCGTCCGTGTCAGGGGCCGTCCGCAATACCGCGTCGGCGGCCCGCCGCCCCCAGGCCTCGCTCCACTCCCCGAAGTGCACCCGCCCGGTGGCTGGTCGGAGGTCGGACCCGGCCAGGTGCCGGACGGCGTGCGCGGCGCGGTCCCGGGCGGCCTGGTGGTGCTCGGGCCCGGTGACATGGGCGATCCGGGTACGACCGGTGGCCAGCAGGTGTTCCACGGCGAGCCGGGCGCCGCCCCGGTCGTCGGTGACGACGGAGGTGTCGGCGGGATCGGTCGACGGCGAGAGGGCGTAGACGACCGGGATCGCCGGGTCGATACCGGACAGGGGCGGGCGGGGGTCGGTGCGGCGGCCCGCGACGATGATGCCGTCGACCCTCCGGTCGGTGAGGTTGCGCAGATGGTGCTGTTCGCGGATGGCGTCACCGCGGGTGTCGCAGAGCAGCACGGAGATCTTCCCGGCGCCGAGCGCGTCCTCGGCGCCGAGCAAGACCGGGGTGCTGAAGCGGCCGATGCCGTCCGTCGTCATCAGGCCGACCGTCCAGCTGCGGCCGCTGTGCAGGCTCTGCGCCTGCTGGTTGGGCCGGAATCCGAGCGCCTGCACCGCGTCCAGCACCCGTTGCCGGGTCTCCGGGCGCATCCGGCCGGCGCCGTTCAGCGCCTTGGAGGCCGTGCCCACGCTGACGCCGGCGAGCGCGGCGACGTCGGCGAGCCTGGCCCGCCCGACGGGCGGTGAGTCTGGAGCAGAGGTCACGGGCAAACCTTTTCCTGGACGAATACCCGACGATGCCGTCGGCCTTCCGGCGACATAGCCGCCCCACATCGTCGCAGGAGCCGGCAGGAAGGACCAGACCCGCCGGGCAACTTGAAAAAACTGTGCCGGGCGGCTTGACCCCTCTCCTCGACTGCCCTGTACTTCTCGGCGAGAAAACGATTGCGCACAGTGGTTCAGAACCGCACTGCGCCTCAAGTCCCGGACGGTGTTCGGTATTTCGAAGTCCGTCAGCGCCCGGACCTTCAGCCCCTCCCCACTCTCGGAGAGCCATGCCCCGCACCCGCTCCGCCCCGACCGGCCCCGTCCGTCTCACCTCCGGTGCCCGCACGGCGCTGCGCCCGGCGACCGTCGCCATCGGGAACGGCTTCTGGCACGACCGGCGCACCACCAACGCCCGGGTCTCCCTCCCTCAGGGGCCGGATCTGCTGGAGTCCGCCGGCAACCTGCACAACCTGCGGCTGGCGGCCGCCGCGCGCTCGGGCGCCGTGCACGAGGGCGAGTTCCAGGGCGCGTACCCGTTCGTCGACACGGACGTCTACAAGTGGCTGGAGGCGGCGTCCTGGCGGCTCGCCCAGGGGGAGGACACCTCACTGGCCGCCGACGTGGAGCGGATCGTCGCCCTGGTGGCCGCCGCGCAGCAGCCCGACGGCTATCTCAACACGTGGTTCCAGCTGGTCAAGGGCGGTGAGCGGTACCAGGACCTGCGCTGGGGCCATGAGCTGTACTGCGCGGGCCATCTGATCCAGGCGGCCGTCGCCCACCACCGGTCCACCGGCCGCCCCGAACTCCTCGATGTGGCCCGGAAGTTCGCCGACCACGTCGATTCGGTCTTCGGGCTCCCCGGCAGCGGCAGGCCCATCGACGGTATCGACGGTCACCCGGAGGTCGAGACCGCCCTGGTGGAGCTGTACCGGGAGACCGGTGAGCGCCGCTATCTGGACCTGGCAGCCTACTTCGTGGACCGGCACGGCCATGGCCTGCTCGGCGGCGAGGCCTACTGCCAGGACCGGGTCCCGCTGCGCGAGGCGACGAACGTCGAGGGCCATGCCGTACGGCAGCTGTATCTGCTGGCGGCCGCCGCGGACCTGGCGGCGGAGACCGGGGACGGCGAACTGCGGGCGGCCGGTGAGCGGTTGTGGCTGGCCATGACGACCACCAAGACGCATCTCACCGGCGGCCTCGGCGCCCACCACGACAAGGAGGACTTCGGCGACCCCTACGAACTCCCCAACGAGCGGGCCTACTGCGAGACCTGTGCCGCGATCGCCTCGGTCCAGTGGAGCTGGCGGCTGGCCCTCCTCACCGGCGAGGCCCGCTACTCCGACCTGATCGAGCGCACCCTCTTCAACGGCTTCCTGGCCGGGGTCTCGCTGGACGGCGAGCGGTGGCTGTACGTCAACCCGCTCCAGGTCCGCGACGGCCACACCGACACCGGCGGCGACCAGTCGGCCCGCCGTACCCGCTGGTTCCGCTGCGCCTGCTGCCCGCCCAATGTGATGCGGCTCCTGGCGAGTCTGGAGCACTACCTGGCGTCGAGCGACGAACAGGGTCTGCAGATCCACCAGTTCGTGACCGGGACGTATCAGACCGACCGGATCCGGGTGCGCGCCGAGACGGACTATCCCTGGCACGGCACGATCGACCTCACCGTCGAGCGGACCCCGGCCGACGCCCCCTGGACGCTGTCCCTGCGCATCCCGCACTGGTGCCGGGACTTCCGGGTGCGGTGCGGCGCGGAGACGTACGACCGGTCCGACGCCCCGGTGGACCAGGGCTGGCTGCGGCTGACGCGCACCTGGCAGCCGGGCGACCGGGTGCACCTCGAACTCGGCCTCGAACCCCGGCTCACCGCGGCCGACCCGCGGGTGGACGCCGCACGCGGCTGCGTGGCGATCGAGCGGGGGCCGCTCGTGTACTGCCTGGAGCAGGCCGACCATCCGGGCGGCGGGCTGGACGGCATCGTCCTCGACCCGTCCCGTCCGCCGGCCGTGAAGCACCGCCCGGACCTGCTCGGCGGTGTCACCATCGTGGTGGCCGCCGGACACCGGCGGCACATCCCCGACCGGGGCTGGTGGCCGTACCCCGGCGCGGACGACACCGGTCCCGAACCCGACGGCGAGCCGGTCGAGTTGACCGCGATCCCGTACCACGTCTGGGCCAATCGCGAGGACGGCAGCATGCGCGTCTGGCTCCCCACCTCCTGAGACACCCCGTCCTACGACAACGAGGTCACCCCGTGATACCCACCCGCCGTACCCTCATGGTCACCGCCGTCGCCCTCGGCACCCTCGCCTCCCTCACCGCCTGCGGTGGCGGTTCCGGCTCCTCGGGATCGTCGTCATCGGCCGGCGGCACGTACACCTTCTGGGACCCGTATCCGCAGTTCGACGCCTCCTCGGACTGGGGCAAGCGGGTCACCGCGTGCGGCACCGCGGCCGGGGTGAAGCTCAAGCGGACCGCGTACGACACCACCGACCTGGGCAACAAGGCGCTGCTGGCCGCCCAGCAGGGCAACGCGCCGGACGTGATGCTGGTCGACAACCCGGTCGTCTCCACGCTGGTGGAGGCGGGGATCCTCAACAAGACCGGCGACCTGGGACTGGATACCTCGTCGATCCAGAAGAACATCATCGGGGCCGGCACGATCGACAACGCCTCCTACGGCGTGCCGATCGGCGCCAACACCCTCGCGCTCTACTACAACAAGAAGATCCTCTCCGCCGCCGGTGTCGATCCGGCCTCGGTCAAGGACTGGGCGTCGCTCACTGCCGCGCTGAAGAAGGTCAAGGCCGCCGGGAAGAAGGGGATCACCTTCTCGGCGATCAACACGGAGGAGGGCAGCTTCCAGTTCCTGCCGTGGTTCTGGGGCGCGGGTGGGGACCTCACCCGGCTCGACTCGGCCAAGGGAGCCGCGGCGCTGGCGCTGTGGCAGCAGTGGGTGGACTCGGGGTACGCGCCGAAGGACGTGCTGCAGAACACCCAGACCACCAGCTGGCAGGAGTTCGCGACCGGGCAGTACGCGTTCAGCGAGAACGGCACCTGGCAACTCGGCAACGCCGACAAGGCCGGATTCCCGTACGGGGTCATCAACATTCCCGGACAGAACGGTGGTTCGGCGCCGGTGCCGACCGGGGGCGAGTTCGTGACCGTGCCCGTGCAGCAGGACACCTCCCGCTACGACGTGAGCAAGAAGATCGTCACCTGTCTGACCAGCGACTCCAGTCTGCTGGCCACCGACACCACGCTCATGTACGTAGCGCCCACCTCCGCCGTACAGGCCGAACAGGTCAAGAAAAACCCGAAGTTGAAGCCGTGGGTGGCGGCGGTCGCGGCGGCCCGGGGCCGTACCAGCGGCGGTCTCGGCACCAAGTACCCGACCATCTCGCAGCCCCTGTGGACGGCCGTCCAGGCGGCGCTCTCGGGGAGCAAGAGCCCGCAGGACGCGCTCCACACGGCCCAGTCCAGCGCGCAGAAGGGCTAGGCCCGCCATGACCGTCGCCCGGGTCGACCGTCCGCGGCACGCACCGGCCGCCGCGACGGAGACCAGCGAGGCCGGTCCCCGGTCCCTGCGCCGCAGGCAGCGACTGACCGCACTCGCCTTCGTGACACCGCTGCTCGCCTACCTCTGCGCCTTCTATGTCTACCCGCTCTACCGCAATCTCGACCTGAGTCTGCGCGACTACACCGTCCGGTCCTTCGTGGCGGGCGACGCGCCCTTCTCCGGCTGGGACAACTTCCGCAAGGTGCTGGACGATCCGACGTTCGGGCCGGCGATGCGGCACACGATGGTCTTCACTCTCGTGTCGATCGTCTTCCAGTACGCGATCGGGCTCGCCCTGGCGGTCTTCTTCAACCGGCACTTCAGGCTGTCGACCGTGCTGCGGGCGCTGTTCCTGATCCCCTGGCTGCTGCCGCTGATCGTGTCGGCTTCGACGTGGTCGTGGATGTTCAACAGCGAGTCGGGAGTGGTGAACTACTTCCTGCACCTCTTCGGCGTGGCCCCCGTCGGCTGGCTGACCTCGCCGGACTGGGCGCTGGCGTCGGTGATCGTCGCCAACATCTGGATCGGTATCCCCTTCAACCTGGTGATCCTGCACAGCGGCCTGCAGAACATCCCCGGCGAGCTGTACGAGGCGGCGGCGCTGGACGGGGCGGGCGCCTGGCAGCAGTTCCGCCGGATCACCTTCCCGCTACTGCGTCCGGTGTCGGCGATCACGCTGCTGCTCGGGCTCGTCTACACGCTCAAGGTCTTCGACCTGATCTGGATCATGACCAAGGGCGGTCCGGGCGACGCCTCCTCCACCCTGGCCACCTGGTCGTACCAGCTCGGCTTCGGCACGCTGCTGCCCAAATTCGGTCCCGGTGCGGCCGTCGGCGACATCCTGATCCTCATCGCCCTGGCCTTCGGCCTGCTGTACATCCGCGTGCAGAGGAGGCAGGAGGCGTGAAGTCCCGTACCAAGGAGCGCCGTCACACCGTCCTCGGGCTGCTCCTCACCGCGCTGATGCTGTTCCCGGTGTACTGGATGGTCAACGTGTCCCTCACCCCGCAGCGGGACATGCGCAAGAGCCCGCCGGACCTGCTCCCGCTGCACCCCACCTTCGAGGGCTACCGGGCCGTCCTGGACGACCAGGTGCCCTACCTCGGCACCAGCCTGCTCATCGGCCTCGGCACGGTCGCCCTCACCCTCGTCCTCGCCGCCCCGGCCGGCTACGCCCTGGCGAAGCTGCGCCCGCGCGGCGCCGGCGCCCTGGGGCTGGCCCTCCTCATCGCGCAGATGGTCCCCGGGATCGTCATGGCGATGGGCTTCTACGGCATCTTCCTGGACCTCGGCCTGCTCAACTCCTGGTGGGGCCTGATCGTCGCGGACTCCACCATCGCCGTCCCGTTCGGCGTCATGATCTTCACCGCGTTCATGTCGGGTATCCCCGGTGAGCTGATCTCGGCCGCCCGGATCGACGGCGCCGGCACCTGGCGCACCTTCCGGTCGGTCGTCCTCCCGCTGAGCCGCAACGCGATCGTCACCGTCTCGCTGTTCGGCTTCCTGTGGGCCTGGTCCGACTTCGTCTTCGCCAACACCCTCGACGGCGGAGGCAGTTGGAAGCCGATCACGCTCGGCATCTACAAGTACATCGGCAACAACAACCAGGAGTGGAACGCGATCATGGCCACGGCCGTGGTCGCGTCGATTCCCGCGGCCGTCCTCCTGGTCCTCGCCCAGCGCTATGTGGCCGCGGGCGTGACCGCGGGCGCGGTGAAGGACTGAACCCTCCGACTCCCCTACTCTTCGAGGAGATCCATGCCATGAGCCGCATCCCCCTCAGAGCCGCCCTCGGTGCCGTGGTGCTGACCGCCGCCCTCGGCACCACCGCCCCCGCCCAGGCCTCCCCCACCTCCGCCACCACCCTCGTGGTGAACGCCGGCCAGACCCTGCGCCCGGTCACGCACGTGGCCTCGGGCAGCCTGTACGGCCTGGACACCGCGAGCGTCCCGGCCGACAGACTGGTCGAGCCGCTCAAGCCCAACACGTTCGTGCAGATGGCGCCCGGCGGCAGCCAGCTGCCCAACGGCGAGCCCAGCCCAGGCGGTGACGCCCTGGTGGTCGCCCCCGAGGCGGCGAAGGCCGGTGCCAAGGTCGTCGTGCGCATGCCGGACTGGTATCCGAACTTTCCCTACACATGGGTGAGCTGGAGCGACTGGCTGTCCGCCGTGGACAAGCAGGTCGCCTCGGTGAAGTCCTCCGGCGCCACCAACGTCGCCGCCTACGAGCTGTGGAACGAGCCGGACTGGACCTGGAACACCTCGGCGGCCGGCAGCTTCGACTCCGGGTGGGCCACGACATACCGGGAGGTCCGCGCCGGGGATGCCAACACCCCGATCCAGGGGCCGAGTTATTCGGCGTGGAACCAGGGCTGGATGAGCACGTTCCTCACCGACGCCAAGGCGAGCGGCACCGTCCCCGACATCATCGCCTGGCACGAGCTGCAGGGGTCGCAGAACATCGCCGCCCATGTCGCCGCCTACCGCGCCCTGGAGACCGGCCTCGGCATCAGCCCCCGCCCGATCGCCATCGAGGAGTACGGCACCACGAGCGAGGTCGGCGTCCCCGGACCGCTCGCGAGCTATGTCGCCAAGTTCGAGCGGGCCGGTGTGCACGACGCCGAACTCGCCTTCTGGAACCACTACGGCACCCTCGGCGACACCCTCACCGACACCGGCGGCTCACCGAACGGCGCGTACTGGCTGTACAAGTGGTACGGCGACATGTCGGGGAACATGCTCGTCACGACACCCCCGGCACAGACGGGTATCGACGGCTTCGCCTCCCGCAACGGCGCGGGCAACCAGATCAGCGTGGTCACCGGCGGCTGCACCGGTTCATGTGCCGTCACCGTCAACGGACTGTCGTCGCTCCCCGCCTTCGGCAGCACCGTGCACGTCAAGCTGGAGTACACGCCCTCCAAGGGCCGTACGACCGCGGTCTCCGGTCCGGTCACGATCTCGGACACGGACTACCCGGTCAGCGGCGGCTCGATCACCGTGCCGGTGACCATGAACGCCTCCGACGGCTACCACCTGACCGTCACCCCGAGCGGCACCGCCACCTCACTGGCCGGGCGCTACCAGATCACCAACCGGAACAGCGGCCTCGCTCTGGACACCAGCGGCGCGGGCACCGCCCAGGGCACCGCGGTCGTCCAGGCCACCGCCACCACGGGCACCGACCAGAACTGGACCCTGGTGACGGCGGGCAACGGCCTCTACAAGATCCAGCAGCAGGCGAGCGGGCTGCTCCTCGGCATCACCAACGCGGGCACCGGTGCCGGCGGCACCGCACTGATCTGGGGCGACAACGGCACCCCCGACCATCTCTGGCAGCCGATCCCGTCCGGCGACGGCTACTACAAGATCGCCAACTACAACAGCGGGCTGCTGCTCGGAGTGACCGGCATGAGCACCTCGTCGGGCGCGCAGGTCCTCCAGTGGGACGACAACGGCACCGCCGACCATCTGTGGAAGCTGACAGCGCGCTGACCCACCCGACAGTGAACCGACGAGGTCACCTACAAGGACCCGACCGGTCGGGCCGGTGCCGCCATCGGGACGGCGGCACCGGTGGGCGCGAACCCGATCACGCAGTCCGCCGACATCGAGGCCGACAGCAAGGTCGACCACCCGACCCATCGCAAGCCGCGGCTGCGGCGGGACGAGCTCCGAGGGCAACCCGTCGCGATCCGGGAGTTCACCTTCCGGGGCCGGGTCCGCGTCTTGCGCGCCGGACGCCAGGCAGGCGCCGTGCCGCCCGCTCCTCGACAACATGAGGGACGGGTTCCGCACCACCGGCCTACCGCTCGGCAACCGGAACGTTCGACCGCTAGGTTGGGCAGTATGAGCAACCTTGACCGTGCGCCCGTACCGAGCGTGTGCGGTGGCCGCGGATTCGTCGTCGCCGAACCCGTCCGCGAACTGCTGAGCCCCCGCCACGTGCAACTCGGCGAGTCGACCGAGGTGCGCCGCCTGCTGCCGAACCTCGGCCGCCGCATGATCGGCGCCTGGGCGTTCGTCGACCACTACGGCCCCGACGACATCGCCGACGAGCCCGGGATGCAGGTCCCGCCACACCCGCACATGGGGCTGCAGACGGTCAGCTGGCTGCACCAGGGAGAGGTACTGCACCGCGACTCGACCGGCAGTCTGCAGACGATCCGCCCGCGCGAGCTCGGGCTGATGACCTCGGGCCGGGCGATCAGCCACTCCGAGGAGAGCCCCAAGTCGCACGCCCGGTATCTGCACGGCGCCCAGCTGTGGGTCGCGCTGCCGGACACCCACCGGCACGTCGAACCGAAGTTCGAGCACCACCCCGACCTGCCGAAGGTCACCGCGCCCGGCCTCACCGCGACCGTGATCCTTGGCTCCCTCGACGGTACGGCCTCGCCCGGTACGACGTTCACCCCGATCGTCGGGGCCGACCTGGAGCTGACGCAGGGGGCGGATCTGCGCCTGCCCCTGGAACCGGACTTCGAGTACGGCGTGCTGGCGATGTCCGGCGAGGTGCGTGTCGACGGCGTATCGGTGCTCCCGGGCTCGATGCTCTACCTCGGCTGCGGCCGCACCGAACTACCGCTGCGCGCCGAGTCGGACGCGGCGATCATGCTCCTGGGCGGTGAGCCGTTCGAAGAGGAGCTCATCATGTGGTGGAACTTCGTCGCCCGTTCCCAAGAGGAGATCGTACAAGCCCGGGAGGACTGGGAGAAGGGGGTCCGTTTCGGCGAGGTGAGGGGCTACGACGGGTCGCCGCTCCGCGCACCGACATTGCCCGAGACCCCCCTGAAGGCACGGGGACGGGCCCGCTGACCAGGAAAGAGGCAAGTTTCTGACGTCAGGCCCCCAGCGCCCGCCGCCCGTCCGCCTCACCACGACGTTCACTGACGCCAGTCCCCTCGGAGGCCGGTGCACCAGCACCTCCGAGGGGCTTCTCGATTCCAGGGTGTGGGCATCTGTGGGCAGCTTTGCCAGGACGAATGCTGACCCAATGCCGACTTTACTGACGAGTAGTCATGTTCTGGCAGCGCGGGGGGCACAAGCATGCTGACGCACGACGGCGGATGCTGGCGAGATGGCACTGGCGTCTGGCGACGAATCGATCGAGGGGACTTGGAGAGTCTCGACGGATCAGGACTCACCTAACGGCCCCTTGTATAGATTCCACAAACTCAGCCGTACGCAACAAGCGCTCCTTGAGAGCACATCCGTCACCGCTCTTGCGTCACTGTCGCCACCCTCCCCTGTGGCCCTATCACGGGTATGTGACGCTGCAGCGCCCGTAACTCCCGCCGGCGTACCCACGCATCGCTCTCATCCCGTACGGACCCAAACCCAAACGGGTGGAGCTGAATCCGTCGACGGGTGAGGCCGCTCACCCGTCGACGCCGCCCCGACCGTACGCCCAGCGTGGTACACACCGCGCCGTATCTACGTGCCGAACTCGACCAGCCCCAAGTGGACGGTTTTTCAACCGAGGTCAATCGTAGAAGCGAGGGGGGCAAGACAGCAGGCCAGGTGGCGTTTCGCGACTCCTGGAGTGGGGTGCTGCGGTCCCCGGGGAGGCCGGCAAGCACCCGATCCAGACCTCGACACGCGTCCACCCAAGCACTCCTGCGAACTCGTAACAGGATCTTGTCGATGCGCCCTGGTCGGGCGTGACCGATGTGACGATTCGGCCGTTCGCGTCGTGTGACGACGCGGCCTTGGATTGTGGATGACGGCTTGTGGGCACGGATCGAACCATTGCTCCCGCCCTGGCCTGAGCGGTCACCGGGGCCGAAGCCGGTGGACGACCGGCTGTGCCTGCAGGGCATCTTGTACGTCCTGCATCAGGACATCGCCTGGCAACTCCTGCCCTTGGAGCTGGGGTTCGGCTCCGGACAGACCTGCTGGCGGCGTCTGGGTCGATGGCAGCAGGCCGGAGTCTTTGAGAAACTGCACCGCCTCTTGCTCGCCGAGCTGAACGCAGTGCGAACTCGATTGGTCCCGTGCGTGCGTGGACGGCTCTCACGTCCGCGCAAAAAAAAAGGGGGGAGCTGCGACTGGTCCGTCGCCAGTCGACCGGCGGAAGACGGGCAGCAAGCACCCCTTGATCTGCGACGGCAAGGGCACCCCGCTGCATGTCGTCACCACTGCGGCGAACGTCAACGACATCACCCAGGCCGTCGACCTGGTCGACGGCGCCCCGAGTCTGTCCTGGGCGACAAGGCGTACGACTCCAAAGCTGTACGCAGACAGCTGCGGCACCGCAGGATCCTGCCGGTGATCTCCCGCAAGGGTGCCCCGAACATCAAGGGTCTGGGCCAGCTGCGCCACGTCGTCGAGCAGACGTTTGTTCTGCTCCACCAGTTCAAACGCCTGGCCATCCGATGGGAACGACGCCTCGAACTCCACGACGCCTTCGTCTCGTTGGGTTGCAGACCCGGGGGGAGAGAAGCCTGCATCCGCTGCCCCATGCTCCAGGTCAGCCCGAAGATGATCAGCCGACTCGACGACCTCGAAACGGACCTCATCAACCGCCGGGCCCGTGCCGAAACCGATGGCTGGCGCGGCGAGACCGAAGGCATCGACCTGGCCCTCACCCTCCTGCGAACCAAGAGAGACGAATCCGGGCGGCGCCTCCGTCGGCCCGTCGTCAACCTCGGCATCCCCCTCCCACGCACCAGCACAACAGCGCAGGAGACCACACCATGATCCCCTGCGTATTCCTACTTGCCGAGACAAGCGGTTCCGCCGCCGGCAGGCCCCTGAGCAGCAGGACGACCGTGCTTACGGAGGATTCGCAGCTATCACTCCGCCTGGCCGCTCAACTCTGCCCAGGTGTAGCTGTCCATACTGTCGTGAGGGCCAATCCTGGAGAGTTCCGAGCCGTCGTGCCCCACAGCCACGATGAGCGGTCGTATCCCCCCGTGGCCTGTGGACTGGGACTTCCAGACCACGATGAGCCTGCCGTGCCCAGGCACCTTGATCCGTCGGTCGCCGACGAGGAGATGATCCACTTCGGCCGCCACCTGGAGTTCGTTGGACCCGACCCACGAGCCCGTCCCGGTGAAGTCCGGATGACCACGCTGCAGGCGGTACGCATAACTCAGGCAACCTGTACCTCCGCCGAGCTCGATCATGCCGACCTGGCCCGCCTGGCCCGCCGCCAGTCTCTCGGCAAGCAAGTCACCGTCCGACGCACTGCCACCGCCTGTGTACTGCCATTTCTCGCCGCAGCGCTCAATCAATGCGGTGTGCGTCTCCGCTTTCGCGGACTCGGGACGCCAGATGAGCCAGACCCCGCCGACACCCACGTCCCGGTCGACGTCACCCGACACCAGGGTCAACCAGCGGCGAGGCAGCCAACCGGGCTGCAGCACCTCGCCGTTGACCACGCGTCGGACCACCCTCGGCAGAATGATCCGCATACCACGATCGACGCGGCGCATCCGACGCAACTCCGCGCGAGTGGACATTTACAGATGGTACCCAGCGGCGGGAGCACGCACGCGCAGGAGGTGACGGGAACGGTCAGTACCGAAAGCTGGCTCGCCCCTCAGTCAGATAGATCATCCAGGGGCGAATCGGCTCACCGCCTGCCACAGGCCGCAGTTCCACGTCGAGATCTCGCACCGCGGCTATCGCCCCGATCAGTTGCTCAGGGAAGTGCTGGCGCCGCGCCTCCTCCTGCGCGGCAAAGAGCGGACTGAGCTCACTCCAGCCGACTCTCGGCACGAACCGGCAGAGAAACCACGGTTGATCGACGCTCAGGTCCCAGAGTTCGCCGACCAAGAAGTCGCCATGCCAGACCTCGTATGCGGCCGACTCCCCCACGCGTCCCTCCACCAGTCCCTTGTCCAGTGTCCAGACAGTAACCGCGGCGCAGACGAGTCGCGAGACGCCAATCCGCCATGACCAGTGGCCCATCCAGAACGGAGAGCTCCTTGCCAGACCGAAGACCCCACATCAACCGTTCGGGTGAAGTGCAGATAAGCACCGACTGCTGGAAGGCGGCGCGCGACGCCGACTCCGAGTCCAAGTAGGAGTGGCTCGCGACCAAGCGGGCCGAGGAACAGGAGGCGGCCCTCGTGTGGGCACCACCGACGTTCAAGAAGACCGGCTACCTCTACGACGCCGACGGCCAGTTGCTCGTCCAGCGCGGGCCGGGCGGCAACACCCTCTACCTCTTCGCCAGCACCGAGCAGCTCACCCTCGACACCGCTACCAAGGCCGTCACCGGGCTGCGCTACTACTGCGCCCCCGACGGCACGAAGACGGTCCGCTCCAGCAAGGGCGGCATCAGCTACCAGCCGACCACCCCGCAGGGCACCGCCCAGCTCCAGGTGGACGGCAGCTCACTGGCCATCACACGGCGCGCCTTCGACCCCTACGGCAACCCGCGCCGCCCGGCGCCCACCGGTTGGGCGGACCACCACGGGTTCCTGGGCAAGCCCGCCGCGCGACCTCCGGTCTGAACCTCCTCGGAGCACGGAACTACGACCCGGTCACCGGCCGCTTCCTGTCAGTCGACCCGATCTTCGAGAGCGACGACCCGAACCAGATGGGCGGCTACGGCTACGCGGCCGGTAACCCCGTGTCCGGAAGCGACCCCAACGGCCTGGCCTGGTACTCGGACTGGGGCGGTGCGATCGGCAGCTTCTTCTGCGGTGTGGGCGACAGTGTCGTCGGCGACCCGTGGCAGTGGAGCGTCAACACACGCTCCGGCGGCTGGAACGGGTTCGCCTCCATCGTCAACGGTGACAACCAGTGGCTCAACGGCTGGACGGGCTACTCGAACGAGACCCCGTTCCTGCTCGGCCACACCGGTTACGTCGACGACCACCCGCTGGCCAACCTCTTCGGCGTCGACACCGGCTCCACCTCCTACGTGGCCGGCCAGTGGACCGGGACCAAGGCAGGCCGACGGATCATCCCGCCGGGCTTCGTGAAGAACTCGACCGGTCTCACACGAGGACACCTCCTTCCGCAGCTGCTGGGTGGGGACGGCAAGGCCCCCGCGAACATCGTCGCGACGAAGTCAAAGGTGGACAATGGTGCCCTGTCCACGTTCGGCGACTCGATAGCCGCCCATGTACAAGCCACGCAGAACGAAGTGTTCTTCCAAGCGGTACCGCGCTATCTGCCAGGTTCGAATGTGCCGTTCCGGCTGGACATCAGTGCGTTCGACGATTATGGCTGGTCAACTGCCGCCCAGTTCCTGGTGGGCTGAGGCCATGGGTGAGGGAGAGAAGATGTTTCCGTATGAACTTGTGCGGCTGAGCGACCTCGAGAACGAAGTCGTCATCACGGTCCTCGCACCCATGGGCTCCCCTTACTGGGAGGCGCGGATCGAGGTGTCCAGCACGTTCGTCAAAGGGGGCACGCTGCTGGTCCTGTCCCCCCCGAAGCTCGATTCCTGGGCGAAGGCACTGGACGAGCTCGACCGGGGGCAGGACGTCGTCTGGATGAAGACGGACCGCGGCCCCACCATCAGCATTCAGCTCGACGGGGAGCGGGACTGTCCGGAGGTCGTCGTGGACGACGAGTCACTGTCCATGGTGACCGTCCGTATCCCGATCGCTCTTGAGGAGGGATGGATCGACGACCAATGGAACCGCCTCAGGCGATTCAACGAGGAGATGTGAACTCGGATAGCGCATGGCGTTCTTGAAATGAGGATCCAATGGGTCGGCCGCGACGGGAAAAGCTCCTGTCGCGGCCGACCCGCGCGCTGTCCGTCGCCACTCCACAGAGAGGTCCCCGACTCCATGACCCGCCCCTACGACCAGCACCACAGTGAGGCACTCCGCGCCCAACTGCACCTACCGCTGTCCGAACGAACCTGCCCGATCTGCGACCATATGACCCTGCGCCTCTACCATCACACGAAATACGGCCGGACCGAACCCTCGTGGATCAACTACCTGTGGTGCGGCAACTGTCACGCCTACTCGTCGTCCTTCACGGGCGCCGGCCGCAAGATGGTCGAGACCGACCCACTCCTTGAGCAGTACGGCGACCGGATCGCCGAGGTCTTCCGTGACCCCGAGCGCCTGCTCAAGATCCTCGACGGCTACTGGAAGGTGGGAGAACTCCCCCAGGTGATCTCCCGCCGCCCCCGCGGACGCTGATGGCTGAGGACTTCGCGATCACCTACCGGCTCGGCCATGCGGAGATCAGGGCCGTGACGGAGTGCTCTACGTCGGTCTGGCAGCCGCTTGTGGGCCGGGCTCCGGAAGCACCGCTCTCGCTGCGGCAGCAGGAGGGTGGGACCGCCCTCCTGCGACAGAAGACGTAGATGCGATAGAGCTGGCGAGGCCGTGGCCGTCGAGCCACCGTAGGGGCATCGCGTTGTCACCGGCCGGCTGACACCCGCTGTCCATGGGAAGGGCCAGGGCGGTGCGAGCCGCCCCGACCTGAGGAACCACAAGAACGAGCAGGTCAGAGGTCATTCGAGGCAGGCTCCAGAATCGCCACGCACTCCACGTGCGAGGTCATAGGGACGATGTGCACCCGCAGCTGTTCGGTCCTCCTGTCACCCGGCGGGCTCGCCCGTCCCTGACAGAACATCAGGTGGAGTGTCACGCGAGCATCAAGACAAAGCGAGGCGACCTTCTCCACGGATCCTCCACCCGGCCTGAACCGGCCGCCCGAGACGAGGAAAGACAGGTCGCCGACGACTGCGAGCCTAGGCCGTTTCTGATGGCTCTTGGTTGGGTGGGTGGATCTCGTGCTTGGCCGGGCAGGACGCCCGTATGGTGCGGCGACACGAGCTCACGGACTCGCAGTGGCGGAAGATCGAACCCCTCATGCCGGCAACGGCAAGCCGGGCGGGCAGTGGGCGGATCACCGCAGGGTGATCAACGGGGTGCTGTTCCGGGCCCGGACCGGGGTGCCCTGGCCTGACCTGCCGGAACGGTACGGTCCCTGGCAGACCGTCTACGAGCATCATCGCCGCTGGTCGGCCGACGGCACCTGGAAGGCCGTCCTTCAGGAGTTACAGATCGAGGCGGATGCCAGCGACCCGGACAGGGCGCTTGCCCGCCAGGCGGACCGGCAGGAGTGGGCCGTGAACATCGACTCCACCTCCTGCCGGGCACATCAGCACGCGGCCGGGGCGCCCCGCAAGCCTGCGGCCGACTACCCGCAAAAGGGAAGCGGGGCGCGTGAGGAGGCCGATGGACGCGAGGCGTTGGGGCGCTCACGGGGCGGCGGCCCGCGCTGCGTTCTCCTGTCCTCGCTGTCACACACTCTGCCCACACGTTGTCATGTCGGGCATGCGCACTATCCTCAGCGGACCGTCAGGCCTCCCACGGGAATCCGACTCCTACGCGGTCACCGCGGAGTTCTACGACATCTTGCAGGCCGACGCGGACGAAGCCCGGGTTCGCCGGCTCTACGCCCGCCAGATCGCCGACGCCCGCACCGGCGTCCTGGACGTCGGGGCCGGTACCGGGCGGGTGACGATGCTGGCCCTCGCCGACTCCTGGGCCGACGTGCACGCCGTCGAACCGGCCCGGGCTATGCGTACGTCGCTGCTGACCCGCCTCGCCGCCCTGCCCTCCGAGCAGCGGGACCGGGTCACCGTGCACCCGCACCCCCTGGACGAGACAGCGCTGGACGCGGTCGCGGACGTGGCCGTCTGCCACAACATGGTGGGCTGCCTCCCACCCGGCGTACGCGAGAAGTTGTGGCCCGCGCTCGGCAGGGCCCTCACCCCCGGCGGCTCGCTGTTCGTGCAGCTGCCGCCGGCCCGGCTCCCGGCCCGCACTGTCGTACGCCTGCTCGCGGACAAGCGGGTCGGCGCGCACGTCTACGGCGGGCGCATGACAATGTCGGCCGCCGGCTACCGCATCCGGACCCGCGCCGACTACTGGGTCAGGGACGCCGAGGACGTGCTGCGGGAACACACCGAGACGTTCTGGATGTGGCCCGCGACGCGCGTCCAGCTGACCCGCGAGCTGGCAGCGCACGGGTTCGCCCCGCTCCCGGGGTACGAGGAGTCGGAGCTGCTGGCCGTGACGCTGCGCGGCCGCCGGTGAGGCGCCGCACCGCAAGAGCCCCCCGGGTGCCGCACTGCCACGACCGGGCCCGCCGCCCGGAAATCCGCACGTCCCCACCGCACGGTTCGCCGTGTGTGCCACACCAACTGGGACGGGATGCAACGTGTCGCATGTGAAGGCGTTCGCGCCGGGGGCGGTCTGGTGCCGGCAAGGCCGCGGGAACTGTGCGCGCACGGTCACGACGGGCCTCTCGCGTACAGGACGTTACCCGCTCTGCCCCCACCGCTCCGGGAAATGGGAGAGACGCTGACATCTCCGCAACGAAACACACTGTTGGACCGAAAGGAATCATCATGCGTACTTCAGCACGCGCCGCGGTCGTCGGAGCCTGCCTCATAGGGCTCTCGCTCGCCTCGACGACCGCCCAGGCCACCCCCGGCGGCCCCGGCGTCAGCGGCCGGGTCCTGGCCCAGCGGACCGTCGGCGTCGCGGGCCGAGGCGGGACACGAGGATGACGCGAGACGCCGACCGCCGGACCGACCCAGCCGACGTCACCCTCTTGCTCGCCGCGGAGGCCGCCGTCCTGGAGGGACGGCTCGTGGTGCTCCGGGAGGCGATCGACGAGGTGGACGCCCGGATCCACGCGGTGTCCGACAAGATCAGACGGCTGCCCGCAGCACGCCACCACGAGGCGCCGCCGGCGGACGAAGGGAGCGCCACGGGGCTCGCTCCGTCCCCGGCCCGCCGTCTCTGACGGCCCGATCAACGGTGTGCTCTGCGGGGGACCGCCCACTCTGGTCTCGGCCGACGGGGCCGCTGCATATGATGTTCGCCAGCATCCCCCCGGTGCCGCGCCGGGGGCGGGCCGGGACATCGAGCGGTCCCGCCAGGACACAGGGTTGAGGACGAGAGGAACCCATGGGCTCCATGACCCAGACGGCTCGCGCCATCGAGAGCACCGCCGACGGTCTCCAGGAGGACCTGGCCCGGCTGGAGATCCAGAAGCAGGCGCTGGAGAGGGAACTGGCCGCGGTCACAGCCCACCTCGGTTCCGTGCAGCGGGCGCTCGACGCCCTTCAGGCCCTCATGCCCGGCACCGGCCTTGCGGCCGCCCCATCCCCGCGGGACCCCGCCCCCGTGAGCGTCCCGTCGCCGACGAAGCCGGAGGCTGCGCGCGCCGCGGCAACCGCCGAAGCCGCCGCAGAATCCCCGGCCACGGCAGGCCGGAGCGACGAGGCGGGCGACAGCAGCACGACGTACGGCAAGCTCACGGAGCAGATCCTGGCGTACTTCGCGCAGGCCGGGGACACCGAGGTCCGCGCCCGCGACGTCGCGTCGGCGCTGGGGCGCGACACCGACAGCGGCAGCATCAACGCCGTCCGCAGCACACTCGACCGTCTCGTCGGCGCCTCGCGCGTCCAGCGGGCCGGCCGCGGACTGTACCGGGCCGTCATGCCGTGAGTCGGCCTCCGGGCTGTGCGGACTCCTCTCCTCGGCGCAGTTCGCCGCGGGAGACGAACGCCTCCCTCGGGTGCTGCACCGACGCCAGTGACACGATGTCGCGGCCGTAGAGAAGGGCCGTGACCCAAACGGCGAACACACGCGTCTTGCGTTCCCAGCTCGGTATGGCCAGAACGTGGTAGCCACGGTGCATCAGCCAGGCCGGGAACCCCTTGATGACCAGACCCCGGTACTGGAAGATGCCGCGGCCGAGCCCGAGTGTGGCCACCACACCGAGACTGCGGTGCACGTAGTCCTTGGTCGGACGGCCGCGCAGCGACGCCAGGATGTTCTTCGCCAGCAGCTTGCCCTGGCGGACGGCGTGCTGGGCGTTGGGCACGGTGTGCGCGCCCGGCCTCCCGGCCGCGAGATCGGGCACCGAGGCGTCGTCCCCCGCCGCCCAGACGTCGGGCACCACCTCGGTGTCCGTGGTGACCCGCAGATCCGCCCGTACGGTGAGCAGGCCCCGCTCGTCGACGGCCAGGTCGCTGTGGTTGTGCACGATCGGGTTGGCGGCGTTGCCGGCCGTCCACACCAGCAGGCCCGAGTCGTACTCGGTGCCGTCCGACAGCCGCACCCGGCCGTCCTCGGCGGAGACCAGCTGGGTGTTCAGGTGTACCCGCGCCCCCCGTTTCTCCAGTGAACGCACCACCCAGGCGCCCGGCCGGTCCGCGACCTCGGGCAGGATGCGGTCCCGTGCCTCGACCAGGTGGAAGGCCGGTTCGTCCGCGCCGATCTCCGGGTACTGCTTGAGCAATGCGGTCGCCAGGGCCAGCAGCTCACCAAATCCCTCCACTCCGGAGAATCCGCCACCGACGACGGTGACGGTGAGCAGTTTGGTGCGTTCGGGCCCGCGCGGCAGACCGGCCGCACGGTCGAACGAGGTGAGGAGGCGGTCGCGGATCGCCACCGCCTCCTCGACGTGCTTGAGTCCGTACGCCTGATCGCTCAGCCCCGGGATCGGGAAGGTCCGGGTGACCGCCCCCGCCGTCACCACCAGCACGTCATAGTGCAGGTCGAGGGATGGCCCGGACTCCGGGCGGACCGTGACCGTGCGCGCGCTGTGGCGGATCTCCGTCACCGAGCCCGCCACCAGACGCGTGTAGTGGAGATGACGGCGGAGCGAGACCGCCGCGTGCCGGGCCTCCACCGAACCGGCCACGACCTCGGGCAGGAAGGGCTGGTACGTCATGTACGGGCGAGGGTCGACGATGGTGACGCGCGCCTCGCCCGGCCGCAGCCTCTTCTCCAGGCCCCACGCGGTGTAGAAGCCCGCGTACCCGCCGCCCACGATCAAGATCTCACGCACGGTGTCCTCTGTTCCTCTCGGTCCTAACCCTCTAGACCGGTCGTCGGCCCTCGGTGTGACACGGTGGCCGGATCATGTGCCAGGGCTACGCGCGCGCCCTCTTCACCCACGGCGCCGGCGTGCAGGTTGGAGGGGCAGCGCGTACTCCGCGTCCGGGCCGGCTGCGGCTCAGGCGGGAAAGGCGAACAGCCGGTACTCGGATGTCGTCGTGAAGCCGAAACGTCGGTACAACGGTTCGCCCGCATGGCTGGCCACCAGCGCGGCGCAGCGCATCCCGCGCTCCTTCCCCACCTGGAGCGCGGCGGCCGTCAGGGCCGCACCGACGCCCCGCCGGCGGTGCGCTTCGGTCACGTGGACGAGGAAGATCCCGGCCACCCCGTGGGCGGTGATCACCACGGTCGTCCCGACCACTCGGCCGTCGAGCACGGCGGCCAGCCGGATGATGTCGGCGTTGTCCTCGCGCCGCGACTCGATGCGCACCATCTCGGCCTCCAGCCCGGGTTCGACCCCCATCGACGCCCGATAGGTCCGGACCAATTCGGTCAGCCGTTCATCGTCCCGGACCGGCTCCACCCGCAAACCGGTGGGAGCGGTGTGCGGGACTGTGCCCGGGTCGGCCGGTTCGTCGAGCGGGAGCACCATCACGGGGAGGGCCGTGAGCTCTCGTCCACCGCGGCACCGCAGGACGTCGGCGGTGTCCTCGGGGCTGTCGGGTCCGACCCACCACCACCAGGGAACGTTCGCGAACTCCTTGCGGACGGCCGTCACGTCCGCCCCGTCCGCGGACACCGACCGTACGCGTACGACGCCGTTGAACTGCGGGGTGGCAAGCCCGCTGCGGAACTGGTCGACGGTGTTGCCTGCTCGGTTCTGTGTGCCCCATCCCATGAGGTACTGACGGAAGTTGGCGAACACCGAGGCCATGGCGCCAAGTTCCCGCGAAACCTCAGTGCTTCCTGTCCCGTTGTTCGACGTGCTGATCGGGCTTGCCGGACCCACCATCGCCGCTGTCTCCCTCATCTCGTGGTTCCCGACATCACAGGACATCACAGTGTGCGTTGTGGTTGCGGTCGGCGTTCTGCGGCCATGACTGTCCTCCGGAGCGAGGATCATCGCCGTCTTCTGAAATCCGGAGGCGGCTGGCGTTCGGGCTCCCGAAGGCACCCTCCGGCTGGTCGCCTCAGGCGAGGCCGACCTCGTTCCTCGCCTGCGCGAGGCACTGACCGCGGTTTCTGACTCACCGTGCCCGTGCGCTGTCGAGGATGTCCGGCAGGGCTCGGCGGGAGCTGATGCCGAGCTTCACGTAGACCTTCCGCAGGTGCCATTCCACGGTATGGGGGCTGATGAACAGCTCCGCGCCGATCCGCGCGTTCGTCATGCCATCGGCGGCGAGGGCTGCGACCTGCGACTCCTGCGGGGTGAGAGCGTTCGCCGGTGTGGTATCCCGCGCGGTCACCTGTTCGCCGGTGGCGATCAGCTCACGGCGGGCCCGTTCGGCGAACGCGTGAGCCGGCATCGCGTCGAACATGTCGTGGGCCGTGCGGAGGTGCTCGCGGGCCTGTGCACGGCGCTGTGCGCGCCGCAGCCACTCGCCGTACAGCAGGTGGGTACGTGCCACCTCCACGACAACCCCGCCGCGGCCGAATTCCTCGATCGCCGTGCGGTACAGGCGGTCGGCCGCCTCACCGTCGGCAAGCAGCGCCTCACTGCGTGCGCTCGCACCCCGCGCCCATCCGGAGTCGGCGGCGCGGGTGAGTTCGGTAAGGCGGGCCAACGACGCGCGGGCCTGGTCGAGTTCACCGCAACGCGTCGCGGCCTCCACATGTTCGACCAGCGACAGACCAGTGAAGTTGAACCCGTCGTGCTCGATACCGGTGCGGGCGGCCTCGATCGCCTCTTCGTAGCGGGCCAGTCCGTTGAAGAGCACGCCCTGGATGTAGCCCATGGCACCGAGCAGGGATACTTCGCCCCGCTGCACGGCGCGCTCTCTGGCTTCTTCGATGATGCCGGCGGCGACATCCGCCTCACCCCGCCACGCGGCCAGGACGAGCGTGGCGTATTTGTGCGGGGCGTGGCCGGTCGCGGTGGCGATCGCGTCGGCCTCGTCGATCATCCGGTCGGCTTCGGCGAAGTCGCCGTAGTGGATGTGCACCCCGCCCGCGTAGATCAGAGCCGGCGGCAGGCTGCCGAGTGCTCCGATGTCGCGGGCCAGACGCACTGCGCGAGTCGAGAGTGTGTCCCAGGCATGCAGGTCCCAGGCCCAGTGGATGAACGACTCCAGCGCGACCGGGGCCAGCAGCAGCCACCGTACGGTCGCCTCCCGCGTGCGGAGCTCTTCGTGCTCGAGCAGGTCGAGTGCCTCGCGCAGGGCCGGGACGGCCGTCTCCGAACCGTCCGCGAGCAGGGCCGCCACACCGTCCAGGAGAGCGTCCGCGGCCTTGGAGCCCGAGGAGGGCGCCCCGGACGCGCGGGCCGCGATCGCCGCGGCGCGGGCGCCTGTCGGACCATGGACCCGGCCGGCGAAGATGGTCGCGCTGATCGCCTCCAGGTACGTCTCCCGCGCCAGGGGAGATCCGGCCGCGGTGAACTGTGCCGCCGCGTTCAGGAGCAGTGGTGCCGCCTCGTCGCTGCGGCTGCGGGCGAACAGGATTCTGGCCCGCAGACGTGCCAGGCGGGCCCGGTCCAGGACGCTGAGCGGATACAGGTCGGCCACCGCGGCCAATTCCGTGGCCCGTTCGGGCGCGGCGGCCGAGAAGTGCGCCTCGGCCGCCGCAAGGGCCCGGCGCCCTCGCGGCCAGGGATCGGGCGTCACCTCCACCGCGCGTTCCAGCAGAACCGCCTCAGCCGCGATGCCCCCGCGCTGCCGGGCGCGGTCGGCGGCCTGCTCCAGTCCTGCGGCGACCTCCTCGTCCGGCCCGTCGGCCGCCTGCGCGGCGTGCCAGGCGCGTCGGTCAGGGTCCAGGAGGGGGTCCGTGGCCTCGGCCAGGGCCCGGTGCACCGCACGTCGATCCTCCGGCTCGGCTCCGTGGTAGACCGCCGAACGGACCAGCGGATGCCGGAACCGTACGGGCTCGCCGAACTCGATCAGGCCGGCTGCCTTGGCCGGTGCGGCGTCCGGGGTGATGCCGAGGGAAGCGGCCGCGCGGATCAACAGGCGCACGTCGCCCACCGGTTCCGCCGCAGCGATCAGCAGCAGGGTGCGGGTCGCGGCCGGCAGCGCACCGAGCCGCCCGGCGAAATCACGCTCGACGCGGCTGGCCACCGGCCCTTGGACGACCGAAGCACTCGACGCGTCCACGCCGTAGGCCAGTTCGGCGGCGCTGCGGCCGCGGGAGAATTCCAGCAGCGCCAGCGGGTTGCCGTGTGTCTCGGCCACGAACCGGTCCCGGACCCGCTCCTCCAACCGTCCCCCCACAGCTCCCTCCAGGAGTTCCCCGGCCGAAGCGGCGTCAAGTCCCCTGAGTTGCAGCGCCGGCAGGCCCGTGAGCGCGGACTGCCCCTCGGGGTCGCGGACCGCGAACACCATGGCGACCGGCTCCGCGAGCAGTCGCCGGGCCACGAACTCAAGTGTCTGCAACGACACTTGATCCAGCCACTGGGCGTCGTCCACCAGCACCAGCACCGGCCGGGTCTCCGAGGCGCGGGTGACCAGGGTCAGAACGGCGAGGCCGACCAGGAAACGGTCGGGCGGATCGCCGACCGCCGTCCCGAATGCCACGCGCAGGGCGTCACGTTGGGGTTGCGGCAGTTCTTCGACACCGTCCAGGAACGGCGCGCACACCTGGTGCAGGCTCGCGTACGGGAGCTCCATGTCGGCCTCGACACCGCGCGCCCAGGTCACCTGCACCCGGGACGCCTGCGCAGCCATGTACTCCAGCAGCACCGACTTACCGATGCCCGCCTCGCCCCGTACGACCATGACGCAGGAACCGCCGGCCCGAAGGCCGGCCAGCAGGTTGTCGAGCGCCGTGCACTCACGCTGCCGGCCGACCAGAGCGGGAAGCGGGCTGGCGATCATGCGACTCGGCTCCTCGGCGGGATCCGGGGGGAACAGTGCTCCCACAGCGGTGTTCGGAAGAATCCCTGTCACGATAACCGCGGCCCCTCCCTCGCGGTGCGGACAGACAGTGTGACTACTTCCACGCCCGGAAACACGCTGAGGTTGTCACAAATCGGGGGCCTTCCCGGTCGATCCGAACCAATGATCCTGTCCGTTCGCTGTCGCAGGAGGACCCATGTCTTCGCTCGGACAACAGCTCACCACGTCCGTCCTCGTGGTGGGAAGCGGTGCGTCAGACCTCCGAGCAGCCATCGAAGTCGCCGAGGCCGGAGTCGCGGTCGTCTTGGTCACCCAACGGGCCCGCGAAGACGCCCCGGCCGGCGCGGCGTGGGACGATCCGGAGTGGGCGCCCGCCGCTGCCCGCCTTGGCGACACCGGGAGCGGCACTCGGCTGACACGTCGCGGCAGAGCCGCTTACCGCCCCGGCGCCGCGCCCGCCCTGCCGGGCGCCACGGTGTGGTCCGCGACGACCGGCGTGCGCCGCACACCCCTGTGGCCCGACCCGACCGGAACCACCGAGCCGTGGCGCGACGCGTCCGACGATGCCGGACCCGCCGCGTGAGGGCGATCGACAGCGGCGCGAAATCTTTGTGCGCGGCCCTGTCACAGATGCCGGGGTCGCCTGGTCAGGAGAGTACGCGCCATCGCGGCCGGTGCCGTGGACGAGGTCGCCGCAGACCCACCGGGCACCGTGCGAGATCAGTGAAGGGAAAGTCCATGAAGATCGTAGTGATCGGCGGAACCGGACTCATCGGTTCCAAGGTCGTCTCCAAGCTCAACGAACACGGTCATGAGGCGGTGGCAGCCTCCCCGAACACCGGAGTCAACGCGGTCACCGGCGAAGGGCTGGCCGACGTCCTGAAGGGGGCCTCCGTCGTCGTCGATGTCTCCAACTCCCCCTCCTTCGACGACGACGCGGTGATGGAGTTCTTCCGCGCCTCCACCACCAACCTGCTCGCTGCGGAGGCTGCCGCCGGCGTCACACACCACGTGGCTCTGTCCGTCGTGGGCACCGACCGCCTCCAGCAGTCCGGCTACTTCCAGGCCAAGCAGGTCCAGGAGGACATGATCCGGGACTCCGGAGTGCCGTACTCGATCGTCCACGCCACGCAGTTCTTCGAGTTCGCCAAGACCCTCGCGGACTCGGCGACCAGTGGTGAAACGGTGTCCGTCGCCCCCATCAAGATCCAGCCCATCTTCTCGGGCGACGTGGCCGCGGCCGTCGGCCGTACGGCGGTCGGCACTCCGGTCAACGGAATCGTCGAGGTCGCCGGCCCTGACACCTTCACCCTGGAGGACTTCATCCGCAAGGGCCTCGCGGCCCACAACGACCCCCGCACGGTCGTGACGGACCCGAAGGGTCTCTACTGGGGCGCCGCCCTCAAGGAGTCCGACCTGCTGCCCGGCCCCGGCGCACAGCTCGGCGAGACGCACTTCGCCGACTGGAGCAGCAAGCAGTAACGGCGAGTCCGGAGCTCACGGCCCCGAAACCGCAGCAGTCTCACGTCAGTTCGTCCCCCATCACTCGACTCTCAGGATCCCGGCATGGACGCGCGCATCAACTACTTCGGCAACGCTCTCGCGGGCAAGGTCATGAAGCACCTCAACTCGGCCGGGGCCGCTGTGCACTCGGCGCTTCCCGTCGCCACCCAGGAACTGGTGAAGATCCGGGCCAGCCAGATCAACGGCTGCGGGTTCTGCACCGACATGCACACCAAGGACGCCGTCGCCGCGGGTGAGGACCAGCAGCGGCTGCACCTGGTCGCCGCCTGGCGCGAAGCCACCGTCTTCACCGACGCCGAGCGCGCGGCGCTGGAGGTCACCGAGCAGGGCACCCGCATCGCCGACGCGGCGGGCGGCGTGTCGGACGAGGCCTGGGCCAACGCCGCGAAGCACTACGACGAGGACCAGCTCGCCGCGCTGATCTCGCTGATCGCGATCATCAACGCCTACAACCGCATCAACGTCATCAACCAGCAGCCCGCCGGCGGCTACAAGCCGGGCATGTTCGGCTGACCCGCGCGCTCCGGCCCGCCGGACGCCCCCCACTGTCCGTCTCCCGCTCGCTCCGGCCCACCGAGCGGGAGACGGCCCCTCGGACACCCTGCGTCCATACGACGCCACGCCGCGAACCGCAGCACCCCGGGTCCCAGGCGAAGGCCCACCCGTGAACCACCGCACCCCGGGCATACGCGACGCGCGACCCACCACCGCCCACCCAGCGCACCCGTGCGTAGACGGGAAGCGGCGACGGGCGGAGTGTCACCGCCGCGCGCTGCGTCACCCGCCGCACCCGCTGCCCGGCACGAACGCACCGGCCGCCTCCTGGCCCACTGTCCCAAGGAGACGACATGCACCGCTCCCCCGCCCCGAGCGACCCGGCCTTCCTGCGCATCGCCAGCGCCCGTGGCCGATGGACCCTTCTGGCCACCGTCCTCGGCTCCAGCGTGGTGCTGCTCGGCTCGACCGTCACCAACGTCGCGCTGCCGCACATCGGCGCCGACTTCGACGCCGGACTCGCCGCACTCCAGTGGACCGTGAACGCCTACATGCTGACCCTGGCGGGACTCATCCTGCTGGGCGGATCCCTGGGCGACCGCTTCGGCCGACGCCGGATCTTCGTCCTGGGCATCATCTGGTTCGCTGCGGCGTCCCTGCTGTGCGGACTGGCTCCCGACACGACCACGCTCATCGCCGCCCGCGCGCTCCAGGGCGTCGGCGGAGCGCTGCTCACCCCCGGCTCACTGGCGATCATCGAAGCCTCCTTCCACCCGGACGACCGGCCGCGCGCCATCGGTCTGTGGTCCGGGTTCGGCGGCATCGGGGCGGCACTCGGCCCGTTTCTCGGCGGATGGCTCGTCGACGGCCCCGGGTGGCGCTGGACCTTTCTGCTGACGATCCCCCCGGCGCTGCTGTGCGTGCCCCTGGCGATGCGCCACGTCCCGGAGTCCGTCGGCAGGCCTCAGCGGCCCACCGTCCCGGCCGGTACCCACACGCCGTCGCGGCGGGGCTTCGACCTCGCCGGTGCGGCGCTGGGCGCGTTGACGCTCGCTCTGGCCACCTACGCGCTGACCGAAGCCCGTTCCGGCGGGCCCGTCGCCCTTGCAGCCGCCGCGGGCAGTATCGCGGCCGGGGCCGCGTTCCTGCTGGTGGAGCGGCGCAGCAGCGACCCGATGATGCCCCTGTCGATCTTCTCGTCACGGCCGTTCACGGCCATCAATCTGATCACCCTGTGCGTCTACGCCGGGTTGGGCGGGTTCTTCTTCCTGACCGCCCTGCAACTGCAGATCGTCGCCGGCTACTCGGCACTGGCGGCGGGCGCCGCCATGTTGCCGAGCACGGTGCTGATGCTGCTGTTCTCCGCCCGCTCCGGGACGCTCGCCCAACGCCTGGGACCGCGCATCCCGCTCACCGTCGGCCCTGTGGTGTGCGGGGCGGGCATGGTGATGACGACGCGGGTGGGCGCGCACGCCTCCTACTTCGCCGACGTTCTGCCCGCCCTGCTCGTGATGGGGACGGGCGTGGTCATCATGGTCGCTCCGCTGAGCGTGACGCTACTGGCCTCGGTCGAGGCCGCCGACGCGGGCCTGGCCAGCGGAATCAACAACGCGGCCGCACGCGCGGCCGGGCTGATCTCCGTGGCCGCACTGCCGCTGCTGGTCGGCATGAGCCCGGACGCCTACCGCTCCCCCGACTCCTTCGACACGGCGTTCAGCCGGGCCATGCCCCTGTGCGCGAGCCTGCTGGCCATCGGCGCGGTGATGGCCTTCGCCCTGCTGCGCGAAACCGCCGACACCTCTGACGCACGGCACGGCCGGGCTCACGGCTGGCTGATGGAGCCGCCGCTGGTGTCGCGTTTCGCCCATCACCGGGCTCTCGACCAGGGCGAGAGCCGAAATTCCCCCGCCGGGGCGCATGTGCCGGCCGGTTCCGGCCCCTTCCCTGGTGGGGACCCACTTCGTCCGTAGGCCGGGCCGGTCCTGCGGGTCGGCAGCACATCAGGCCCCGCCCCCTCCGTCGCAGGACAGATGAAGCACCGCCACATCGTCCCGTAGCCCACCGAACGGGGCGGCCAGCAGCGATACGCCGCCTACCAAGGCGTCGACGAACGTTTGCGCCTCCAGATGCGCGAGCCGACCGGCCAGCCTCAGCAAGCCCTCCTCCCCGAGCCGTCCGCGGGCCGTACGGCCTTCGTAGAGTCCGTCGGTGAACAGCACGATGCCGTCCCCGTCCGGCATCGCCATCTCGCTCTCGCGCCAGTCCCCTTGCCCGGGGAAGAGTCCCAGCGGGAGACCTGGCGGCGGCTCCACCCAACGGACCTCTCCCCTGTGCCGGTGCAGAAAGCCCGGATGGCCGGCGGTGACCGTCCGCAGGGTGCGGTGGTGGGGCGACAGGACGAGGGACACCACGGTCGCGTAGGTCTCCTCCTCCGCTCGTTCCTCGGTCAGGATGCGTTCGAGCAGACGGAGTTGTTCCAGCTGGCTCTGCCCGCACAGCACGGCCGTGCGCCATGCCAGGCGCAGGTGGACACCGAGGGCGGCCGCGGCGGCACCGTGCCCGGACACATCGCCCATGACCACGTGGGCGCTGCCGTCGTCGCCGCGCACCACATCGCAGAAGTCACCGCCCAGCAAAGTGTGCGCGCGACCCGGCGTGTAGTGGAAGGCGGTTGTGAAGCCGGGTGCCCGCAGCGTCAGGTCGGGCAACAGGCCCCGTTCCAGCAGGGCGTTGTCCCGCGCGATCACCTCGCCCGCCACGGTGCGCCCCGCGACGGCACGTTGCAGCGCCACCCAGATCTTCCGGCAGAACTCGTCGGGAGCGCTGCGGCGGTGATCGGCCCGGCCCTGCACCGAGCCGGCGACAGAGCGAAAGGTGTGGGACGCATACGTGCCCTCAAGAACGAGCACGGCCGCGTCGGGGGCGTGGCGGCGTACCCGGGTGACGACGTCGGCCAAGGTCCGTCCGGCCGGTGTGCTGCCCACCAGAACGCACAGCGGGCCGTCGGTGCCGGACGTGCGGCATCCTTCCTCGACGCTCGTGTGCCAGACCAGCGCGTCGGCCAGCCGGTCCGGAAGCAGCCGCCGGACGTGGACCGCGTCCTGTTCGTCCTGGGACAGCAGAAGCACTCGAAGGTCGCGGCAGAAGGAGAAGTCCCCACGGGGACGGGCCTCTCGAGCCCGATGTCCTCCACAGCGATCGACGGCCGGAACGTCCGGCCGCGGGATGGGGATGCTCATGTGTGGTCTTTCGTGCGGCGAGTGGCGATGGCGGCTCCACGCACGAGTGTCGGCGGCTCGCGGAACGCGCACCCTTTTTCTCCTGCCTGGCCCGATCTGTTCGCTCATGAGACAGGAACGCACACGCATCTGTGACACCAGGAACCCATCGCGAGCCATGACACGGCAGTTGAGGGGCGACAGCTGCAACAGGCCGATTCGCTGTCACGAACCGGGGCGCTGTCCAGGTCAAGGAAGAAAGGGCGGAACTCCTCGCGGAGCCCCACCCGCTTTGCCGCCATCGCCGCCGGCAGAGAACGGAGATGAGACCTGATGCCCAGCACACCCAGAGACTCCCGCACCTGGCTGGTCGGGCTGCCGTGCCGGTCGGACGGCTCCCGGATCGTCTGGCTGTACTACGTCGTCGGCGAGGCGCCGGACAGCGCCGAAGCCGTGCGCGCGGCGGTGCGCCGGGCCAACAGCGCCTCCGAGCGGGACGCCCGCGGCCAGGTGCCCGTGCAACCCGAACGTGCCGAGGTCCGGCGTATCCGACGGCACATCCTGGGTGACTTCGTTCTGGAAGCCTGCTGAACCCGGGACGTGTCAGCCACGGCCCCGTCCCGGGCACGGCTTGCCTCCCGCCGCACTGGGGGGACGACGCCTCCGGCTGTCACAAGCGCGCCCCCTGTCCGGTCAGTACGGGGACTGGTGTCCGACACGATCCGAGGAGGACCGGGATGATGTCCCAAGGCGTTGATCTTCAGGCGGACCCCGCCGCCGTCGCGGCCTCGCTCACGGCTGAGGCGACGGCTCTCGAGGAGCGGCTGCGCCAGCTCCGTGAGGCCGTGCACGTCGTGAACACGCGTATCGCGTCGATCGGCGAGTCCCTCCAGACCCTGCGCGGCACCGCGACGACACACGGTGGAGGTGAGCGTCGCTCCGGTTCGCCGGAGGACGCTCTCCCTCGCGGTTGAACACTGCAAGGGCCTCTCAGGCCCGCGCCGGCACCTCCTGAAGCACCCATGCGTTGCCGTCCGGGTCGCTGAACTCGGCGTAGGAGTGATAGTCACGACGCTGCGGGTCGGGTCCTTCGACCCGCTTCTCATCGGTGCTGCGGTGGAACACACCGCTCGTGTCATGGAAGATTCCGCCGGTCACCACGCCCCTCGCGTCGAGTTCCCGGCAGGCCTGCTCGATGTCGGAGACGACGAGGTGCAGGCCCCGCACCGAGCCTGGGGCGGCCGTGGTGACTCCGGTCCCGAACAGGATCGAGCACGCCGATCCCGGGGGCGTCATGTGCACCACGCGATAGGAGGTGTCGATGGCATGGTCGGCATCCAGTCGGAACCCGACGGCCTCGTAGAACGACTTCGCCCGGTCGACGTCCGAGACGGGCAGTACCAGGACGGCCAGCTTGAGCTGCATGACGTCGGCGCTCCCACCGACGGGCAGCTTGCCCGCCTCCCCTGACGCGCCCTCGCCGACAGCGCGGGCGTCGGCCGGCGCGGCGTCCTCCACCTCCTCGATCTCCACCCGATACCGGTTGATCCCGGCCCGCAGACCGTGGGCCACGACGGTCCAGCCCTCCACCACGCGCCACATCGCGTCGGTGCCTTGCAGGTACGTCCCGTCCGGCGCGGCGGCAGCCTGCAGTTCGGCATCGAGTGCCAGCTGCCGTTCGTGCGGCACGTGGAGTTCCAGGACGAAGCGGCGCAGCGACCGCGTGCCGTGCGCGGCTTCCGCCGCGGGCAGTGGTACGGCGGCTACCTCGCGGAGCCCGCCGAGCAGGGTGACATTCAGTGTCGTCATGAGTCCGTCACCGGTTCCCATCCGTGCCGGCCCGCGCAATCACGAGCGCTCCTCGTCGTTGACCCAACTCATCAGCTTGCGCAGCTCCTTGCCGGTGGTCTCCAGCAGCAGTTCGGAGTCCTGCCGCTTGTACTCGGCGTACTTCTTCAGACCGCCGTGGTACTCGGCCATCCACTTACGGGCGAAGGTGCCGTCCTGGATCTCGGCGAGGACCTGCTTCATCTCGGCCTTGGTGGCGTCGGTGATGATGCGCGGGCCGGTGACGTAGTCGCCCCACTCGGCGGTCTCGGAGATCGACCAGCGCATCTTCTCCAGGCCGCCCTCGTACATCAGGTCGACGATGAGCTTCAGCTCGTGCAGGCACTCGAAGTAGGCGATCTCCGGCTGGTAGCCCGCCTCGGTCAGCGTCTCGAAGCCCGCCTTGACCAGGGCTGACACGCCACCGGCGAGCACGGCCTGCTCACCGAACAGGTCGGTCTCGGTCTCCTCGGTGAAGGTCGTCCTGATGACACCCGCACGGGTGCCACCGATGCCCTTGGCGTACGACAGGGCCAGCGGGAAGGCGTTTCCTGTGGCGTCCTGCTCGACCGCCACCAGACACGGAACGCCCCGGCCCTCCTCGTACTGGCGACGCACCAGGTGGCCCGGGCCCTTGGGGGCGACCATGCATACGTCCACGTTCGCCGGCGGCTTGATGAAGCCGAAGCGGATGTTGAAACCATGCGCGAAGAGCAGCGCGTCGCCGTCCTTGAGGTTCGGGGCGATGTGCTGCACGTAGATCTCGCCCTGGAGCGGGTCCGGGACGAGGATCATGATCACGTCGGCCTCGGCGGCGGCTTCCGTCACCGTCACCACACGCAGGCCCTGCTCCTCGGCCTTCGCCCGGGACTTGGAACCCTCGTGGAGCCCCACGCGGACGTCCACACCCGAGTCACGCAGCGACAGCGCATGGGCATGACCCTGGCTCCCGTAACCGATGACCGCGACCTTGCGGCCCTGGATGACGGACAGGTCGGCGTCGGTGTCATAGAACAGCTCGGCCATGGCAATCCCCTCGCTCGTAGCCGCCCGCATCGAACCGCGGGGAGAAACACCCGCCGGTGAGCGACAGCCGAAACACTATCTCATTCAATGGTGTCACACGTATTGCACTGTGCGGGTTCAGCAAGTAGGCGACGCATCCTCGAAGGAGCGGCGGAGAACCCGCTGAACTCCACCTTCGGGGGCCGACGGGCGTGCCGGCGACCCCGACACACGGTGCTTTCCAGCGCCGCGTTGCCACCACCCACGTCGCGTTGGCGAGCAGGCGAGGGCGAGGCCAATGTCCTGCGACCGGGCCCGGACCGTCGTCGCACTGCCCGTCTCCAGGACCGTGCGCAGCGGAACGCCGGTGCGGTGCAGCACGGCCGCCATACGGGCGTCGCCGGGGTGGATGACGCCGTAGACCCCAGGTACGCCCAACACGACGGCGAACCGGCCGAGTTCTTTCAGGAGCCGGGTGCCCAGCCCCCTGTTCTGCCAAGTGTCCTCCACCAGCAGCGCTGCCTCGGCGTCACCGTCGTCCGACAGCAGATGCCCTATCGCGACGAGCCGCTCTCGCGAGTCCTGCACCGCCAGGTGCACCGAGTGGGGTCGGGACAGCAGCGGCCCCAAGTAGGTGTCGGGGTCGCCCATGGCTCGGTGGTAGCGCTGCCACCGGGCGGCGGCGGAGCACCGGCGGTGCAGAGCGGCCACACGGGGCTCGTCGTCCTGGTCGACGCGCACGATCCGCAGTCCCTGTCGCATGATCCTCTCCCGTCCCTCGCCCTCGGCACACCGCCGGTCGGCTCTGGCCCAGTCATCAGACCGGGAGACACGGGCCGTTGTGACGTGTGCCGGTGCCGGGGGCGCTGCCGCCTTTCCGCGGGGCTGTCACATCCGCCTGCACCCCTCGGTCTCCTCTGCGAGAGCGGGTCGGGCCCACGGGACCGCCCGGGACGCGCGGCTCTCACGCGTCCGCCCTCAACGACTTCGAGAAAGGCGGTTCCATGCCGATCGGCTCATTCACCGTTCTGGACGCCGGCCCCTTCGACGGGGTGGACCCCGACGACTACGTCAGGGCGGCCATGCAGTGGCACTTCACTCCCGAGACGGGGTCCCGGTACTGGCTGGAACGGGTCGACCGGCTCGGTTTCGACCCCCGCCACGACGTCAAGGGCGTGGCGGGCCTGGCGCTCTTTCCCGATCTGACGGACGAGCTGCGCGATGTGCAGGTGTCCGATCTCGTCCCCCGCGGCTACGGTCCGCAGGCCCGGCCGCTGCACGTGTTCGAGAGCGGCGGCACGACCGGGGCACCCAAGCGGGTCGTGCAGATGGACGACTGGGCGCGGCACGGCAGCGAGCAGGTGACCCGTCGGCTCCGCAACCACGCACTGCCGGTGGGCGCGCTGTGGCTGACCGTGGCGCCGACCGGCCCGCACCTCGTGGGCGATGTGCTGCAACGGGCCGCGGCAAGTCTCGGCAGCCCCGGGCTGGCGGTCGACATGGATCCCCGCTGGGTCAAGAAGCTCGTCGCCGCGGGCCGTCGCGACGAGGTCGACGCCTACACCGACCATCTCGTGGACCAGTGCCGGGGCATCCTGCTCGGCCAGGACATCGGTGTCATAGCCGCCACCACCCCGATGCTGGAGCGCTTCGCCCGGGACAGCGACCTCGTGGAGGTCATCAACGGCAAAGCCCAGGCGATCATCTGGGGCGGCACCCACATGGATCCGGACACCCGGGACCTGTTGCGGACCGAAGTGTTTCCCGACGTGCCACTGATCGGCATGTACGGCAACACCGTGATGCTCACCGCGCTTTTGGAGCGGGTCGGTCTCACGGCGTCGGAGCCGTGTGTGTTCGACCCCGTCTCGCCGTACGTCTTCCTGAGCGTCGTGGATCCCGACACCGGGCAACAGGTGGCGGAGGGCGAGCGGGGCCAGGTGGTGGTGAGCCACGTCAGCAAGTCCATGCTGATTCCCAACAACAGGGAGCGGGACACCGCTTTGCGCGTCCGCGCGGCTGACGGCCACGCCGGGGACGCCGTCGCCGACGTCGCGCCGGTTCCCGCGGTCGAGGGTGAGACGGTCATCGAGGGGGTCTACTGATGGCCCCCGTACCGACCACCGAGCCGCTGCACCTCGACGCCCTGGGCCCGCGGGGTACTTACCGCACACGTGTGCCGAGCACGGTGACCGACGTGGCCGGTGCACCGATCGCGCGGCTGAGTCTGGTTCCCCCGCTGTACGTGGCTCGGGCGATCGGCGCCCTGCGCCAAGCGCCGCCGATCGCCGTGGCCGACCTGGAGACCGTGTTCGCCACCGCCGGGGAGGCCTTCGCCGCGGGCACCGTGGGGGGCTTGAGCGTCCGGGAATACGAACGTCACGTCAGCCGGACCTCGGGCACGCCGCTCGCCGTGGTGCGCGCCGCGACCCGCGGCACGGCGCACTTCGTTCGGCACGCCGCCTCGTCCGCCGACCGTGGAAGGCCGCGCGGCGCCGCACGCGACCTCAGCGACCCCGTCCTGCATGAGACGCACACGGTGTGGGCGCGTCAGGGCGACGTGTTCGCCGTCAACGCGTCCGGCAACCATCCCGGCGTACACCGTGTCTGGCTGGAGGCACTGGCGCTGGGTTACGGCGTCGCTGTGCGCCCATCCCGGCGCGAGCCCTTTACCCCCTACCGGCTCGTCGGGGCACTGCGTCAGGCGGGAATCCGGGACGACCAGCTCATGCTGCTGCCCACCGACCACGCGACCGCCGACACGCTCGTCCACGGCGCGGACCGGGCTGTGGTCTACGGCGGCGACGACGTGGTGACCAGGTACGCGCACGACGCGAGGATCCTGCCGCAGGGGCCGGGACGGTCGAAGATCCTCATCACCGCGGACACCGACTGGCGTGACCACCTGGACGCCCTCGTCGCGTCCGTCGCCGGCGAGAGCGGCACCGCGTGCGTCAACGCCACCGCCATCCTCGTCGAGGGCGACCCGGCCCCGCTCGCCGAAGCCCTCGCGGCACGTCTGGCCGTCCTGCCCAGCCTTCCCCCGCAAGACGAGAGGGCCCGTCTGCCGGTGTGTCCGAGGGAGCGGGCGCGAGCCCTCAGCGCGTATCTGAAAAGGGTGGCGGCCGGGACGCACGCCTGGCTCGGCGGCGACGGGATCGCCGACGACCTCGGCGACGGCAGCGCCGTGCTGCGCCCCGCCGTGCACCAGACCGCGAGCGCCCGCGCCCCTCAACTGCGCACCGAACTGCCCTTCCCCTGCGTGTGGATCGCCCCCTGGACCCGCGCGGACGGCATGGCGCCGCTGCGCGACACGCTGGTGCTGTCGGCACTGACCCGGGACCGGGACCTGTGGGAGGCCCTGGTCGCGGAGCCCAGCATCGCCAACGTGTACTTCGGCGATCAGCCGACCCACTGGATGTCGCCGGGCGTCCCCCACGACAGCTATCTCTCCGACTTCCTGATGCGGAGCAAGGCGGTGTACGAGGGCCCGTCCTGAACGGCGCTCGCCTCCTCGGCGCGGGCCTACCGTGAGCGGGGCGCGCCCCTCGGTAGGGCGACGACCGTCGCTTCGACCGTCCGGCGCGGTGGTCCGCGGTCACGCAGCGCATGACCGCGGGCCACCGCGCCTTCGCCGTGCCGGGCGCGCGCCCGTTTTTTCGCCCCCGGCCCTCAGTGGGGCAGGACCAGCATCACGGCCGTCCCGAGCGCCATCGCCCCTTCGCCCACGTGCCGCGCCGGCGTCGCCGCCGCGGCCCGGCGCGCCGCGCTCACGGCCGAGCGCAGCGAGGGCATGGGGCGGGTCAGCGACCACAGCGCATACGCCAGCAGACAGGACGCCAGCGACAGCGTGATCACGGAGCCGGCGAGGGGGACACCAGCGCCGAGAGCGCCGGGCCCGGTGGAGTGCGCAGCCGACCCGAGGTGTGCGTGCGCCGGTCCGGTCCCGGTGTGCGGCACGCGCAGCATCCAGGCCATCGCGGCCGTACCGGCCGCGTGCGGCAGCCGGTGGGTCATCGCCGCCCTCCTCCCGGCCTCCCGACGGCCGACAGGCAGGAGAAACCACACCGCGCCGGCGGTGAAGACACCGCCGGCGACGGCAGCGGGCCCCGCGCGGACATCGATCCAGGGCATCGCCGCCATGGACACGGCCATGGCGGCGGCCAGCAGCCGGTCCACCCGGACACCGAACCCGGTCCCGGGGGAGCCGACGCCCCACGCCGGCCCAAGCAGGAGCACCACCACGAACAGCAGCGTCAGCAGGCAGTGCACCAGGACGACGGGCGTGCCCATGCCGGGTCCCGTGCCCGGTCAGGCGGTGGGGCGCGGTGCCCGCAGGTGGGCGCGCTCCGCCAGTTCCTTCTCGTCGACCAGTTCCAGCATGGGCTTGCCCGGAGCACACATCATGGTCACCACGAACCGGGTCCGCGCGTCGGAAAGCGCGTTGCCGTCCTGGTAGTGGATGGCGTCTCCGCCGGGCTCCCAGAAGGTGCCGCCCGCCTCCACCACGCGCTCGGGCTCGCCCTCGAGCTCGAAACGGACCGCGCCCTCGACGACGTAGCCGAAGGCGGGGCCGGAGTGCCGGTGCGGGGGCGTGCCCGGGTCGCCCGGCTCCCACTCGACGAGAATGGTCATCGCCGACGCCCCCTCCGGGACGGTGATCGGTGCGGCGTCCTGGAGCACCTTCGCCGCCGTCATCCAGCCGGCGGTCCCCTCCTGGTCGCCGTGCCCGTGGTGGCCGTGGGCGGAGTGGTCGTGTGCTGTCATGTTGTCCGACACTGTGTTGCACCTTCCGTAGGCTTGAACATCGTTCCTCACTGGTGACCGGGGACGGGGCGCAGGTGTGACAACCGGCCTCCTCACACAGTCCTTTCACCGGTCGTCCGCTGTCTTCCGGCGCATGGGGCGGGCAGCGGTCCGGGGGCAAATCTGGCGGATCGGGCGCGGCGATTGCACCGTGTGACCGGGGATCGCGGAAGAGATAGCGTGAGCAGATGTGGCCCGCAGCGCGTACCTTTCCCTTTCGCGCGTAGCATGTAGGGCGCAAAGCCAGAAGGGACGACCCATGCGCGCCGGCGCCCACCCCGACCCGTTCGACCACGGTCTCGACGACTTCCTCTCGGCCAGACCCCGGTTGTTCGGCATCGCGTACCGCATCCTCGGCAGTGCGGTCGAGGCCGAGGACATCGTCCAGGACACCTGGCTGCGTTGGCAGAACACCGACCGCGCGCAGATCCATGAACCAGCCGCCTTCCTGACCACGGTCACCACCCGGCTCGCGATCAACCTGGCCCAGTCCGCGCGGGTACGTCGGGAGTCCTACGTCGGGCCTTGGCTCCCCGAGCCGGTCGACACCACCCAGGACCCGCACCTGGGGGCGGAACGCGCCGAGGCGGTCGAGCTGGCGGTGCTGTTGCTGATGGAGAAGCTCAACCCGATCGAACGCGCCGCCTACGTGCTGCGGGAGGCGTTCGACTACCCCTACCAGCGGGTCGCCGACATCCTGGAGACCAGCGACGCGAACGCTCGGCAGCTGGTCAGCCGGGCGCGCAAGCACCTGGGCGCCGAGCGCAAGGAGCGCGTCAGCCCCGCGGCCCACCGGCGTCTGCTCGAAGGCTTCCTCTCCGCCGCGCGCACGGGAGATCTCTCCACCCTGGAGGACCTGCTGACCTCGGACGTCGTCAGCTATTCGGACGGTGGCGGCATCCGCGGCGCGTCCAGGATCCCCGTCATCGGCCGCGATCACGTCTCGCGGTACCTGGCTGCCTTCGCCCCGCGGTTCTGGCCGGATGCCGAGACCCGGTTCGTCGAGGCCAACGGCCGGCCCGCCGTGCTCGTCGCACGGGACGACGCCCCGGTGGCCCTGTTGTGCGTGGACGCGTCCGAGGCCGGCATCGAGCGCATCATGTGGGTGATGAACCCGGTCAAGCTGAACCCCTACGTCCTGTCCCTGGGGGCCTGACCCGCACCCCTGCACGCCGTCCCTGGGTGTCTGACCCGCCGGTCCGCCGCACGCCCCGGGCCCGGCCCGCCGCACCGGCCCGGGCGGTTCACCCACCGGCCCGGGCGGTTCACCACGGGAACCACAGGTCGGCGTCGACGGCCTCCCACCTCCCCTTCGCCGGCCGGCGGTTGCGGGCCGCACGGCCTTCGTGCGGCCGGCCGGTGTGCGGTATGACCGGCCCGGCCGCCGGGGTGTGACACCGACAGGCGGGCCCGGGCCGGGGCGGCGGTGTCACAAACCGTCACTGCACCTGGTCGTAGCAGGTGACCACCCCGAGCGATGGGAGCAATCGTGGTTGCCACCGAACAACGTCTTTCCACCACAGTGCTGGTGATCGGCACCGGCGGAGCGGGCCTGCGCGCGGCCATCGAGCTGGCCGAGGCCGGCGTCGATGTCCTCGCAGTCGGCAAGCGCCCCAAGGAGGACACCCACACCTCTCTCGCCGCCGGCGGGATCAATGCGGCCCTGGCCACGATGGACCCCGAGGACACCTGGCAGCAGCACGCCGCCGACACCCTCAAGGAGAGCTACCTCCTCGGCGACCCCCGCACCGCCGAGATCGTCACCCGGGGAGCCGCCCTCGGCATCGACGACCTGGAGCGCTACGGCATGGCCTTCGCCCGGGAGGAGGACGGCCGGATCTCCCAGCGCTTCTTCGGCGCCCACAAGTTCCGCCGCACCGCCTTCGCGGGCGACTACACGGGCCTGGAGATCCAGCGCACGCTCGTCCGGCGCGCGAACCAGCTGGACATACCGGTGCTCGACAACGTCTACATCACCCGTCTCCTCGTCCACGACGGCGCCGTCTTCGGCGCCTACGGCTTCGGCCTTGCCGACGGCAGGCGCTACCTCGTGCACGCGGACGCCGTCATCCTCGCGGCCGGCGGCCACACCCGGATCTGGCGGCGCACCTCCTCACGGCGCGACGAGAACACCGGCGACTCCTTCCGGCTGGCCGCGGAGGCAGGAGCCCGGCTGCGCGACCCGGAACTCGTCCAGTTCCACCCCTCCGGCATCATCGAGCCGGAGAACGCGGCCGGGACCCTGGTGAGCGAGGCAGCCCGCGGCGAGGGCGGCATCCTGCGCAACGCGCTCGGCGAGCGGTACATGAACCGCTACGACCCCGTACGCATGGAGCTGTCCACACGCGACCGTGTCGCCCTCGCCTCCTACACCGAAATCAAGGAAGGCCGCGGCACGCCCAACGGCGGGGTGTGGCTCGACGTCTCCCACCTGCCTCGGCAGACCATCATGAACCGGCTTCCCCGCGTCTACCAGACACTGCTGGACTTGCAGATGCTGGACATCACCCGGGATCCCATCGAGGTCGCGCCCACCGCGCACTACTCGATGGGCGGTGTGTGGGTCCGCCCCGAGGACCACAGCACGGACGTGCGGGGCCTGTACGCCATCGGTGAGGCCTCCAGCGGACTGCACGGCGCCAACCGGCTCGGCGGCAACAGCCTCATCGAGCTGCTGGTGTACGGCCGCATCACCGGACAGGCGGCCGCCGCCTACTCGGAGTCCCTGACCTCGCAGCCGCGCTCGGCCGCCGCGGTGGCCCAGGCGCGCGGGGAGGTCGACGACCTGCTCGCCGCGGACGGACCTGAGAACGTGCGCGCCCTGCAGCGCGCGATCCGCAACACCATGACCGAGCACGCGGGCGTGGTCCGTCACGAGGAGGGGCTGCGCACCGGGCTGGCGGAGCTGGACGCCATCGAGAAGCGCATGGAGAACGTCGGCGTCCATCCGGACATCGCGGGCTTCCAGGACCTCGCCCACGCCTTTGACCTCAAGTCCTCGGCACTGGCGGCGAGGGCCACACTGGAGGCGGCGCTGGAGAGGCGCGAGACGCGCGGATGCCACAACCGCAGCGACTACCCCGACATGGATCCCGCGCTGCAGGTGAACCTCGTCTGGTCCCCGGCCGACGGCATCACCCGCGAGCCCATCAGCCCTGTCCCCGACGAGATCGCGGCTCTGATGGAGGACGTCTCGGCGGACGGAAAGCTCGTCGAATAGGAATCACCCTGCCCGGGAGAAGATTCCGGAATTTCGAGAAAGGTGTCACAGCGCCGATCAATTCCCGGTCATACCTCGTGCAGGCGCAGATAAGAATGAGTGAAAGGAACGTCCCCATGAAGGTCGTAGTGATCGGCGGCACCGGACTGATCGGCTCGAAGGTCGTCAGCAAGCTCAACGAACACGGCCACGAGGCGGTGGCGGCCGCCCCGAACACCGGCGTCAACACGCTGACGGGCGAGGGCCTGGCCGAGGTGCTGGAGGGCGCGGCCGTCGTGATCGACGTCTCCAACTCGCCCTCCTTCGCAGACGACGCCGTCATGGAATTCTTCCGTACCTCCACCAACAACCTCCTCAAGGCTGAGGCGAACGCCGGTGTCACCCACCACGTCGCCCTGTCGGTGGTGGGTACGGAACGGCTCCAGGAGAGCGGCTACTTCCGTGCCAAGCAGGCACAGGAGGAACTGATCAAGGCCTCCGGGATCCCGTGGTCGATCGTGCATGCCACGCAGTTCTTCGAGTTCATGAAGGGCATCGCCGAGTCGGCGACCGAAGGTGACACCGTCAAGCTGGCCCCGGTGAAGATCCAGCCCGTCCATTCGGACGACGTCGCCGCCACCGTGGGCCGCACCGCCGTGGGCACGCCGGTCAACGGTGTGGTCGAGGTGGCCGGTCCCGACACCTTCCAGCTGGACGAGCTGATCCGCAAGGGTCTGGCCGCCAAGAACGACGCGCGTACGGTCGTCGCCGACGTGCACGCTCCGTACTTCGGGGCCCAGTTGCAGGAGACCACGCTGCTTCCCGGCCCTGACGCCCGCATCGGCGAGACCCGTTTCGTCGACTGGCTCGCCCAGCAGCAGTAGGCGCGTTTTCCTGGGCATGTCGTTCCACGCCCCGTGGAACGACATGCCTATTTTTTGTACGGCGCCGTAGATCAGCCGGCGCGCATAGCCGATTCCGCATCCACGCCGCTGAAAGTGCTCCAAAAAGCACTGTCACAGCGTCCTTGGTCCCTCGGTCGTTGGGGGGAGACGATCGCCGGGTCTGTGAGCGCCTCGTGGCCGCATTCCGACAACCCGGGCCCCGGAGGAACGGAGTCAGAGGGACATGTATCCAGAGGCACCTCCCGCGGACGGGAACCTCGCCGAGGCCGTCACCACCTTCGTGGAACTGCGGCCCCGGCTCTTCGGTATCGCCTACCGCGTCCTGGGCAGCGTGACGGAAGCCGAGGACGTCGTGCAGGAGGCGTGGCTGCGCTGGCAGCGGACCGACCGTTCGGCGGTGGTCAGCCCTGCGGCGTTCCTGTCGACCACGACGACGAGGCTGGCCATCAACGTGGCGCAGTCCGCCCGCGTGCGCCGCGAGACCTACATCGGGCCCTGGCTGCCCGAGCCCATCGACACCAGCATTGACCCGGTGGCCGGCGCTGAACGCGCCGAGGCCCTGGAACTCGCCCTGCTCCTCGTGCTGCAGAAGCTCACACCCACCGAACGCGCCGCCTACGTGCTGAGGGAGGCCTTCGAGTACGGCTACTCGGAGATCGCGGAGATACTGCGCCTCACCCCGGTCAACGCCAGGAAGATCGTGAGCAGGGCGCGCAGGCACCTCACGGACGACGCGCGGGACAGTGTCGACATCCAGGAGCACCGCAGACTGCTCGATGCTTTCGTCGCGGCCGCCCAGGAAGGGGACGTGGCCTCGCTGGAAGCGCTCCTGACGCCCGACGTGGTCAGTCTGTCCGACGGCAACGGGCTGCGCGGTGCGGCCCGCGTACCCGTGGTCGGTCGTGCCCGGGTGGCGAACCTGTCGACCGCCTCGTCACGCTTCTGGCCGACGGTCGAGATCGCACCCGTGCAGGCCAACGGGCGCGCCGGGGTTCTGCTGTACCGGGACGGCCGGCCCGCCACCTTCATGACCATCGCCGCCACACGGCGGGGGATCCACCGGGTTCTGTGGGTGTTCACCTCCGACAAGATCGCCGCCTTCCTCGGATCCCGCGCCCACCGCGCGTCCCTGCCCTCGCGTCCCGTGGACGCCGTGACACGTGAGCTCACCCGGGAAGGGAACGGTTCCAGCTACGCAGCTTGTCGGGATTGAGAACGGCCCAGACCTGAACGACCAGCGAGTCCGCGATGTCGAGGGTCAGCACGGCAGCGACCTGGTCGTCGCACCGGGCGACGAGGCCGGTGCGCCCGTTGACCGATCCGGTGCACAGCGTCACACGCCGCTGTCCGGCCAGCAGGACCAACAGGCTGCGGGCGACCTGCTCGTCGCCGCGGACAGGCCTGGTCAGCGCCCGGATCTTGCCGCCGCTGTCGAAGAAGGCCGTCGCATCGGGGGCCAGCAGCGACCGCAGTCGGGGGCCGTCCTGAACGCTGCACGCCTGCCGCACGGCAACAGTGATCTCATGCTCGCGACGCGCCGACACAGGCCGCGCTCGCCGCGCCCCCACACTCAACAGGGCCCGCTCGACCGGTGCCACGTCCTCGCCGCACAACGCTCGCAGGGCCTGGATCTCCCGTTCCTCCCCGCCGCGCCAGGCCGACGCCGGTCGCATCAGACACGCCTCGTCCACGACCTGGGTGAGCCAGACGCGGGGGGACGGCATCCGGACCCGCTCCGGATCGGTAAGGCGGTACCACCGCCGGTAGGCCTCGTCGACGACGCGTTCGGCCGCGACGCGGCTGCCGAGCGCGCGGCAGGCGACGTCCAGCAGGTGCCGCCGTTCGTCAAGCGACTCGGCGAGCGGTACCGCGCCAACGACATGATCCATGGAGCGACCCCCACGCCGACGAGATTGCGGAGCCGCAGCCGCCGCGACGGCATGACTCAGACGTTACCCGCCCCCGTCCGTACCCGGCTGGTCGACCGGCCTGATCAAGACAGAAGCTGCGGCATGATGTCACAACACACCGATGATGTGCCACTTAGTGTCACGTCTTCGTCGGCGCGGAGACGCCCGACGGGTCCGCCATCCGCAGCTGGGCGGGGGGCGGATGCGGCAGGGCCGCGCGGTCACGGGCCCGCAGTCCGTCGAACGCGATCTCCAGGAAGCGTTCCCACGCCCGCGGTTCACGGTCCAGCAGCGGCTGGGCGGTCTGGTGGATGCCGCCGAGGAGCAGCACGATGTCGGTTCCGGTGATGTCACCGCGGACGGCTTCTTGTTCTCTGGCCCGGGCTGTGAGGTCCTCGACCGTGTCGCAGAGCCGGTCGATGGCCTCACGTACGTTCGCGTACTGCAGCGAGGGCCGGCCGATGACGTCGCAGAACGCGCGGTCGGCGGCGAGCAGGCCGATTCCGTGTCCCATGAAGTCCTTCAGCGCACGGCCGGCGTCATCGGCGCGCAGGAGCCGGTCCGCCGTCTCGAGCAGCCGGTCGAGCAGCCGCATCATGATCGCCGCGAGAAGGTCGTCCTTCGTCGGGAAGTGCCTGAACACCGTGCCCTTGGCAACGCCGGCCCGCTGGGCGATCGTGTGCATCGACGCATCCACCCCGCATTCGGCGAAGGCCTCGGTGGCCGCTCGCAGGAGCCAGCTGTCGATTGCGCACACTGTCGGCCCTGGCCTGCACTGCCGCTGTTCTCCCGGCCATGACGCCTCCCTCTGAGTGTCACAACATTAACACTGAACATGACTCGCGGGTCATTTTCAGTGTTACGCTGGGCACAACGTGACCCCTCGGTCACCTTCTCGGGCCGCCCTGTCCAGTCCTCGCACACGACACGGCCTGCCCGTCTCACCCCACTGCCCCTTTCGGAGTTGACATGAGTTCCGTTCTCGACCCCAAGATCGTCCTTGTCACCGGCGCCTCGTCCGGCATCGGCAGGGCGACCGCACTGGCGCTGTCGAAGGCGGGGGCCACCGTGGCCGTCGGCGGCCGCAGGACCGACCGGCTCGAAGCACTGGCGCAGGAAGCGCCCGGGGAGATCCTCGTCCTGGACATGGACGTGAGCGACCCCGAGTCGGTGCGCAAGGCCGTCGACCGGACCGTCGAACGCTTCGGCACCCTCGACATCGTCGTGAACAACGCCGGCATCATGCTCACCGGCCCCGTCCTTGACGCCAATCCCGCGGAATGGACCCGCATGGTGGAGACCAATCTGATGGGCTCCATGTACACGGTGCACGCCGCGCTCCCCCACCTGCTGCGCTCCCGCGGCGCGGTGGTCCAGATCTCCTCCACCTCGGGCCGAGTCTCCTCGGCCGGCGCCGCGGTCTACTCCGCCACCAAGTTCGGCGTCAACGCCTTCGCCGAGGCGCTGCGCCAGGAGGTGACCGAGCAGGGGGTCCGCGTCGTCGTCGTGGAGCCGGGCTTCGTGTCGACCGAGTTGGCCGACCACATCACGGACCCCATCGGTCGTGCCGCGGTCAAGACCATGGCCGAGTCGATGCGGACCCTTCAGCCGGAAGACATCGCGGCCGCGGTGGTCTACGCCGTCACACAGCCCGACCACGTCGCGGTCAACGAGATCCTCGTACGCCCCACCGACCAGTCCCGCTGATCACCCCTGATCACCCGCGGGGCGGCAACCGCAGCCCCGCACCCCCTGCTTGCAGCCGAGTACGGGCACGCCGGCCGTCACAGTCGGGCGCCCCGCACGGTCTGAGCTTCGGGAGGCACAAGTCGTGCCTCTGCCCGTACCTCGGCTGAGAGGCAAGCATGAACACGCGCATCGTTACCGTGGCCGAAGGAAAGCAGCTCGCGCGCTCCGTGGCGATCGGCACACACCGCCTGACAGCCGACGAGCCGGAGCCCGTCGGCAGCGACACCGGCCCCACCCCGGGCGAACTCCTCCTGGCCGCGCTCGGAGCGTGCACGTCCATGGCGGTGCGGGCCTACGCTCAGCGCCACGAATGGCCGCTGGACCGGGTGGATGTCGCGGTCCGCTTCGGCGCACAGGGGCAGGTGGTCAAGAACATCGGACTCCTCGGGGAGTTGACGCCCGCGCAGCGGGACCAGCTCCTGGCGGTCGCGGGACGCTGTCCTGTCCATCGGCTGCTGACCAAGGACGTCACGATCATCACGGTGCCTACTCTGCTCGCGGAGCCCGCACCGCTGCCGTGACGCGTCAGGCTCACGCAAGAACGCGGGGTGCGGGGTCCGGCCGTGAAGCCGGACCCCGCACCCCGCGTCCGTCAGGCGCGGGCCTCCGGCGCTCCGGCGGTCGCCTGCGCCGCCTCGTTGATCAGACGGGCCACGTCACCGGGGCGCGAGACGCTGACCGCGTGGGAGGCGGAGACCTTCATGACCGAGGCCCCGGCCCGCTCGGCCATGTAGGTCTGCACCTGCGGGGGGATGTTCCGGTCCCCGTCCGCCACCAGCACCCAGGAGGGAATGTCGCGCCACGCGGGCGCGGACGCGCCCTCCGCCAGCGCGGCATCGGCCACCGGTCGCTGTGTCGCGGCCATGACGGCCGTGATCTCCTCGGGGACGTCAGCGGCGAACTGAGCGTGGAACTTGGTCTGTTCGATGTACAGGTCCATGACCTGCCTGCCGTCGGGCAGCGTCACCGGCACGGGCCGGAGCGTGTCGCCGAGGGTGCTGCCGGGGAACTTGCCCGACAGGGTGACGGCGCTCTCGCCCTCCTCCGGCAGGAACGCCGCGACGAAGACGAGCGCCGTGACCTCGGGCAGTCCCTTGGCCGCGTTGCTGATGACGGATCCGCCGTAGGAATGGCCGACGAGGACGACGGGGCCCTCGACGGACGTCACGACCTGCCGGACGTAGTCGGCGTCGGTGGTCAGTCCGCGCAGCGGATTGGCGAGGGCGATCACCGGATAGTCGTGCGCGAGCAGCTTGCCGACGACGCCGTTCCAGCTGGAGGCGTCCGCGAACGCGCCGTGTACGAGGACGATGGTGGGCTTGTGTGCACTCATGGAAAACGGCCTTTCGACGTGCCGGGGGAATGTGGTCGGGTGTGCGGTGTCAGTCAGTTCCGAGAGCCTTGCGCAGCACGTGGACGGCCTGCTCGATCGCGGCGGTCGACGCCTGGGTGCGGCGGACCGTGTTCAGCATCATGAAGTCGTGCAGGGAGGCGTTGTAGCGGATGCTGGTCGTCGGCACACCGGCCTGGACGAGCTTGCGGGCGTAGGCCTCGCCCTCGTCGCGCAGCACGTCGTTCTCGTCGACGACGACAAGCGCCGGCGGCAGGTCCCGGAGGTCTTCCAGCGTCGCCCGCAGCGGCGAGGCGGTGATCTGGGCGCGCTCGGCGGGGTCGGTGGTGTAGGCGTCCCAGAACCATTCCATGGCCTTGGCCGTCAGATGCGGGCCGTGCGCGAAGGTCCGGTAGCTCTCGGTGTCCTGGGCCGCGTCGGTGACGGGGTAGTACAGCGACTGGTGCACGAAGGCCACGTCGCCCCGCTGCTTGGCCATGTGGGTCAGCGCGGCGGTCATGTTGCCGCCGACCGAGTCACCGGCGACGGCCAGGCGGGAGGCGTCGAGCCCTTCGCCGGCGCCCTCGGTGGTGATCCACCGGGCGGTCGCGTAGGCCTGCTCGATGGCGACCGGGTACCTGGCCTCCGGGGAGCGGTCGTACTCGACGAAGACCAGGGCGGCGTTCACCCCGACGGTCAGCTCGCGCACGAGCTGGTCGTGCGTGCCGGCGTTGCCGAGGATCCAGCCGCCGCCATGCACGTAGAGGATGACGGGCAGGGGGCCGGAGCTGCCGACGGGCTTGAGGATGCGCACCCGCACCTCACCGACCTCCGCCGGAACGGTGATCCACTTCTCGTCCACGTCGGGCTTCTCGATGGGCTGCGCCTGCACGTCGTCGAGCAGCTTGCGCGCGCCCTCGACCCCGAGCTCGTACAGCAGCGGCGGCTTGGCGGTCGCGTCGGCGAAATCCTGCGCGGCGGGTTCGAGAACGATGTCGCTCATGGTGTGTTCCTTCTCTGGCGGTCAAGGAGGACTTTTCACACCATGGGACCGGGCTCGCAGCAGATGTGTGACACCAAAAGGTCCCGGGCAGTCGAGCGCCGCCCGGGACCGGACACCGGAGCAGGGGCTAGGAACGGAGTGCGCCGGGCTTCGGCAGTGGCTCGCCGTCCACGAAGAGGTCGACGTGCTCGTTGTAGAAGGCCGTCAGGCCCGCGATGCGGTGGGCGTGGATGGTCGGGAAGTCGTACGCCCAGGCGATGTCCTCGTGCGCGGTGGTGGCGCCGTCGAACGACCAATAGCCGCTCGTCGTTCCCTTGTACGGGCAGCGGGTCACCGTGTCGGTCCGCCGCAGTCGGGTCCAGTCGACGTGCGCGCGGTCGAGGTAGTAGCGCGTCGGCAGGCCGGTCTCGAAGAGTTTGACGCACGCCGGCGCCTCCGCCAGGACCACGCCCTCCAGCTCCACGCGGACGCTGCTGGAGGAACGCACGGCGTCCACACGCGAGTACGGGCTCCTGGGGTGGACGAAGACGGGTTCGTCCTCCTCGAACCAGTAGTCGATGGCCGGCCACTCGAAGCGCACCGTGCCCTGGAGGGGCGCCGGGGCGTCCTTCCCCCACACCCAGGCGGCCCCGGGGCGCGAGTCCCCGCCCACGGACAGAGTGTGCCGGTGCGCCGTGCCCGCACCGTGCTCCTCCGCGATCCCTTCGTCGTCGAGGACGCCGTCGACGAGGTCCCGCACCGGGATGCTGAACTGCGGATAGGCCTGCCACTCCCAGACGTACAGGGCGCGCCGCGTGTCGAAGACGGTGCGGCCGCCGATCACGCCCCTGATACGGCGGGGCACCGGCTCCACGTGCCCGACGGGCACGAGGAAGCTCGGATGCAGAACACTTTCGGTTTCCATGGTCATCACCTAGGTCGGTCGGAGGTTCCGCGCCCGTTCGGACCGGACACGGAGAGAGAGTGTGTGCGCCCGGGACGCCCGCGGGCCGTCACGGACCGCGGGGTTCGTCCGGCGCCGACAGCGCTGAGCAGCGCTTGCTTCACTGTCACAGCAAGTGGCGAAGGCCGGTCTGTGCGGGGAGACAGTCCCCCTGGATAGGAGATCACGCCGTGCACACGCGCACCCGTTATGGCGCCAACACTCATGACACTAACAAGACAGCCCTCTCATGCACACTGTGCACACTGTCGCCGAGGGCCGGACCCCGGCGGCGGCCGGGCCCGGAAACGCGCCCGGCCACACCACCCGGCACCCCCAGCCGCGCCCGACCGGAACCGCGGCTCCCCTCCCCCACCGCTCCTTCGTCGGAGGATTCGCATGTCAGCCCTGCCCCTGCTCGCCCCCTTGCGACGCGTCACGACGGACGTGCTCGAAGTCGCCTATTACGAGACGGGCTCCCCCGACGGTGACACCGTCGTCCTTCTGCACGGTTTCCCCTACGACATCCACAGTTACGTGGACGTGGCCCCCCTGCTGGCCGAGGGCGGATTCCGGGTCATCGTCCCCCACCTGCGAGGGCACGGCCCCACCAGATTCCTGTCCGACTCTCTTCCCCGTTCCGGCCAGCAGGCGGCCCTGGGGGCCGACGTGATCGCACTCCTGGACGCCCTCGGCATCGAGCGGGCCTACCTCGCCGGCTACGACTGGGGCGGTCGCGCGGCCACGGTCGCCGCGGTGCTGTGGCCCGAACGGGTCCTCGGCCTGGTCTGCGTCAACGGCTACCTGATCCAGGACATCGGCGCCGCCATAAACCCCATCTCCCCCGAACTGGAGGCGGGTTTCTGGTACTTCTACTACTTCCTCACCGAGCGCGGCCGCACCGGACTGGCAGCCGATCCACGGGGCGTCGCCCGGGTCATCTGGAAACGCAACTCCCCCGTGTGGGCATTCGGCGAAGCCGAACTGGAGCGGGCCGCTGAGGCCTTCACCAATCCGGACTACGTCGACGTCGTCATCCACTCCTACCGGCACCGGCTCGGCCTGGCACCGGGCGCGGACGCGTACGCCGATCTGGAAGCCCACCTCGCCGGCCTTCCTCCGATCACCGTCCCCACGGTCACCCTGGACGGCACCGCCGACGGCAACTTCCCGGCGACCGACGGGTCATCGACCGCTCACCACTTCACCGGCCCCCGCCTGCACCTTCAGGTCGCGGACGCCGGCCACAACCTGCCGCAGGAACGCCCCGAGGCATTCGCCGCGGCGGTACGGGACGTACGGGCCCTGCGACGGGGACATCCCCGCCACGACTGCCTCACCCGCTGACACCCGACCGCGCGCTCACCGCGGCCCATCGCCGCGCCGACGTCACATCGGACCGTGCCCACCGGTCACATCGAGTGCGGGCGGGCACGCGGCCGCCTGACTGCCTCAGGAAAGGAAACCACCATGTCGTACCCCTACCCGGAACAGCAGTACTTCGGAGACAACGGCGAGGTCAGCGCCGTGTTCCGGCCTGCCGACACCCCAGCCGACCTCGGCGAGAGCGGGCCGGGCAAGGACGCCACCCACTATCTGGCCACCACCACGACCACCCGCGGCGAGTTCGGGCTGTACCGCGTCGAGATGAGGCCGAGGGCCGGCGGCCCGAAGACGCACTTCCACAAGCGGATCTCGGAGTCGTTCTACATCCTGGACGGCACCGTGCGCGTCTTCGACGGTGAGCGCTGGGTGGACGCCCGCAAGGGCGACTTCCTGCACGTGCCGCAAGGAGGGCTGCACGCCTTCCGCAACGACTCCGACGCACCGGCGGACATGCTCCTGCTGTTCACACCGGGCGCGCCGCGCGAGGAGTACTTCGAGCAGGTGTCGCAGCTGGCGCACGCCTCGGAGGAGGAGCGCTCCGCGTTCTTCGACCGGCACGACTCCTACTTCGTGGAGTAGGTCCACCCCTCCGGTGTCCCGCGGCACCCGCGTCCTCCCCGCGGTCGTGGTCGCGGGACGCCCGCCGTCGGGACGGCCCAGGTTCGGGTAACGGGCAGCTTGTCACAACAACACCTTTCGTCCGGTCAACAAGGCGGGGCGCGCGGGCGTATCCGACCTCGCCGCCGCCCTCTCAGCACGTCCTGGCCGTCACGCCCGACCGTCCCGACCCCGGCAAAGGAGACCGCATGAAAGTCGTCGTTGCAGGCGCCACGGGACGGATCGGCTCGAGATCGGTCACCCGTCTGCGGGACCACGGGGCGCAGGTGGTGCCCCTCACCCGCGCCCTGGGCGTCAGCGCCGGTGACGCACACGCTCTGCGCCGAGCACAGCGCGGTGCGCAGATCCTGGTGAACGTCACCGACGCGCCCCCGCGACAGCAGGAGGTCAGCACGGCGATCTTCGGCGACACCACCCGCGGCCTGCTGATTGCCGCCGGGGAGGCCGGCGTCGAGCACTGCGTGGCCCCGGCCGCCGTGGGCGCCGACAGCGTCGCCCCGGGTTACCTCCGGGCCCAGGCCGTACAGGAGGACCTCGTCCGCCGCTGCGCACTGCCGTATTCCCTGGTGCGCGCCTCTTCGGTGCCCTGATCGGGGAGCGGACCCTGACGCCCGGACCGGACGCCCATCTGGCCGTCACACGGTGGCCCAGTGGCTCAAAGACCGCTGATCCACCCACGCCGCACCGTCGGACGGCCCGCGGCATCCACCACCCCCTCCCGTCTCCCCCGCCCCATGCCTTGAGGAAGGCCGCCCATGAGTGACCCGTCCCGGCCCACCGCGTCCCCGTCGAGCAGTGAGCTCGACCAGCTTCCCGACCGTGACCGTGAGGAGACCGCCGAGTGGCAGGCCTCCCTCGACGCCGTCATACGCAACGCCGGACCCGATCGGGCGGTGTACCTGATCCGGCGCGTGCACGAGTACGCGGCCCGCGCCGGCCTGTCCGTGCCGGGGCTGCTCACCACGGACTACGTCAACACCGTCCCGGCGGCCGCGCAGCCGGCGTTCGACGGCGACATCGCCATGGAAACCAGGATCACCGCCCTGAACCGGTGGAACGCCGCGGCCATGGTCACCCGCGGCTCCCGGCTCGGGCTGGGCGGACACATCTCCACCTACGCCTCGGCGGCCTGGCTGTATGAGATCGGCTTCAACCACTTCTTCCGTGGCAAGGAACAGGACGGCTCGGGCGACCAGTTGTTCCTCCAGGGGCACGCCTCGCCGGGCATCTACGCCCGGGTGTTCCTCGAAGGCCGCCTGAGCGAGCAGCAGTTGGACGGCTTCCGGCGCGAGGCCGGCGGTCACGGCCTCCCGTCCTACCCGCACCCCAGGCGCCTGCCGTGGCTGTGGGAGTTCCCGACCGTGTCCATGGGCCTCGGCCCTCTTGGCGCCGTCTACCAGGCACGCTTCAACCGCTATCTGCAGGCCCGCGGCATCAAGGACACCTCCGCCTCCCGCGTGTGGGCGTTTCTCGGCGACGGGGAGACGGACGAGCCGGAGGCCACAGCCGCCCTGACGCTGGCCTCCCGTGAGGGCCTGGACAACCTCACCTTCGTGATCAACTGCAACCTGCAACGCCTCGACGGACCCGTGCGGTCCAACTCCAAGATCGTGCAGGAGCTGGAGGCCCGGTTCCGCGGGGCGGGCTGGAACGTGGTCAAGACCCTGTGGGGCGAGGCCTGGGACCCGCTGCTGGCCCAGGACACGACCGGCGACCTGGTGCGCCGCCTGGGCGAGGAGCCCGACGCCCAGATGCAGACCTTCGCCGCGCGGGACGCCGCCTACATACGCAAGAACTTCTTCGTCGGAGACACCCTGTCCTCACTCTCCGCCACCCTGAGCGACGCCCAGCTGGTGGAGCTCTTCGAGAATTCCCGCGGCGGGCACGAGCCGTTGAAGGTGTACGCCGCCTACCGGGCCGCCGTCGAACACCGGGGGGCGCCGACGGTGATCCTCGCCCAGACGGTCAAGGGGCACACCCTCGGGTCGGCCTTCGAGTCCCGCAACGCCAACCACCAGATGAAGAAGCTGACCATGGCGCAGTTCCGCGAGCTGCGCGACGCGCTGGATCTGCCCGTCCCCGACAGCGCCCTCACCGGTGACGTCGTCCCCTTCTGGCATCCGGGGGAGAACTCGCCCGAGGTGCGGTACCTGCGCGAGCGGCGCGCCGCGCTGGGCGGTCCCGCCCCCGCGCGCCGCGTGATCGCCAAGCCGCTGCCGGAGCCTACCGCACAGCCGTTCGAGGCGCTGTTCAAGGGCTTCGGCCACCAGGAGGTCGCCACCACCATGGCCTTGGTCCGCCTGGTGAAGGACCTGATGCGGGACGGCCGCACCGGCTCCCGCTGGGTGCCGATCATCCCTGACGAGGCCCGTACCTTCGGCATGGAGTCGATGTTCCCCACGGCCGGCATCTACTCGCCGCAGGGCCAGACCTACGACCCCGTCGACGCCGACCAGCTGCTGCACTACAGGGAGAGCGAGACCGGGCAGCTCCTCATCGAGGGCATCACCGAAGCCGGTTCCATGGCCGAGTTCACCGCCGCCGCGACCTCGTACGCCACCCACGGCGAGCCGATGATCCCGTTCTACATCTTCTACGCCATGTTCGGCTTCCAGCGCACCGGCGACCAATTCTGGGCCCTCGCCGACCAGATGGGCCGCGGGTTCGTCGTCGGCGGCACCGCCGGACGCACCACCATGACCGGCGAAGGTCTCCAGCACGGCGACGGCCACTCGCACCTCCTGGCCGCCACCAACCCGGCGGCCGTCAGCTACGACCCGGCCTTCGCCTTCGAGATCGCGGTCATCGTCCGCGACGGCCTGCGCCGGATGTTCGGGGAGCGGCCCGAGAACGTCTTCTACTACCTCACGGTCTACAACGAGCCGAAGCCCCAGCCGCCCATTCCTGCGTGGCCCGGCATCGAGGAGGGCATCGTCCGCGGCCTGTACCCGTTCCGGCCCGGCGACCGCGCCGTGTCCGGCCCTCAGCTGCAGCTCCTGGCCTCCGGCACCGCCGTCCACTGGGCACTGCGCGCGCAGGAACTGCTCGCCGCCGACTGGAACGTGCGCGCCGATGTCTGGTCGGTGACGTCCTGGACGGAGCTCCGCCGGGACGCGATGGACGCCGACACCACCCGCACGCGCGGCGAGCCACGTGTGCCCTTCGTGACCGAGGCGCTCGCCGGTGCGCCGGGTCCGGTCCTGGCCGTCAGCGACTGGATGCGCCAGGTCCCCGACCAGATCGGCCAGTGGATCGAGCAGGACTACTACTCACTGGGCACGGACGGATTCGGCCTGTCCGACACCCGCGAGGACGTCCGGCGCTACTTCCGCGTGGACGCCGAATCGATCACCGTGACGGCCCTGGACCGGCTGGCACGGGCCGGACAAGTGGACCCCGGCACCGTCGACCGCGCCCGCAAGCACTACGGCCTGGACACCTGAAGGAGCCATACGCCGCCATGACTGTTTCCGTGACCCTTCCCGCGCTCGGCGAGTCCGTCACCGAGGGCACCGTGACCCGCTGGCTGAAGCAGCCCGGCGAGCACGTCCAGGAGGACGAACCGCTGCTGGAGGTGTCCACCGACAAGGTGGACACCGAGATCCCCGCTCCCGCCACGGGAGTCTTGCTGACCATCGTCGTCGGCGAGGACGAGACGGTCGAAGTGGGCGCCGAGCTCGCCGTCATCGGCCCGCCCGACGCCGAACCGTCGGCGGCGACCGCGGTCACCGCCGCCCCGGCCGCGCCGGTGACCGCACCGCAGCCCGCCCCCTCATCGGCGCCGGCCGCGGCTCCACCAACGCCCGACACGACGCCACTGCCCTGCGTCTCGCCCACCAGGTGACCAGCGGCGCAGACGAGTTGTGGGGCCGAAGACCAGATATATACGCTCGCACCCGGGGGTGCTCATGAAAGGCAAGAATCCGGGCTTCCTGCACGGCCGGCAGAGCGAGCGAGCGGTGCTGGACCGGCATCTGGCCAAGGTGCGCGACGGCCACAGCGCGGTCCTCGTGCTGCGCGGTGAGGCCGGTATCGGCAAGTCCGCCCTGCTGGAGTACGTGGCCGAGACCGCCGAGGACTGCACCGTGGTGCGCGCGGCGGGAGTCGAGGCCGAGATGGAGCTGGCTTTCGGGGGTCTGCACCAGCTGTGCGCGCCCTTCCTGGATCGCCTCGGGCACCTCCCCGATCCGCAGCGGACGGCCCTGGAGACCGCCTTCGGGCTCAGCGCGGGCACTCCCCCGGACCGGTTCCTCGTGGGGCTGGCGGTCCTCAGCCTGCTCGCCGACGTCGCTGAGGAGACGCCGCTGATCTGTCTCGTCGACGACGTGCAGTGGCTCGACCGCGTCTCGGCCCAGATCGTGGGGTTCGTCGCCCGGCGTTTGATGGCGGAGCGCGTAGGGCTGATCTTCGCTGTACGCGAGGCGGACGGGGAACGCGCCCTGCAAGGGCTGCCTGAGCTCACCCTCGGGGGGCTGAGCGAGCCCGACGCCCGCGCCCTGCTGACCTCGGTGCTTCCCGGCCGGTTCGACGAACCGGTCCGCAGCAGGATTCTCTCCGAGGCGCGCGGCAATCCGCTGGCCCTGCTGGAACTGCCCCGCAGCGCCACCGCGGCCGAACTCGCGGGCGGCTACGCCTCACCGTCGATGGGGCCGCTCATCGGCAGGCTCGAGCACAACTTCAGCCTGCGCGTCGAGGAACTGCCCCCGCGGACACGGCGGCTGCTGCTGCTCGCGGCGGCCGAGCCCGTCGGCGATGTCGCGCTGCTCCGCCGCGCCGCCGACATCCTCGGCGTGTCCATGAGCGAGGCCTCCCCCGCGGTGGCCGCGAACCTGCTGGAAGTACGCACACGGGTCCAGTTCCGGCACCCGTTGGTGCGCTCGGCCGTCTACCGCGCGGCGGGACCGGCCGAACGCCGGGAGGCGCACCGGGCACTGGCCGAGGCCACGGATGCGCGGTCCGACCCCGACCGCCGCGCCTGGCACCTGGCCCGCGCCGCGGCGGAGCCCGACGAGGCCGTGGCGGACGAACTGGCCCGCTCGGCCGACCGCGCGCAGGCGCGTGGCGGCATCGCCGCCTCGGCGGCCTTCCTGGAACGAGCGGCCGAGCTGACACCTGATCCTTCTCGCCGCCGCAGCAGAGCGCTGGCAGCGGCCCGGGCCAAGTACCTCGCCGGAGCGTTCGACGCCGCGCTCGAGCTGCTGAACGTGGCCGAGATGGGCGCGCTCGACGATCTGCAACACGCCCAGGCCAGCCTGCTGCGCGGGCAGATCACCTTCGGATCCCGCAGTGCCGGTGCCACCGTGCCGCTGCTGCTCACGGCGGCCCGGGAGTTCGAGCCGCTCGACGCCGGCACCGCGCGCGAGACCTACCGGGACGCGTTCTACGCGGCCCTCACCGCGGGCCGCGTGTCCAGCGGCCCCGGCCTCGAGGAGGTCGCCTGGGCCGCACGCACCGCGCCCCCGACGGCTCACCCCGGACCCACCGACCTCTTCCTCGACGGCCTGGCCATGGCCACCACGGACGGCTACGCGGCGGGCGCCCCGATACTGCGCCGCGCACTGAACACGCTGCGGTGCGGCGGCTTCACAGCGGAACAGTCGCTGGGCTGGCTCCCGTTCGCCTGCCGCATGGCCCACAACGTGTGGGACTTCGACAGCTGGAGCACCCTGTCGGCCAAGCTCGTCCGTCTGGCACGGGAGACGGGAACGCTGTCCGTGCTCCCCTCGGCGCTCCTGCTGCGGCTGTCGAACCGGGTCTTCGCCGGTGATCTGGACGACGCGGACTCGCTCGCCGCGGAAGCGGTGACGATCGGCGAGGCCACTGGCAGCCACTTCCTCGCACACTACGGGGCGTTGGTGATCGAACCCTGGCGCGGCCGCGAGACCGAGACGCTGCGAGCGATCGGGACGATCACCGGCGACCGGACCCTCAGCGGCGAGGGAAAGGCGCTCACGGCTCCCCAGTGGGCGCTGGCCGTTCTGTACAACGGCCTCGGGCGGTACGAGGAGGCCTGCGCCGCCGCCGCCAAGGGCTGCGAGTACCCGCAGGAGCTGGGGCTCGCCCTCTCCTCCCTGGTCGAGCTGGTGGAGGCGGCGGCCCGCAGCGGGCAGCGGGACCTCGCCGTCGAGGCCGCCGGTCGCCTCGTGACCATCTGCCAGGCCAGTGGCACGGCCTGGGCGACGGGCACTTCCGCGGCGGGGCGTGCCCTGATCAGTGAGGGGGACACGGCCGACGCCCTGTACCGGGAGGCGATCGCCCGGCTGGAGAGCACCCCGGTGCGGACTGCGCTCGCACGCACCCGGCTGCTGTACGGCGAGTGGCTGAGCCGCGAGAACCGCCGTGCCGAGGCCCGGGATCAGCTGGCCCGCGCCCACGAGATCCTCGACCGGGCCGGCGCGGAGGCCTTCGCCGAGCGCGCCCGCCGGGAGCTGGAGGCCGCCGGGGAGACGGTGCGCAGGCGCGACACCGGCACCGACGAGGCGCTCACGCCTCAGGAGGCCCAGATCGCCCGGCTGGCCGGCGAAGGGCTGACCAACCTCGAGATCGGCGCGCAGCTGTTCCTCAGCCCGCACACCATCGAGTGGCATTTGCGGAAGGTATTCACGAAGCTCGGGATCCGGTCCCGCAAACAGCTGGGCGCCGTGCTGCCGGGCGGGGCGGCGACCCCCGCCTGACCCCGCGGCGCCGTCGGCGGGGGTGCGATCCGCGTGCCGCGCCGCGCCCAGTCGGGAGCCCGCGTGGGCCGCACAGGCGGCCTCCCCGCCTCGCGGTGCGCCCACGAACTCCTCTGCCCCGTGGCCCGTGGCTCCGGGCCGTCCGGGGCAGGTCCTGTCGAGGTCCGGTCCCGTTGAGGTCCGGTCCCGGCCAGGGGCCGAGGCGTGGGGGCCGGGGGGCGTGCCCCAGGGGCGCGGGGGCCGGGGGGCAGGTCCCGGGGGCGTCCGGGGCCAGGGGGTGGCGGACCCCGGGGGCGCGGGGGCCGGGGGCAGGTCCCGGGGGCGTCCGGGGCCAGGGGGTGGCGGGCCCCGGGGGCCTGCGGGCCAGGGGGTGGGAGGCCCTGGCCACGTGGCGGCCACGGGTACGACCACGGGGTGCCCCACGGTCTGTCAGGGGCGCAGCAGTGCCCTTGTCGGCGCGAAGTTGGTGTCGGTGGCGAGGGAAGCCGCCGATCCCCAGCCAACAGAGGAGCCGATCGTGGACACATCTGTGATCGCAACCCGGCAGAGTCCGCAGTCGGTGATGGTGACCATCACTGCGGCGCCCGTGGAACTCAACGACGCGGTCTTCGTGTTCAGCCGCGTCCGGCCAGGACTGCTCAAGATCGCCAACCGGATCCTCCGAGATCCCGGCGAAGCCGAGGACGTCATCCAGGAGGCGTGGCTGCGCTGGCAGGGCACGGACCGCACCGTCGTCGCCGACCCCGGTGCGCTGCTTCGCACGACGACCGTCCGGCTCGCCATCAACGTGCTGCAGTCGGCACGCAGACGCCGCGAGTCCAGTGCCACCCCCTGGCTGCCGGAGTCCACGGACACCGGGATGACACCGGAGGCTCTGGCCGAACGCCAGGACTCGGTGGAGCATGCCGTTCTGCTGCTTCTGCAGAGCCTGACCCCCAACCAGCGCGCGGCGTACGTGCTGCGCGAGGCGTTCGGCTATTCCTACGACCGGATCGGCGACCTGCTCCACCTGTCCGTGGCGAACGCACGGCAGCAGGTCTCCCGCGCGCAGGACAGACTGAACAACCGGCGGCACCGGCAGCATGTGGACGCGGCCACCCATCGGCGGCTCGTTCAGGCGATCTTCACCGCCGCCCGCACAGGAGACCTCGACCGCCTGGAGCACGTGCTGACCGGTCAGGACACGCCGTACTCTGGTGAGGGGACGGCCGCACGCGACGGCGCGCCTTCCTACCGGGCCGCCGCATGACCGGCACGTCGCACGGGGACGTGATGCGCGAGGTGCGCACCGACCCTGCCGACGATCGCACGCAGTCCTGCGCGACCGACCGGTGGGACGCGCTCGACCGCCTCCACCGCCGGGTCCAGGGGACGGTGGAGCGGCGGCTGCGCGAGGAGACCGGGTTCGGGTTGAGTGAAGTACAGGCCCTGCGTTACGTGGGAAGGAGCTCCGCCGCGGACGCCGGCGCCGAACCCATGCGGCTCGGGGATGTGGCCAACGGGCTCGGCCTGAGTCAGTCCGCGACGAGCAGGCTGATGGCACGCCTGCGCCGACAGGGCCTGATCATCTCGAGCGCCGTCGACCACGACCGGCGCGGCGTGCAGGTGCTGCTGACCCCGGCGGGGCACGCCGCGCTGCGCCGAACCGCGTCCCGCTACGAACAGGTCGTCCGGGACGCGGTCCGCGATCTCGGCTCCCAGGACGCGGATCCCCTCCTGTGGCGTTTCCTCACCGGCGAGAGCGACACCCGCACGGTCATCCGTTGAGGAAGTCGCGCACGGCCGCCGTGAACCTCTCGGGACGCTCGATGTGCCCGAGATGACCGGTCTCCTGCAGGATCACCAGCCGGGCGTCGGGAAGGAGCTGGTGCATCATGTGCGCCCAGCGCGGTCCGCAGATGAAGTCGTCCCCGCCGACCAGGACCAGGGTCGGCACGGTGAGCCGGGGCAGTTCCTCGCGGACGTCGAACGGGGGCTCCACCCCCCAGGCCGGTGCCGCGAACATCCGCAGAGATGCCCGCCCCGCGGCGAACTCCTCCTCGCGGCCCCAGTAGTCGTGGAAGTAGGCGGGCGAGATGGTGCGCAGCACCTTCGTCGCGCCCTCGTCGTCGGACCGGTCGAGTCGCGTGGTGAGACCCGCGACGTAGGTGGCCACTTCCGGCCGCTCGTCGGCGTGCCGCTGGACGAAGCTCTCCATGTTGGCCACGGCGGCCGCCCAGAACTCCTCTCCCGTCATCGGTGAGGTGTCGTACAGGACGAGGGACGCAAGGCGCTCGGGGTGGTCGAGGGCGTAGCGCTGCGCGACGAAGCCGCCGTGGGAGTGGCCCACCAGGGCCACCTCGGCGAGGCCCAGGTGCTCGATCACCGCGTGCAGGAAGTGGGTGTAGGTGCCGAGGGTGTAGTCGCGTGGGTCGGCCAGCCGGCCGGACTCGCCCGTGCCGACCGGCTCCAGGTAGACGACGGTCATGCTGCGCTCCAGCTCGGGCATGCGCAGGTATTCCCAGCCGATGCCCGGCCCTCCGGAGTGGGCGACGCACACCGGGCCGGTTCCGGCGACGTGGTAGCGCTGGTCGACGGCGGCCGTGCCGTGCTGGACGACGAGGGTGTGGGTGCCCGGGGAGAGGGGGTCCCGGGGATCGACGGCTGGGCTGGATAGGGGCCTCGGGCCCTGTGTGGCGTTCACAACTCACAGATGGTGCGACGGCCCGGAGCCCCGCTCAAGACATTGTGTCTGTTGTCACACCGTATTTCACACCGTTGCTCTCCGCCATGGAATGTCACAGGAACTCCCTTCCGATGGTCAGATACATGAGAGGCATCCGCGACGAGTAAGGAGGCGCTGCCATGAGTTGGCGCGAGAGAGCGGCCTGCCGGGATGTCGACCCCGACCTGTTCTTCCCCATCGGCACCGCTGGTCTGACCCTGGTCCAGATCGACGAGGCGAAGGCCGTGTGCGCCCGGTGCCCCGTGCGGGAGCGGTGTCTGCAGTGGGCACTGGACGTCGGGCAGGTCGAGGGCATCTGGGGCGGCACGACGGAGAGCGAGCGTCGCGCGACGCGACGACGCTCGGCTCGTAAGGACGTCGAGCGGATCGGTGCGAAGGCGTCCTGACCCGGATACGGTCATGTCACACCTTCACCACTTTCCCGGTCCCTTCTGATGAGGGCAACGAAACCCGGTGCGGCAGCTCGTCGCCATGCACCGTTTCGTTGCGCAGACCCGGCCGCAAGGCGCTTCCGGTGACGTGTTGATGGTGGTAATGACATGAGCGACGCAATCGAACCGGTCACCACGGCGGGCAGCCGCAGCGGTGACAGAATCGCCGACTGGGCGAGAACGCGGATGGGCATCGGGCCTGCCAACACGACCGGCACACGCAGGGCCCGTCCGGAGCACTGGTCGTTCCTGCTGGGCGAGATCTGTCTCTACAGCTTCGTCGTCCTGCTCATTACCGGCGTGTATCTGACGTTCTACTTCCACCCGTCGTCGAACGAGGTCGTCTACGACGGCAGTTACGCACCGCTTCGTGGCCAGTTGGTGTCCGAGGCGTTCGACTCGACGATGCACATCTCCTTCGACGTACGCGGCGGCCTGCTCATCCGTCAGGCCCACCACTGGGCGGCACTGATCTTCGTCGCCGCCCTGCTGGCCCACCTGATGCGCGTGTTCTTCACCGGCGCCTTCCGCAAGCCTCGCGAGCTGAACTGGGTGGCCGGTTTCGCCCTGCTCGTCCTCGGCATGTTCGGTGGTCTGACCGGCTACGACCTCCCCGGCGACCTCCTGTCGGGAACCGGGCTCGCCGTGGTGAACGGAACACTTCTGTCGGTACCGATCGTCGGTACCTACCTGTCGATGTTCCTGTTCGGCGGCGAGTTCCCCGGGCACGACCTGGTGCCCCGCTTCCACGTGATCCACGTCCTGGTCATTCCGGCGCTGATGCTGGCGCTCGTCGCCTTCCGCGCCTTCCTCGGGCACCGGCAACGACCCACCCAGTACCCGGGACCGGGCCGTACGGAGCGAAATGTGGTCGGCCTGCCGGTGCAGGTGTACGTGGTCAAGGCGGGTGGCTATTTCTGTCTGGTCGCCGGGATCGTCTTCACCATGGCCGCGATCGCCCAGATCAACCCGGTCTGGGAGTTCGGCCCCTATCGCGCCGATCAGGTCTCCGCGGGATCCCAGCCGGACTGGTACATGGGCATCGCAGACGGGCTGCTGCGTGTCATGCCCGGGTGGGAGGTGAACTTCTGGGGCCACACCCTGGCCCTGGACAATCTGATCCCTCTCCTCGCCGGCCTCGGCTTCTTCCTCGTCATGGGCGCCTACCCGTTCATCGAGGCCTGGGTCACCGACGACGACCGCGAACACCACCTGCTGGAACGGCCACGCAACCGGCCCGTGCGCACGGCGTTCGGCGTGGCATGGCTCAGCGTCTACCTGGTGGCACTGCTCGGAGCCGCGAACGACATCATCGCCGTGACCTTCCACATGTCGGTCAACACGGTCACCTGGACAGTCCGCATCGCACTGTTCGTCGTACCGGTCGTCCTCTTCCTCTTGACCAAGCGCATCGCCCTGGGTCTGCAACGCCGCGATCGCGACAAGGTCCTGCACGGCCGCGAGACAGGCGTCATCAAGCGCCTGCCGCACGGCGAGTACGTAGAGGTGCACCGGCCTCTCGACCCCTACGAACTCCATGCCCTCACGGCGCACGAGCAGTACCGGCCCCTCGACCCGGGACAACGCGACGCAGACGGCCACGCGAGCGGCAGGGCGCGACGGCTGCGCGCGTGGCTCAGCCGTGGCTTCTACGGCGAGGGGACACAGATCCTCAAGCCCACCGTCCAGGAGTACACGGAAATCACCGGCGAACACCACTCCACCAGCAACAAGGACTGAAATATATAAAGTGTCACATCTGCGACACGCACACGGTCCTTGAAGGTGACAGCACACCGTTTCCCGAAAGGGCCTCCCATGAACCGCGGTTTCACCTACCGGCGGGTCCGTACCCCGCTCTCCCTCCTGGCCACCGCCTCCGTCGCCACCGTCCTCATCGCCACGGCAGTCGCCCCCGCCCACGCGGACAGAACCAAGTCCGCGCCGGACAGCGAGAAGAAGCCCACGGTGGTGCTCGTGCACGGCGCGTTCGCCGATTCCACCAGCTGGAACGGCGTCATCAGGAGGCTGAGGCACGAGGGCTACCCCGTCGTCTCCGCGGCCAACCCGTTGCGCGGGCTGAACAACGACACCTCCTACCTCAGAGAGGTCCTGGCCGGCATCGACGGCCCGGTGGTCCTGGCCGGACACTCCTACGGCGGATCAGTGATCAGCAACGCCGCCCACGACGCCGACAACGTCAAGGCCCTGGTGTTCGTCGCCGCCTTCCTCCCCGAAAAGGGAGAGAGCGCCGTCGAGTTGTCGGGCAAGTTCCCCGGCAGCACCCTCGGCGATGCTCTGCACTCCGTGCCGGTCACCCTGCCGGACGGCTCGCGCGATGCGGACCTGACCATCGAACCGAGCAAGTTCCACCAGCAGTTCGCCGCTGACGTCCCCCGCAACACCACGGACCTCATGTCCGTCACGCAGCGCCCGATCACCAACTCCGCGCTGACGGACGACGCCTCCGAGCCCGGCTGGAAGACCATCCCGTCCTGGGCCGTGGTCGCCACCCAGGACCGCAACATCCCGGCGCAGGCCCAGATCTTCATGGCAGAGCGCGCACACGCCCACATCACGCGCGTACGGGCATCGCACGCCGTGAGTGTCTCCCACCCCGCCGACGTCGCCAGGGTGATCGAGGCAGCCGCTCGGACCGTGCGCTGACCCACCGGTGCCGCGGGTCAGGGGCCGTGCAGGCCTCGCCCCCCTGACCCGCACCAACGTCGTGGCCCCCTGGACCGTCGGTCCAGGGGGCCACCATGTGTGCGGGGGTCAGCCGCGATCTTCCGGAGCGACGTAGTCGAAGGTCGGGCCCGCGGTCAGGCCCCCGCCGTCGGGCATCGCCATCAGGCTCTGTGCCTGCCCCTTGAGGGCGTACATCGTGCCCACCGACACCCCGAGCATCGCGGGATTGCCGTTGAACGCCTGCTCCAGGAGCTGCAGCAGCTTGCCGTACGCGATGTTGAACGCCTCCTGTGCCGTGCGGATCGCACTGCCCTCCGGATGGTCCTCCAGCCGCGGGTTGGGCCGCATCGGGCGCACCCCGGCGCGGTCGACGGTGAGCGTTTCGCCGGTGGGCCCTGTCTCCGGTGTGTCCCCCGGCTGGTAGCGCCGGCCCTGTGCGAGCTCCTGGAAGCGGTAGTAGTGCGAGACCGCCTTGGTCTGCGGGTGGAACATGTCCATGTCCCCGTCCCACACGTCGACGCGTGCCGCGCCCTCGCCCTGCTCCACGATCTCCTCCAGGGCGGAGAGCGCCGAGGCGAGATCGGTGACCGGGCTCAGCCGCCCGCCGGTGTGCCCGAAGGGTCCAGCGGCCACCTGGCGGGCGGGATCACCGGTGAAGACCTGTTCCTCGCCGAGCTCGGCGCACAGGTGTCGCAGGCCCCTCTCGATCGCGTCGTAGAACTGGCCGATCGTCATGTAGGCGTCGCCCTCGGCCGGGTCACCCGGGTGGGCGGGTTGTTCGAGGCGGAGGAACATGGTGACCGCCTCCTGACCGAACGGCAGCAAGGACAGCTGCATGGAGGGGTCGGCGTGCGGCATGGGCCGCGGATGCGGCGACAGTATCCGCGGGGTGTCGACGCGAGGTTGCCCGCCGACCGCGTTCAGGAGGTTCGCCACCAGCGCGAGGTGGATCATCTCCTCGACGAACACGCTGCTGACCACTTCGACGGCGTGGGCGTTTCGCTCGGGGTCGAGCGAGTAGAGGGCTGTGAGGTAGGGCGGTAGCGTGGCGTGCTCCAGCTCGATGGCCCACTGCAAGTGCTCTCGCAGGTCCTCCATCGTCGTGATCGAGCGGAACCGGGTCCGGCCGGTGGGGCCTTGATGATTCATGGGGGTCTCACCTGGGTTTCGTGCGTACGGTTCGGCCGCGGTTGCGGACCGACCTGTGGTCACCGGCATCGCTGCCGGCGGGGACCGCGCGGAGCGGTCGGTGTTGTGGCGCGGGGTTGGTCAGGCGGCATACGAGCGGGAGAGGCGGACGGCGGAGATGTCGAAGTTGAGCCTGACCTTGTCGCTGATGAGCACGCCGCCGGTTTCGTCGGGCGTGTTCCCGCCGAGCCCCCAGTCGGAGCGGCGCACCAGGGCGGTGCCGGAGAAGCCGACACGGTGGTCTCCGCTCTCGTCCTGAGTGGCTCCGTCGAAGGCGAGGTGGATATGGAGAGGGAGTTCGACGTCCTTGATCCTGAGGTGGCCCATCAGACGGAACTGGCCGTCTCCGCGGTCTGCGAGGCCCGTGGAGCGGAAGACCATCAGCGGATAGGTGGCGGCGTCGAGGAAGTCCGGACCCGCGAGATGGGTGTCCCGGTCAGGGCTGCTGGTGTCGATACTGCCGGTCTGGACGCTCAAGTAGGCCTCCGAGCGGCTGAGTTGGTAGCCGTCAAGCTTGACCAGCCCCTCGAACACGCCGAAGCGCCCGCGCACGTTCGCGATCATGGCGTGCCGGACGGAGAAGCCGATAGTGCTGTGCGCCGGGTCGATGGTGTAGACACCGGTCAGCGCTGTGTACGGGACGACGATCGACATATGTGGGTCCTTGCGGTCGCTGGTCACGACGATCAGTCGTTGCGAGCCGTCGCCGTGTGCCTGCCGGTGGTGGAGCGGACCGCAGCCGAGGAGGCCCGGGCAAGGTCCGCAGAAGGACAGACAGGTGAGGGCCCACGTGTGTGACACTGGGACCGCCGCCGGGACGGCGTTCTGTGTGTCACAGCATGTCGCCGGGGGCAACGAGTCGCCATTACGCGCGTCGTACGGTCAACACCGCGGGATCGCCCGCGTCCGGCACCGGGTGAATCCGTGCCTGGGCCGGCTCATCGGCGATGTCGTCCCGGGAAGCCGGCCACATCCGGAAGGTCTCGGTGTGCTGACCCGCGAGGCCCAGCGGGGTGACATGGCCGGTGCCCGTGCCGGTGTCCAGCACACCGACCGCGTGTTGCCCACCGCTTCTCCGTACAGGTGCCGCACGTGCGCGGCATCCGCCTCCCTTTGCAGTACGTCGTAGAACTCGGCACTGACGGCGTAGGCCTCTCCGGAGGGCGCGCTCGTCGGATGCGCGGGCGAACGGGACGAAAGCGAGTACATCCCCCACGTGACAGGTCCGGCGCCCTACCTGTGACGGGAGGTGGGTCCCGGACCGGTAACGCTTGACACTGTGTGCCACTATGTTGGGTGCATCCGGCGCAGCACATGATGCTCGTCGTCCCGGCCCGCCGCGGCCGCTCAGCCTCCCCGGATCCCGGCCGCGGCCCCTATCACGAGGGATGTACCGACCATGCCCGCCATCCTCATCCACGGCGTTCCCGACACCCACCGCGTGTGGAACGGCGTACGCCGACACCTGACCCGCTCCGACGTCGAGGCCTGGGACCTGCCCGGATTCGGCACCCCCCGCCCCACCGGCTTCGGCTCCAGCAAGGAGGAGTACGTCGACTGGCTCGTCGAACGCCTCGAGCGCGTCGGCGAGCCCGTGGACCTGGTCGGTCACGACTGGGGCTGCATCCTCACCGCCCGCGTCGCCTCCCTCCGCCCCGACCTGGTGCGCACCTGGGCCGGTGGCAACGGACCCATCAGTTCCCGCTACGTCTGGCACCCGCTGGCCGAGACCTGGCAGGACCCCGTCGCCGGCGAGCGGTTCATGGCCGAACTGGACCCAGAGTCCTTCGCGAAGGACTTGGTGAACGGCTTCGACGCGCCCGCCGAACCGGTGGAGGAGATGGTCCGGCACGTCGACGGCACGATGAAGGACAGCATCCTGCGGCTGTACCGGTCCGCCGTGACCATGGGGACGGAGTGGGAACCGGCCCTGTCGAACGTCACCGCACCCTCGCTGGTGTTCTGGGGCGAGCGCGACCCGGCCTGCCAGATCGAGTTCGGCGACGAACTCGGCGCCGCCCTGCGCGCCACCCGCGTCCTCCATCTCGACTGCAACCACTGGACGGTGCTGGAGCGGCCCGCGGAGGTGGCCGCCGCCCTCGAGGCGCACTGGGCGCAGGGCACCGGACGCTAGCCCGCGCGGGCAAGCCACGAGGGGCGCGGATCCGCGGACCGCCTCGGCCACGGTCGTGGAACACGGACGTCGTCCGCGCCCTCGTCACACTGCTCCGCTCTGCCCTCGCAGGAGCGCATGCTGCCTCCGCGGCGCGGGCCGGTGTCACCACCTGCGGGTTCTCACGGTCCCTCCCGCGGCGAGGCCGCCCCGCGGCTCAAGGCCGCCTTCACCCCTGGAGCCCGGATCGTGGTCGTCGGCGGCGGCTGGATCGGTCTGGAGACCGCCGCGGCGGCCCGGACGGCCGGTGCGCTGGTGACCGTCCTGGAGCACTCCGAGCTGCCGTTGCTGAAGGTGCTCGGCCGGGAGGCGGCCGAGGTTTTCGCCGACCTGCACCGGGATCACGGGGTCGTCCTGCGGCCCCACGCCGCCGTCGAGCGCATCACCGGTGACGGCACCCGCGCCGACGGCGTCCAGCTCGCCGACGGAACCCGACTGCCCGCCGACGCCGTGGTGGTGGGCATCGGCATCACCCCCAACGTCCAGCTCGCCGAGGCGGCGGGACTGGAGGTGCGCAACGGCATCGTCACCGACGAGCGTCTGCGCACCTCGGCCCAGGACGTGCACGCCGCAGGGGACGTCGCCAACGCCTACCATCCCCGGCTCGGCCGGCATCTGCGGGTGGAGCACTGGGCCAACGCCCTGCACCAGCCCCGCACGGCGGCACTGGCCATGCTAGGCAAGGAGGCGGCTTACAATCGGCTGCCGTACTTCTACACCGACCAGTACGACCTCGGGATGGAGTACACGGGGTACACCGAGCCTGGCGGCTACGACCGCGTCGTCTCCCGCGGGAACCCGGCCGAGCGGCGGTTCATCGCCTTCTGGTTGTCCGGGGACCGGGTCCTGGCGGGCATGAGTGTGAACGTGTGGAACGTCATCGATTCCGTCCGCGCCCTCGTCGAGTCCGGTGCATCCGTGGCGGACGCGGCCCTGTCCGATCCCGAGACGCCCCTGGACAGCCTTCTGCCCTGACGGCCGCCGCGAAGGTGACCGCGGCCCGCCGGCACGGGGGGCGCCGCTGCGTATGACCAGGAAACCGTGTCACACGATATGTTCCTGTCCGGTCAGCAGTGCATCGGTTGGACCCGCCGGACGGAAAGCGGACTGCCCCATTTTCGACAGCCGCGGCGGACATCGGCCGGAATCAAGGGTGGCACCGCCTTGTCGGGTGCTGTGCGAAGGGGTGGATGCCAGATGGGCCGGGTACAGGACGACGAGACGGTGCCGATCGCGGAGCTGCTCGACGAGCGACGCCGACTGCTCAACGTGGCCTACTGGATGCTGGGCCGGAGCCAGGACGCCGACGACGTCGTGGCGGAGGCCTACCGGCGCTGGTACGGTCTGTCCGACGACCACAGGGACCGCATCGCCGAACCCCGGTCCTGGCTGGTGACGACCGTCGGCGGCATCTGTCTGGAGCGCTTGGCGCCGACCGGGCGGTCACACCCGGGCCCGGTCGGCGCGGCGCCCCCTCAGGACCTGCACGAAGAGGTGAGCCAGGCCCTCCTCGAGGCGCTGGACACGCTGTCACCGGCCGAGCGGGCCGCATTCGTCCTCAATGACGTGTTCCGGATGGCTCCGGGGACGGTCGCCGCCATCGTCGGACAGACGGAACAGGAATGCGGCGAACTCGCCGCCCGGGCCCGGCACAGCCTTGGGACCAGGTGGGCACACCCCACGACACCACAGCAGCACGACCGTGTGGTGCGAGCGGTCCGACAGGCTTGCGTGGCGGAGAACCCTGCCCGCCTGACGTCCCTCCTGGCACCGGACGCCACAGTGTTCTTCGACGGAGGCGGCAAGGTCAGAACCCTGACCCGGCCCGTCCACGGCGCACGGCGCGTCACCCACAGTCTACTGGCCCTCCTAGCCGGCCGGCCCCGCACCACACTGCACTGCCAGTCCGTCAACGGCCGAACCGGAATAGTGGTGCGCTACGGCGACGAGGTCGCCGCGGTCATCAGCCTGGACGTCGCGGGCGACCGCGTCGTGCAGGTCTGGGCGGTCCTCAACCCTGACAAGCTCCGCCACTGGAACCGGGCCGCCACGCAGGAGAAATGAGGACAACGCGTGGGCCAGGACCGATCCGCGTGCCGCCGGTGTCTCACAGGCCGCGGAAGTGGCCGTGCTCGAGGCGCGGATCCGCATCCTTCAAGAAGCTCCTGACGACGTCGGCACCCGACATCCAACGATCGGCGCATCGACTGCGCCACCTTCGCGAGCAGTCCCGACGGGAACCCGGCCGAACTCCCGAGGAACACCCGCCGCCCACGGCCGATTCCGCCCTATCGACCCGGAGTCCGGTCACCCACGACCTGACCGGTCTGCACCGTGTCCGCACCGCTGAGGTGCAGCTCACGAAAGGGTGAAAGGACAGTGGTAGTCACCTGGCTCGACGGGACCTCGCATCACCATCTTGCATCTTCCGGGTCCAGACCTCGTACGCTGTGACATACGATGCACCCACACATCTTCCCGGGTCCGAGCCGAGCGGCACCGCAGCTGACTTCAGCGAGGCGCGGCACGGAGGGTTGAGGATGAGAGGAAGACATGGACTCGGCAACTCGCGCAGCGCATGAGATTGAGGTCACTGCGGAGAGCCTCCAGGAGGACCTCGCCCGCCTGGAGATTCAGAAGCAGGCACTGGAGAGGGAACTGGCCGCCGTGGCCGCCCACCTCGACTCCGTCCAGCGCGCCCTGAGCGCTCTGACCGTCCTCATGACCGAGCCATCCAGCCGCCGAGCAGCCGAGCAGCCCGAACAGGCGGAGGCCGACACTCCGGTCGTCGCGCCGGCCGCCCGCACGGCGCGAAAGCAGTCCGCGCCGCGACAGGCGAAGCCCACGCAGAAGGAGAAGCCGGCGGCCTCCTCGCATGCGGAGGCCGACGAATCGCGCGGCTACGGCGCGCTCACCGAGCAGATCCTGGAGTACTTCGCAGGCGTCGGGGACGCGGAGGTCCGCGCGCGCGACGTGGCCGCGGCGCTAGGCCGCGACACCGACTCCGGGAGCATCAATGCGGTGCGCAGCACGCTCGACCGTCTGGTCGGCACCTCCCGCGTACGCCGGGCCGGCCGCGGTCTCTACAGCGCCCAGGAGTCCTGACCGGAGCCCTCTCGGCTCCGTGCACTGAAAGTCACAAAGACGCCTCGGGCACCTGCCCGCGGGGGATCGAACAGGCGCCCGAGGCACGCACCCGCTGACGGACGGTCCGCGGATGAGCGGCCGCCCCCATGCCGGCGACTAAGCATGTCACACGGTGCCGGAGTCACTGTGAAGAGTGTATAGCAATCCACATCGTCCTTGAATCCGACGCCCCGCTCCCGGGCGCACTCCTCCCCGGATGCCTGGGACCACGCCTGGCCCTTCGCCTTCACGGCACCCCCTCCCCACCTGAACTTTGCGGCAACTCGCCTTTCTGAACGGGCTGTTATGCCCTTTCCACACAGTCCTGCCACAACACACGTGTGACAGAATCAGTTACCTTTCCGGGGCCACTGCAACAAACACGGCCTATAGTCATCCGCGCATCGAGTTGTCGCCCGGGCCTTCCCCCCCACGCGTCGAGCAGGTGCCAGGCTCGTCCCCACGGTACCGCCGTTCCAGCACCGGGCTGACGGGCTAGTACTCCAGCTGTAGCTCGCGATCTTGTTGTCCGGCGCCATCGCGCCTTGAGCGGATGCCGCCGAAGTCTGACTGTAGAGCGGCTCGTGTCTTCGAAGTTTGATTTCTGCTGGTCACAGCTGCTGCTGAGCGCCCGTTTGAGAAGATCGGGGCATGGCGGACTCATCTATGCAGATCAATGCCCTCATCGTCGATGCCACAGACCCCGTGCGGCTCGCTGCGTTCTGGTCCGAGCTGCTCGGTAGGCCGGTCGTGGGACGTATGGGCCCATACGTGTGGCTGCGGCGGGAGAACGGCCTGGGTCTCGGCTTTCAGCGAACTGTCGAACCCAAGTCGAGCAAGAACCGGATGCACTTCGACATCACCTCTCCCGATCCCGCCGCCGAGCAGCAACGGATCGAGATGCTGGGCGGGCACAGGCTAGAGCAGTACGCCGACGGCGGGTTCCTGGTGATGGCGGACCCCGAGGGCAATGAGTTCTGCATCATCCCTGAGGGCCCCTTCGAGCTCGACGACGAGGGGCGCGCGAACTACCTCGGCTGATGGTCAAACTTCCCTACGTTGTCTGACGGGACAGGGCGAGCCCTTCGTATGGTTGGCCCACCCAGGGGCATCGGGTGTGGCTTTCAAACTTCTGCCGCTTGTGGCTTCCATCGATTGGCCGCCCGGCGCCCATCACGTTCGGGCAGGGCGACACCAGTGACGCGGCTCTGCTCGCCCCCTGCGAGGCGTCCGGCGCCGCGGAGATGCTGCCGGGCCTCCGCTCCGGCCTGAATACCCTCCTGACTGGCCAAGGACCGCGCCATCCTGCTGATCACGCACCGGCTCACCAACGTGGCTGTCGCCGACCGGATCGTGGTCCTCGATGAAGGGCGGATCGTCCAGGAGGGCACCTACGCCCAACTCACCCAGGAGCCCGGTCTGTTCCGGACCCTGTGGGAGCACCTCTGTGGGGCTTCTCGATTCCAGGGTGTGGGCATCTGTGGGCAGCTTTGCCAGGACGAATGCTGACCCAATGCCGACTTCACTGACGAGTAGTCAGGACTATGCCAAGCGGTGAATCCAGCCCCAGTGGAGTTCGGCTACGGGTGAACATCAGATGGCTGATACCGCAGTCCACCTCCAGAGCCCGCCCCAGGATGTACTCCAGCCGGTTCGCGGCCCCCTGCAAGCGCCCAAAGGCCAGGATCAGCGCGTTGTTCGCGGCGTCGCTCGACGTCGAGATCTCCGCATGCTCGTCCACGCTCCTGACGCCCCTTCCCATTCCTGCTTCCATCCGCCCACCGATCATGCCGCACCGGCTGGGCGGCGGGTCTGCCGAGTTGGCTACCGGCCCTGGGCGAGCCGGAACGCGCCGGGGGTCGCACCGGTGTGGCGGGTGAAGAACTTGCCGAAGTTGGTGGGCTCGGGAAAACCGAGGCGGCGCGCGATGGTCGCCACCGGCTCATCGGTGTGCGCGAGCAGCCGCCTGGCCTCCAGGGCGACGCGGCCGTCGATGACGTGCTTGACGGGTTGGCCGGTCGCGGCCGTGCAGGCGCGGGTGAGGGTCTTGACGGTGTAGCCGAGGCGGTGGGCGTAGTCGGCGGCGCGGCGGGTGGTGGCGTAGGAGCGTTCCAGTTCGGCGCGGAAGCGGGCGTACACCTCGCCGCCGGCGTGCGGGTCGGTGCCGCCGTCGGGGTGGGGCAGCCGGTCGATCTGCAACAGCACGGTGGCCAGCAGGAGTTGGAGGATCTCCGGCGACACGGTCTGCTCGGTGCGGTCGTACTCGGCGCGCAGCTGTCCCAGCAGGGCGGACAGGACGGCGTACGAGGCGTCGGCGCCGAGTTGCCAGCACATGGGGCCGTACCACTCGTTCACCAGCCTCTCGGCGCTGCTGAAGTGCGGCGGAAAGGCGGGCGTGAAGAGGAGGTGCGTGCCGTTGGTGGTTCCGGGGTCGGCGAAACGCTGCACCTGCCCGGGCCGGATCCACATCAGGGTGCCGGGTCGGCAGGGATAGGTCACGAAGTCGATCGCGTGCTCCCCGCTGCCCTCGGTGATCAGGGTGAGGGTGTGGAAGTCCACCCGATGCACCGCGTCGGGCCGACTGCCCCGCCGCCGACGCCGTTCGTGCAGGGTGGCGAGATCGACGATCTCGAAGCCCGGAACCCGCTCCTCGGGCGGATTGAAGTCGAGCCGGGGAATCGTACCTCCCCGAGCGGGATCACCGCCGTTTAGGCCCGGGGGAACCATCACAGTCTCCAGATGTCCTCAATTCACCATGCAGGGTCTTCAGCGTATCTCGTCTGCCTGCGGTTTCGCGGCGAGAGTGGAGGTCGTCAAGGCGACGCAAGGCCGCCTCCACCGCAAGGAGTCTCCCCATGAACGGCACGGTCACGGTCCTCGACAAGGGCCCGGTCCGCATCCACAGCTACATGTCCCCCGCGGACACCTTCCACGCCACCACGCAGCTGATCGAGACCCCGGCCCGGATCGTCGTGATCGACGCCCAGCTGAACCCCGCCTACGCCGACGAGGCCGTCGTCTACGCCAAGGGCCTGGGCAAGCCGCTGGACCGCCTGATCATCACCCACGCGCATCCCGACCACTACAACGGCGCCGACCGCTTCGGCGCGCCGGTCCACGTACTGCCCCAGGTACGTGAACAGATCGCCGCACGCCCCGCCGCCCGGCTGCCGAGCGGCCTGGCCGTACCGGCCACCGACCTGCCCTCCAGTGTTGACATCACCCCGGGCACCGAGGTCATCGACGGCGTCCGGTTCGTCTTCGAGGCCGTCTCCGGCGGAGAGGCCGCCGACGAACTCCTCGTCAAGCTGCCCGACCAGGGCGTCCTGATCGCCCAGGACCTCGTCTACAACGACGTCCACCTCTACCTGGGCAACAACGACATCACCGGCTGGCAGCAGGCCGTCGACACCCTGGCCGCCGAGACCGGCTACGACACGATCCTCGCCGGCCACGGCCTGCCCGCCGGGCCGGAGGTCTACGCCGGGATCCGCCAGTACCTCGCCGACGCCCGCGAACTGCTCGGCGACGACGGCGAGGCGTACAAGAAGGCGATCGTGGACCGCTACCCCGCCCATGTCGGCCCGTTCATCGTCGACATCGCCAACCGGACCCTGTTCGGCGCCGGTCACTGAGCCTCCGGCTCCCTCCTCAACTCTCGCCCATTCAGGAAGACTTGCCATGTCAGTCCGTCTTCGCCGTACCCGTGCCGCAGCCGTCGCGGTGGCCTCGCTGCTCGTCCTGGGCGGCGCTGCCCAGGCCCTCGCCGCCCCCCGCGGCGACCGGCAAGGCGCTGATCGACATCAGTAACCCCGTCGACGCCTCCCTCGACGCGCTCGTCGTCGCCCCGGGCACCTCCGCCGCCGAAGAGATCGCCGAGGCCGTCGCGCCGGGCAGCCACGTCGTGAAGGCGTTCAACACCACGTTCGCCACCACCCTGGTCGCGGGACAGGTGAGCGGGACTCCGCTCGACGTCTTCATCGCCGGTGACGACGAGGCCGCCCGCAGGAAGGTCGCCGACCTGGTCACCTCCGGCAGGCTGAACCCGGTCGACGTCGGCGCCCTCAAGCACGCCCGCGAGCTGGAGGGCTTTCCAGCTGCCGCACATGGCCCCGCAGACCCGAGAAGGCGGCCACAGTTGGGCCGGCACGGTCAAGATCGTCGCCCCCTGAGCGCCCGGCCGCAACTCCCTTCGCCCCGCTGCCGGCCCGCAACCCCCGGGCCGGCAGTGAACCGTCACCGATCCCCCACCAGGAGGACCATCCCATGCACCTGCGCACTTCCCTGACCACGCTCGCTGCCGCCGCGGCCCTGCTGGCCTCCGCGACCAGCGCCACCGCGGCCACCGAGCCCCTCACGGCACCCCGCATCGCCAACCACTTCGACCTGGCGGCCTCACAGCAGCCCGAGAACATCACCGTCGACCACGCCGGAACGGCGTACCTGACCTTCTCCTTCGCCCGGCAGATCGTCCGCGTCACTCCGGGCGGCCGTCCTCACGTCTTGGCCACACTGCCCGCCCCGGCCACGGCCAGCACCCCCAACCTGGGCAAGGCGTTCATCGGCGGCATCGCCCGCGCGGACGACGGCACCCTCTACGTCACCTACGCCACCGGCACCGCCGACCTCACCGGCATCTGGGCCGTCCGCCCCGGCAGCCGCCCGCACCGCATCGCCGCCCTGCCCGCCGACGGACTGCCCAACGGTCTCGCCCTGGACCGGCGCACCGGCAGGCTGTACGTCACCGACTCCGTGCACGGCGTCGTCTACCGTGTTCCCGCACGAGGCGGCAAGGCCGTCGTGTGGGCCAAGGGCGAGGCCCTCGAGCCGAGCTCCTTCGCCGGCGCCAACGGGATCAAGCTGCACCACGGGGCCGTGTGGGCGACCAACCTCGACAAGGGCACTGTCCTGCGCATTCCCGTCACCCACCGCGGCACGGACGGCCCCGTCCAGGTCCGCGCCACCGGCATGCCGTCCATCGACGACTTCGCCTTCACCGGCCACGGCGACACCCTCCTCGCCGCCCGCGACGACAACCACGTCGACCTGGTCCGCCCCGACGGCACCCACACCAGCGTGCTCACCGCGGCCGACGGCCTGCAGACCCCCACGTCCGTCGCCGTCCACGGCCACACGGTGTACGTCCCCAGCGCCGCGTACCTCACGAACAAGGACCCCAACCTCCTCGTCGCGCACCTCGACCGCTGACGCGCACGCTCCACTCGCCCCCGAAGCCCTGGAAACGGACATGCCTGGAACCCCTCAGGCCGGCACCGGCACCTTGGAAGACGTGCCCCGCCTTCCGACGCCCCGCCGTCTGTCACTCGTCCCGGTCCTGGGATCCCTGACCGCACTCGGCCCGCTCACCATCGACCTCTATCTGCCGGCCCACCCCCAGGTCAGCGCGGACCTGCACGTCTCACAGACCGTCACCCAGCTCCCCCTGACCGCCTTCATGATCGGCATAGCGGTCGGTCAACTGGTCCTCGGTCCGCTCAGCGACACCCTGGGCCGACGACGGCCCCTCCTGACAGGGTTGACGGTGTACGTCGTGGCGAGCGCCGTGTGTGCCCTCGCCCCGGATCCTGCGGTGCTCATCGGCATGCGCCTGGTCCAGGGTCTGGCAGGCGCCGCTGGCATCGTCATCGCCCGAGCCGTCGTGCGCAACCTGTACGACGGGCTCGACGCCGCCCGCCTGCTGTCCTCGCTGATGCTCACCACCAGCCCGCCGGCCACCGCACCCGTCACGGCCGGCACACCCGCCAGCCGTTCACGCTGACCACCGACACATAAGGGCGAACTAACCCGTGAACCGGTTCTTCACACCGCGAGACGGGTTCCTCGCATCGATCCGGTTCGCCCCCCTTGACCACCCGTACGGTCTCGGCCTGGGTTCCGTTGCGGCTGTTGCCTATGGGGATCGGGTGTCTCCGCAGCTCTATCCATCCGCCCCAGTGGGGGACGCAGCCAGTCGTGTTGGTGGGAGCAGTCGTGCTCAGATGGTGGTGAGCATGCCGGTGCGGAATTCAGTGAGGGTGCGGCTGAGCAGGCGGGAGGCGTGCATCTGGGAGACGCCCAGGTGTTCGCCGATCTGGGCCTGGGTGAGTTCGTCGACGAACCGCATGTGGATGATGCGCCGTTCGCGGCCGTCGAGCCCGGCGATCAGGGGGGCGAGGGCGTGGAAGTCCTCGACGACTTCGAGGGCGTTGTCGTCGGTTCCGATGAAGTCGGCCAGTGCGGAATGTTCGCTGATTTCAGACCGAGGCCGGTGCACCCGATCGGTACGGTCTGCGGTCGGGGCTGAGCAGCACAGTAGGGGCCCACCAGAGAACGCTCTGGTGGGCCCCACTGTGCTGCGGCGTGAGGTCAGATGCCCCGGTGGGTCTGGTAGTAGCCGCCGACCTGCTCGTGGTAGCCGGCGTCTCCGAGGTGCTTATCCTTGTCAAACTCCGGGGAGTCCTTGATCTGGTCCTTGGTGAGGTCGACGTAGATCTTGCGTTCGGCCTGATCGACCGTTCGCACAGTGCCGGCGGGCAGCAGGACGTGCTTGCCGAAGATCCACACGCCGGTGTCGACGACCAGGTAGGCGGAGTTGACGTCGTCCGAGTGCTTGTCGACCTTGCCGATGCTGCCGTCGGTGGCCTCGACCTTGTAGCCGGTCAGGTCGGTGCCCGCGGTGTAGCCGGTGGTCGGCTGGTAGCCCCAGATGCTGTCACTCATATTGCACGGCTCCCTTGTAGAGACTCACTACTTCCCACAGCTGTACTGCAGGATTTTCCGGGACGCCATCTATCGGTGACGTTCCCTCAGAACGCCGGGTTCCCCGGCTTTTGCGGCCCACACATTCGCGTCCGGGAAAAGCGGGACGGCCGGAGACGGCGTGCTGGAGGCCGTGGTTCCCGGCGTCACGGTCATCTCCGGCCGTTTTTCTTCTGTACCCCGGATCGACAGAAAAAACCTCTCGTCACGGCAGTCGCGCGCAGACGCGGCCAGGGGTGGGTCCCGGCGCGTTGGCGCCGGGACCCACCCCTGGTGAATGTACTGCTGGAGACTGTCTACCAGCGGTACCAGCGGCCGCGCTTGCCGCCGCTGGCGGTAGGACGGATCACGAACCCGAGGACCCACACGATCAGCACGATGACAGCGATCCACCACAGGGCCTTGAGTGCGAAACCGGCGCCGAAGAGGATCAGAGCGAGAAGAAGCACAAGCAGAACGGGAACCATAGTTATCAACCTCCGAGCCGTCGTGTGCCCCGCGAATCGATCTCGACTCCTACGGATCTTATATAGTTTTTATAACGCCGGTGGCTGCGACTGACTGTGCCGCGGACCGTCAGGTTTGGAAATGCTGCCGGGGGTGACACGGAGGGCGTACGTGAATTCCGAGCAAGGCAGGAGTGAGTAACTGTGGCTGCGGACGAGAAGGCTCAGGCCAAGGGCGAGCAGGCCGAGGGCAAGGTCAAAAAGGGCGTCGGCGGCGCTGTCGGCAACGAGTCCCTGAAGGCCGAGGGCAAGGCCGAGGAGTCCAAGGGCGACCTGCGCGCGGCCAAGGAGAAGGCCAAGGACGCGATCAAGCCCAAGTAGGCCGCACCACTTCGGATCCCGGGCGTCGGTAGGCGCCCGGGATCCGTGCTGTCTCACACCTTTTCGGACGGATCCCGCTGCATGCAGCCCGCTCTGACCTACCAGGCTCACGGCCAGCGCCTTCTCGCTGATGACCACGTTCACTTCAACACAGCCGTCGGCGCGTACGAGGTCGCAGCCCTAGCTGATCAGTACTGCACCGTCGCGGCGCTCCGCTGCGGCGGGCAAGGGCACGCGAAGTTCCGCTGCCGCTGATACGCCCGGTAGGTCTTGCGCTCCACGCGGTTCACGCCGTCCCCGAGCCCGAGCAGGACCTCGTCGACCGTGCCCGCCAGCTCCGCCATCGTCGCGCCCTCCACTTCGGCCGCTGCCTGGGCAGCACAATGGCGCCGTGCCCGGCGGGCCACCGGCATGCCGCCGCTCAAGGAGGCGACGGTCTCAAGCCCGAGCAGGTCGCTGCCGAAAAGTCGGTAGCGGACCAGGTCGATCGACCTCCGGTGCTCACGCACGGCATGCACGTCGTAGCGGGTGAAGTCGCCGGCGACGCAGATCAGGCGCGGGCCGATCCACAGGACCTGGGACGCGGCTGTCACCCCGAGCCGGTCGCGGACCAGGTGCTCGAACTCGGCACGGTGGTCCATCAGCCACGCCAGGTAGAACAGGCGCTGGTTGATGACGCCGGCTCCGTGCCACGCTTGTACTCCACATTACCGACCGCAGGAGCTCGTGAGCCGACCCTGAACTGCGACGATTCGACAGCTACATGTCCGTGATGATGAGTTGGGGCCGTTGCTGCAACTCGTCCCGAGTGGCTTCGCGGCTCGGCCCGTTCACTCCGCTGGAGGGACCGTGGGGCGTTTGTTGCATACATCCTCATAGGAGTGCAGGATGCCTGGGGTCGGGTGCGGCCCACGATGGCTTTTCGCCTACCGGGCCGCACTCCACCTCGCGGGCATCCTCGTCCGGACCCGAAGCTGACCAGAAAACAGAACCTAACGGTGAACAACAGGATCTGGCGGAAGGGATGGCCCCCAGCCCGGCGGCAAGAGAGCCCACGAACCGTGATCCAACCACTCCCCGAATTGGATGGGTCGGGCGCCACCGACGTGGTCCAAGGACAGCGGGACGATCCGGTCACAGGTAGCCCGTCCGTCCCACCAAACCGTGCCAGCCAGTGAGCCGGTGAGGGCCAACAGGGTGGAGAAGCCGCAGCCGTGCTCCTGGATGACGATCGCACCGGCCGTCTTCAGGCCCTCGAACCTGTCAGCCTCGTCGTCCCAGGCACGCCAAGCTCTTCGATACGCGGCGTCGTCCCCGAACGCCTCAGCCTGTGGCTCACGCGCCATCAGTTCGTCGTCGGCCTCGGCATAGGAGTCGGGATGCGGAAAGGGGATGGCCAGCAGCTCGCGCCGCCACTCATCGTTCCCGGCCCACCACCAACCACGCCTGGTCCGCTCAAGCCTGAAAAGCGCCCCACCTGCGCTCACCTTCCGGAGATATGCCCGGTATTCCTCAGGAAAAGAGACACCGAGTTCCTGTTCGGCCTCGACGATCTCGACTTCGGTGAGGGGCGAGTCTGTCATGGGGCGAGCCTAAGCCGTGTCGTGCAGACCATAGGCCCGCTCAGACGGACCCCAGCGCGACCGAGTCGAACTCATCCAAGAGACACGGCCTGGGGGCGGCGCGGTGTAGGCCCTGGCACCCGCAGCAACCGGGCCCACGCCGCACCCAACAAACGGCCCGGATTCCCCCAGCACCAGTGCGTCAGACCAAGCACGGCCGTGCGGGCGGTGCTTGACGTCCAGTAGGGCCGGAAGCCCAAAGCGCCGCAGCTTCTACAGGGGTTGAGCGGCTTGGGGCCGCCCCCGTCATGGTGCTGCTCCACGGCCCCGAACTGTCACCCCAACCACCTTGCCCACGAACCATTTTCGGGCGACTTCGCGTACGGCTCGAAGGGCCGGGACGTCACTCAGGGTGGCCGCGTCACAGAAGCTGAGCCAGAAACCGAAGAAGCCGACACAGCCAGCCACCGCATCGCCGAGACCTTCCCGTGGAACCGCCAGACCCGGACCCCTCACCATCGCTGTCCCGGGGTCGTACGGCAAGTACCGCCTGGTGCTGGACGGTTCGTCGACCCTGGCGGAGGTGGAACTCCTGGCCTGATGTCCTCCGTGAAGGGGCGGCCCGCACGGGCCGCGCCTTCTTCCGTACCGTCTGCTCCGCGCCTCCGGGGGCATCAGTGCGGTGGGGCTGCCCCGTGTGGTGCGGCCGCCGACCGCCGACCCAGGGAGAAGCGATGCCGACCGCCGTACCGGAGAGATCAGCGGGCCTGCCAGCGGACAGCCCAGGCCCCGCCACCGCCGGGGCGACAGCCACCGGGCGGGGCCGCCGGATGCCTCGCGGACTGGTGCGGGCCGCCGCGTCCATCGGTGCGGGAGCCGCCTGCCAGGCCGCCCTGATGATCGGGCTCGGCCTGCTGATCACCGGCCCCGCCCGGCACATCTGGCCGATCACGGCGGAGGACGGCGTCAACCGGGGCCTGGAGCGACTGCGTACGTCCACCCTGACCACGCTCTCCTCGATCGGGTCCCAGATGGGCAACACGCTCACCGTCATCGTCGTGACGCTGGCGGCGTGCCTGGCGCTGATCCTGGCACCCCGTCTGTCGCTGTGGCGCCAAGCGTCGTTCCTGGCGCTCGCGGTGTCGCTGCAGTCGCTGGTCTTCCTGGTCGTGACCATCGCGGTGGAGCGGCAGCGACCCGAGGTGCACCGGCTCGACGGCTCCCTGCCGACCTCCAGCTACACCTCCGGCCACACCGGTGCGGCCACCGCCCTCTACGGCGGTCTCGCCGTCCTCGCGCTGACCCGCCTACGAGGGCCGTGGCGGCGCGTGGTGGCCGCGGCGCTGCTCCTGCTGCCGCTCATGGTGGGGGTGTCCCGCCTGTACCGGGGCATGCACCACCCGACCGACGTGTTGGGCGGCCTGATCAACGGCGGGCTGTCCCTGCTGGTGGTCGGTCAGGCCCTGCTCCGCGACGCCCGCGTGTCGGCGCCCGTCGCCCGGCCCGTCGCCGCCGAAACCAGCCGCCCGGGACCCCGGCCGGGCCGGATCGCCGTGGTCGTCAACCCCACCGCGACCGACGAGGGCACGCGCGACGAGCTGCGCGAGGTCCTCGCCCGGCACGGTCACCGGGAACCGGTGTTCCTGGAGACGACGGCCGCCGACCCCGGCGGTGGCCAGACCGCCCAGGCCCTCGGCGACGGGGCCGAGCTGGTCGTGGTCTGCGGCGGCGACGGCACCGTACGCGCGGCCGCCGACCGTCTGGCGGGCAGTGGCGTCCCGCTCGCCGTCGTGCCGTGCGGCACCGGCAATCTCCTCGCCCGCAACCTCGGCCTCCCGCTGGCTCCGGCCGAGGCGCTCGACGCCGCCCTCGGCGGCACGACCCGCGAGATCGACCTCGCCCGCGTCGAGGGCGACGGCATCCCCGCCACCCACTTCGCGGTCATGTCCGGCGTCGGTCTGGACGCCGCAATGATGCAGTACACGCAGGAGCACGACCGGGCCAAGGCCGTGCTGGGCTGGCCCGCGTACGTCCTGGCCGTCCCGAAGGCGATGCGCGGCCCCCGGATGCGGCTGAGCGTCCGGCTGGACGGAGCCGAGCCCCTGCGCGGTACGGCCCGCATGGTGCTCGTCGGCAACACCGGCGCCCTCCAGGGCGGCCTGCGCCTGATACCCGACGCCCGCCCGGACGACGGGGTGCTGGACCTGCTGATGCTCGACCCGCGCGGCCCCGTCGGCTGGCTGCGCACCGTGGGCTCGCTGCTGCCGCACCGCAGGCGGGAGAGGCGGAAGGGCGCCGGCCGGAAGGGCGGCGGGCAGCCGGAGTTCCGTACCTTCCGACGGGCCGAGTTCACCTTCGAGTCCCCGCAGCCCCGCGAAATCGACGGGGATGCGGTCGGCTCCGGCCGCCGACTGTCCGTCGAGGTCGTTCCCGGCGCGCTGACCGTGCTGGTCCCGGACCTGGAGGGCTGACATGGGCAGCTCCACCAAGGTCCCGGAGACCCGGGACATGAGCGGGGACGAGCTCTCCGCCGACGAGGCGTGGGTGACGCTGCGCCGCTACGGCGGCTGGCCGCTGCTGCGCGACGCGTTCCTGCGCTTCCGCTACGCCGACGGGTTCAGCCACTCCCGCGCGCTCGCCCTCCAGACGGTGCTGGCGGTGATCCCGCTGGCGCTGGCCTTCGTCGGCCTCTCCACCAGCCTGCACACCGAGGACATCGGCAGGATGGCCGAGATGACGATCCACCGGATCGCCGAGGGGCCCAGTGCGGAGGTGGTCGATGACGCGCTCGACCGCAGCAGGCGCAGGGCGGGCGACGACGGCCAGCTCGCGCTCTGGTTCGGCGCGATCTTCTCGATCGTCAACGTCACCACGGCGATGTGCCAGATCGAGCGGGGCGCCAACCGCATCTACGGCAACGAACGCGACCGGCCCTTCCACCTCAAGTACGCGCGCGGGCTGGTCATGGCGCTGTGCGCGGGGTTCCCGCTCGGCCTGGGCTTCGTCGTGATGGTCGCCGGCGACGACCTGGCCTCGGCCGCCGGCTCGGTCTACGGGTTCGGCTCGACCGCGCAGACGACGTGGAACGTGGTGCGCTGGCCGTTCGGGCTGATGCTCGCCCTGATCTCCGCCAGCGCCATCTTCCGGTGCTCACCGCGCCGCAGCCAACCGGGCTACACCTGGCTGGCGTTCGGCGCGGCACTTTACCTGGTGCTCTGGATGACCCTGACCTGGCTGCTCACCGTCTACCTCGATCTGAGCGGCTCCTTCGACACGGTCTACGGCCCCCTCAGCGCCTTCATGTCCCTGCTGCTGTGGGCCTACCTGACCTCGATCGCCCTCTTCCTCGGGCTCTCCTTCGCCGCGCAACTGGAGGCGGTGCGGGGGCGCAGGCCCGAACCGATCCAACCCGACCCGGGGGTCTGATGCCGACGCAACTCGAGACGCAGCGTTCTCCCGGCCGCCGAAGCGGCGCCGACCGCCGGTTCGGTGTCAGGTTGCTGGCGGCGGTCGCCGTCGCCGCGGCCGCCTCGGTGCCGTTCGCCCTGGTGCTGGTCCTCGTGGAGGGCCGGTGGCGGCCGCTGCGCGACCTCGACCGCGACGCGGCGAACGGTCTGCACCGGATCGCGCTGGACCACCCGGCCTGGACGCGCACGCTGCGTGTGCTCTCCGACGACGTCTGGGACCCCCTCACCCTGCGCGTGGGCGTGGCGCTGCTGACCGGCTGGCTGCTGTGGCGCGGTGCCCGGCGGCTGGCCGCGTGGGCGGCGGTGACCGCGGTGGCCGGCGGTCTGATCGGGCTCGGGGTCAAGACGCTGGTCGAGCGGGCGCGGCCGGCGCTGGAGGACCCCGTGGCGCACGCGCCGGGCTATTCCTTCCCGTCCGGGCACGCGATGACCGCCACCACCTCGTTCGCGGTGTTCCTGCTGGTCCTGCTGCCCGTGGTGCCGCGCCGGGCTCGTGTCGCGTGCTGGGTCGTGGCGGTCCTGTCAGTGCTCGGGGTCGGCTTCACCCGGGTCGCGCTCGGCGTGCACTGGTTCAGCGATGTGCTCGGTGGATGGCTACTCGGGCTCGCCGTCGTCGTGCTGACCAGCCGTGCCTTCGAGGCGTGGCGTGCCGACGCGGGCCGGCGGCCCGCGTCGGTCGGTGAGGGGCTGGAGCCGGAACTCACCGGCCCGAGCCCCGAACCGGACTCCGCCTCCCGCTGAGGCCGGCCCCGCGTCACACGCCGGTCATGCGGCCGATCTCCTGGGGGTCGAGTCCCGTCAGCCGGGCGATGCGCGCGGCTGGGATGCCCGCGGTCAGCGCCCGGTGCACCAGGGTCTCCCAGCCCTGGGTGGTGTCCCGGTAGTCCAGCAGTTCGCGCTCCATGTCGGTGACCGTCTGGGGTGCGCACTCCTGCTGGACGCGGACCTCCTCCTCCGCGGTCAGCGGGATCGGCAGCCGCTCGGCCTCCTCGGGGATGAGGACCTCCGATCCGGCGGGAAGGATCCTCAACTGCTCGGAGGAGGGAGCCACGTCGTGGGCGGAGATCCAGCCCCGCACGGCGGGAGTCTGGTCGCATTCCAGCGGCGCGACGGCCGCCATGGCGGCGCCGAGACTCGGGTGACGGTCGGGGAGCAGGAAGAGGTAAGCCTCGTCAGCCATCGGGCGGTTCCGCCTTGTCGGTGTCGATATGAGTGCGACACAGATGGTAATGCCGCCGCACCCCAGAGGGGTGGGGCGCGGCCGGCGGGCACTCGGGGTGTGGATCGCCGATCAGCGCCGTACTACGCGGCCGGGACCCTGGAAGCCGCGCGCGTGGACCAGCTGGAGACGCTCCGGTCGTGTCTCGTGGTGTAGTCGCTGGTCCAGGGCAGCGGAGTGAAAAATCTGGGCCGGTGAATGAGGTGGGGCCGCTCGCGGCTAGAGCTTTGGACAACGGTCGTTGCGTGTGTTGTCGCGACAGCCCGATCGGATTGGACCAGCCGCGCGGCTGACGGTGGCCTCCACGCCGTGCCATGTCGCCATGCCGTGATCTTGGAGGTCCCCGTGTCGCCAGCCGACCCTGCCGTCGATCGACTACTGGAGGCCGCGCGCCATGCGCCCGCCGGCCTGATTGCCCGGCTCGTGGAAAGCGACGACTTTCGCGAGACGCGACTTGGGCAGGCAATCCGGGACGTCCAGGGAGCCCCATCGCACCCGGACGCGGCTGATGCGGGGACTGTCATCGACCCGGTGACCCACGACCCTGGTTGGTGAAGCGCCCACACACTCCGGCACAAGGGCGGATTCTCGCGCTGCTGTAGTTGGTCAAGGACCTGAAGGGACCGCCTGTGGACGAGAAGATCGGCTCGGCCAGGGTGCTCGTGACCGACCTGGACGGCACGCTCCTGGGAGGCGATGGACACGATCGGCGGCGTCTGCGCGACGTCCTGAACCGGCACCCGGACATCACAGTGGTCTTCGCGACCGGACGCAGTCTTGCTTCCGTAAAGGCGCTCCTGCGAGACGATCCCCTGGTCCCGTCCCCGCGCTGGATCATCGCCGACGTCGGGGCCAGCGTCATCGACGCCATCCGGATGGTCCACCTCGAAGACATACACCGGAAGCTGCGCGCCGGATGGCCGGGCGCCCATCGGGTTCGAGCGGCGTTGCAGCGGTTCCCGCAGCTCGTGTACCAGGAAGGCGTACCCCAGGAGGGACGCTGCTCTTTCTATCTGAGCCCCGAAGGTCTCTCGGACAGCCTCAAGGCCACGGTGAAAGCGCTGGGATGCTCCTGGTCGTACGCCTCGGGCCGGTACTTTGACGTCCTGCCGGCCAGGGCGAGCAAGGGACGTGCGTTGCGGCTGCTCGGCCGCAGGCTGGGGTGGCCCCGGCAGGCGATGCTCGTGGCCGGTGACTCCCTCAACGACCTCTCACTGTTCTCCCAGGGCACGCACGCGGTCGTGGTCGCCAATGCGGAGCCCGCTCTGGCTGCCGGCGTCCCACCGAGCCGGCAGATCCACCACTCCGCCCTGGACGGAGCTGCCGCCGTCCTGGAGGGGATGGAACGCCTCGGCTGGCTGGTCCGCCGATCGGTGGTCGTCGGCTATCACCGCCCACCCGTGCGCTGGCTCGACGGCGGCTGGCGGCCGCCGTCCAGTCCCAACGGCATCCTGCCGACGTTGCAGGCCGCTCTCACCGACGAGCGCCTGGACGTTGTGTGGGCAGCCGCCCACATCGGCGAGGCACCGCCGCCCGCCGAGCCCATCACGGCCGTCGACGGCTTGCCGCTGTCCCTGCTGCCGCTGCGTGCTGAACGGTGGGCGGGTTACTTTCACCGCGTCTGCAAGGAGACGCTCTGGCCGGCCTTGATGTCCCAGCCCGGCCTCATCCAGGACCGGCCGGCCCACTGGGCCGACTATGAGGAGGTCAACGCCGCATTCGCCCGCCATATCGGCTCACTCGCCGCGCAGGGAGGCACGGTCTGGTTGCACGACTACAATCTGTGGCTCGTACCGGCCGTCCTCAGGGCCCGGCGGCCCGACCTGGCCATCGGGCTGTTCCACCACACGCCGTTCCCCCAACCGGACGTCTTCAGCCGCATTCCTGCAGCCGGGCAGCTACTCGACTCGCTTGCATGCCTGGACTGGGCCGGCTTCCACACCGCCGACTGCGCCGACAACTTCCGTCGGCTCCTGGCCGGCACCGCGGGGCCCGCGCCGCGCGTCGGCGTGCACCCCCTCGGCATCGACCGCCATGCCGTCACAGACCTCGCCAGGACGCGCCCCCAGCCGCAGCAAGGGAAGGACGGCAGCCAGCTGGTGCTGTCCGTGGAACGACTCGACTACGCCAAGGCGCCCGTCCAGAAGATCCGCGCACTGGACGCCCTCCTGGCCAGCTCGCCCCGGCTACGGGGACACGTGCGCTACCGCCTGGTCTGCCCACCGCCGGAGGTCGGCATCCGCGCCTACGACTCCACCCGCTCGGAACTTGAGAACGCAATCAACCGAATCAACAACCGTTGGGGCACGCACGGGTGGGAGCCCGTCGACTACATCCCCCGCAATCTGGACTTCCCCGAGGTCGTCGACCACTACCTGGCAGCCGACGTGTTCTGGGTGACCTCACTCGCCGACGGGATGAACCTCACAGCCCAGGAATACGTCACCGCCTGCCACGCCATCAACCGTCCCGGTGTTCTGATCCTGTCCCGTCACGCAGGAGTCGCGCAGCACCTGGGAACCGCGGCCCTGCTGACCGATCCACTGCGGCCACAGGACCTGGTCGACACCCTGCGCGCCGCACTGGCCATGACGGCGCGCGAACGCGCCGCACACATCACACGCCTGGAGGCCCTGCTCAACACCCCGCCCCCAGCCGAGTGGGCCCACAGAGTCATCGCCGCCATCCGGGGCGCCAGGGCACCGCTGCATAGATCGAGACATGGATGAGCACTGCGGCGAGTGAACGATCATGCCCCTTATTAGCCCCGGTTATTCAGCGGAATGGGGCGAGCTGACGCCCTGACAGCAGAAGGGTGCCCGCGAGGATGCGAGTGTCCAGGTCGTATCCAGTGCAGGAGTCAGGACACCTTTCTGGTGAGTCATCGATGCCTTCTTCGAGCTCGCCGACGCAATCATCACCGTGCGCAGTCTGATCCGGCGGTCCTGGACAACTCACCGCTGGGACGAACGCCCGAAGCGCCGACCGTGATCCTTCGGCCCCGCTTCAGTCACTTCGGCAGATCGGCAGATCGGCGGAGAGAAAGGGCGCAAGGAGCGCGAACAGCGCGTCGGGGCGGTCGAGGGGGATGATGTGGCCGCAGTCCTGGAGGTGGTGTCCGACCAGGTCATCGGCGATGGGACGGAGTTGGCGTTCGAGCCCGGTGCCGACGGGGTGAGAGCCGACGGCCATGGTGGGCATGGTCAGCCGAGCTGTCGCGACGGCGTCCTGGATCTGCTGCGCGCTGGTGGGCAGGGCCCGGTAATAGGAGAACGCGCAGCGCAGGGCTTCGCTCCCGGTGTACGCGTGGACGAAGGCCGCACGGATGTCGTCGGGTACTCCTCGCCCGAGCGTCCCCGAGTCGAGGAACCAGTCGATGTACGGGGCCTCGTTGCCTGCCAGGACGGTCTCGGCGAGGCCGGGGACGGCATGGAAGCCGAACCACCACGGGGCGCCCCCCGCGACGACGTGCTCTGCTCCGGGCAGGCGGCCGAGGAGTGCCTCCATCACGACCAGGCGCCGGACGAGGCCGGGGTGGCGCAGCGCGAGCAGGACGGCGGGGGCGGCGCCCGCGTCGATGCCCACCACCGCTGCCGAGGGCTCGCCGAGTGCGCCGAGCAGCCCTTCGGCGTCGGCGGCGAGGGTGCCTGCGTCGTAACCCTCGATGGCACGTGCACTGGCACCGAAGCCTCGCAGGTCCGGGGCGATGACCCGGTACTGCCCGGCCAGTCGGCCCATGATGCCGCTCCAGAGTTGCCAGGTGTGCGGGAAGCCGTGCAGCAGGAGAACCGCAGGTCCGTCCCCGGCGATCGCGACATTGAGTTGGACGCCGTTCGCCGCGATGCGGCGCAGATGGTGTGCGGTGGTGACGGGCATGACGGCTCCTCCGCTGGTTACCATTGGTGACCACAGAACGATAGGTAACTGTCCGACCGCTTCCTAGACGGCACTTTCAGGGAAGGTGGTGAGCCACAGGTGACCACCCGAGGAGCCCGGGCCGCCGGTCGCGGGGTACGCGGCGATCTGTTCGATCCCCGGTGCCCGACGCGGCAGTTGCTGGACCGCATCGGTACGAAGTGGACGTCCATGGCCGTCAAGACGCTCGCCGATGCCGCACCGGACGAGGTGCGCTTCGCGGAGCTGAGACGCCGGATGCCCGGCGTCTCGCAGAAGATGCTGTCCGTGACGCTGCGAAGCCTGACCCGCGACGGGCTGGTGTCGCGCCGGGTCGAACCGACCGTGCCGCCGCGGGTCTTCTACCGACTCACCGGACTCGGGCTGTCCCTGGAAGCCGCGCTTGCGGGGCTGCGGACCTGGGCGGAGGAGCACATGGCCGAGATCGACCGCGCCAACGAAGCCGCCGACCAGGAGGCCGATGAGGGGTAGGCAGGCCAGATCGGAGACCTGTCGTAGGTCTGGAGGTTCACGTCGTTGGATGCGGACTGCATGTGTCGCCGGCGCTGCGGGACGGCCACTTTGTCGACGAAGGAACGCCGCGTGGTCGGGATGCAACTGTTGACCGGCCACTTCCAAGCCGAGGTCATCCAGCCGGCAGAACGAGCCTGACATCACGATCCCCAGCCCATCAGGGCGTCCGGGAACGGCGGAACACGTCTGTACCTGCCCTGTTCACCAGGTGTCCCAGTGCAGCACCTCCTCCCTGGGGATGCGGCGGGCCGGGCGGAAGTCGGTGCCGAGGGTGAACGCCACCGGGATGAACGCCGCCTGCATGACGTCGTCGTAGGGGATGCCGAGGACGCGGGCCGACTCCTTCTCGTGGACGAGGTTGCCGGTGGTCCAGCAGCTGCCGAGGCCCCGGGCGCGGGCGGCGAGCATGAAGCTCCAGACGGCGGGGAGGATGGAGCCCCAGGTGCCGGCCTGATGCAGGACGGACGCGTCGTCCGTACGGCCCTCCACACACGGCACGACGATCGCCGGGACCTCGTGGATGTGCTGGTAGAGATGGGCGGCGCCGGAGTACACCCGCTCCATGTGCGCCACGTCGGCTCGGCGCACGTCCCGTTCGGGGACGGGGGCGGAGACGCCCGGCGTACGCACGCCGTCGCGCCACACCTCGGCCAGCGCCGCCCGCCGCTCGGGATCGGTCACGATCACGACGTGCCAACGCTGGCGATTACGCCCAGTCGGGGCCTGGACCGCCAAGTCCACGCATTCCTCGAGCAGTTGGCGAGGTACGGGCCGGGTGAGGTCGAGACGGTGACGGACCGCCCGGGTGGTGGAGAGGAGCTCGTCGGAAGAGAGGTCGAGAGTCATGCGTTGACCTTCGCGGAGCGTGCAGTGCGGCGACAACGCCGGACTTTCACTGGATGAAAACGCGGGGTGTGAAATGGCCGAGAGCGTTGCCGGGCGGGTCTTCTCGGTACTGGACGCGTTCGTGGGCGCGCCGGCCACGCTGCGCCTGACGGAGATCGCCCGCCGGACCGGGCTGCCGGTGCCGACGGCACTCCGCATGGTGCGGGAACTGGTCGCGTGGGGCGGCCTGGAGCGGGCGGCCGACGGCTCCTACCGCCTGGGCACCCGCATCCGCGCCCTCGGCGCCGCGGCCCCCTGCCCGCGCGGCCTGCTCGACCTCTCACTCCCCGCCCTCCGCACGCTCACCTCCCGCACCCGCGGCCACGCGGACATCGCCATCCCCTCCGACGGCACGGCGCTGTGCCTGGTCAGCGGCGAACGCCTGCCCCTGCACGCCACGGCGCCCGGCAAGATCCTCCTCGCCCACGGCCACGGCCCGCCGGCCGAGGTACGGCGGCACACCCGCCACACGGTGACCGCCCCGGGCACCCTCGGCGCCCAGCTGATCCGCATCCGGGAGACCGGCCTGGCCACGGCCCACGAGGAGTACGTACTGGGCGAACTCGCCTTCGCCGCCACGGTGTTGCGGAACGACCGGGCCGTGGCGGCGGTCTTCGTCACCCTGCCCACCAGCACCCCCCACGACCGCGTCGACAGCGCCCTCCGCGAGGCGGCCCGCACCATCGCCCAAGGACTCACCGACCCGCCGCGATAGCCATCAGAGAGGCCGGCGGAACACGGAGCCGATACGCCGTCGGCGGTCGCCCGCGACCGACAGGCTGGGTTCCTCGGCGAACCGAGACCGTTGAACAGGCCCCGGCGTCCCGGCTCGGACACCAGCCGCAGAACACCTTGAACAGGTCCGTCTCGCTCCGCGGCGGGAGCGGGGCCTACGCGGGAGAGGCCCAGCGCGCGTTGGAAGTCAGAACACGGTCGAGCGCCGCCCGGCCTGCGGGTCCCCATGTCGGCTTGCCGCCGGGAAGGCCCTGTTCCCCGTTCTGTCCCATGAGGATGAGGAAGAGGCTTTTCAGAGCAGCCAACCCGCGGGCGCGTCGGACCGTCGCCTCGTCCGCGGGCGCGTACACCTCGAAGAACCGTGAGGCCGCGTCGGCGGGAAGCAGCAACCAGGCGGCCGCGAGGTCCCACGCCGGATCGCCGGCGAACATGGCATCGAAATCGACCACGCCCGAGAGCGTCCCGTCCGAGACGACGACATTCGCGGGATGGAGGTCACCGTGCAGCCATACCGGCGGGCCCTCCCACTCCGGGGCCGCCACAGCGTCGTCCCAGACGGCCCGGACAGCCCGGATGTCGGCGGGGATGCCGCCGGGGGCAATGGCCTGCAAGAACTTCTCGAAGCCGTCCGTGCACTTCTTGGGGTGAGCGCCGCGGTCCGAACTGGCCGGCGCCTCGGCGGGCGCCTCCACATGGAGCGCCCTGAGGAAACCCGCCAGAGTGTCGGCCGCGTGGTCGCCGCGGCTGATCGGGGTGCCGTCGAGTGGCTCGCCGCGAACCCACGTCATGACGCTCCACGGCCTCGGAAAGCGCTTGGACGGTTCGCCGATCCGCACGGGCGTCGGAACCGGGAGCGGCAGACGTGGGGCCAGGACAGGCAGCCACCGGCACTCCTTGCGCAGGAGATCCGGGGCACCTTGCGTGCGCGGCATCCGCACGGCCAACTCATCCCCGAGGCGCCACATCTGGTTGCCCCAGCCGCCCGCTACCTCGCGGATGGGCAGCCCCGCGAGGTCCGGATGCTGGTCCTCGAGAAGATCCCGCACCAGCTCTGCGGTGATCTCGATCTCGGAGTCGGTCATGCGAAGCCACAGTACGTGAGACAGGTGGAGCGGACACTCCTTCCAGGTTGCGGGCGCGGGGTGCCGTTCCCCGGAGTCGCCGCCGCACACCGCAACTGGGCCGAGGGCTGTGCCCCGCGTCGCCGCCGCACACCGCAACTGGGCCGAGGGCTGTGCCCCGCGTCGCTGCCGTCGGAGCCGCCGGTGAGCTGCCGGGGCGTGTCCGCCGTCTGCGCGTGCGGTGGGCACAGGGCGCCGCCGAGCCGGCGGCGGCCGGTTGCTCATGAGTCGTGTGCATGGGCGCCGACTACTCGCCTCACGGCAGCGAATCCCAGGCCGAAGGGGCGTGGCTGACGTGGCCTGCGCCTGGTCACCGGTAGCGTCGCCACGGAGCGGACAAACACCGTGTATCGGCCATGCCGGTGAGTGTCGCCCGTCCGTGGGAGCCCGCGGTTTCCCGGCGTCGAGCAGGGATCCCGCGAGGCGCTTTCGCGCTCGGCCGGCTGAGGAGGACCATGACCGAACTGTCGCAGCGGGTCGGCGAGCGGGCCGGCCCTCCGGCCGCTCCGGCGCCGTTGGGGCGCAGGCTGCTGGGCTGGGCCGCCACCACCGACCACAAGGTGATCGGCCGGCTGTACATGGTGACAGCGTTCTGCTTCTTCCTCCTCGCCGGTCTGCTCGCCCTCGGCATGCGTGCCGAACTCACCCGTCCCGGGCTCCAGTTGATGAGCCAGGACTTCTACAACCAGCTTTTCACCATCCACGGCACGATCATGATGCTGCTGTTCGCGACCCCGATGTTCGCCGGGTTCGCGAACGCGGTGATGCCGTTGCAGATCGGTGCCCCGGACGTGGCGTTCCCGCGGCTGAACGCGCTGTCGTACTGGATGTATCTGTTCGGCGGTCTGATGGTGGTCTCCGGGTTTCTGGTGCCGGGGGGCGCGGCGTCGTTCGGGTGGTTCGCGTACGCGCCGCTCAACAGCGCGTACTACTCCCCGGGCGCGGGCGCCGACCTGTGGGTGATGGGGCTGGTGGTCACCGGTGTGTCGACCACGCTGGGCGCGGTCAACTTCGTCACGACGATCCTGTGTCTGCGCGCCCCGGGCCTGACCATGTTCCGGATGCCGATGTTCACCTGGAACGTGCTGTTCACGTCGATCCTGGTGCTGCCGGCGTTCCCGGTGCTCGCGGCCGCACTGCTGGCGCTGGAGTGCGACCGGAAGTTCGGCTCGCACGTCTTCGACGCGCACAACGGCGGGGCGTTGCTGTGGCAGCACCTGTTCTGGTTCTTCGGGCATCCCGAGGTGTACATCGTGGCGCTGCCGTTCTTCGGGATCGTCTCGGAGATCATCCCGGTGTTCTCGCGCAAGCCGCTCTTCGGCTATCTGCCGATGATCGGGGCCACGACCTCCATCACCATGCTGTCCGCGGTGGTGTGGGCGCACCACATGTTCGCGACCGGGGCGGTGCTGCTGCCGTTCTTCTCGGTGATGTCGTTCCTGATCGCGGTGCCGACCGGAATCAAGTTCTTCGCCTGGATCGGGACGATGCGCCGGGGTTCGCTCTCGTTCGAGACGCCGATGCTGTGGTCGGTGGGTTTTCTGGTGTCGTTCCTGCTGGGCGGGTTGAGCGGGGTGCTCCTCGCGTCGCCGCCGCTCGACTTCCATGTCACCGACTCGTACTTCGTGGTGGCGCACCTGCACTACGTGCTGTTCGGCACGGTCGTGTTCGCGATGTTCGCCGGGTTCTACTTCTGGTGGCCGAAGTTCACCGGGAAGATGCTCGACGAACGGCTGGGCAAGGTGCACTTCTGGCTGCTCTTCCCGGGTTTCCAGCTGACGTTCCTGGTGCAGCACTGGCTCGGCGAGATGGGAATGCCGAGACGGATCGCCGACTATCTGCCCGCGGACGGGTTCACCCTGCTCAACACGCTGTCCTCGGCGGGCGCGTTCCTGCTCGGGATCTCCACACTGCCGTTCCTCTACAACGTCTGGCGTACGGCCCATCGTGGGCGGCGGGTCGCGGAGGACGACCCCTGGGGATACGGGCGCGGCCTGGAGTGGGCCACCTCCTGCCCGCCGCCCCGGCACAACTTCGTGACGCTGCCCCGGGTGCGGTCGGAGTCCCCGGCGTTCGACCTGCACCATCCCCAGATCGTGCGGCAGGCCGAGCAGGAGGGTCTCCGGTGAAGGCCGAGGCAGTGCTCTTCGGCGGGGTGGCCGTCTTCTTCGGTGCGTCCGCCGCGCTCTACGGCGTGTGGTCCGACGCCGATCCGGCCGGTACGGCGGCGCTGATCGTGGCGTTCGGGATGGCCGCGCTGGTGTCGTTCTTCTGCGCCACCCAGTACGTCCGGCGCGGCCCGCGCCCGCAGGACCGTAGGGGCGCGGAGGTGGCGGACTCCGCCGGGCCGCTGGAGTTCTTCCCGCCGCACAGCCGCTGGCCGATCGTCACCGCGTTCGGGTTCGCCGTCGCGGCGGTGGGGGTGGTGTTCGGGCTGTGGCTGTTCCTCATCGGCTTCGGCGTTCTGGCCTGGGGTGTTGCCGGGCTGGTGTTCCAGTACGCGAGCCGGGGGGCCGGTCGGGAGGACTGAGCGGCCTGCGCGGGGCGCCCGGCCGGAACGACGTGACCGGGCGGTGGCCGCTCTCGTAGCCGCCGGCCAGGGTCTGCCGTACCTCCCCCGTCTCCTCGCCCTCGGTCAGCAGTTCCTGTTCGGCGTGCAGCAGAGCGCGGCACACCGTGCGGGTCACGAAGAAGGCGGCGACCGGGGCCACGATCAGGGCGACCCGGAAGATCCACGTCAGGGCGTTCACCGAGATCCGGAAGCTCTGGGCGATGATGTCGTTGCCGCCGGCCAGCAGCAGCACGGCGTAGCAGGTGACGCCCGCGGCACCGAGGCCGGTACGCACGGGCCGCTCGCGTGGCCGGTCGCTGAAGTGCTGCTCCTGGCTGTCCTCGCCGGTGAGCCGTTGCTCGACGAAGGGGTAGACGTACAGGACGAGGAAGAGCAGCGCGGGCAGCACGACGGCCGGCAGCAGGACGTTCCACATGAGGGTGTGCCCGGCGAGGTTCGTCTCCCAGGCCGGGACGAGGCGCAGCGAGCCTTCGAGGAAGCCGACGTACCAGTCCGGCTGGGAGCCGGTCGACACCAGGTCCGGCCGGTAGGGGCCGTACACCCACACCGGGTTGATCTGGGCGACAGCGGCGAGCACCACCAGCAGCCCGGAGACGGCGAGGGACAGGCCGATCGAGGAGGCCGCGAACTGGGGGTAGAGCGGCTTGCCGGTCACGTTCCGGTTCGCGCGTCCGGGGCCTCGCCACTGGGTGTGCTTAAGGTAGAACACCAGCATCAGATGGACGGTGACCAGGGCGAGCAGCGCGCCCGGCAGCAGCAGGATGTGCAGGGTGTACAGGCGGGGAACGATGTCGTGGCCGGGAAACTCGGAGCCGAACACGAACATCGCGAGGTACGTCCCGGCCACCGGGATCGACAGCATGATGCCCTGGGCGATCCGGAGACCGGTGCCGGAGAGCAGGTCGTCCGGGAGCGAGTAGCCGGCGAAGCCCTCGGCAAGGGAGAGCGCGAAGAGGGTGACGCCGATGACCCAGTTCATCTCGCGAGGTCGGCGGAAGGCGCCGGTGAAGAAGACCCGCAGCAGGTGCAGGCCGATCGCGGCGACGAAGACCAGCGCGGCCCAGTGGTGGGCCTGCCGCATCAGCAGGCCGCCGCGGACGTCGAAGCTGATGTGCAGGGTCGAGTCGAACGCGCCGGACATCAGCGTCCCGCGCAGGGGTTCGTAGGGGCCCTCGTAGACCACCTCCCGCATCTCGGGCTTGAAGAAGAACGTCAGCCACACGCCGGTCAGCACCAGCAGGATCAGGCTGTAGAGGGCGATCTCACCGAGCAGGTACGCCCAGTGGTCGGGGAAGGCCTTGCGCAGCAGCCCGCCGGCCCCGTCGTGAACGGGCAGCCGGGCGTCCACCGCGTTCGCGAACCGTTCCCCTCTGGGGCGTTCCTCGCCCTCGTCCGGTCCCGTCCCCTTCATGCGGCGGCCGCGGCCCTTCGCGCGCATCGCACTGACCTCACGTGACGCCCTCCTCAGGACCGTGTGCCTCGCACTCTGGCCATCCCTTGCCCGGAAGGCGCGGGGCGAGTGCCCCGCCGCCGTGAAACACCCGCGCGGCAGGGCCTCGGCACCCGATCGGATGAGCCGCCGACCTTCCCGGCGCGAGGGTGCCGACAGCGCGGTCACCATCGACGACCCGAGGCGCTGGGGGTCACCAGGCGGACTGGGAGGCGGCGCGTGCCGGGTGGGCTGCCTGCCGGCCATGGTGACCGGCTCCCGTGGTGCGTCGTGTCCCTCCGGGGTACTCGGACAGTCCGGCCGACAAGGCCGGCGGGTCGACACCCGCTTCACCACGACGGACGGAGTGACGACGATGGCCAGCGCCACCGAGACCGGAAAGATCACCGGAACCGCCGACAAGGACTACAACCTTCTCTGGTACGTCGAGAGCTGCCTGGAGAACGCCCTGCGGCTGGACACTTACATCAAGGACGCCGAGCGGGAGAAGGACGCACAACTGATCGAGCTGTTCACCAAGGCACAGGCTGACAGCCGTAAGGGCGCCGACCTGGGCAAGGCACTGCTGCGCAGCCGTCTGAGCGGCTGATTCCCGCAGCGGCGGCGGGCTCCCTCCAGGCCCATTCGGCACACCCGCCGACGGCCGACAGCAAAGACCCCGAAGTCGAGGCCCCGGGGAGGGCCGGGGCCGGCTTCTCACCCCCCATAGGGCGAGGGTCACGGCCCGCAGCGGGATCCGCTCCTCTGGGCGGCGCCGGTCCGCTGGTAGATGCCCCAGGCCGCTTCGGCCTCAAGGTAACGATCACTGCGCTGAGCTGGGGTTTTGTGCTGGTTGGCGTTGAAGCGCGCCTTCTTCTGACGGTCCCCACACGTGTACATGTCACACGGGGGTGAGTCGCGCCGTGGCCAAGGGGGTACCCGGCAGGAACCGGCCCGGCCCACACACAGCGACGCAACCCGCGCGCAGGTGAGAAAGGGAGCGTGAGCCATGAAAGCAGTGACCTGGCAAGGGCGGCGGGACGTCCGGGTGGAGGATGTAGCCGACCCACGCATCGAGCAGCCGACGGACGCCGTCATCCGAATCACGTCGACCGGTCTGTGCGGTTCGGACCTGCACCTCTACGAGGTGCTCACGCCGTTCATGACCCCGGGCGACATCCTCGGCCACGAACCGATGGGCGTGGTCGAGGAAACCGGCGCGCAGGTCACGAACCTACGCCCGGGCGACCGCGTGGTGGTGCCGTTCCAGATCTCCTGCGGGCACTGCTTCATGTGCTCGGCGGGCCTGATGACCCAGTGCGAGACCACTCAGGTGACCGGCGAGGGAATGGGTGCCGCCCTGTTCGGATACACCCGTCTGTATGGTGCGGTGCCCGGCGCCCAGGCCGAATACCTGCGCGTCCCGCAGGCGCAGTTCGGGCCCATCAAAGTGCCCGAGGGGCCCGCCGACGACCGGTTCGTCTACCTCTCCGATGTGCTCCCCACCGCCTGGCAGGCCCTGGCGTACGCCGCGGTGCCGCCCGGCGGGACTCTCGCCGTCCTGGGGCTCGGCCCCATCGGCGACATGTGCTGCCGCATCGCGCAAGCCCAGGGCGTGGAGCAGGTGTTCGGCATCGACCTCGTGCCCGAGCGGCTCGCACGGGCCAGTCGCAGGGGCACCGCCGCATATGACCTGCGGGTCTATGAAGACGAGAAGGAACTGGTCCAGGCGATCCGGGACGAGACCGGAGGCCGAGGCCCGGACGCCGTGATCGACGCCGTCGGCACCGAAGCCCACGGCAGCGCGGCCGCCAAGCTGGCCCAGACCGCTACCGGGCTGCTGCCCCGCAAGCTCGGCGGACCGCTCGCCGAACGCTTCGCCGTCGACCGTCTCGGCGCCCTCCACATGGCCATCGACCTGGTGCGCCGCGGCGGCACGATCTCGCTCAGCGGAGTGTACGGCGGTATGGCCGACCCGATGCCGATGCTCACCCTGTTCGACAAACAGATCCAGCTGCGCATGGGACAGGCCAATGTCCGCCGCTGGACCGACGCGATCCTGCCCTACCTCGCGGACGATGACCCGCTCGGTGTCGACGACTTCGCCACGCACCGGCTTCCCCTGACGGACGCCCCGCACGCGTACGACATGTTCCAGCGCAAGCAGGACGGCGCGGTCAAGATCCTCATGCAGCCCTGAGCAGCACATGCCCTGCGACGATGACCCGCGGTTTTGGTCTTGGGCCAGGAGGGAATGGCAGACGGCTGTCGCCCTGCGAGGCGCACTGCCACGCATCGCCCACCGGCTCCGCCCCGGGCGGCTGCCGGCCGGGGCCCTCCGGATGAGTGCCGTACGCCCTGGCGTACGCCTGGCTTACGGACTCTCTGCGAAAGGCGAGGTGACGACATGACGGCAACCGACCCGTCCGTGCGGGACGGGCTCTCGGCCCTGGTGACCGGCGGCTCCCGCGGTCTGGGGCTGCTGATAGCGGCCCGGCTGGCCCGGCGCGGTTACCGGGTGACCGTGGTGGCCAGGGACGCCGGCGAACTCGACCGGGCCGTGGCTTGGATACGGACCCGTACCGGCCGTACCGCGCGTGCCGTGGTGTGCGACGTGCGGGACGAACGAGCGGTGACGGCCGCGGTCCGGCAGACGGCACAGCAGGAGGGCGGCCTCGATCTCGTGATCGCCAACGCCGGAGTGATCCAGGTGGCGCCCGCCGAGGCGGCCGGATCGCAAGCGTTCCGGGATGCCATGGAAACCATCTTCTTCGGCACCCTGCACACCGCGTTCGCCGCCCTGCCGTACCTGCGGCGCAGCCCTGCGGGCGGTCGCCTGGGCCTGGTGGGCTCGGTCGGCGGACTGCTGGCGGTCCCCCATCTGGTGCCGTACTCCTGCGCCAAGGCCGCGGTGCGCGCGCTCGGCGAGGGGCTCCAGGAGGAAACCGCCGGGAGCGCAGTGAGTGTGACCACGGTCCATCCCGGTCTGATGCGGACCGGCTCACACCTGCAGGCGGAGTTCGGCGGCCGGCCGGAAGCCGAGTTCGCCTGGTTCTCCGCGCTGGCGGGAACCCCGCTGCTGTCGATGGACGCCGGGCGCGCGGCAGACAGGATCGTGTGCGCTGTGGAGCGCAGGCGCACCCGGCTGGTGCTCACCCCGGTGGCCCGCATCGCCTCACTCGCTCACGGAGTCGCACCCCGCCTGGTGACACGGGCGAGCGGACTGGCCGCCCGAGTGCTGCCTCCGGCACCCGACGATGCGGCCGAGCAGACCGGGAAGCGGGCGGGGATGCGCCAGGGGCACGCCCTGGACGCCTCCGCCGGGCCCGTCTGGCTACGGACGCTGCGCAGAGCGGGCAGCGCGCTCAACGACCGGGCGGCCCGCCGCTACAACCAACGCTGGGCTGGGCCACCCACCAGCGCCTGAGCGACGAGCGCGTCACGGGTGGCAGGTGGGTGTGTACGTCTTCCACGCCGTCTACGGGCTGTGGCTGCTCCGCCGCTCCAGCCCAGAGGTCGTCCCATCCGATCGCGACACCTTCCCCGAGTGGCTGCACACCTACGATCACCACCGCGGACACACCGCGCTGAATGGCCAACCACCCGCCGGCCGCGTCCCCAACCTCACGGGGCAGTACACCTAGCCGTCGATGTCGAGCACGGTGCCGTACAGTCGGTCCACCTTCAGCCGGATGACGACCCGGCGCTCGGCAACCAACTCCTCCAGGAACGTGGCCTCGTCCTCGGGCCTCCCGGCCTTCGGGATCATCCCGAGCAGTTCCCGCCCGACCGCGTCCCCAGGAACTGTCGTGCTCTCGGAGACCACGGTCTCACCTTCGGCGACGGCAAACGACCACACGTCACCGCCCGACACGTGCAGCGCCGCGCGTGGATTGCGCCGCAGGTGCTGGACCTTGACCCGGTCGGCCGTGGTGGAGAACCGAACGATGCGGGCTTCGGGGTCCCAGCTGTACACCATGGTTGTCAGGTGGGGGTGGCCACTGCGCTTGATGGTGGCGAGCGTGCCGAACTGCTGCCGGCCAAGCAAGTCGGAGAGGGCTTCGTCGGACAGTGTGCGAGGCGCTGGTCGTTGAGTCATGAAGTGATCAACGTCCCTGACCGTCCAGTAATTTCCTGGGCGCGCCGCCGATGAGCCCTGAGCCCGACACTCCCTTTCACCTTCCGGAAGCGGCCGGAACGGGAGGCGTCGGAGGTCGCAAGGTTCCCTGCGGGAAATCCGCGGACCGGTATCCGTGAGCGCATATCGATGGGCCCCGTCGACAGTGGTCGACGGGGCCCATGAACCGGGTTTCACTTACCAGCGGTACCAGCGGCCCTTACGGCCGCCGCTCCCGGCGGGCCGGACCACGAAGCCCAGCGCCCAGACCACCAGGACGATGACGGCGATCCACCACAGGGCCTTGAGGGCGAAACCGGCGCCGAAAAGAATCAGCGCGAGAAGCAGAACGACAAGCAGGGGAACCATGATTATCAACCTCCGCCCAGCCATCTGCCCCGCACTACCCGCCTCACACCCCGGAATTTCCGGTGCGTACACCTGCGTTTTCCGGGAATTCGGGTTTCCCGAGACGAGGCTCGAGCACACCCGTCCTGTGCTCGTGAGTCGGTTTTCATGCCCCATGTGAGGGCGACCTGATGGAGGAGTCATGCCGCGAGCGCGCGAAGAAGCCCGGTTCAGGCACCCTCGGCACGAGCGCCGCGGAGAGGCTCGACTACCAGGTGTGGCAGCGACACTCGTCGCCATCTCGCTCTACCTTCTCCTGCCCCAGCAGCTCCTGATCACCCCCCGCTACGTGCTGCCCGCCCTGGAGTGTGCGCTGCTCGTACCCCTCGTAGCGATCAACCCACGACGGCTGACTCGACAGACGCGGGCGTTCCGTGTCCTGTCGCTGACGCTCGTGGCCGTGATCGCGGCGAGCAACCTCCTCGCGCTGGGAACCCTGGTCCATGAGCTGGTGTCCGCGGAAGTGAAGGACGGCCGGGCGCTGTTGGTGGCCGCGTTGCAGATCTGGCTCACCAACATCATCGTCTTCGGTCTGGCCTACTGGGAGCTCGACCGCGGCGGCCCGGTCAGCCGGACCCAAGTGCCTCGGGAGGACCTGCCGTTGGCGGACTTCCGATTCTCCCAGGACGAGAACGACGACGCCGTCCAGGAGGTCTCCGACGGTGCCAGCAAGACATCCGACTGGGTGCCCACGCTGATGGACTACCTCTACGTATCGGTGACCAACTCCACGGCCTTCAGCCCCACGGACACCATGCCGCTCTCCTCACGCGCCAAGTTCCTGATGAGCGTGGAGAGCGTCGCCGCTCTCCTGACGTCGCTCCTCGTCATCGCCCGCGCGGTCAGCATTCTGCACTGAGGGCGCAGGCTTCCTTCGACTCACAGCCACTGCCGGTCAGCCACGGCGGGAGGACGGCAGCCTTGATCGCTCACCGCCCAAACGGAACAAGAACCGGTCAGCTCTGCTCGCCGCGTCCCTCGAAGTCCCGTCGTACGGCCGCGCCTTGGTCTTCCACCAGCCCCGCGTCTTCCGGAACATCCAGGACGGTCGCGCAGTGCTCGCACAGCTTGCCGTCTCCGGCTGGTGTCCCGCACACCGTGCAGAACCGGTGGACCTGCGGGTCTTCGGTCTTCTCCGTCATGACCTCTCCCGGACGAGTGAACAGCGTCCGCTGCCGGATTCCCCGAGCAGCAGCAAAGATCTACTGGTGCCGTGGCGGCGCCGGCGCGTCCACGTCGTGCGTCGCCGAGTCGGGCGCGCGGAAGCACGCGCTGACCGACTTCCCGTGGGGACAGGGGTGCGACTCCCATGTGTCGGCCATGGCGTCCACCAGGAGCATGCCGCGCCCGCCGAGGCTTTCCGAGCCGGCCTCCCGCGGGACTGGCAGGTCACCGGACTTGTCGTGCACGGAGACATGCAGGCAGTGGTCATTACAGGTCATCACCAACTGGGCGCTGCTGTGGGCGTGCCGGTGCGCATTGGTCACCAACTCGGAAACGGTGAGCAGTATCGCGTCCACCGTCTGCGGAGCAGCGGCGGTCCAGCCCAGCGCGTCCAAATGCTCGCGTGCCCAGTCACGGGCGGTCTTCACCTGGCTGTTCAAGGGCAGCGTGCGCGCCCAGCCCACTGCCCGGAGCGACGAACCTTCCACGGCGTTCCTTCCTGGTTGTGGCGATGCGGTCGGCGACGGCCCCAGTGCATCCCCAGCGGGCGCCGAACGTGGGCCCGGCGACGCGGGTCGGCGGCGGCTCTACGTGCCCGTTCGGCCAGCTGTCGCCCCTGAGGACTCCCGGCGAGCTGCTTGATGCGTTCCGTCGTGGCCGGCATGGCACCCCTACTCAAGACACCGTGCCTGGCCCGTGGTTCGGGTACCCCCCAAAACGTGGACTCAGCCCTGTTGCCTCGGCACTCCCAGAACACGCGCCCTCAGCGCCGCCCCGCGCCTGCGGTCGCCGCCTGCGAGGAGGTTCGCAGAGCCGGCGGACGACCTCACGGAGCTTGATGCTGTTCCGCCGCGCGTAGTCGGTGTCGAACTCGCGCCGGACTCCGCCTGTGTCGGTGGTCCGGTGGTTGTGCCGGTCGTCGAGTTGTCTGACCTTCTCGACGGCTTCCGTGAACTGCGGGAACTCCTCGAACTGAGTCCGGAGCGGGGCGGCTTGCCGCGGCGTGTGCGAGGCACCGAGGACCGGGAAAGCGGCCCGAGGACTCCCGGCCCGGCCGCCGGGAGGCGTCGGCCGGCTCTTGCGGGGAACCCGTCCGGTCATCAGTACGCAGGACGCCCGTGCCGGACAGGCGAAGTGGTGTCCGGTGCCGCAGGCCGGGACGAATGAGGCGCTCACCGTGGAAAACCGCAATGACCCCGATGGCATCGCGCTGTCGCCGCACGAACGCGTCGCCCTGTGGCGTATCGAAGCGGAGCTCAGCGAGGACCGACGTCTCGTGCGGCGCATGCGCCACCCGGGCGGCCGGCCGTGGCTGCCCCTGTCGGTGGCCGCCCTGACGTGTACCTCACTGCTCCTCCTCGTCATGGGAATCCTGACCTCCGACCTCGCCGTCCTGTGGTGCTTCGCCGCCCTGTGGCCCGTCACCCTCCTGTTGGCTTTCCGGCTGCCGCGCCGTCCGACCGGCACCGAGGGCCGCGGCCGGCCATGATCGTGAACTCCACGCCGTGACCGGGCGGTTCACGACGGCAGGTCAAGTTGCGTGACCTCTCGGGTCCGCGACGCGAAAGGGCGAACCGGTCCCGGACTTCACGAGCGTCCACTCCCCCTCGGATCGAGAACCGACAGGGAAGACCCGGGCGAGACGTTTGTTCGAGCCCGATCGGTGCACACGAAGAGCTGACACAGCCTTTATTCCGAGGAAGCGGAGACGCACCATGGGCATCATCGCGTGGATCATCATCGGCCTGCTCGCCGGCGCCATCGCCAAGGCCCTGATGCCGGGCAAGGACCCCGGCGGCATCATCGTCACCATGCTCATCGGCATCGTCGGCGGTCTGCTCGGCGGCTGGCTCGGCAAGGTGATCTTCGGCGTCGACTCCATCGACGGGTTCTTCGACCTGTCCACCTGGATTGCCGCGATCGTCGGCTCCCTCATCCTGCTCCTCCTCTACCGCCTCATCACCGGAAACCGGCGCTCGCACCGCCACGCGTGACCCGCTGAAGGCATACGCCTACGCCACCTGAACGGCTCCCGCCCTTGCTCACAGGACGGGAGCCGTCAGCGTGCACGGGCCGCCCACGCAGGCCCGGCGGGCGTGGGCGGCCCGGCTCTGGCCGACGTACGGAACCGCTGATGCCTCGCGCCACGGCAAGAGCGTCCGATGCACATCGGTCACCCCGCCGCGGTGCGCGAGACTCCATGCTGGGATGCCCCAGCCGGAGGACCCGGTGCCCTGACGGACGCGAGGGGCCGCCTGCTGTGCCGCGACCCGGCAGACTCCACTGGCCCTGCGTAGCCACACCGGCGGCGGGTACCCGAGACCGGAACCACGCCCGGCCGCGAGAGGGAAAGCACCGTGAGCGTCCGCCACCCGAAGGATCCCGGGAACGACAGAGCGCAGCGCGCCAGACCCGCGTTCAGGGACGTGCCCGACCAGCGGACGGGCGCCGGCGAGAAGCCCTGGAAGCCGGCAGTGACACGACGGAAGCCGGCAGTGACACGACGCGGAAGGCCGAGGACGAGCAGCCGGACCCCCGGAATCCCCGACGGGGACGCCGCCGCAACGGGCCCGCCTGGCTCCCTCGGCTCCGGAGATCCCCGATCCGGGGGCCCCGGGTCCGAGGAGCCGTCCGGCCGACACCCCGCGCGACGTACCCATCCGGGTGGGCCAGTCTGGAAGTGACACCCGCCAACGCCGCCGGGCATTCCGGCCGCCGAAAGGACACACCATGGGTGTGCGTACGTGGATCAGCGACTGGCCCGCCTTCCGTCAGCTCACCGGATCCGACCCGCTGGGCCGGGGCCGGGCCGCCATGTCGGCCCGGACCGGACAACTCAGGCCGCGGACGGACACCGCCGACAGGGTGGTGCGTTCTGTATGTCCCTACTGCGCGGTGGGCTGCGGACAGCAGGTCTACGTCAAGGACGGCAAGGTCGTCCAGATCGAGGGCGATCCGGACTCGCCCGTCAGCCGAGGGCGCCTGTGCCCCAAGGGCTCGGCCACACTGCAGCTCACCACGGGCTCGGCCCGCCGCCACGAGGTGCTGTACCGGCGGCCGTACGCCACCGACTGGGAACCCCTGGACCTGGAGACCGCCATGGACATGGTGGCCGACCGGGTGATCGAGACGCGGCGCCGGACCTGGGAGTGGGAGTCCGAGGGGCTGCGCACCGCGCGCACCCTCGGCATCGCCAGTCTCGGCGGCGCGACCCTCGACAACGAGGAGAACTACCTCATCAAGAAGCTGCTCACCGGCATTGGTGTCGTCCAGGTGGAGAACCAGGCCCGGGTCTGCCACAGCTCCACGGTCGCCGGGCTCGGCACCTCCTTCGGGCGAGGCGGTGCCACCACCTTCATGCAGGACCTCCAGCACGCCGACTGCATCGTCATCCAGGGCTCCAACTTCGCCGAGGCCCACCCCGTCGGCTTCCAGTGGGTGATGGAGGCCAAGGCGCGCGGCGCCCGGATCATCCACGTCGACCCGCGGTTCACCCGCACCAGCGCGCTGGCCGACCTGCACGTCCCGATCCGGGCCGGCAGCGACATCGCCTTCCTCGGCGCGATCATCAACCACGTCCTGACCGAGGAGAAGGACTTCCGCGAGTACGTCCTCGCCTACACCAACGCCGCCACCCTGGTGAGCGAGGACTTCCGCGACACCGAGGACCTCGACGGCGTCTTCTCCGGTCTGGACGAGGACAAGCACCACTACGACCCGTCGAGCTGGCAGTACGAGGGTGCCGAGGTGCAGCAGCCCACCGGTGAGGTCGACGAGCAGTACGAGGAGCGCGTCCACGGCTCCGGCGGCCCGGAGGCCCACGGCTCGGGCGGGGCGCGCACCGCGGGCCGGGCACCCCGCGACGAGACGCTGCAGCATCCGCGCTGCGTCTACCAGATCCTCAAGCGCCACTACGCCCGCTACACCCCGGAGCTGGTGGAGGAGGTCTGCGGAGTACCGCGCGCGAAGTTCCTCCAGGTGTGCGAGGACCTGACCGCGAACTCGGGCCGCGAGCGGACGAGCGCGTTCGTGTACGCGGTCGGCTGGACCCAGCACTCGGTCGGCTCCCAGTACATCCGCGCCGCGAGCGTGCTCCAGCTGCTGCTCGGCAACATCGGCCGGCCCGGCGGCGGCATCCAGGCCCTGCGGGGCCACGCCTCCATCCAGGGCTCCAGCGACATCCCCACCCTCTTCAACCTGCTGCCCGGCTACCTCCCCATGCCGCACGCCCACGCGCACGAGGACCTGGACGCCTTCATCGAGGCCAGCCGCACCGACAAGGGCTTCTGGGGCAACATGCGGGCCTACTTCGTGAGCCTCCTGAAGGCGTACTACGGCGACGCGGCCACCGCGGCCAACGACTTCTGCTTCGACCACCTGCCGCGCCTGACCGGCTCCCACTCCACTTACGACACGGTGATGGCCCAGCTGGACGGTGTGTGCAAGGGCTACTTCCTGATGGGCGAGAACCCCGCGGTCGGCTCCGCCAACACTCGGCTCCAACGGCTCGGCATGGCCAACCTGGAGTGGCTCGTCGTACGCGACTTCTCCCTCATCGAGTCGGCGACCTGGTGGCAGGACGGCCCGGAGATCGAGACCGGCGAGCTGCGCACCGAGGACATCGGCACCGAGGTGTTCTTCTTCCCGGCCGCCGCCCACACCGAGAAGAACGGCTCGTTCACCAACACCAACCGCTGGCTGCAGTGGCACCACGCGGCCGTCGAGCCCGAGGGCGACGCCCGCAGCGACCTGTGGTTCATGTACCACCTGGGCCGCCGTATCAAGGAACGGCTGGCCGCCTCCACCGACCCGATGGACCGGCCCGTACAGGATCTGACCTGGGACTATCCCGTCGACGGCCCGCTGGCCGAACCGGATGCCAGCGCCGTACTCGCCGAGATCAACGGCCACGGCCCGGGCGGGGCGCCCCTCTCGGCGTACACCGAACTCAAGGACGACGGCTCGACGAGGTGCGGCTGCTGGATCTACTGCGGGGTGTACGCGGACGGCGTCAACCAGGCCGCCCGCCGCCGTCCCGGGAGCGAACAGGACTGGGTGGCCGCCGAATGGGCCTGGGCGTGGCCCGCCAACCGCCGCGTCCTGTACAACCGGGCGTCGGCCGCCCCGGACGGCACTCCGTGGAGCGAGCGCAAGGCGTACGTCTGGTGGGACGAGGCCGAGGGGAAGTGGACCGGGTACGACGTCCCGGACTTCGTACCCGACCGCGCCCCCGACTTCGTACCGGACGAGGACGCGACCGGACCCGACGCGCTGCGCGGCGACGACCCGTTCATCATGCAGGCCGACGGCAAGGGCTGGCTGTACGCGCCCGCGGGCTTGGAGGACGGCCCGCTCCCCACGCACTACGAACCGCAGGACTCGCCCTTCGCCAACGCGCTGCACCCCTCCACACCGCGCTCCCCCGTACGCCAGTTGCTGCCCCGGGAGGGCAACCGCTACCACCCGAGCGGAGACGAGAAAGGCGCCGAGGTCTTCCCGTACGTCATCACCACGCACCGCCTCACCGAGCACTTCACGGCGGGCGGCATGAGCCGCTGGTCGCCCTATCTCTCCGAACTCCAGCCGGAGTTCTTCTGCGAGGTCTCCCCCCAACTGGCCGCCGAGCGCGGCCTTGAGCACCTGGGCTGGGCCACCATCGTCACCGCCCGCAACGCCGTCGAGGCGCGCGTCATGGTCACTTCCCGGATCACACCCCTCACGGTGCACGGCCGCACGATCCACCAGATCGGACTGCCGTTCCACTGGGGACCCAACGGCGTGGCCACCGGCGACGCGGCCAACGAACTCGTCGCGATCGCCCTCGACCCCAACGCCCATATCCAGGAGGACAAGGCGCTGACCGCCGACATCCGCCCGGGCCGCCGACCCCGGGGGCCCGACTTGCCGAAGCTGGTCGCCGAATACCGCGAGCGCGCGGGCATCACCGCCAGCACAGGGACGGAGACCCGGAAATGACCGAACGTCACCTGCTCAGCGGTATCGAGCCGGACCCCGCGCGCGACGCGGGGCACCCCGAACCCCCGCCCCGGGTCGGCTTCTTCACCGACACTTCCGTCTGCATCGGCTGCAAGGCCTGCGAGGTCGCCTGCAAGGAGTGGAACGCCATCCCGGAGGACGGCCTCTCCCTCACCGGCATGAGCTACGACAACACCCAGGGACTCGGCGCCTCCAGCTGGCGCCATGTCGCCTTCATCGAACAGCAGGTCCCGGCGCCGGACGGACGTACCCGACTTCCGATGGCCGAAGCCGAGTCCGAGGCTTCCGCCGAGCCCGGGGAACTTCGCTGGCTGATGTCGTCCGACGTGTGCAAGCACTGCACCCACGCCGCCTGCCTCGACGTCTGCCCCACCGGCTCCCTCTTCCGGACCGAGTTCGGCACGGTCGTCGTCCAGGAGGACATCTGCAACGGCTGTGGCTACTGCGTACCCGCCTGCCCCTACGGCGTCATCGAACAACGCCCCGGGGACGGGCGGGCGTTCAAGTGCACCATGTGCTACGACCGGCTCGGCGCCGGCCAGGAACCGGCCTGCGCCAAAGCCTGCCCGACCGAGTCCATCCAGTTCGGCCCGCTGGACGAACTGCGCGAACGAGCCGCGCTGCGCGTGGACCAGTTGCAGGCGGCGGGCGTGGACGGCGCACGGCTGTACGGCCACGAGCCCGATGACGGCGTCGGCGGCGACGGCGCGTTCTTCCTGCTCCTCGACGAACCCGAGGTCTACGGGCTGCCCCCGAACCCGGTCGTCACCACCCGCGACCTCCCCACGATGTGGAAGCACGCCGGTGCGGCGGCCCTCTCCCTGGCCGGAGCCTTCGCCGTCTCCTTCGCGCTGCCCGGTGTGCTGGGCAGAAAGGGCACACGATGAGCGACTCCAAGAGCAGCCTCGGGCAGGGCACCCGGCAGGGGCGTCGTCAGCGCCGCGGGGAGCAACTCATGGTTCCCCGGGCCGAGTTCGAGTCGTACTACGGGCGTCCGGTCATCAAGGCGCCCTCCTGGAGCGCCCAGGACATCGCCGGGTACTTCTTTCTGGGCGGGCTCGCCGGCGCGGGCTCCGTACTGGCGGCGGGCGCCCAGCTCACCGGGCGTACGTCGACCGCCACAGCGATGAAAGTGTCCTCTCTCGCCGCGGTCTCACTGTCCGCCGCCGCACTGGTGCACGATCTCGGGGTGCCGAGCCGGTTCCCCAACATGCTCCGCGTCCTCAAGCCCACCTCGCCCATGAGTGTGGGCTCGTGGCTCCTCGCCGGTTACGGACCGGCGGCCGGCACGGCCGCGATCACCGCCGTCACCGGGCGGCTGCCCAGGGCCGGGGCCACGGCGACCGCGGCGGCGGCGCTGCTCGGACCGGCGATCGCCTCCTACACTGCCGTCCTCGCGGCGGACACCGCCGTTCCCGCCTGGCACGGCGCGCACCGCGAACTGCCCTACGTGTTCGCCGCCTCCGCCACGGCCGCCGCCTCCGGCATGGCCCTGCTCCTCGGCCCGGTGCACGAGTCGGCACCCGCACGCTGCGCCGCGGTGCTCGCCGCCGGCGCCGAGGAGGCCGCGACCCGGGCGGCCGAACAGCGCCTCGGCATGGTCGCGGAGACCTACCGCCAGGGCCGCGCCGGCACCCTGCTGCGCACCGCCCGTCGGCTCACCGCGACCGGCGCCGCCACCGGCCTGCTGCTCGGCCACCGCAGCCGCCCGGCGGCCGTCCTCGCGGGCCTCGCCCTCCTCGCGGGCTCGGCCTGCACCCGCTTCGGCATCTTCGCGGCCGGAGTGGCCTCGGCCGAGGACCCGAAGTACACGGTCGCACCCCAACGCGCCCGCGCGAACCCGTCCGACGAGGCAGAGAGCTGACTGACGGCACACGGCCCCAGGGGCGGTACGCCGACGGAGTCCGCCGAGACCATCGAACTGTGGCAGGGGAACAGGCCAGTTCATCGCCCTGTCCCTGCGCTACGGCACGGCCGGCCGGCCCGAGACGGGCCGACCCCAGCCTGCCCCGGTCAGCGCCATGAGGCGTCCACGTCGACGGAAACGCGGGCGGCCCGCACGTCCCCCAGGTAGCCGCGGGGCCACAAGGTCCCGCACGTCCTCGTCCCGGCACTGCGACCGGCGCCGGGCGTCAGGAAGGCCGGTACGCCTACCGCGTGGCGAGTTCGCGTACCGTTGCCATGTCGCTGAACGGCAGCAGTTCCTCGTTGACGATCTGGTAGGGCTCGCTGCCTTTGCCCGCGATCAGGATGACGTCGCCGTGCCCTGCGGCGGACAGGGCGAAGGAGATGGCGCGGCGGCGGTCGGTGAACCGCTCGAAAGGGGTGCCGCTCGCGAGCAGGCCCGGGACGATCTGATCCATGATCGCCCGGGGGTCTTCGTTCCGGGGATTGTCCGATGTGAGAACGCACAGGTCGGAGTAGGTGCCTGCGATCTCCCCCATCCGGGCGCGCTTGGTGACGTCCCGGTCCCCGCCGCAGCCGAAGACGGTGACCACCCGGCCGGAGGCGAAGCCGCGGATGGTGGTCAGCACCTTCTCCAGTGAGTCCGGGGAGTGCGCATAGTCCACGATGACGGACGTGCCGTCCGGGGTCTCGTAGCGTTCGAACCTTCCCGGGATCGGGGGCATCTGCTCGAGTGCGGCGACAAGTCCTGCCAGGTCGTGCCCGATGAGGTGGCAGGCCGCCACAGTGGCCAGTGCGTTGGAGACGGAGAAGCGTCCAGGCACGGGGATCGCCGCCGGATACTTGTGGCCGTCGTGGTGCAGGGTGAAGCGGATGCCGGCCGCCTCCATGGCGAGGTCGGTCGCCCGGTAGTCCGCCTCCGCGTCGATGCCGTACGTGACGACCGCGCCGGGCATCATCGCCCCGATGCGGGCTCCGACCGGGTCGTCGGCGTTGACCACCGCATGCCGGCACAGCCCCTGGAACAGACGCAGTTTGGCGTCCCGGTAGTTCTCCATGGTGCCGTGGTCGTCCAAATGATCCTGCGTCAGGTTGGTGAACACCCCTATGTCGATGAACGAGTGGTCGAGGCGGTGGGTCAGCAGGCCCATCGACGTGGCTTCGAGCGCCACGGTGCCGACACCGCGGTCGCGCATGTACCCGAGCAGATACTGGAAGTCCGGCGACTCCGGTGTGGTCAGTACCGACCTCGGCATCGGGATCAGTTCGTCGCCGATCCGGCTGCCGCCCGTCCCGATGACCCCCACCCTGGCGTGCTCGGCGATCCTCAGCACCGACTCCACCATGGAGGAAACCGACGTCTTCCCGTTGGTGCCCGTGACGGCCACCATCTTCATCTGCCGGCCCGGCTCCCCGTGGTAGCGGGAGGCGACGACCGCGGCCGCTTTGCGCGTGTCCGCGACGGCCACGACGCATACACCAGCTGCCGACGCCCAGGTCGCGACCGGAAGTCGCGCCGCCGCGGAGTCGATGAGTATGGCCAGCGCGCCGCGTGCGAGAGCCGGTCCGACGGACTCGGGGCCGCCCTCGCGATGACCGGGTACCGCGATGAACAGGGATCCCGGAGCGGCGCGGTGGGCGTCGAAGCAGACGCCTCCGGTGATCCTCGTCTCCGGATCGCCCTCGATGACTTCATGATCGTGCCCGGCGAGCAGCTCGCTCAGCTTCACAGGGGTCCTCTCGGAGATGCGCCGGCTGCCGGTCGTCCGGCGGTCGGCACGCAGGCGGCGCCCAGGGCACCAACGGATGAGAAAGCAGGACATTGTGGCGAGGACCGTCGCCGTGCGGTCGCAGAGGTGGGGAGGGGTGACCGCGCAGAAAATGGCGCCTACAGGGGCGGCATGATCTGGGAAATCCCCGGAATTACCCGGAATCGCTAGCCGTGACCGTGCAACGCGCGACAGCAGATCGCCGGCGCGTTCACCGGGTCGACCGCCGTCGCGCACGCGGTGGACGGGCACAGGGCACGAGCGGCCTGGAACAGGCACTCCCGCACTGCGCATCCGCGACCCATGTGTGGAGTGTACGTCCAGCCGCGGGGGCGATCGTCCATTGCCGCTCGTTCGCGCATGTGCGTCACTGCTGCCACGCAGTCTCCGGCGCCCGCCCCGCGAGGAACGCCCTGCGCTGGCACAGCCGCGAGGCAGTGACCTCAGCCGCCATTACCGTCTCACCGTTGTTGCGGCCGACCCTCAGCACAGCCACCGTCGTACTCCTACTCAAAGCCCGGTGGGGGAGAACCACGTCGGTTCTCCCCCACCGGGCTGGGGTATGGGCCGATCAGCGGAGGGCGGCCTCGAACGCCTTCGCGTGGTCGGCCGTTCCGGAAGCCTTCGGATGGCACGACTTCACCGAGGCGGGCTTGCCGGCATCCGGTGAGGACCCGAGCGCTCGCCGGACCACGCGGAGAGCCGGTTCTGCTACGAAGCCCCGCGCGTCGAGTCTGCTGTCCGTCAGCCGACCGCCTCACCGCTGCGGAAGATTCGGTTCAGACGGTGGTCCAAAACCGCGGCGGCGGACTCCGGGCTGCGCTGGCCGACGAGAACGCCGGTGCCGAGTCCCGCGGACATGGCGAGCAGGCCGGCCGCCTCCAACCGCGCGTCCACGCCCGGCTCGAGCAGCGCCGCATCCTGCGCCTGCCGGAGGAGTTCGGTGAGGGCCGCTTCGGCGGCATCGGGGTTCTTGATGAAGGGCTGGGCTGCCAGAGCCCGGTCGCTCACGGCCAGAACGGCGTACGAGGTGTAGATGTAGTGGAAGGTGCGGCTCTCGTCGTCCGTCGGCAGCGCCGCCGTCAGCAGCGCCTCGACCATCGCCCGCGGCCCCGCCCCGTCCCCGGCGACTCGGACGCGGGCGGAGACCCGCTCCCCGAACCTCTTCGCCAGATACTCGAGCCCGAAGAGCAGCAACTTCTCCTTGGTCTGGAAGTAGTACTGCACCAGTCGCAGTGACACGCCCGCCTCCGCTGCCACATCGCGCATCCCCACGGCATGCAGCCCACGTCGTCCGGCGACCCGGACGAGCGCCTCCGCGATCTCGGTGCGCCGTTCTGCGTGGTCCACCCGTCTGGGCATCGGCCGGTTCTCCGCTCGTCGTTCCCGCCATGGCTCCCTCTGGACCTTTGATGATACAGCTGTACCAACATCATGGTACGTTCGTATCACAAAACCGAGACCGGAGGGGCCATGCCCGAGACCGTTGCCCGACCTCAGGCCGATGTCGGCCGCTATGTGAGCGAAGCCTGGCGGGAGCGCTACTTCGCGGCCTGCGATGCGGTCTACGCGCTGGGAGCGCCCGCGCGTGCCGAAGAGGACGTGGAGACGTCCTTCGGTACCACGCACGTCTATCGCTACGGCCCCACGGACGAAGCCGCCCGGTCCCGCACCCCCGTGGTTCTGGTGCACGGGGCGGGCTCCTGCTCCGCCATGTGGTACCCGAACACGCCCGCCCTCAGCGCGGACCGCCCGGTCTACGCGATCGACACCCTGGGTGATCCCGGCCGCAGTGTGCAGGACGAGCCGATCCACCAACCCGAACGCGCCGCACAGTGGCTGGACGAGACTCTCGCCGGACTCGGCCTCGACCGCGTGCATCTCGTGGGCACCTCGTACGGCGGATGGCTCGCCCTGAACCTGGCGCACCGCAGGCCCGGTCGCCTCGCCTCGGTCACCCTGCTCGACCCCGGCGGCCTGGAGAAGGTGGGCTTGCGCTTCTTCGTCTGGATCTTCGCCAGCCTCTTCGCGACCTTCGCGCCGAAGGCACTCCGCCCGCGGCTGGCGGCCTGGCTGGAACAGCCGGTCCTCGTCGTGCCGGAACTACGCACGATGATCAGAACGGCCACCCGCGCCTACCGCATACGCCGCCCCGTTCCGCTTCCCCTGTCCGAGGAGGAACTGTCCGCCATCCGGACTCCGCTCTATCTGGTACTCGGCAAGCGAAGCCTCCTGGTGCACCCGCGGCGGCAGGCCGAGCGCGTACCGCGCCTGGTTCCCGGCGCCCGAGCCGACATCATCTCCGGCACGGGCCACGGGCCGCAGATCGACCACGCCGAGGAGATCAACCGCAGGATGCTGGACTTCATGGCCTCGGTCGGCTGACAACCACCCACGCCAACGCACCCGGAACAGTGGCGCCGCCGGCTCGGGAACGGGAGGCGTTCCGGGAGCCGGTGCGGGTCCGGCACGCCCCGTTGTCGGGTAGGTGCGGGGCATGGTCGCCTCGGCGGCACCGGTCCTGGTCGGCCGCCGGCTCACGCGCGGCGCGCACCGGCGCACGGTTCCGCTGGTTGCCGTGCCGGCGGGCGCGGCTCTGTTGAGCGGCGTCGGCCTGCTGCTGACATGAGCCTCCCGGTGGCCCTCGGACGCTGCCGGTGCGGCGGTGTCCGAGGGACTGCGCCGGGTGCCAGGTGTCAGGTGCTGCGGCGGCGGGCCGGTGCGCGTGACGCGGACTTGGGTTCCCGGGGTGGGGGGTTCGTCTGTACGGCGGCGTCGGTGACGTCCGTGACGTCCGTGACGTCGGTGACGTCGGTGTCGAGCACCTGATCGCCGTACAGGTCGTGCAGCCAGTTGGTCTGGTAGATGGTGTCGAGGTAGCGCTCGCCCAGGTCCGGGGCGATGGCCACCGTGGTGAGGTCATGCGCGTCGTGCCGGGACAGCCAGTCCGTCGCGCCGCTGACCACGGTGCCGGTGGAGCCGCCGAACAGGAAGCCGTTCCTGGCCATGCGGTGACACATCCGGATGGTGTCCGGCTCGTCCACCCGGATCACCTCGTCGACGAGGGACTCGTCGAGCAACGGCGGCCGCATGCTCATGCCCAGGCCCGGGATCATCCGGCGGCCCGGCTCGCCGCCGAACGCCACCGAGCCGGCCGCGTCCACGGCGACGATCCGCACCGGCCGGGACAACTCGCGGAAGTAGCGCGCACAGCCCATCAGGGTTCCGGTGGTGCCGGCCCCGACGAACAGCACGTCCAGCTCCGGGAACCGGCGGGCGATCTCCGGGGCCGTCGTACGATAGTGGGCCAGCCAGTTGCCGGCGTTGGTGTACTGGCTGAGCCAGACGTATCGGTCGTCGGAGGCGCACAGCGAGCGGACGTAGTCGATCCGCTTGCCCAGGAACCCGCCGTTGGAGTCCTGGTCGGCCACGATGTGCACCTCGCTGCCGAGCGCCTCCATGAGGAGTCTGGTCGACAGGTTGCACCGGGAGTCCGTCACACACAGAAACCGGTAGCCCTTGCTTGCTGCGATCATGCTGAGCGCGACGCCGAGGTTTCCGGAGGAGGACTCCACGAGGACGGAATCCGCTGTCAGGATTCCGTCCCGCTCGGCGCTCTCCACCATCTCGTTCGCGGCCTTCAACTTGATGGATCCGGCGAAGTTGAAGGCCTCGCACTTCAGGTAGAGCGGGTATCCGCAGATCGATGCGAGATCGACGAAGAGGTCGCCCTCGTTGAAGGCGTGGGGAGCGGATATGACGGGCACGGCGGGCCTCCTGGTGCCGGGCCGAGGACCACGGCCTCAGCCGTACCGACGCAGTTCGTGGAAGAAGTCATCGATGAGACGCAGGTCCCCCGCCCGGGACACCTCGTCGTAGACGTGCTTGCCGACGGCGAGGTCGAGGACGCCGAGTCCGAAGGGCGAGAAGATCACCGGTCGGTCGGTCGGCGGCGCGGCCCGTCCGGCCATGACGTCGCCGAGGGTTCCGTTCAGGAAGTCACGGTTGCCGCTGAGCTGTTCGGCCAGGTGGGGCGACGTGTCGGCCTTGAGGCAGTGTTCGACGTCGTCGACGAAGTTGGCCGAACCCAGCAGGATCTCCGGGGCGAGGTCGCGCAGGGAGACGTGCAGGACCAGCGGGTTGTGGGCGAACAGGGCCTGGTCGGTCACGTGCGGCCGGCCGGCGATGGTGGCGAAGACCACGAGGTCGCTGGCGCGGACCAGGTCCTCGGCGGTGTCGTGGACGGTGATGTGCGCGGTGCTGCCGGTCTTCCGCAGGTAGCCGCGGAACCCGGCGGAGCTGTCGGCGGACACGTCGTGCACGCCGATCTCGTCGAAGTCCCAGCCCGTGCCGGCCAGGAAGGTGTGGATGTAACGGGCGATCAGACCCGTACCGAAGAATCCGACCCGGGTGGGGCGGGTGCGGTTGCGGCTGAGCCAGTCGGCGGCCAACGCCGCGGAGGCCGCCGTCCTGGTGGCGCTGATGATCGAGCTCTCCAGGCAGGCGAACGGGTAGCCGGTGTCGTGGTCGTTGAGGACGAGCACCGCGGACGCCCGGGGCAGCCCGGCACTCACGTTCTCCGGGAAGCTGGAGACCCACTTCAGGCCGTCCACCTGGAACGGGCCGCCGAGGGAGGCCGGCAGCGCGATGATCCGCGAGGTGGGTCGGTCGGTGAAGCGCAGGAAGTACGACGGCGGGTTGACCGAGTCTCCTGCGTCGTGCAGCCGGTAGACGGTCTCGACCAGCTCCACGAGCTGTTTCTCGCGGCCGCTCAGCGCCCGCTGCACCTGCTCGCCGGTGATCACCGCGAAGGTCGGCACGGCGGGCCGGTCGGGCTCCGCGGACCGGGTGGCGGTCGACAGGGTGTCGGTCATCGCTCGCTCGCCTCCAGGGCCGGGCAGTCGTCGGTGGGCCGCAGGGACTCGCCCAGGCCGACCAGCACCTGGCGTTCTCCGGTGAACGCCTCTCTGCTGTGTGCGGTGCGGATGTTGTCCACGAGCAGCAGGTCACCGGCCTGCCAGGGTTCGCGCCTGGTGTGCGCCTCGTAGGTGCTGTTGATGAGCCGGACGACGTCCTCGCCGATCGGGGTGCCGTCGCCGTGGCGGGTGTTGAACGGCAGTCCGTCCGGGCCGTAGACGTCGAGCAGGTACTCGCGCACTTCCGGGTCCAGCGTCCATTCGTTGAGGAAGGCGATCTGGTTGAACCAGCAGCGCCGGCCGGTGACCGGGTGCCGGACGACGGCGGGGCGGCGTTGCTCGGTGCGCAGGGTCCCGTCGGGCTGCCAGGTGCACCTGATGGCGTTCGTCCGGCAGTAGTGCTCGATCTCGGCGCGGTCGGCGGTGCCGAACGACTCCGCGAGGCTCGCCCCGATCTCGTCGTTGTAGCTGCGGGTCAGGATCCAGCCCTCCCGCTCGAACCGTTCGGTGAGTCCGGTGGGCAGCGCCCGCAGTACCTCTTCGGCGTCGGCCACCGCCGTCGCCCCGCCCTGCTGGGGCGCGGTGAGACAGGCGAACAGCATGAGGCCGGGCACCTGCTGCTGGTAACTCAGCTCGTGGTGCATGCACATCGGCTGGTTGTCCGGCCAGGGCGTGGAGGAGTAGAGCCCCCGGCCGTGGGCCTCGCGGGGGGCGAAGGCCTCGCGCTCCGTCATGAGGTCACCGGCCAGCCGGGCGAAGACGGCACCGGTCTGGCCGGCGTCGCGCAGTCCGAGGCCGCGGACGACCAGCGCCCCGTGCTCGGTGACCTGTGCGCGCAGCGCCTCGCGGTGCTCGGCCGTCCACCTCGGGGCGTCGTCGGGGGGATCGACGCACAGCAGTGCCGGTTTGTCCGGCCGCAGCTCCACGTCGAGTGGTGATGCCAGGGATGAGGACGGCATCTCGTTTTCCTTTCGGTCGACCGCCTGGGGTGTGACGGGGGTCAGGAGGAGGCGAGGGGGAGGACGGTGTTCAGGACGGCCTGCGCCGTCTCGACCGGACGGGTGCGCAGGAAGTGGTGGCCCCCGTCGGCGAGTTCGTGGAGATCGACGTGGTCGGCCAGGAGCTGCCAGTCCCGGTGGCGCTGGGCGTGGCCGGCGGTGTGCGGGTCGTCGGCGGCGACGACCACCGAGACCGGCGCGGTCAGTTTGACCGGCGGCGGGGCTTCGAGGGCCTGGTGGAAGTAGCGGTGCGCGGCGACGCAGTCGTGGCGGTAGGCGGCGGCGATGTGTTCGGCGTGCGGCGCGTCGAGTTCCACGAGTTCCGCGTAGCCGCCGTCCGCGGTCAGCCGCTCGGCGATCTCGGCGTCGCTGCCGGCGGTCAGTTCGACGATGGCGTTGAACCGGTCGGCGGCGGTGCCGAGCAGCTGGGCGGCGAGGAAGACCCGGGCCACGTGCACGCCCTGCTCCTGGAGCCTTCGGGCGGTCTCGACGGCCGCCGCGGTTCCCGAGGAGTGGCCCCACAGCACGACCCGGGTCAGACCACGGTCCGTGATCTCGGCGACGGTCCGCTCGGCCACCTGCTCGATCGACGCGAACGGCTCGGGGGGCGCGGCCAGGTTGTGGCCGGGCAGGTCCACGGCGAGGACCGGCAGGCCGCTGCCCGCCAGCGCGCTCGCCATCGGCTGGTAGTTGACGGCGTTGCCGCCCGCGTACGGGAAGCAGACCAGGGCACACTCCGAGGTGCGGCTCCCGCCCGACAGGGGCAGCAGCAGTTCGGGGCGCTGCCGGGCCGTGCCGTCGAGGAGGGCGGCCAGGTCGGCCAGGACCGGGTGCCGGGTGATGTCCTTCAGGGACACCGCACGGTCGAGGGCGAGGCTGAGTCTGACCGCGGTGAGGGAGGTGCCGCCGGCGTCGAAGAAGTGGTCCGTGCGGCCGATCCGCCGCTCGGGCACACCCAGCAGTTCGGCCCAGGCCGCGGCCAGCCGCCGTTCGGTCGGGCTGAGCGGGGCGGCGTCGTCCGCGGTCTCCGTGTCCGGTGCCGACCGCTCGGCCAGGGCGGTGAGGGCCTTTCGGTCGATCTTGCCGTTGGCGGTCAGCGGCAGGCTGTCCTGCCAGTGGAAGGCAGACGGCACCATGTAGGCGGGCAGGGCCGCGCCGAGTGCCTTGCGCAGGGTCTCCGGTTCCTGCTCGTCGCCGGCGTAGAAGGCGATCAACTGCTTGCCGCCGCCGCTCCGTTCGGCGACGACCACGGCGCCGTCCCGTACCCCGTCCACCCGCAGCAGGGAGTTCTCGATCTCGCCGATCTCGATCCGGAAGCCGCGGATCTTGACCTGGTTGTCGCGGCGGCCGAGGAACTCCAGCTTGCCGCCGGGATGCCAGCGGCCCCAGTCCCCGCCCAGGTAGAGCCGTTCACCGGGCCGGTACGGGTCGGTCCGGTACGCCTCCCGGGTGCGTTCGGGATCGTTGACGTACCCGCGGCCCACGCAGACACCGGAGAACGCGATCAGTCCGGGGGCGCCCAGCGGTACCAACGACAGGTGCTCGTCCACGACATGGACGCGTACGTTGTTGACGGGCCGCCCCAGCAGCACCCGTTCGGGTACCTCTCGGAGGACCTCGTGGTTGGTGTCGTCCGAAGTCTCCGTCAGCCCGTAGGCGTTGAGCAGCTCGATGCCCGGCTGGACCGCGAACCAGCGCTGGACCAGCTCCCGTTTGAGTGCCTCGCCGGTCACCGACACACAGCGCAGGTCCGGGAGCATCCGCGGGTGCCGCTCCAGATAGGAGACGACGACCTCCAGATAGGACGGCACGAGCTGCGCCACCGCGACCCGGCCGCGTTCCAGGGTGCCGACGAACCGCTCCACGTCGGTGATCACGTCCTGCTCGACGAGCAGGGTCCGCCCGCCCACGAGCAGCGGGGCGAGCAGTTGCCACAGGGAGATGTCGAAGCACTGCGGGGCGGTCTGCGCGACCACCGATCCCTCGCCGATCGCCAGGTCGTCGATCTTGGCGTGGAGATGGTTGAGCATGCCCGCGTGCTCGCACATCGCGCCTTTGGGCTCGCCGGTGGAGCCGGACGTGAAGTAGATGTAGGCGAGTTGACCGGGCTCGACCCGGATGCCGGGGTCGTCGTCGGCGTGCGACTCGGCGTACGCCGTCTCCACCAGGAGCTTCTCGACGCCGTCCAGGGTGGCCAGCGCCTCGTCGAGAGTGCGGGTGCTGCCGGACTCGGTCAGGACCAGCCGGCATTCCGCCCGGGACAGCGTCGCCGCGATCCGGCCGGCCGGGAAGTGCGGTTCGATCGGCAGATAGGCGCCGCCCGCCTTGAACACCGCCAGCACGGCCGCCAGCCAGTCGAGGTCGCGCTCGGTGACGACGGCGACGACGTCCTCCCGGCCCAGGCCCCTGGCCAGCAGTGCGCGCGCCAGCCGGTTGGCCCGCCGGTCGAGTTCGCCGTACGTCCACTGGCGTTCGCCGTGTACGGCGGCCACCGCCTCCGGATGCGTGCGGGCGCGCTGCTCGAACAGTTCGTGTGCCCGCGCGTCCGGCAGCGGGCGGTCGGGCCCGGCCAGGCCTTCCAGCTGCTCGCGTTCCTCCTCGGCGGACAGCAGGTTCTGCCGGGTGTGGTCGGCGTCCGGCTCCGCGGTCATCAGCCGCAGCGCCGTCAGGTGGTAGCCGCCGATGCGGGCCGCGGCCCGGGCGTCGAGTACGTCCGTGCGGTACCGCAGGAGCAGCGTCAGCCGTCCGTCCCGGTCGGACCAGCGCACGTGCAGGACACCGTCGTCGGCATGGGTCCGGTCGGCTCCCGTCGGCCCGAAGACGATCTCGTACGGCGGCTCCGTCAGCCCGAGTTCCCGCCGCAGTTCGGCCACCGGGAAGTCGCGGTGGGCCAGCACCTGCGCCTCGGCGTCGCGAGCGGCCGCGAGCAGGGCGGGCCAGGGCCCGGCGGGGACGGACGCCCGGCACGGCAGCGGCTCGCCCTCCACGCCGGTGGTGTACCCGGTGACCACCTCGGGTTCGCCGGAGAGCGCGGCCAGCACCTTGAGGTGCGCGGCCAGCATCAGCGCGCCGACCGGCAGGCGCCGTTGCCCGGCCAGTTCCCGCACCGCCCGCGTCGTGTCGTCCGGCACGGGTATCTCGTGCTCGGCCGCACCCTGGACCGGTTGCGGAGCCCACCGCGGCACGGCGGTGGCACCGCCGGCGGTCAGTACCCGGCTCCAGAACTCCCGGTCCGATTCCACGCGCGTTCCCATCGAATGGCCTTCCTCAACTCAGGTTCGCCGGGGCGGCGTCGGCTGCTGACGTGGTCCGGCCGGTGACACCGGGCGGCCTGTCGCTGTCCGGCATGTCGACCGCGGGATTGCCGCCCCACTGTGCGTTCGGGGGGACTTCCTCGCCCTTCATGAGGAAGGAGTCGGGCGCCAGCACCGAGCCGTCGCCCATGGTCACGCCGTAGTGCACATGGGCACCCACGCCGAGGGTGCAGCCGGTGCCGAGCGTGGTGACGTCGGACTTGAAGGTGCCGTCCTCCTGCGAGTGGCACTGGATCTTGCTGCCGGCGTTGAGGGTGCAGTCGTCGCCGATGGTGGTGAGCGTCCGCTCGGTCATGTAGACGCCGTCGTCGAACACCCTGCTGCCGATGCGGACCCCCAGCAGCCGCCAGACCAGGGTCTTGAACGGGGTGCCGTTGAAAAGGTTGAGGTAGTGGTCCGGAACCTTCCACAGCCGCTCGTGCCACCAGAAGTACGGGTCGTAGATGGAGCACAACCGGGGGCGCAGCGCTCGGAACGAGGCGATGCAGCGCTCCACCAGGACGAAGTAGGCGGTGGAGAAGACGAGCGTGAAGGCCAGGTATCCGCCGATCACCAATTGTCCGACCACGCCGTACAGGTCCACGGAGGCGAGTCCGAACAGGGTGAGCGCGAAGGTGTGCAGCCAGCGCACGAGCAGCATGCCCGCCATGGAGCGGAGGTTGTAGCGGTTCTTGGCGGCGAGCCGGCGGCGCAGTGTGTCGCCGGTTCTGAGGTGGTCGAACCGGGTGTCGCGGTCCACCGTGCGGGGGATCTCGAAGCACGGTGAGCCGAGGAGGCCCACGCCTTGCCGGATCTCGCCGTCGAGGGGAACCATCACCTTCGTCGCCAGCAGGCAGTTGTCGCCCGTCCTGCCGCCCGCCGGATAGGCGATGTTGTTGCCCAGGAAGTTGTGCGGCCCGATCACCACCCTGGACAACCGGAAGGACGTGCTGGAGAAGTCCGCGTTGAGCACGGAGAGGCCGTCGGCGACCATCGTTCCGCTGCCGACGGTGACCAGCAGGGGCGACTCGTGCTGCACTTCGGTGCCGAAGTTCGACCCGGTCTGCTCGACGCGTGACAGGTCGTATCCGATGCCCCGGAGATAGTGGACGATGTACGAGCTGTCCCCGAAGAGCCAGGCGAAGAACTTGATGTTCGTCATCCGGGCCGTGGTCCGCTGCAGCACGTAGTGGAATCCGTAGAGCGGATAGACCTTGTCGGGCCTGAGGACCAGACCCACCAGACGCGGAACCGTGCACAGGACCAGCAGGCCCAGGACGACGAACCCGAAGAACAGGACGAAGGAGAGCACGAGGGCGTCGGGGAGCAGTTCGGAGGGGCTGAGCGCGACCGACTGCGGGTCGAGTCGCTTGCCGATCGCCGGGACCTCGGTGAAGAGCATGTACACACCGCCGACGAGCAACGGGATGTACACGAGGAGCAGCTGTGTCAGCGTGCCGAAGCCGAACCAGGCCCGGCGCAGGGTGCCGCACGGGGCAGGAGCGACCCTGGCGTAGTCGACCCGGGTGGGTTCCGCCGGGGATCCGTGCCAGTGCTCGCCGTCCGGGACCGCCTGGCCGCGGTACAGGGCGGACGAGTGGCCGAGCTGGGCACCGTCGCCCATCGAGGTGTCGATGTCCAGGACGGTCTTCTCGCCGACGAGGACGCCCTCGCCGAGGGTGATCCGGCCGGTCTGGATGTGCCCCGCGCCGGCCCGGTAGCAGAGGAGGAAGGAGTCCTTGCGGATCACCGTGCCCGCGCCGATCGTCAGGAGGTCGGTGCAGACCGGGACGGTGCGGGAGAGGATCGTGACCCCCTTGCCGATCCGTGCGCCGAGGGCCCGCAGGTACAGCACGTACAGCGGGGTCCCGGCGAGGAAGACCATCGGATTGGCGTGGATCAGCACCTTGACGAGCCAGAAGCGCAGATACGCCAGGCCCCAGACGGGGAACTCACCGGACCGCCAGCGGCCGACGAGCAGCCATTTGGCGACGATCGGGAAGGCGCACAGCGCCACGAACGCGATGCCTCCGAACAGCACCGACCGCAGATAGATGTCGGCCAGGCCCGAACCGGCGGCGATCCACTCGTAACCCGCGGCGGTGACGAATCCGGAGACCAGTGAGTAGCCCAGGAAGACCAGCAGCTGGACGGTCCCGCAGAGCAGGTGGGTGCGCCGCTTCCCGCGCGTCACCGGGGCCGGCGGCGGGGGCGCCGCCGGGGACGGGGCGTCCGCCGGACCGGCGGCGGGCGTGGTGTCCCCGAGCGCCGTGGCCAGACTCTGGATCGTGGGGTGCCGGTAGATGTCCTTCATGGACGGGGAGGGCAGATCCGCGGTCTTGCGTATTCGTGCGCAGAACTGGGCCATGACCAGGGAGTTGGCGCCGAGGTCGGTGAAGAAGTGGCCGTCGACCGGAACGCTCTCGGCGCCCAGCAGGTCGGCCAGCGCCCGCGCGAGCCGCCGCTCGGTCTCGGCCCCCCTACGGCCGGTGTCGCTCAGTGCGACGACGGATTCATCCGGCTCCGAAACGACCTCGGAGGACTGTTCCACCATGCGATCTCCTGGAGAACGTGGATGTTCCTGATCACGAACCGGCGGATTCAGTTTGTCCAGAGAGATCTATGTCTGCCACTTTTGCCCTTGATTTAACTGTTCGGAAAGAATGATTCTCCAGGCCTTATCCCCCGGGATTCTGGCTGGGACGGTCCCTACGCGGTTCACCCACATGGCGGTCCCCCAACCGGCGGCGCGCGCCCCCTCGGCCGGACCGCAGGGGGAAACGGGACGCGGCCGGGCGGTCGCTGTCAGACCAGGGACTCGCCTGATATCCAGGAGTCACGGCCGGGCGGCCTCCGGCACGCCATGACGGCAATCGTGGCCTTACGAGCACGCCAACGCTCCGGGCCACGACCCTGTGCGGGCCACGTCCCGGCAGGGAGCCGCGCCCGGATCAGCCGGCGGCCGTCCAGGCCTTGGGCCCCATGCCGCGCCACTCGATCAGGTCCGGGTCGTCGACCGTGGTATTGGCCTCGGGCAGCCCGGCCCGGCGCAGGAACTCGACCACGTCGAGCAGGTGATACGCGGTACCGACGTACTCTCCGCGGATGGTCACCCGCCTGCCACCGTCGGGGCCCGGCGGCTGCACCACCACAGGCGCGTCTTTCATGATTGCCGAATGCCCCGTACCGGGCCGGGTCATGCGGGAGCAGCACATACGTATACACATCGTTCCGGCCGGCAGCTACGGTCGCCGCGCCCGAGTCCGGCCCCGCGCCGGGCCTCAGGGCGCGCCACCGGTGCGAGGGCGGGCGGGGCCGGAAAGCAGCGGATGGCCGAGATTCCCCGGGAGGCCGGGGGACGGGAGTGACGTTCGGTGCGTCCGGTACACGCCAATAACAACCGCCCGGAGGGCGCGGGCGGCGCTCGGCGCCGGACCGGGCGGCAGCTCCGGCGCACGCCGGTCACGTGCCCGTTCGACCCGACGATGCCGCCTTCACGGCCCGGTCACATATCTCTCACGATGCGCACGCTTTCAGTCACTTAGCGTGCCTGCTCGATCGCCGGTAGGAGACGCCCCGCGTTCTGGCTGCCTAGCCTCCGCCCATGCGATCACCACTGATGAGACGCTTCGGCCTCGGTGCCGTTCTCGCTCTCGCCCTCGCCGTCTTCGGGCTGGTCCCCAGCGCGAGCGCCGACCCGGCACCGGCGGAGCTCACTTTCGCCACGAACGCCGCGACCACCACGCCCGGCGGCACGGTGAACCTGTCGATGACGATCACCAACTACAAGACGTACGACATCTGGTTCGTGTACCAGACGATCGACCCGACCTATCTGACCACGCAGCGCCCCGACCTGAAGTACAGCTTCACCGGCTGCAGCCTGGCCGCGACCGACGGCACCAGCACCGCCTGCTCCGGCACCGGGCCCACCAACCTCGGCACCGACTACGGCGCCACCGTCCCGCCCGGGCAGAGCCGCACCGTCACGCTGACGCTGAGCGTCGCCGCCGACTCCGGCTGCAACGGCAACATCGGCTTCTACTCATACTTCTACGCCGAGTTCAGCGACTCCACGAACACCAGCGGCGGGCCGGTCTACACACCCGAGACGCGCGTCCTGTGCGCCTGACGGCCTGTCGGGGCTGACCTGAAAGGGTCTGCGACCAGCCAGTGGTCCGAGACCGGGCGCGCTCTCCCGCAGAGAGGTCCCGGCCTGCACCGCGGACGGAAAATCCGGCAACTCGGTTCCATCGCCGGCCTGTTGGGCGCCTGCTCTTTTCCGTCATGTTTCGCGACCCGACCACGAAAGCTACACACAGACACCACTATGTGACGCGACGGATGCGTCGACGAACTGGCCTCTCAGAGGGAGGCCGGCGTCGGCGCAAGGGGTGCGTCCGCTCTACGGAGCCGTACTCACCCCCGCCCGGGGAGGGGACTTCACCGCATGAAGCGGACCTTACGCACGACCGTGCTCACGGTCGGTGCGCTCATAGCCACGCTCGGCCTGCCGGCCGACGCGGCCCATGCCGACGACGCACCCAGAATCGACCTGCGGGTGTTGGTGGTCAGTGACGGGGGGCCGTCCACCGACGCCATCGCAGCCGAACTCACCGAAGCCGGCACGCCGTTCACCGAGATCGACCTGACCCAGTCCGGACGACAGGTGATCGACACGGCCTTCCTCGCCGACACCGTCGACGGACGGGCGCGCGCCAAGTTCCAGGCCGTGGTACTGCCCAACGACAACCCGTTCGCCACCGGTTCGACCGAGATGGCCGCACTCACAGCGTACGAACAGGTTTACCAGATACCCCAAGTCGATGCCTATACCTACGCACGCCCGGAAGCCGGTTTGCAGTACCCGGTCGGCAGCTCCGGCTACTCCGGCAGCATCGACGGCACCCAGGCCCAGGTGACCGACGCCGGCAAGGCGGGCCCCTTCGGCTACCTCGACGGCACCGTGCCCTTCGAGGACAACGACCCGTCCGTGGGCGAGAGTTACGCCTACCTCGCACAGCCGGCGGCCGGCGCCGACTTCACTCCCTACGTCGAGGCGACGATCCCGGGGTCGTCCACCAAGGGCTCCCTGGTCGGCGAGTACCGGCACGACGGCCGGCGCGAACTCGTCGTCACCTTCGTCTACAACCAGTACCAGGAGCAGTTCCGGCTGCTGGCCCGCGGCATCGTCGAGTGGATGACCGGCGGGCTGCACCTCGGCGCCTCCCGCAACTACTTCGCCGTGCACGTGGACGACGTGTTCGCCGAGGACGACCGCTGGAACAGCGACCTCAACTGCACACCCGGTGACGTCGACTGCACCGATTCCGGCGCCACGGCCGACCCGATCCGGATGACGGCCGACGACGTCGACTACGCCGCGGCCTGGGAACAGAGCAAGAACCTCACCTTCGACCTCGCCTTCAACGGCTCCGGCAGCGTCGACCAGCGCGAGGACGACAACGGCGTCGACCAGCTCGCCGACCAGCTGATCGCGGACAAGAGCGAGTTCCGCTGGATCAACCACACCTACACGCACGCCTTCCTCGGCTGCGTGCAGAACACCACCGTGGTGCCGTGGGTCTGCGAGACCAACGCCGACGGCAGCACCAAATGGGTCGGCGAGAGCGACATCTCCGACGAGATCGCTACCAACCGGGTCTGGGCCCAGACCAACGGACTCCCCCTGGAGAACGACGAGTTGGTCACGGGCGAGCACTCCGGGATGCGGATCCTGCCGCAGCAGCCCGACGACAACCCGAACCTGGCGCCCGCCCTCGCCGCCAACGGCATCGACTGGCTCGGCTCCGACAACTCCCGTGACCCGCAGCAGCGTCAGGTCGGCGCGGCCGAGACCGTGCCCCGCTACCCGATGAACATCTTCTACAACGTGGGCAAGGCCTCCGAGGAGGTCGACGAGTACAACTGGCTGTACACCAGCCGCGCCCAGGGCGGCAGCGGCATCTGCGAGGACAACCCCACGACCACCACGTGTCTGTCGCAGCCGCTGGACACCAGCACCGGCTACGCCGACCAGATCGTGCCGCTGGAGACCCGGATCGACCTCGGGCACGTGCTGTCCAACGACCCCCGGCCGCACTACATCCACCAGTCGAACCTCTCCGAGGACCGGATCGCCTACCCGGTGCTGAACGGCGTACTGGACGGGTACCAGGCCCTGTTCGCGGCCAACACCCCTGTGGTGAACCTGCGGTTGAAGGACATCGGGACCGAGCTGAAGCGCCGCGCGGAGTGGCAGGCCGCCCTCCAGGCCGGCCAGGTCACCGCCTACCGCATCGGTGACGCCGTGACCGTCGAGGCACCGGCCGGCCTGGAGGTCACCGCGACCCTGCCGAGCGGGACCACGGTGGGCGGCGCCGCGTTCGGCTCGGCGTACGCGGGCGCGGTCTCCGGCTGGACCCCCTCGACGGGCGACCCGATCAGCCTCACCCTGCCCGCCACCACCGCGACCCCGGCCGTCACGGCCGCCGGCTCCAGCGCCCCGGCCACGGAGCCCGCGCCCGACACCCAGGTCCCGGCGGGGGTGGCCGATCCGCGCCCCGCCACCGTCACCGTCACCAACTGAACAGCGCTCCGCCGCACCGACGACCGAAGCAAGAACAGATCCGCGGTTCCGGCCGCCCGCCGGCGGCCGGAACCGGCATTGCCTCCCCCACCACTCGGCCGTGGAGCAAACCGATGCCCCATCCCCAGGGCGCGCCCCCCGTCAGAGCTACGCGCGTCACCCTGCTCACCGAAGGCACCTACCCGCACAGTCACGGTGGCGTCAGCGTCTGGTGCGACCAACTGGTGCAGGGCATGCCCGACTTCGACTTCGAGATCGTCGCCGTCACCGGCACCGGACGCGAACCCGTCGTCTGGGACCTGCCCGCGCAGGTCTCGCACGTGTGGTCCGTGCCGATGTGGGGCGACCCGCCCGAGGGCCGCGCGCCCCGGGGCCGGGCACGCCGTGAACTCGCCGACGCCTACGGCCGGTTCCTCGCCGCGCTGCTCGACCCCCGGGAGGAGGACGGCTTCCCGCCCGCCCTGTACGCCATGGCCCGGGCCGCGGCGGACGGCACGCTCAGCCCGTTCCTGCGCGCCGACACCGCGATCACCGTGCTGACCTCACTGTGGAACCGGCCGGGGCTGGCCGTGCGCGAGGCCCAACCCACCCTGCACGACGCGCTCACCGCGACCGCTCTCCTGGAGCACGCCCTGCGCCCGTTGACCGCTCCGCTGCCCGAGAGCGGGGTCGCGCACGCGGTGAGCGGTGGCGTCGCCGCGCTGCCCGGCCTGGCCGCACTGGAACGGCACGGGGTCCCGCTGCTGCTCACCGAGCACGGCGTCTACCTGCGGGAACGGTACCTCGGCTATCGGACCGCGCCCTACCGCTGGCCGGTGAAGGCGGTCGTGCTCGGGTTCTTCCGGCTACTGGCCCGCGAGTCCTACCGCAAGGCGGCCCTGATCACCCCGGGCAACCGCTACAACCGGCTCTGGGAGGAGGAGGGCGGCGCCGATCCGGAGGCCATCCGTACCGTCTACAACGGCGTGGACCCGGCCGCCTTCCCGGCGGCCGGACCGGAGCCGGAGGTGCCCACACTCAGCTGGGCGGGCCGGGTGGACCCCATCAAGGACCTGGAGACCCTGATCCGGGCCTTCGCCCTGGTCCGCGCCCGGGTCCCGGAGGCGCGACTGCGGCTGTTCGGCGGGACACCCCGGGGCGGCGAGGCCTACCGGGAGCGCTGCGAGGCCCTGGCCGCCGAACTGGGCCATGGCGACGCCGTGACCTTCGAGGGCCGCGTCGACGACATCAAGGACGCGTACGCGGCCGGCAATGTGGTGATGCTCTCCAGCATCAGCGAGGGCTTCCCGTTCACCCTGATCGAGGCCATGTCCTGCGGGCGGGCCACGGTCTCCACGGACGTCGGCGGGGTCCGGGAGGCGGTCGGCGACACCGGGCTGGTCGTCGCGCCCCGCGACCCGGCGGCGATGGCCGCGGCAGCCCTTGACCTGCTGGGCGATCCGGCGCGCCGCCGGGCGATGGGCGAGGCGGCCCGGCTGCGGGTGATCGAGCAGTTCACCCTCCGGCAGACCATCGACACCTTCCGCGCCATCTACCTCGAACTCCCCGACCGCACCCGGCGGCCGACACCCGAGCCGGCCGCCCCGGCCGAGCTGCCCACGGCGGCCGTCACCGGGAGTGTGGCCCTGTGAGCGGACCGATATCCCTCGAACCCGGCGGCTCCGAACAGGACACGCTGGCCCTGCGGCTGGCCGAGCCCCGCCCGGCATCCCGCCGCCGGCCGCGCTGGGCCCTCGACGACACCACGCTGACCATCCGGCTCCCCGGGCACGGCCCGGACGAGGACGCGGTCAGCGAACTCGCCGCCGAACTCGCCGACCGGATAGGCCCCGCCGTCCACCCCTACGAAGTGGCCGCGCTGCTGGAGTCGGAGGGCCTGTCCGCCGCCCTGATCAACGAGCGGTACGGCCATCCGAACCTGTTCTCACTCGCCTCGGCGCTCTACGAACGGGTCCCCAGGACGTTCCCGGAACCGGCGCCCGCGGCCGACCCGTGGCGCCCGGACACCGTGCGCTGTCTGCTGCGGGGCGTGCTGTTCGCCCTGCCCGGGCTGGCGTATCCGCTCACCGCTCCGCTGTGGAACGCGGCCGGGCACGCGCCCGCGCTGATCGTGGCCGGGCTGGTCTCCTGGGCGTGGGGGCAGGCCCTCGGTCACCGCGCCCATCTGAGGATGGTGACCGGACGGCACGAGGCGGGCCGTACCCTCCTCATCGGCGCACCGGCCGGGGCGGTGCTGGCCACGGGGGCCGCCGCCCTGGCCTCCGGGGGCGGCCGGGTCGTGCCGGCCGCCGCGGCCCAGTCGCTGTACCTGGCGGCGGCGGGCGTGCTGCTGGTGCTGGCCCGGGAACGGCTGCTGCTGGCCGCGCTCAGCCCGCTGATCGCGGGTGCGGCCGTGCTGCCCCGGTGGGAGCCGGGCCGTCCGCTGCGGGCCGGGCTGCCGCTGCTGGCCCTCGCCGCGACGCTCGCGGTCACCGGGTGGGTCCTGTGGCGGACTCTTTCGGCTCCGGCCGTCACCGGCGGCCACCGGCCCAAGGTGCTGTGGTCCCTGCCGTACGGCCTGTTCGGGCTGGCCGCCGGGGTGCTGGTGCTCCTTGAGGGACGCCAGGAACCGAACGCGCCGTACGCGGTGATCGTGCTCACCGTGAGCATGGGGCCCGCGGAGTGGCTGCTGTACCGCTACCGGGGGCTGTCGGTCGGCGCGCTGCGCGCCACCGCAACGCCCGCCGCGTTCCTGCTGCGTTCCGCCGGCATCCTCGCCCTCTGCCTGCTGCTCTACCTGGCGCCTTTGCTGCCCGCCGCCCTGCTCACGGGCGCCGGTCCGGCCGCCCTGCTGCTGCTCGCGGCCACGCTGTGGACCGCGTTGCTGCTGCAGGCGTTCGGCGCGGCCTGGCCGTCGGCCGCGCTCTGTCTCACCGCCGCCACCGTCGCCGGCACGTTCTCCCTCTTCCACCTCCCCGGGGCCGGTCTCGCGCTGCCGCTGTGCTGCGGCGCCGCCGCGCTGTGTCTCGCGGCCGGCGCACTGGTGCTGCTCGGCCGCCCCGCCCCCCACGGATAGTCACTCCCCCAGGCACAACCGATCGGAAGGACACCGCAGTTGACCTCCCAACCGCTCGCCGCCGTCACCGGGGCCGAGGGCTTCATCGGCTCGCATCTCACGGAGGCGCTGGTCGCCTCCGGACACCGGGTGCGGGCCATGGCCCAGTACAACTCCTTCTCCTCCTACGGCTGGCTGGAGTCCCTCTCCCCCGACGTCCTGGACCAGGTGGAGATCGTCCTGGGCGACGTCCGGGACCCCGGGTCGGTCCGGGGCCTCCTCGAAGGCGCCGACACCGCCTACCACCTGGCCGCACTGATCGCGATCCCGTACTCCTACCAGGCCCCGCACAGCTACGTGGACACCAACGTCACGGGCACGCTCAACGTGCTGGAGGCGGTCCGCGCGCTCGGCACACCCCGGTTGGTGCACACCTCGACCAGTGAGACGTACGGCACCGCCCAGACCGTGCCGATCACCGAGGACCACCCGATCAACACCCAGTCCCCGTACGCCGCTTCGAAGGCCGGCGGGGACCGGCTCGCCGACAGCTACCACGCCAGCTTCGACATCCCGGTGGTGACGCTGCGGCCGTTCAACACGTTCGGGCCGCGCCAGTCGATGCGTGCGGTGATCCCCACCGTGATCGGTCAGCTGGCCGCCGGGGAGCGCACCATCACGCTCGGCGATCTGCGTCCCACCCGGGACTTCATGTTCGTCAAGGACACCGCCCAGGCGTTCCTGACGGTCGGCACCGCGCCCGCCGAGCAGGTGGTGGGCCGTACCTTCAACGCCGGCACCGGCGGGGAGATCTCGGTCGGCGACCTGGTCGCGCTGATCGGCAAGGTGATGGACACCGCCGTCGACGTTCGCGAGGACGAGGCCCGGATCCGGCCCGCCAACTCCGAGGTGATGCGGCTGGTCGCCGACGCGAGCCGGCTCACCGCGGCGACCGGCTGGCGGCCCGGCCACTCCCTGGAGGAAGGCCTCGCACACACCGTGGAGTTCTTCCGCGAGCCGGCCAACCTCGCCCGGTACAAGACCGGCATCTACAACATCTGACCCCGTCCGGCACGTCTGCGCACGTACACGAAGGAGGAGTCCCATGCACGCAGTGATCCTGGCCGGAGGCAAAGGCGTCCGGCTGCGGCCCTACACGACCGCGCTGCCAAAGCCGCTGGTCCCCATCGGCGACCAGCACGCGATCCTGGAGATCGTGCTGCGCCAGCTCGCCACCGCCGGCTTCACCAGCGTCACCCTGGCCATCGGCCACCTCGGCGAGATCATCCGCGCGTATGTCGGCGACGGCTCCCAGTGGGGTCTGACCGTCGACTACGCCACCGAGGAGAGCCCACTGGGCACCATGGGCCCCCTGCTCAGCCTGCGTGACCGGCTGCCCGAGACGTTCCTGGTGATGAACGGCGACATCCTCACCGACCTCGACTACGCCGACGTCCTGGAGCGGCACCGAGACTCCGGAGCGCCGCTGACCATCGCCACCTACGCCCGCAAGGTGCACATCGACTTCGGGGTGCTGACCACCGACGACAGCAGGGTCGTGGCGTTCACCGAGAAGCCGAGCATGGACTACCACGTCTCCATGGGTGTGTACGGGCTGTCCCGTGCCACGCTGGACGGGTACACGCCCGGACTCCCGCTCGGCTTCGACGAGTTGGTACTGGATCTGCTCAGGGCGGAAACTCCCCCGTACGCCTACGAGTTCGAGGGGTACTGGCTGGACATCGGACGCCCGGACGACTACGACCGGGCCAACGCCGAGTTCACCACCCGCAAGTCCCTTCTGCTCAAGGGAGCCTGAGCTCGTCATGCGCATTCTCGTCCTGGGCCACTCCGGCTATCTGGGCACCCATGTGGCCGCGGGGCTGCGGGCCGTGCCCGGCGCGCAGGTCCTCGGCGGCGGCCGCTCGGCCGGCGCGGACCACCGCGTCGACCTCGCCTCCGTCCGCCCGGAGCAGCTGGCCAAGACCCTGGCGGCCGTCGCGCCCGACACCGTGGTCAACTGCGCGGGCGCGACCGGCGGCGACGCGGTGCGGCTCGCCGAGGTCAACGGCCGCGGCCCGGCGGTGCTCTGTGCCGCGCTGCGCGACGCGGCGCCGGCGGCCCGTCTGGTGCACCTCGGTTCGGCCGCCGAGTACGGCCCCGGCACCCCGGACACCCCGGTCACCGAGTCGGCGCCGACCAGCCCGGCGACCCCGTACGGCGCGACCAAGCTGGCGGGCACGGTCGCGGTGACCACGTCGGGCCTGGACGCGGTGGTGCTGCGGGTGGGCAACCCGGTGGGCCCCGGGGCGCCGGCCGCCTCGCTGCCCGGCCGGATCACCGCGCTGCTGTGCGAGGCGGGTCCGGATCCGGAGGCGGTGCTGCGGCTCGGCGACCTGTCGGCGTACCGCGACTTCGTGGACGTGCGGGACGTGGCCCGTGCGGTGGTCCTCGCGGCCACCGCTGCCGGTCCGCCGCCGCCCGTCCTCAACGTCGGCGGCGGCCGGGCGGTCCCGGTGCGTGAGCTGGTGCACGCACTGGCCGCCCGGGCCGGCTTCCGCGGCCGGATCGAGGAGAGCACGGGTGGCTCGGTGCGGTCGGCGCGGGTGTCCTGGCAGTGCTCCGACATCTCCGCGGCCGAGCGGGCCCTGGGCTGGCGCCCGGCGCACACGCTGGAGGACGCGCTGGCCGCCCTGTGGGAGAGCGACGGTACGCGGTGAGCCTGCTGATCCCGCTGTATGTGCACCCGGCCGAGGACCCGGGTGCCTGGCACCGCCTGATCACCGCCGCGAAGGGCACCTACGGTGTGGTCCTCAACCCGGCGAACGGCCCCGGCGACCACCCCGACCCGGCGTTCACCGCGGCGGCCGACGCCCTGCGGTCGGCCGGGGCGCTCCTGCTGGGGTACGTCGACACCGACTACGGGATGCGCGGACCGGCCGAGGTCACCGAGGACGTGCGCCGGCACGAGGAGTGGTACGCGGCCGACGGCTGCTTTCTCGACCGGGTGACCGCCACTCCGGAGGCGCTGCCCGCCTGCCGCCGGCTGGTGCGTGCCGTACGGAGGTCGGGCGCCGGGAGGGTCGTGCTCAACCCGGGCGTCCATCCGGCGCCGGGCTATGCCCGTCTCGCCGACCTGACCGTCACCTTCGAGGGGCACTGGTCGACGTACGTCTCGGCGTTCAGCAGACCGGCGTGGGCCGCCCGGCAGCCGCCCGAGCGGCTGTGCCATCTGGTCTACGGTGTGCCCGAGGCCCTCGTCCCGCTCGCGGTACGCACCGCGCACGAGCGGGGCGCGGCGGTGTGCGGCCCGGTGACGGGCGAACCGCCCAATCCCTGGGCCCAGTTGACTCCGGCTCTGACGGGGGCGCAGTTATGAGGGCACGGGTGGTGCTGACCGCGGCCGTCATGGCGGGGCTCCTTGCGGCCTGCACCGCACACCGGGACGCGCCCTCCGCGCACCCGGAGGCCCCCTCCGGACCCGCGGACTCCTCGACCGCGCGCGGGGGTTCCCCCACCATGCCGACCGAGTCCCCCACCCCTGCGCCGTCCGAGTCCACCACCGCCCACCCGGCCTCGCCGACGAGCTCCTCCGCGGCACACCCCGCCGGCGGCCGGTGGAAACCCAAGCCCGGCCTGGCCTGGCAGTGGCAACTGGACGGAGAGGTCAAGCCGACGGTGGACGTGCCCGTCTACGACATCGACGGCTTCGAGAACTCCAGGGCGGACGTGGCCCGGTTGCACGCCGCCGGCCGGAAGGTCATCTGTTACGTCAACGTCGGCGCCTGGGAGAACTTCCGGCCCGACAAGGACGACTTCCCGCGCTCGGTGCTCGGCAGCGCCAACGGCTGGGCGGGCGAACGCTGGCTCGACATCCGGAAGCTGTCCGTGCTGCGCCCGATCATGGAGCGGCGCTTCGACATGTGCCGAGACAAGGGCTTCGACGCGGTCGAGCCCGATCTGGTGGAGGGGTACGGCAACGACACCGGGTTCCGGCTCACCGCGGCCGACCAGCTCCGCTACAACCGCATGATCGCGGACATCGCCCATGAACGCGGCCTGTCCGTGGGCCTGAAGAACGACCTCCCGCAGATCCCGCACCTGCTCGCCGACTTCGACTTCGCGGTCAACGAGGAGTGCGCCCAGTACGACGAGTGCGCGCGGCTCACCCCGTTCATCGAGGCGGGCAAGGCGGTCTTCCACGTGGAATACAAGGAACCGCCCAGTGCCTTCTGCGCCGAGTCCCGGCGGCTGGGTCTTTCGTCGATGCAGAAGAAGCTGGACCTGGGGGTGTGGCGCAAGCCCTGCTGACGACGGCGCGGGACCGGGTCGGCGAACGACGTCGAGGACGTTGCCGAGCGGACCGCTCGGCGGCGCACATGTACCCCGGTGAGCACGGTCGCCCTCCCCCTACAAGGGGCGACCGTGCTCACCGGGGTCGGCGCCGGCTCTGCAGGTTCTCCGCAGAGTCGGATCAGGCGAGTCCCCCACTCGCCCGCCCGGCACCCGTCCCTCCCCCTGGGTGCCCGGCGCCTGTGTCAGGGCGTCAGTGTGGCCCACACGGCGTGGCCGCTGGTGAGCCGGGACCGGTCGACGCCCCAGGAGTCGGCGAGTTCCTCGACGAGCAGCAGTCCCCGGCCACCCTCGTCGTCAGGGCCCGGCTCGCGCCGGAGCAGACCTCGCCGCGAGTAGTCGTGGTCGTGCACCTCCAGCCGCAGACTCCCGTCTGTGATCATGCCCATGCCACACAAGATGCGGACGCTGAACGTGTGGCGGACGGCGTTGGTGACCAGCTCGGACACGAGCAGCACCGCGTCCTCGCACAGCTCGCCGGGCATCCCCCACGAGCTCAGGCGCTCTCTCATGGAGCGGCGGGCGACTCTGACGCTGGAGCGGTGCGAGGGCAGCTCGATCCAGTGCGCCTGGTCGGGGTCGACTACGTCTAACAGGTCGAGCGGGGAGGTCGCGTGGGGGGACACGTGGTTGCCTTCCGTGAGGCGACTGCGGCGGGAAGCAGGCAGAGCTGAGCAACGTCCGCACGGGAGACGTACGTTGCCCGTGAGCGTGACCGCGATTTACTCAAGTAACTATGCGCGCAGTCGGGTTCACCCTGCAACCGACTCCCTGATAATTTCAGCATGCCGGTGTCGGTGTGGTCGCTTCATCAAGTGCCTGTCAAACTCGTATCGGTGACGTTCCCTCAGGAGGTAGAGCGTGAGCGAAGGCCGGTCGAACGCGAGCAGCGCCAGTGCGCCCACCGTGCTGCGCATGATCCTGGGCCGCAGGCTCCAGGAGCGGCGCCAGGAAGCGGGCGTGTCACTGGACGAGGCGGCGCGGGCGCTGCGGGTCGCTCCCCTGACCATCCGCCGCCTGGAGAAGGCGGAGGTGGCGCTCAAGCCTCTCTACGTCGAGAAACTCCTTGAGACCTACGGCGCCGACCGGCAGGAGACCGACGAGTTCGTCGCCTTCGCCGAGCGGGCCAACGAGCCCGGTTGGTGGCACACCTACCGTGATGTGCTGCCCACCTGGTTCAGCGCGTACGTGAGCCTGGAGACCGGCGCGAAGACCCTGCGCACCTACGAACCGCACTACGCCACGGGGCTGCTGCAGACCCCCGAGTACGCGCGCTCGGTGCTGAGCGGCGGCTTCCCGAACGACCGCGACGAGGACCTGGAACGGCGCGTGAACCTCCGGCTGCGCCGGCAGGCCCTGCTGGAGCGGGCCGACGCGCCCACCCTGTGGGTGGTCATGGAGGAGGCCGTCCTGCACCGGGTGGTCGGCGGCCCCCAGGTGATGCGGACGCAGATCGAACGGCTCCTGGAGGTCTCGGAGCTGGCGCACGTCAGCGTCGACGTCGTGCCGTTCACCGCCGGCGCCCATGTGGGCGCGTGCGCCCCGTTCACCTACTTCCGTTTCGAGGAGCCCGAGCTTCCCGACGTCGTCTACAGCGAGATCCTCTCCGGCGCGATGTACCTGGACCAGCGCTCCGACGTCGTGGCCCATCTGGAGGCGCACAACCGCATGTCCCTGCTGACCTCCGACGCGCAGAGCAGGGCGCTCCTGAACCGCATGCGCAAGGAGTACGCATGACCATCATCGACGGCAGTGCCCATGACGTGTACAACGGCATGCCCGCCTCGGACCTCGGTGAGCAGGGCTGGGAGTCGCCGTGGAGCGGCCCCAACGGAGGTCAGTGCGTGCAGACGAAACGACTCGCCGACGGCCGGGTGGCGCTGCGCCAGTCGACCGACCCCGCCGGCCCCGCGCTGATCTACACCCCCGAAGAGATCACGGCGTTCGTCGCCGGGGTCAAGCGGGGCCTCGCCGACCATCTGACCACTGGCTGACCTCCCCCCTCCCCCAGGCACCCCCTCCGAAAGGTTCAGGATGACCACCTCGCACGCGGCGCGGGACATCGACACCAGCAGGCCCCACTCCGCCCGTATGTACGACTACTACCTCGGTGGCAAGGACCACTTCGAGGTCGACAAGCAGGCGGCCGAAACCGTGGCGTCCGCCTACCCTGGCATCTTCGTCTGCGCCCGCGAGAACCGCGCCTTCATGCACCGCGCCACCCGCGTCCTCGCCCGTGAGCACGGCATCCGGCAGTGGCTCGACATCGGCACCGGCATCCCCACCGAGCCGAACCTGCACCAGGTGGCCCAGTCCGTGGTCCCGGAGGCACGGGTGGTGTACGCCGACAACGACCCGCTCGTCCTGAAGTACGCCGAGCGTCTGATGCGCAGCACGACCGAGGGGCGCACCACCTACATCGAGGCGGACGTCAACGACCCGCAGGCGCTGCTCGACGCCCCCGAACTGTCCGAGGTCCTGGACCTGGACCGGCCGGTGGCGCTGTCCCTGAACGCCCTGATGCACTTCGTCACGGACGCCCAGGACCCGTACGGCATCGTCAGCCGGCTGCTGGCCGTACTCCCCTCGGGCAGCGCGCTGGCCCTGAGTCACTGCACGCCCGACTTCGACCCGGCCACCTGGCAGAAGGTCACGGACATCTACAACGGCGCCGGCACTCCGGTGCAGTTCCGCTCGCGCGAGGACGTGGCGCGCTTCTTCGACGGGCTCGAACTGCTCGACCCCGGCGTCTCGGTCGGCCACCGCTGGCGCCCGGACGGCGAATCGACCGCCACCGACGCGGAGGTCAGCCTGTGGACCGGGGTGGGCATCAAGCCGTAGCACGGACGGGCTGTCGTACCGCACGGTGATACAGCGGTACGACAGCCCGAGGCCGCCCCGGGATCGGGTCAGCCGATGTGGTAGCTGTCCCCGTACACCTTCCAGTCCAGCGGGGTGTTCAGGCACAGGTTGCCGTTGCGCAGGAAGACACGTTGCTCCGTGTCGACCCGGGTGGTGTCGCTGTGGGCCTCCTCCTGCTTCATGGCCCAGACCCTCGCGTCGAGGAAGGCGTTGAGGTACGTCACCTCCTTGCCGCCCTGCGCCGGCGGCTTCGCGTTGCCGAGGGCGCGCTTGCGTATGTTGCGGAAGCTGGTGGAGTCGTCCCCGTCGCCGTGCATGACGATGGCGTCGTAGTAGGCGAACTGCCCCAGCGTGCCGAGCCCGTCCGTCTTGCCCTGCTGTACGGCGGGGTTGAAGTACACCCGGTCACGCTCGTCGTTCTGCGCCTGCTGGAAGGCGGTGTCCTGGGCGGCCTTGCGCCAGTCCGCGGGGAAGTTCGGGTCGAGGCCGGAGTGTGAGTCGGTTCCGTTGACCCGACGCAGTGCCGGGAGGTACTTGGCGAGGACGTTTCCGGGCTTGCGGTCGGTGTAGAGCTGCACGAGGTCGAGCATGTCGCCGGTGCCGGAGCAGAATCCGATGATCCCGGCGGTGTAACCGCGGCCGTCGCCGATGTCCTCGATGTACTTGTACTGCGCCTTCCAGTCGAGCGAGGAGTTCTCCGCGCTCGACACCAGCTTCATGGCGATCTCCTTCTTCGCCGGGTCGTCGAGGCCCACACAGCTCGCGGCGGCGGAGGCGGCCGAGGCATGCGCGGGACGCAGCAGTACGGCGCCGGCCGCGGACGCGCCGAGCAGGGCGAGGAGGGTGCGCCGGGAGGTCGGGGCAGGGGTCGTCGTGGGGTTGTTCGGGTGCCTCACGTGGGCTCCAGAAGGTGGTGGGGGGTGGACGGGGATCCACTGATAGGAAGGTTTCCTATCAGAGGCTGGCAGTGATGTGTACCCGTCACACAGAAAGTTCGTAGGGTCGAACAAGACAGGTACGGACCACGGCAGGGTCGGCCGGGTCCGATGGGCCATTTGGTGGAATATTCAACTACCCGGGTTCGTTGACGGCCCCGAAGGAGGTCACGAGTGGACACCACGTACTACGACCAGGGAACTCTCGCGGAGCGCTGGGACCGCGCCCAGCTGTTCTTCGACGCCAAGGACTACGCGGGCGCCGCACGAGTGCTCGCCGGGCTGGTCGAGGAGGTGCCGGAGCAGACCGGACCCCGGCTGCTGCTGGCACGCGCCTACTACCACTCGGCCCAACTGGGCCGCGCCGAGGCCGAGTTGCGCGAGATCGTGGAGCGCGACCCGGTGGAGCACTACGCCCGGCTGATGCTGGGCCGCACGCTCCAGCGGCAGGCCCGGCACGAGGAGGCGGAGCCGCATCTGCGCCTCGCCTCGGCGCTGGCGGGGGATTTCCCGCAGGAGTGAGGAACGGCAGTCGGGCCCTGGGTCTCCCCCAGGGCCCTTCGCGTCGTCCGACGTGGTCGGAGCGGGGTGCCCGCGTGCAGGATCAGGAACAGGTGACCGCCGGGTTCGCCGAGGACATCGCCGACACGAGGGAGCCCGCGGCCGCGCCCCGGACGGCGAGACCGGCCACGGCGACTCCCGCCGGCCGGCCGCGGGCCGACGGGACGGGACCGGGAAACGCGGGCGACCCGGGCGGCACCGGGCCGGTGGCGGCCGGCGCGGCCGGGGTGGGGGCCGGTGCCCCGCGACAGCAACGCCGCCCTGCCGACCGTGCGCCGGCCCCGCCCCCATCCACCGAACGGGCGGCGGGAAGACGAAGTCCCCCATGGGCGGTCAGTCTTCCGTACCGCCGTGGTCGGCGTGGGGGGTGTTCCGACTGTTCGCCCGGCCCGGACCCGCGGTCTCCAGGAGCGCCCGCAGCACCTGCTCGTCCCCGGGCGGCAGATCGGTGACGAAGCTCGCCAGGACGGCCTCGCGGTCCCGTTCGCCGTCGAGGAGCCGGCGCATCCGCAGGGCGGCGAGCCGGGCCACGTCGGCGGTCGGCGTCCACAGGAAGGCGCGGCCCTGCCGTTGTTCACGGGCGACGACGTCCTTGGCGAGCAGCCGGGTCAGGATGGTCACCACGGTGGTGTAGGCGAGGTCGCCGCCGAGCCGCTCCTGCACCCAGGCGGCGGTGACGGGACCGCCGGCCTCGCGCAGGGCACCGAGCACCTGGCCCTCCAGCTCCCCCTGCCCGCGCCGGGCCCGCACCATAGTCCCGTCTCCCTCCGGCGTCGGCTCGTGGTGACACGCGCGTCGGCGTGTCTGACCACGCTACTTCACGCCGTCTCTGCTCCCGTACGTCCGTCGTCCGCGGCGGTGCGCGACCTCGCCGAGCGCGATGTCCACGGCGATGAACGCGGCGAGCGGGATCCCTAGCAGGGGCACGAAGTAGCCGACCACCGCGATCACCGCCATCGCCGGGACTAGGAGGTACGGCGGGACCTCCGCCCAGGCTCCGCGCGGGATCGGCCGGCCGAAGGAGGAGCCCCGGCCACGCTGCCACCACATGCGGTAGCCCCACAGGATCAGCAGGATCAGGGAGAGCGCGAGCAGCGCCAGGGCCAGCTGGTTGACGATGCCGAAGAGGATGCCGGTGTGCAGGTCGATGCCCCAGCGGGTGAGTTTGGCGAGCACCGGGTAGTCGGCGAACCGCAGGACGTCCGTCACCTCGCCGGTGGCCGGGTCGACGGCGACGGAGTCCTGCTTCTCGGGCCAGCTGCGCTGGACCTGCCGGACGACGTAGGCGCTGTTCGCGTCGGCGGGCGGGACGATCTCGACGGGGTTGCCGAGGCCCTCGGCGCGGGCCGCCGCGAGCACCTTGTCCAGGCCCACCCCGTGGTCGGCTCCGCCGCCGGTCATGGACGCCATGTCGTGCCCGGCGTGGTCGCCGCCGCTCGCTGCCGCCGAGACGGACGGGGTGGCCTGGCCGAGCGAGGTGCGCAGCTCGTCGATGTTGGCACCGGCGTAGGTGGACCAGGTCAGGCCGGTCGCGGACAGGAAGACGAACCCGGCGGCCGCCCAGACGCCGACACTGCCGTGCAGGCCGAGGGTGCGCCGCCGCCCGCTGGTGCCGCGCACCTTGCGCAGCGCCCGCCGCCGCGCGAACCACAGCACCAGGCCACCGCCCGCGATCACCCACAGCCAGCTCGCCGCGAACTCGCTGTAGAGCCGCCCGGTGTCGCCCAGGTGCAGATCGCGGTGGAGCTCGTCGATCCAGGTGCGCAGCGGCAGCGCGCCGGTCGAGCCGTACTGTTCGAGGGCGCCGCGCACCTTCCCGGTGTACGGGTCGACGAACACGGCGAGGGTGTGGTCCGCGCCGACGCCCTTCACCCCCGACAGCAGCACCCTGGTGGTCGCGTCCGCCTCGGGGGCGGGCCGTATCGCGGAGACGGTCCCCTCGGGGTGGGCCTTGCGGGCCGCGGCGACCTGCTCGGAGATCGGCAGCTCGGTGCTGCCCACCGGAACGGTCAGCTCATGGGCGTACACCAGCTTCTCGACCTGGAAGGAACAGGCGTACAGCAGGCCGGTGGTGGCGGCGACGAGCAGGAAGGGGGCGACCAGGACACCGGCGTAGAAGTGCAGGCGCAGGACGAGGGGGCGCAACGGCGCCCAGCGGCTCGGGGACGCGGCCGGGACGGTCGGTTGCGGGGCCTCGTCCGATGGGGGTCCCCCCGATCGATCGGAGCCGAGATGGGGGGAGGTCGAGGGGGCGCTGGACATCGGGGGCCTCTCCGGGGACTCGTGCGAGAGCGGTGACGGTCCAGTAGTCGGGGGGCGAAGAGGCCGAGTTCCCGGAGGGTAAAGTGACCCCTGTCACATTCCCTGTCATGGCATGCTGGCGCGATGGCATCTCCCAGTGATCGCGCACCTCTTGCCGAGCGGGTCGAGGAACTCCTCGCCGTCGGCGGCCCGTTGCCCATCGTCGCGGCCGGCGACCCGGTCCTGCGGCGCGGAAGCGAGCCGTACGACGGCCAGTTGGGCCCCGAGCTGCTCGCCCGGTTCATCGGGGCGCTGCGCGAGACGATGCACGCCGCACCGGGTGTGGGCCTGGCCGCGCCGCAGGTCGGCGTCCCGCTGCGGCTCGCGGTGATCGAGGACCCGGCGCCGGTACCCGAGGAGATCGCCGTCGCCCGCGGCCGGGTCCCGCAGCCGTTCCGCGTCCTGGTCAACCCGGTCTACGAGCCCGTCGGCGGCGCCCGCGCCGCCTTCTTCGAGGGCTGCCTGAGCGTGCCGGGCTACCAGGCGGTGGTGGCCCGGCACGCCGAGGTACGACTGCGCGGCCAGGACGAGCACGGCCGCGCGGTCGACGAGGTGTTCACGGGGTGGCCGGCCCGGATCGTCCAGCACGAGACCGACCACCTCGACGGCACCCTCTACCTGGACCGGGCTGAGCTGCGCTCACTGTCGTCGACCGAGGCGATGACAGAGCGATGGCTGCAGCCGACCCCGAGGACGGCAGCCGAGTCCCTGGGCTTCGATCTGCCGTGACGACAGCGCGCCGTCAGGGGCGCGGGGGCCGTATCCATGTGCGGCTACCGCCGCGCGGGCGCGACCAGCCACGACGACGCCGCAGCCGCCCACCGGCGGCCCCCTTCGGCCCTCACCCCCGGTACGCCTCCAGCAGCCGCAGCCACACCTCGCTCAACGTGGGATACGACGGCACCGCATGCCACAGCCGGCTGATCGGCACCTGCCCGGCGACGGCGATCGTCGCCGAGTGGATCAGCTCGCCCACCCCGGGCCCCACGAAGGTGACCCCGCGCAGGATCTCCGCCTCCAGGTCGACGACCATGCGGGCGCGGCCCTTGTAGCCGTCGGCGTACAGCCCCGCACCGGCGACCGAGGAGAACTCGACGTCGACGGCGCGCACCCGGTAGCCGGCCTGCTCCGCCTCCGCGAGGGAGAGGCCGACCGCCGCCGCCTCCGGGTCGGTGAAGACGACCTGCGGCACGGCCTGGTGGTCGGCGGTGGCCGCATGGGCACCCCAGGGGCCGTCCAGGAAGGGCGTGTCCGAGGCCCGGGCGGCGATGGTGTCGCCCGCGATCCGGGCCTGGTACTTGCCCTGGTGGGTGAGGAGCGCCCGGTGGTTGACGTCCCCGACGGCGTACAGCCAGTCGGTGCCCTCCACCAGGAGGGTGTCGTCGACGGTGAGCCAGGAGCCCGGTTCCAGGCCGACGGTGTCCAGGCCGATGTCGTCGGTGTGCGGGACGCGCCCGGTGGCGAAGAGGATCTCGTCGGCCTCGACGCGGTCGCCGGCGTCGGTCACGGCCACGACCGTGCCGTTCTCGCGGGTCACCGACGCGACGGAGGTGCCGATGCGGACGTCGACGCCGGCCTCCTTGAGCGCCTCGGCGACGAGTTCACCGGCGAACGGCTCCATGCGGTTGAGCAGCCCCTTGCCACGGACCAGCAGGGTGACCCGGGAGCCGAGGGCCTGCCAGGCGGTGGCCATCTCGGTGGCGACGACACCGCCGCCGACGACGATCAGCCGGCCGGGCGCCTCCTGGGCGCTGGTGGCCTCGCGGCTGGTCCAGGGCTTGAGCTCGGCGAGTCCGGGCAGGTGGGGCAGCTGGGCGCGGGTGCCGGTGGCGACGGCGACCGCGTGCCGCGCGCTGAGGGTGGTGAGGGTGCCGTCCGGGCCGGTCACGGTGACCGTGCGGGGTCCGGCGAGGCGGCCGTGGCCGCGGTAGAGGTCGGCGCTGATGCCGTCCAGCCAGGCGATCTGGCCGTCGTCCTTCCAATTCGAGGTGAAGTAGTTGCGGCGGGCGAGGACCGCGGGGGTGTCGAGGGGGCCCTGGACCGCCTGGGAGAGGCCGGGCAGGCGGCGGGCGTCGGCCTGGGCGATGACCGGCCGCAGCAGGGCCTTGCTGGGCATGCACGCCCAGTACGAGCATTCGCCGCCGACGAGCTCGCTCTCCACGATCGCGGTGGAGAGGCCGGCCGCACGGGTGCGGTCGGCGACGTTCTCCCCCACGGGCCCGGCACCGAGCACCACGACGTCGTAAGCGATGGATTCCGTTTCCGTCATGTGGTCAGTCTTGCGGGTGGTCTGCGCCGGGGCCACACGGGTACCTGGCCGGAATACCAACCCGGCCGGACGTGTTGTGCGGACGGTTCGCCCCGGAGCGGGGCGCCCCCCCACATCAGGAAGAGGGAAACACGCATGAGCAGCACCGTGGAACTCACCAAGGAGAACTTCGACCAGATGGTCACCGAGAACGAGTTCGTTCTCATCGACTTCTGGGCGGCCTGGTGCGGCCCGTGCCGTATGTTCGCCCCGGTGTACGAGAAGGCCGCGCAGGAGAACCCGGACCTGGTCTTCGCCAAGGTCGACACGGAGGCGCAGCCGGAGCTGGCCGCGGCCTTCGACATCCAGTCGATCCCCACGCTGATGATCGTCCGCGACCAGGTCGCCGTCTTCGCCCAGCCGGGTGCCCTCCCGGAGGCCGCCCTGACGGACGTCATCGGCCAGGCCCGCAAGCTGGACATGGACGAGGTACGCAAGAGCATCGCCGCGCAGCAGGGCAGCGCGCAGGGCGAGTGACGGGCTGCCGTCCGGGTGACAAGCTACCGCCTGAGCAACACCGCATAGCCGCAGTTAGACCCCCTAACTGCGGCTATATCTTTAAGTGGATCCCCTATGCGACGGCAGGCCGTGACGAGGTGAGGCGTGCCATCTCCTCCTCCGAGAGGCGCAACGCGCCGGCCGCCATGTTCTGCGCGAGATGGTCCGGATCCCCGGTCCCCGGGATCGCCAGCACATGCGGCCCCTGCTGCAAGGTCCACGCCAGCCGGACCTGCGCTACGGACACACCGTGCGCGCGGGCGACGGCGCAAACCGCCTCGTCGTCCTCGGCGACCGGGCCCGCCTCGCGCCCGGCACCGGCGACCACGAAGAACGGGACGAAGGCGATGCCGAGTTCACCGCAGAGCCGCAGGAGCGCCCGCTCCTCGCTCGCCGCACCGATCCCGTACGGGTTCTGCACGCAGACGACGGGGGCGATGGCCTGGGCCTCGGTCAGCTGCTCGGACGTGACGTTGGAGACGCCCAGGTGGCGGATCAGCCCGGCATCGCGCAGCTCGGCCAGCACGCCGAAGTGCTCGCCGATCGAGCCGGTCCGCCCGCTGGGTGGCACGCGCAGGTTCACCACGTCCAGGTGATCGCGGCCGAGTTGGCGCAGGTTCTCCTCGACCTGGCCGCGCAGTTGGGCCGGTGAAGCCCACCACCACGCACCCGAGGGATCGCGGCCCGGCCACACCTTGGTGGTGATGACCAGTTCCTCCGGGTACGGCGCCAGCGCCCGGTTGATCAGCTCGTTGGCGGAACGCGTCGCCGAGAAGTAGAACGCGGCGGTGTCGATGTGGTTCACGCCGAGTTCGACCGCCCGCCGGAGCACGCCGATCGACCGGTCGCGGTCCCGCGGTACGCCACGGTCGAAGGGCGCGGTACCCGTCAGGCGCATCGCCCCGAACCCGACGCGGTTGACGGTCAGGTCACCGAGTTGCCAAGTACCCGCGGGTGCCGCGGTGTTCGTGCGTGGGCTCATGACAGGGATCTCCTCTTGCGGATGGGGAACGGGGGCCCGATGGGCGGGCGCGGCGCGTTCGGGCCGCCCGGTGGGGCGAGCACCGCGCAGCGGGTCGGCCGGCGCCGGGGCGGACGGCATGAAAAAAGCCTCCCTGGGGGATCGGAATCCGCACCAGGAAGGCCTACGTGATGATCAGCATTCTAGCAGCAGGGCCCGCGGCCGATCAGGCGGTCGCGGGCGGCGGGAAGCAGCAGCCTCGGCGTCTCCTCGGTCGAGCGCGGCTCAGAAGGGGTACGGCGCCACGTCCCCGCGCACGGTCGTCCAGCGCACGTCCGTGAACGCCTCCAGGTTGGACTCGCCGCCGAACCGTGCCCCGGTGCCGGAGGCGGCGACTCCGCCGAAGGGGGCCACGGCCTCGTCGTTCACCGTCTGGTCGTTGATGTGGACGATGCCGGTCGGGATGCGGTCGGCGAGGTCCAGGCCGCGTGCCGGGTCCCGGGTGACGATACCGACGGAGAGGCCGTAGGGGCTGTCGGCCGCGAGGGCGGCGGCCTCGTCGACGTCGGCGAAGGCGCGGACGGGCGCGACCGGCCCGAAGACCTCCTCGGCGTACACGGGGGTGCGGTCGTCGACGCCGGTGATGACCGTCGGCCGGTAGAAGAGGTTCTCGTGGGTGCCGCCGGCGGCGAGTCTCGCGCCCCGCGCGGTACTCGCCTCCACCAGGCCGTGGATCTTGGCGAGTTGACCGTCGTCGATGATCGGGCCGAGGTGGACCTGCTCGCGGTAGGGGTCACCGACGGCGAGGGAGTCGGCCTTGGCGGCGAGGCGTTCGACGTACTCCTCGACCAGGGAGCTGTGGACCAGGTGCCGTCCGGTGGTCATGCAGATCTGGCCCTGGTGGAAGAAGGATCCCCAGGCGGCGGTGGAGATCACCGCGTCGAGGTCGGCGTCCTCCAGGACGATCAGGGCGGAGTTGCCGCCGAGTTCGAGGTGGGCGCGCTTCAGATGGCGGCCGGCGGCCTCGCCGACCGCGCGGCCGACGGCCGTCGATCCGGTGAAGGAGATGACCGGCACCCGCGAGTCCTCGACCAGCGCCGCTCCGACGCCGGCCGCGCCGGGCAGTACCTGCAACAGCCCCTCGGGCAGCCCGGCCTCGGCGAACACCGCGGCGAGGGAGAGCCCGCCGCAGACGGCGGTGCGCGGATCCGCTTTCAGGACCACCCCGTTGCCCAGCGCGAGGGCGGGCGCCACCGACCGGATGGACAGGATCAGCGGCGCGTTGAACGGCGCGATCACCCCGACCGCACCGACCGGGACCCGGCGGGTGTACGACAGCCGGGGCGCCTCGCTGGGCAGCACCTGGCCCGCCGGGCGGGAGGCCAGGGCGGCGGCCTCATAGCACTCCTGGGCGGCGACGTGCAGCTCGAAGTCCGCCTTGCCGGGTATGGAGCCGGACTCGCGGACGATCCACTCGCGCAGTTCGTCGGCGTGCTCGGTGAACAGGTCGCCTGCGCGGCGCAGGACCTGGGCCCGCGCGAAGTGTGGTGCGCGGGCCCAGTCGCGTTGCGCGGCGCGGGCCGCCGTGGCGGCCGGGGAGACGTCCGCGGGGGCGGCCAGGGTGACCGTGCCGAGCGTGTCGCCGGTGGCGGGCTCGGTGACGGTGTACTGCGGGCCGGACAGGGCGCTCGCCTGCCAGGTCTTCGGGTCGAGCAGCGGCATGACGGCTCTCCGATCGATCACCGGGGTTGCGCGGCCCACGGCGCCCGTGAGCCGTTTTGTTGAGCGCGCAACATCCTAGTCAGGGGGCCCGGAAAAGCACCGCCCCGACCAGGGTGGCCCATCAGCTGGACTCGCGCCGTACCACCGAGGCGCCGAGCACCTTGTGCGTCTCCGGTGCGCCGCCCGGGTCGCGCACCACGCGGTCGACCAGTTCGGCGAGGTCACGACCGGAGGGTAGTTCGATACGGATCGTGGAGAGCCTGGGCCGCAGCAGCCGGCCGAGCAGCAGGTCGTCGGCACCGACCACGGCGGTGTCCTCGGGAACGCGTACGCCCTCGTCCTGGAGGGCGCGCATTAAGAGCATCGCGTACTCGTCGTTGTACGTGAACACCGAGTCGATCTCCAACTCCCGCCAGCGCGCCGCGAGTCGGGCGGCCGACTCCTCCGTGTAGCCGAGGGACAGCTCGGTCACCGTGGCGTCGGTGCCGTACAGGGCCCGGCGGACGCCTTCGAGGCGGGGCCGGGAGTAGGTCTCCAGGCCGCTCTCCTCGGGGACGACCACGCCGATACGGCGCCGGCCGCGGGCGTACAGATGCGCACCGGCGCAGCTGCCGACGGCGTCGTGGTCCATCAGCAGGGCGTGCGCGCCGTCGACCCGCTCGGGGCCGAGGGTGACCACGGCGCGGGCGCCGGCCCGTTTGAGGACGGCGACGCCCTCGGTACCGAGTCCGGCACCCGGGACCAGTACGGCCACCGGCCTCAACTCGGCCCAGGCGCGCGCGGCTTCGTCACCGCGCAGGCCCGCGGTGCCGTACTGGACGACCGTGTAGTCGAGGCGGCTGAGGGCCCACTGGAGGTCGGTGATGAACTGGCCGTACAGCGGACCCATCGGGATGGCCGGGGCGGGCATCAGGACCATCCGGCTGTGGCCCGCGCGCAGGCTGCGGGCGGCCGCGTGGGGCACGTACCCGAGTTCCTTCGCGGCCTCGTGGACCCGGCGGCGGGTGGGCTCGCTGATCCGTACGGCACTGGTGTTGTTGAGGACGTAGGAGACGGTCGCGCGGGAGACGCCGGCCAGACGGGCCACATCGGCGCTCGTGGGGACCGAGCGCGGAGTCGGCAACGCTGCCGAGGGCGTTTTCGGTATCTGCACCATGACGTACGGCATCTTGGCAGAAGGCCGGGGAGGGGGGCCCGGCGGGGCAAGGTGGTTCACCGTTGGACGAATTGGGGCCGCCGCACCACGCCCACGGCACTCGCCGCGCCACGCCAACCGCACTCGCCGCACCACGCCAACCACATTCGCCGCACCACGCCCATGGCACTCGCCGCGCCACGCCACCCGCACTCCCCGCACCACGCCCACGGCACTCGCCGCACCACGCCACCCGCACTGCCCGCACCACGCCAACCACATTGGCCGCACCACGCCCATGGCACTCGCGGCGCCACTTCCCGCGCTGCGCGCCTCACCATCGGGCGAACATGTTCGTCACGTACTTGTTCGCGACGAACATGTTCGTTACAGTCGGCACATGCCAGCAACCCCCCGCTCCCGCCGGGAGCGTCCCGCCAAGCCCGCCCTGACCAGGGAGGGCATCGTCAGCGCCGCCGTGGACATCTTGCGCACCGAGGGGCTGCAGAAGGTCACCATGCGGCGCCTGGCCCAGGAGCTCGACACCGGCCCGGCCTCGCTGTACGTCTACGTCCGCAACACCGCCGAGCTGCACGCGGCGGTCCTGGACGAGCTACTCGGCACCGTGGGCCCGGCCCCGGCCGAGGGCGACTGGCGGGAGCGCCTGGAGCGGGTGCTCGTCGCCTACACCGAGATGCTTCTGGAGCATCCGAGCCTGGCCCGCTCCGCGCTGACCGCGCGGCCGCATGGCCCGCACTACCTGAACCTGATCGAGACCCTGCTGGGCCTGCTCGCCGAGGGCGGGGTACCGCGCGAGCGGGCCGCCTGGGGCGTCGACCTACTGCTCCAGCACGCCACCTCGACCGCCGCCGAGCACGCGGGCGTGGAGTCCCAAGAGGAGTGGGACGCCCTCGCACGGACCCTGCGCGAGGCCTCGGACCACACCCACCCGCACATCGCCGCCGCCTCCGGCGAGCTCTTGTCGGGCGCCCCGGAGGCCCGCGTCTCCTGGGCGTTCCAGGCCCTCGTCAACGGCATCCAGCACACCGCCGTACCCGACTGACCTCCACCACCGCCGTACCGGCCGACTTCCCCAGGAGACCACCATGTCCACCCCCCACCACCCCATCGCGATCATCGGCGCCGGTCTGGGCGGGCTCACGCTCGCCCGGGTGCTCCAGCTGCACGGCGTCGAGGCGGCCGTGTTCGACCTCGACGCCTCCGCCACCGCCCGCACCCAGGGCGGCATGCTCGACATCCACGACGACTCCGGCCAGGTGGCGCTGCGCGCGGCCGGGCTGTACGACGGGTTCCTCGCCCACGTGCACACGGGCGGCCAGGCGACGCGGGTGCTGGACCGGGACGCGCGGGTCCGCCTCGAAACGCCCGACGACGCCGACGGCGGGCGGCCGGAGATCGACCGGGGCGATCTGCGCCGGCTCCTGCTCGGCTCGCTGGCCGAGGGCGTGATCCGCTGGGGCGCGAAGGTCATCGGCGCCCGTCCGCTCGGCGACGGCCGGCACGAGGTGACGCTCGATGACGGCGGCTCCTTCACGACCGATCTGCTGGTCGGCGCGGACGGCGCCTGGTCACGGGTGCGCCCGCTGCTCTCGGACGCGTCGCCCGCCTACACCGGGATCTCGTTCGTGGAGGCGGACCTGCCGGACGCGGACGTACGGCATCCGGTGAGCGCCGAGGTCGTCGGTGGCGGCTCGCTGTTCGCGCTCGGCGCGGGCCGGGGCTTCCTCGCCCACCGGGAGAGCGACGGCAGCCTGCACGTGTACACGGCGGTGGAGGCGCCCGAGGAGTGGCTGGACGGGATCGACTTCGCCGACGCCGACGCCGCCAAACAGACCGTCCTCCAGCACTTCGACGGGTGGGACAAGAGCCTGCGGGCGCTGGTCGCGGACGCCGAGGGCGCCCTGGTGCCCCGGCGGATCCACGCCCTGCCGGTCGGGCACCGCTGGGACCGGGTACCCGGTGTCACCCTGCTCGGTGACGCGGCCCATCTGATGTCGCCGTTCGCCGGCGAGGGCGCCAACCTGGCGTTGATCGACGGCGCCGACCTGGGTCTCGCGCTGGTCGCGCACCCCGGCGACACCGAGGCCGCCCTGGCCGCCTACGAGGAGCGGATGTTCGCGCGCGCCGAGCGGTCCGCGGCGGAGTCCGCGGAGAACGGTGCCCTGTTGTTCCGCGCCGACGCGCCGCAGGGCCTGGTCGACATGTTCAACGCCCACGGGGCGGACGTCAGCGGGGCGGCTCCGTCCGCGTGACCCGGGCCACCAGGTCGACCCAGCCCGCCTCCAGGCGCTCCATCGGCATCCCGCACTGCCTGGTCAGATGGTGGACCAGGGCCGGGTCCAGGTACGCCAGCAGCGTCTGGGCGAGCAGTTCGCAGTCGGCCTCCGGCTCGATCCGCCGCAGCAGCATCGTGACATGCGTGCGCAGCGCCTGCATCGGTGGATTGGCGTATCGCCGGGTGGGCTCGGGCTGGGCGGCCAGCTGGAGGTCGAGCTGCTCGGACGCGCGGTACAGCACCGCGACGCCGAACGCGCGCAGCCGCTCGACCGGCGGGGCGCCGGGGCCCAGCGGCGGCGGCCCGCTCAGGAAGTCGGCCTGGAGCCGGCGCGAGGAGTGGTCGAGCAGCGCCATCAGCAGTCCGGTGCGGTCGCCGAAGCGGCGGAAGACCGTGCCCTTGCCCACCTCGGCCGCCGCGGCCACCGCCTCCATGGTGACGCCGGCCACGCCGTGTTCGGCGATCAGCAGGGCGGCGGCCTCCAGCAGCCGGGCACGGTTGCGTGCCGCGTCGGCGCGCAGGCACGGTTCTTCGGGGGCGGGCCCCACGTCGAGCAACTGGGGTGTGTCGAAGGGCTCCTGGGGCTGCGGGAAGGGCGGCAGGACGCTGGACATGAAGACAGCGTAAAGCATCGGGAACAGAACTGGACCGCGGTCCGTTTGAGGTGTTAGAAATTAACCGGACCCCGGTCCGGATTCGTAACAGCAGTGTTTCAGCCCCCTTGGAGTTCCCCCATGTCTGTCCGCATCCTTGCGCTCGTCGGCAGCCTTCGCGCCGGTTCGCACAACCGCCAGCTCGCCGAGGCGGCCGTCAAGCTCGCCCCCGAGGGTGCCGAGGTCGAGGTCTTCGAGGGCCTGGCCGACATCCCCTTCTACAACGAGGACATCGACGTCGAGGGCAGCGTCCCGGCCGCCGCCGCGAAGCTGCGCGAGGCCGCCCAGGCCGCCGACGCGTTCCTGTTCTTCTCCCCCGAGTACAACGGCACGATCCCGGCCGTCCTGAAGAACGCCATCGACTGGCTGTCCCGCCCCTACGGCGCCAGCGGCTTCGGCGGCAAGCCGGTCGCCGTCATCGGCACCGCCTTCGGCCAGTACGGCGGCGTGTGGGCGCAGGACGAGGCCCGCAAGGCCGTGGGGATCGCCGGCGGCAAGGTGATCGAGGACATCAAGCTGTCGATCCCCGGCTCGGTGACCCGCTTCGCCGAGACCCACCCGGCCGACGACAGCGAGGTCGCCGCCCAGCTGACCGAGGTCGTCGCGCGTCTGCACGGCAACGTGGGCGTCGCCGCCTGAGGCACCGCCTGACGAAGGGGCCGGGGCTCGATGAGCCCCGGCCCCTTCATGTCTCGGCCGATCACGTCTTCATGTCTGGACCGATCACGTCTGGACCGATCACGTCTCGACCGAGCGGGTCCCAGTCGATCACATCTCGGCCGATCGGGTCTCGGTCGATCGGGTCTCGGTCGATCGGGTCTCAGTCGATGGCGGCGAGCCGTTCCACGGCGGGGGCCACGAAGCTCTCCATCCACCCCGAGGTCTCCCCCAGGCGCGGGCCCACGATGACGGTGTCGACGCCGAGCTTGGCGTACCCCTCGATGTCCCGGGTGAAGGCGTCCAGGTCTCCGTCGGTGGCCGCGTCCCCGGTGTACGCGATGGTCTTGCGGATGGTGTCGTAGTCGCGCCCGACGGTGTCGCAGTGCCCGCGCAGCACCTCCAGCTTGTGCCGCAGCTCCTCCGCCGAGGAGGGGATCAGATTGCAGGTGTCCGCGTACTGGGCGACCAGCCGCAGGGTCTTCTTCTCTCCCCCGCCGCCGATCATGATCTCCGGATGCGGCGAGCTGACCGGCGCCGGATTGCAGAGCGTCTCCGCGAGCCGGTAGTGCTTGCCCTCGAAGGGGCCGTTGTTCTCCGGGTCCCACATCTGCAGGCAGATCCGCAGGGTCTCCTCCAGCCGCTCGAAGCGCTCCGCGAGCGGCGGGTACGGCACGCCGAGACCGTGGTGCTCACGGTCGTACCAGGCGGCCCCGATCCCCAGTGTGGCCCGGCCGCCCGAGACCACGTCGAGGGTGGTGGCGATCTTGACGAGAAGTCCGGGGTGCCGGTAGGTCACCCCGGTCACCAGGGCGCCGAGCTGGACGGTGGTGGTGCGGCCGGCGAGGTAGCCGAGGGTGGTGTAGGCCTCCAGCATGGGGTCCTCGGCGCCGCCGTTGAACTCCATCTGGAAGTAGTGGTCCATCACCGAGACCCAGCTGACGCCCGCCGCCTCGGCCGCGGCACCGGCGGCGGCGAGTTCGGCACCCAGTGCGGGGCCGCCGCCAGGATGGTTGAACCGGTTGATGTGCACGCCCACGCGCATGGCCGTTCTCCGTTCCACCCGGATCGTGTTCTGTCCGTCCGACGCTAGAACCTCGAGCGCTCTCGAAGTCAAGGTTCAGATGTCGCCGGACGGCCGTGTTCTCGGCGTGTGCGGGCCGGCGACGATGGTGACCGCACGGACGAGCACGAGGAAGCCGAGGATGACCGACAGCCCGTAGGACAGGTGCACCAGCCGCTTGAGCGGGCCGCCGATGAGAAAGTCCACGGCGACCAGCAGGCACAGGCAGACGACGGTCGGCGGCCAGGCGACGACACAGGCGGGCACATGGGCATGAAAGGGTGGAAAAGTCGGATCGACATGGTGGACCACCCGCCGGATGGCGGGGAGCTTCCGCTGTCCGGCGGGCCCGGCGGCCGGCGGGGCACGCGAGCATGGTCGTACGAGCCGCAGGTTCACCACCGTCGCGAGGAGCCGCCATGGCCTCCGTACCGCCCCCGTTCGACCCCGAACTCGCCGCCGCCTTGGAGCTGATCGGGGAGACGATCTCCCCGGGGTTCACGCTGGACGAGATACCCGCGGTCCGGCAGAACGCGGGGGTACAGCTGCTCGCCGGGATCGACCTCACCCTGGACGGGGCGTTCGAGGTGGCGGACCGGACGGTGCCCGGCCCGGCGGGCGTCCCCGAGATCTCCCTGCTGATCTGCCGGCCCACCGCCCCCCGCCGGCCCCACCCCGCTGCCGGTGATCTACCACGTACACGGTGGCGGCATGGTGATCGGCGACAACCGGGTGGGGGTGGACCTCCCGCTGGCCTGGGCGCGGGAACTGGGCGCGGTGGTGGTGTCGGTGGAGTACCGGCTGGCGCCCGAGCATCCGCATCCGGCGCCGATCGAGGACGTGTACGCCGGGCTGCTGTGGACGGCGGAGCACGCGAAGGAGATCGGCGGCGACCCCGAGCGGATCGTGATCGCCGGGGCGAGTGCGGGCGGCGGCCTCACCGCGGCCCTGGCCCTCCTCCTGAGGGACCGTCAGGGGCCCTCGGTCATCGGCCAGATGCTGATGTGCCCGATGCTCGACGACCGCAACGACACCCCGTCCAGCCACCAGATGAAGGGACTCGGCGTCTGGGACCGCACGGCCAACGAGACCGGCTGGACCGCCCTCCTCGGCGAGGCCCGCGGCGGCCCCGACGTCTCCCCCTACGCGGCCCCGGCCCGCGCCACCGACCTCACGAACCTCCCTCCGGCCTTCCTCGACGTCGGCTCCGCCGAGACCTTCCGCGACGAGACGGTCAACTACGCCTCCCGCATCTGGCAGTCGGGCGGCATCGCGGAACTCCACGTCTGGCCCGGCGGCTTCCACGGCTTCGACGGCTTTGCCCCCCAGGCCGCCCTGTCCCAGTCGGCGAGGGCGGCCCACCTGGAGTGGCTTCGACGACTCCTGGCACGCTGAGCGAAGATCAGCCGACGGGCGCCGGCTGACGCGCCGGCGCCCGACGGGCCGGCGCCCGGTCGAGCTGGACCGCCACGGTGCCGTAGAAGCGCTGCACGGCGTCGTCGACACTGCGGATGAACCCGGTCTCGGCGTTGCCCCGCCCGCTGCCCATGCCCTTGAGGAGGGAGAGCCGGAAGCCGGTGATCCGGGCCCCGTCCGCCTTCGGCAGCAGGTCGGCCGGCTCGGGCCGCAGCCGTTCCAGCGTGCCGCGCGGGCCGGCCGTGTCGCCCTCCAACAGGGTCTCGACGTGCAGATCGGCCGGCGCCTCCGCCAGCGACCGCACCAGCCGCTTGGCCCAGCTCAGGGGGTAGCCCTGCTCGGGGGCCGGGATGTCCATGGACGTACGAAGTCTTCCGGTGCGCAGATCGGCGACGACCGCGAGCACTCCGGGCGTTCCCTCGATGCGCAGCTCGGCCTGGAGCCGGCCCTGGAGGCACAGCTGGTCGGCGAGGAGGCTCCGGCGCTCCCGGGGATCCCGGCCGCCCTTGGAGCCCCGGACCGGGAGCACCTTCTGGCCCAGTTCGCCGCCCAGGCCCAGACAGACCTGCCGGATGAGCCGCTCCCAGCTCTCGACCACGTCGAGGGCGCGCGGGTCGCCCTGGCACAGGGTCTCGTCGTCGATGCCGTTGCGTACCGGAACCCAGGCGGGGCCCATGTTCTGGAACCCGTGGCAGCCGGAGTTCTCGTGCTGGAGGTACTGCAGCAGCTCCTGGAGAAGCCAGGCGTGCGCCTTGTTGCCGACGCCCTCGTGCCGGATCAGCATCTGGGCCTGCTGGGCGACCTCGGCCCAGGACAGGTGCCGCAGCGCCACCTTGTGCTTGCGCCGTCCGTCGATCTTGACGTCGACGAGCGGGCTGCCTTCGAGAGCGACGTCGTTCGACAACGTGATCACGGCCTCGTAGCCGCGGCGGGCCGCGATGTCCATGTACGCCTGCACCTGGTCGGACTTCAGGGCGTTGCCGTTGGTCTTCGTCTCGACCAGCGCCGTCCACAGCTTGCCCGCCCGCTCGACTCGGATGACCCCGTCGGGACGCCGCGGGGTGTCGCCGTGCGGCAGGGACACCTCGGTGAACGTCTCCATGCGTCCGGCCGGCGCGCCGAAGCCGGCCGTGAGCCGCCTGCCGAACTCGGGGACCTGTGCCATCACCGAGAGGAGGACCGAGGTGGCGCGCGTCTCGCGGTCCCGGTCGCTCTTCAGGGCCGAGACGGGGAAGAGCCGGGCTTCCCGCCAGGACTCGTTCTCCGCCAGGGACTTCCTGGCCGCCTTGGGCAGGGTGACCTTCTTCTTGGCCGTACGGGGCCGGGCGGCCGACGTCTTCGCCGCGGCGTCGTCCGCGGGCGGGCGCGGCGCCGGAACACCGTCCAGGTTCGGCGCGGCCGCCTGCGCGTCGCCCGGCTCGGGGTCGCCCGGGGCGGCCGGTTCCTCGCCCGCCGGACCGTCGAGCGCTTCCTGCGGCTCGGCATCGTCGTCGATGTCGACACCGAAGTCGGTGGCCAGACCGGCCAGGCCGTCGGCGTACCCCTGGCCGACGGCCCGGAACTTCCACTCCCCCGCTCTCCGGTACAGCTCCCCGAAGATGACCGCGCTCACCGCATCGGCGTCCTCGATCGTGAACCGGAGCAGAGGGTCGCCCGCCGCGTCGGCCAGCGTGACCGTGAGGTTCTCCAGTTCGCCGAAGTGCGCGTCCCGGTACCGGCTCGCCGCCACGACCATCCGGTCCACGTCCGGCGGCACGGCGGTCAGGTCGAAGCCGATCCGGTCCTCGTCCCCGGCCTCCGTCGGTGTCTTGCCGAGCAACTGCACACTGCCGTCGGCCGCCACCGGGTTGTTGTAGAAGTAGAAGTCGGAGTCACCGCGCACCTTGCCGCCGGAGCCGACCAGCAGAACGGACACATCCGCGTCGCCCTCGCCGCTCGGGCTCACCCACCCCAGGCTGACGACCACCGAGCCGACGTTCTCGCTCAGGGCCGACAACGTGACGTTGGACCCCTTCATCATCTCCTGCATGAATCCCCCCAGGATCCCCACCATCGAGCAGACCAACTGTAGTACCCACCGACCTCGGCGGTACCGTCCGCCCGGAATCGACCCGCCTTGCACGTTCTTGACCGGGCCGGGAAGAAATGCCTCGTCAGCGCAGCCCCAGTGTCCGGCGGTACGGCGGCCTTGGGCCCGCGTTGGCTGTGATGGTGGCGCAGGCGGGGAGGGATGCGCAGGGGTGGGTCGGGGTGAGGAGGGTGTTGTGGGTGAAGTGGAGGTGCTGGGGGTCGCCGCAGTCGGGGGCGGGGGGCCAGGCGCCGGGGTAGGGGCGGCGGGGGAGCCAGCTGGGGACCTTGTCGTCCCAGTAGTTGTTCACGTAGCGGATGTTGCGGACCGGGCGGTTGCCCCAGTTCTCGCTGCAGCCGCCGATCGAGGCCACGTAGTCATGGACGACGTTGTCGCGGACGGTGATGCGGTTGCTGGAGTCGTCGGTGTAGATGCCGACGTTCCAGACGCCGTGGGCGCTGTCCGTGACGGAGTTGCGGGCCACCAGGGCGCCGTCCGGGTAGGAGGGGCCCTGTTCGCCGCGCAGGTAGATGCCGCCGCCATCGGCCAGCAGGCGGTTCGTGGCGAAGACCCGGTTGCCGAGGACGCGGTTGCGGCGGGTCAGGCCGCGCAGGTCCTCGCTGGGGCCGGAGAGGATGCCGGTGTACGGGACGTGGTCAACCTGGTTGTGGGCGATGACGGTGTCCTGGGTGGCGCTGTTCCAGATGCCTGAGGCCGCGCGGTACTCGGCGCCTACATGGTGGATCCAGTTGTCCGTGACACGGTTGCCCGTGTTCGTGCCCCGGGTCGCCGGAGGCAGGACGCCCAGGGCGATGCCGCCGTCGGAGATGTCCGTGAAGACATTGCCGCTGACCGTGTTGTGCGAACTGCCGGCGGCGAAGTCGACGCCCTGGGCACCCAGATGGGTGAAGCGGTTGCCGGTGAGGGTGATGTGCTCGGCGTGCCGGAAGGTGACGTTGCCGGGCACCGTGAGGGCCGTGATGTCACCGCCCTTGCCGGGGCGCATGTACATGCTCCAGGCGGCGGCGAAACCGGCCGGCTCGTTCGGCGCCAGCCAGGTGGCGTGGGCGAAGGTCAGGCCGCGGAGGGTGAGGTCGCGCACGGGGTGGGCGGCGGAGCTGCCGGTCCCGCTGACCAGGGTCTGGAGGGTGGGGGCCGTGACCTCGGTTCGGGTCATGTCCTCGCCCGGGCGCGGGCGGTAGAGCAGGGTGTGGTGGGTGGGGCGGGAGCGGTCCAGGTACCAACTTCCGCTCCCGCCGAGGAAGTTCGGGGCGTTCTCCACGTCGTGGGTCTGTGTCAGGGCGTCCGCTCCGTACAGGGCGCGGGCCATCCTCCAGCACGGCTGGTCCATGGTGATCGTGGTCCTGCCGGTGGCGGTCGCGGAGATCGCGGCCACACCGCACCGGCCCTCCACGTAGTCGTAGCGGTAGACGACTTCGAGGTCGGCCGGGTGGCGCCAGGTGAGCGGGGTCCTGCTGGTGGTGGTGTAGCCGGTGGCTGTCAGTTTCAGCTTCCCGGGCAGGGATGCGCCCCGGGCCGCGCGCGGGGCGCGGCGGCCGTTGACATACAGCTGACGGGTCTCCAGGGGTCCGACGTCGGCCCGCCAGACGCCGGGTTGCCCGGGGGCCGGGCGCCAGCCGGTGACCGGGCGGCCGCCGCTGAGGGTGACCTGCTCCTGGTGCGCGGTGCCGTAGCCGTGTGCCTGGTAGACGACCCGGTGGCCGTACCGGCCCGAGTCGGCCGGGGTCAGGCGCAGGGGGGCGGTCAGGCGGTAGGTGCCGCCGCGCAGGTCGACCGTGATGTCCGCGGTCATGCGCGGGGCCAGGGCCCGTACCGCCCGCTGGGCGCGGGCCGGGCTGGCGAAGGGGTGGTCGAGGGTGCCGGGCCCCTGGTCGTCGCCCCAGGGAGCCACGTAGAGCCGGGTGGTGGGTGGATGGTGCGGGACCGGTGTGCCGGCCGTCGATGCCAGTACGGCCGCCACGGCCAGGACGGCGACCGCACTCCCCCGTGCTGTCCTCACGTGATGCCTCCCGCTCGTCGGATGGATCCATCGTGGAGCGGCGGCGGTCGCCGGGGCGTCGGCCGATCGTCTACGCGTAGGTCTCTTTGGTCGTCGCTCGGGCGACCGGAGGAGGAGTGGCGGTACGACGGCCGGTGCCGGCCGTCGTCTCCCGGCGTGGGCCTCGGCCTCGGTCGGCGCGCTCTCAGGCCCCGTTCGCCGACGCCTTCTTGATCGCCTCCCTGATTCTGGAGTAGGTGCCGCAGCGGCAGACGTTCTCGATGCGGTCGATGTCGGCGTCCGTCGGGTGCGGGGTGCGTTTCAGGAGGGCGGCGGCCGCCATGATCTGGCCGGGCTGGCAGAAGCCGCACTGGGCCACGTCGCAGTCCAGCCAGGCCTGTTGGACGGGGTGCAGGGTGTCACCGTCGGCGAGGCCCTCGATGGTGGTGACCTCGCGGTCCGCGCAGTCGGCGACCGGGACCGTGCACGGCTGGATCTCCGCGCCGTCGAGGTGGCTGGTGCAGGCGCGGCAGACGCCCACTCCGCAGCCGTACTTGGGCCCGGTGACGCCGAGCAGGTCGCGCAGCACCCAGAGCAGGGGCATGTCGGCGGGTGCCTCGACGGTGACGGGTTCGCCGTTGAGGACGAAGGAGTACGAACGCATCGGTGCCTTCTGGGAGTCGGGAGGCGGTGGGTCAGAAGTCGAGGGGGAAGCTGCGGGGTTTCGTGCCGGTGGCGCGGGCGTAGGCGTTGGCAACCGCGCCCGCCGCCGCGGGGACGCCGAGTTCGCCGGCGCCGCCCGGTTCCCCGCCCGAGGGCAGGATGTGCGCCTCGAACGCGAGGGGGGCGTGTCGCTGGCGGGCGTAGTGGAAGTCGGCGAAGCTGCCCTCGCGGACCGCGCCCCGGTCGATGTGCAGGCCCGCCCGCAGCACGGTGGAGATGCCGTCGACGGCGGTGCCCATGAGCTGTGCCTCCAGGCCGCGCGGGTTGACGGCCGTACCGACGTCGGCGGCCATCACCACCTTGGTGACCCGGGGGTTCTTCGGGTCGGTGGCGTCGATCTCCGCCAGGCAGGCGACTGCGGATCCGTACTCCTCGTGGACGGCGACGCCCTGGGCGGTGCCCGCGGGCATCGCGCGGCCCCAGTGGCCGGCGGCCGCCGCCTTGGCGAGGACGGCTTTCACCGTCTTGCTCCGCAGGGTGGTGCGGCGGAAGGCGACCGGGTCCCGGCCCAGCGCACGGGCGATCTCGTCGACGACGATCTCCTCGGCCGTGCGCATCGTCCCTGAGTCCACCGAGCGCCAGGCGCCCAGCGGCATCGGCAGCTCGATGCCGCCCGAATCGCCGCCCACGCGGCCGAAGTTGTACAGCCCGCTGTCGCTGGGCAGCGGTCGCACCCCGGCGGCCTGTGCGGTCAGGCCGGTCTCGTCGGAGGACTCCCCCACCGAGGCCATCAGATGCTGGAAGGCCACCACCCGGCCGCCGGCGACACTGGCCCGGATCCGGTGGTGGCTCGCGGGGCGCATCCTGCCGTGCCGGGTGTCGTCGTTGCGGCTCCACATCAGCTTCACGGGCCTGCGGGCCGCCTTGGAGATGAGCGCCGCCTCGATGGCCGCGTCGAAGTTGAGCCGCCGCCCGAACGAGCCGCCGCCGCGCACCACATGGACCCGTACGGCCGAGGCCGCCAGCCCCAGCAGGTCCGCGACGGTCTCGCGGGCGTCCGTCGGGGTCTGGGAGGAGAACCACAGCTCGGCCCGGTCGGCGCGGACGTCGGCGACCGCGGTGAGCACCTCCATCGGGGCGTGGCTGACGAAGGCGAACGCGAACTCGCCCTCGATCTGCGTCGATCCGCGCGGCGGAGTGCCGGGCCGGGGCACCGCGGCCCGCAGCCGGGCACGGATCTCCTTGTCCGACAGGGGCGCGAGCGGGCCGGGGGCCCAGGTGATCCGCAGCGCGTCCCGGCCCTGGAAGGCGTGGTGGAAGGTGTCCGCCACCACGGCGACACCGCCGGGGATCCGCACCACCGCGTGGACGCCGGGCAGGGCGCGGGCCGCCGTGTCGTCCAGGGTGAGCAGCTTGCCGCGCAGGGTCGGCGGCCGGGCCACCACGGTCGGTTTCGCCCCGGCGACCGCCAGGTCCCCCGCGTACTTCGCGGCACCGGTGACGATGTCCCGGGCGTCGATCCTGGTCGTCGGCTTCCCGATCACCCGGTGCCGGGAAGCCGGCTTGGGCTTGCTGGACACCTCCGGGACGCGGATCCGGGCGGCGCTCGCGGTGAGGGAGCCGAAGGTGGCCGTCCGGCCGTCCGGGGCGACGACCCGGGTGTTCCAGGTGCGCAGGGTGTGCGCGGGAAACCGCCAGCGGCGGGCGGCCGCGGTCACCAGCCGGGCGCGCGCGGTGGCCGCCAGCCGCCGGGCCGGCCCGTACAGCGAGCTGACCGAACTGGAGCCGCCGGTGTACTGGTTGCCCTTGGCGCGCGCGTCCGCGAGCGGGATCCGCACGTCGGCGAGGCGGGCGTCCAGCTCCTCGGCGATCATCATCGCGACGGCGGTGGTGATGCCCTGGCCGACCTCGACCCGGGGCAGCCGTACGACGACCTGGTTGGCGGCGGTGACCTCCAGGACGAGCATCTCCTCGTCGGTGCCGGTCACCACGACGTCGGAGGCCGGGGTTGCGCCGTCGGCCCGTGGGGTGTCGCAGCCGAGCGGGGCGGCGACCGTGAGGGTTCCCGCGGCCACGGTGTAGACCATGAATCTTCGGCGGGACGGTCCGGCGGCGGCCCGCGCGGGCTCGTTGCGGTCCAAGCGAGGGCTCCTGTCGGTCGGTGCCTGTGTCGACGCTGTGTCTCGACAGCTAGGAGGGACGTGCGTCCGTAACGGTTGCCTGCCGCGCCCGGCTCTCCTCGCCGTACCGCCGGATGGCGCATCATGGCGGTATGAAGGAGCTGGCGGGGCGGCTGGCCGCGGTGGACCTGGATGCCGGGGCCGCCGTCGCGGTGATCGCCTACTTCGACCGGCTGCGTCGTCGGCGCGGTGATCCTGGAGCGGGCCTCGGCGGCCGTACGGTCCGTGGTCGACCGCGCCCGGGGCCGGGCGCCGGCGGCGCCGGTGGACGATCCGGCGCTGGTCGAGACGGTCCTGGACGCCGGCGCCCCTCTGCCGGCCCGGCTGCAGTCCATCACTCCACGCTTCAGGACCGGTTGACGCACACGGAGCATCTGCTGGGCTGGTCGGTGCGTACCCCGCAGGGCCTGTTCCGGCTGCAACTGGCGCTCACCATGCGGCAGCTGATGCGGAATCAGTAGACGTCGCGGACGTAACGCCTGTCCGTGGCCAGCTGTTTGACGTACGCGGCCGCCTCGTCCTCGGTCAGTCCGCCGTGCACGGTGGCGATGTCCTTCAGGGCGCGGTCGACGTCCTTGGCCATCCGGGAGGCGTCGCCGCAGACGTAGAAATGGGCGCCGTCCTGGAGCCAGGACCACAGCAGCGGGCCGTGTTCGCGCATCCGGTCCTGGACGTAGACCTTGGCCCGCTGGTCGCGGGAGAAGGCGGTGTCGAGGCGGGCCAGGGTGCCCTCGGCGAGCAGGGCGGTGAGTTCCCGCTCGTAGTAGAAGTCGGTGGCCCGGTGCTGTTCGCCGAAGAACAGCCAGTTCGGGGCGCGGTGGCCACGGGCGCGGCGCTCCTGAAGGAAGCCGACGAACGGCGCCACACCGGTGCCGGGGCCGACCATCACCATGGGCGTCGCAGGGTCGGCGGGCGGGCGGAAGTGCGGGGAGCGCTGGACGTGCACCGGGACCGGGGTGCCGGGCTCGGCGTCGGCGAGGAACGGGGAGCAGACGCCCTGCCGGGGCCTGCCGTGCAGATTCTCGTAGCGGACGACGGATACGGTGGTCGAGACCAGGTGGGGGTCGGTGAGCGGGCTGGACGAGATGGAGTACAGGCGCGGTTGCAGCCTGCCGAGGACCCCCGCCCACTCCCCGGCATCGGCGCGGATCCCGAACTCGGCGGCGACGTCGACGGCTTGCCGCCCCCAGGACCACTTGGCCAGCTCGTCCTTGTTGTCGGGGCGCAGCAGTTTGCGCAGCTCGCGCGGGTCCCGGATGCGTTCGGTGGCGAAGCGGAGCAGGTCCGGGGTGATCCGGGTGATGTCGAGGTGCCGCAACAGGGCCTCGGAGAGCGGGACTTCACCCACTCCGTCGACGGTCACGCCGGTCCCGCCGTCGAGGCCGGTGACGGTCAGCCACTCCGCCACCAGATCGGGGGAGTTGAGCGGGCGGACCGCGAGCGCGTCGCCCGCCTCATAGACCAGCGGGGTCTCGCTGTCGCGGGTGTCGAAGGTGAAGCGGCGGACCTCCTTGCCGGCGCCGGGCAGGCTGAGCAGCTGGTTGCCGACGAGCCGGGCGGTGGTGGGTGCGGGGCGCCGGGACCGGGCGGGCAGCGGCGCCGCGGCGGGGGCCGCCGTGGCGGCTCCGTCCTTGAGGGCGGTCAGCACCTGGTCCAGCCAGGACTCCGCCTGTGTCTCGTAGTCGGGTTCGCAGTCGGTGCGCGGGGCGAGCCGTACCGCGCCGAGTTCGTCCATACGACGGTCCAGGCGCCGTCCGTGCCCGCAGAAGTCGTCGTAGGAGGAGTCACCGAAGGCCAGCACGGCGTACCGGCGCCCGGCCAGGCGCCCGGCGTCGAGGGCGGCGAGGCCGTCCCAGAAGCCGGCGCCGTTGTCGGGGGCGTCGCCGTCGCCGAAGGTGCTGGTGATCAGCAGCAGGTCGGCGCCCGTGGGCAGAGCGGCCGGGTCGGCCTCGTCCATGGCGACCAAGGAGGCCGGGTGGCCGCCCGCGGTGAGGCGCTCGGCGGTGGTGGCGGCGAAGTCCTCGGCGTTGCCGGTCTGCGAGGCCCAGAGGATCACCACCTGGCGGGTGGCCGGCGCCGCCTGTGCGGCCTCCGGCGCCGGTGAACGGGAGTACATGCCGGCGAGGGTGCCGTTGACCCAGCGGGCGTGTTCGGGGCTGAACGGTGCGTCCGGGGGCAGCACGGGGACGCCGGGTGCGCCGGCCGGGATGCCGGTGAGGAAGCCGACGAGGTACTGCCGTTCGGGTTCGGTGAGGACCGGCGGCGGGGCGGGGTCGAGTCCGAAGACGGAGGCGGCAGCGGCGGAGGAGGCGGCGGTGGCGGCGGGCAGCACGGCCGGCGTCTCCTCGGTGCCCGGTACCTGCACGTTCACCGGTGTGGACACCTTGGTCAGCGACACCGCGCACACCTTCAGCTCGGGCTGGAAGGACAGGGGATCGACCGCGTCGCTGGTCACGGCGTTGACGCTGAGGTACTCGCCGAACAGGTCGTTCCAATGGAAGGGCGCGAAGCAGGTGCCGGGCAGCACCCGGTCGGTGACGACGGCCGGCAGCACGGCCCGGCCGCGCCGCGAGGCGACCTCGACGGAGTCTCCGTCGGCGAGGCCGAGCGCGGCCGCGTCCTCGGGGTGGACCTCGACGAACGGGCCGGGGTTGAGTTTGTTGAGCTTGGCGACCTTCGCGGTCTTGGTGAGGGTGTGCCACTGGTGCTGGAGGCGGCCGGTGTTCAGCACGAACGGGTAGTCGTCGTCCGGCATCTCGGCGGGGTCCAGGTGCGGGCGGGCGTGGAATACGGCGCGGCCGGAGGCGGTGGCGAAGGTGAGGGTGCCGTCGGGGTTGACGTACCGGATCGGGTTGCGGTCGGGTCCCTCGGCGGTGGCCGCGGGCCACTGCACCGGGGTGGCCCGCAGCCGGTCGTAGCTGACTCCGCGCAGGTCGTAGCCGGTCCCCGGGTTGTGGAAGCGCTTGATCTCCTCGAAGATCTGCTCCGCGCTGTCGTAGCAGAAGCCGTCCTCGAAGCCCATCGCGCGGGCCACGGCGGCGATCAGCCGCCAGTCGGCGGTGGCCTCGCCGGGCGGGTCGGCGGCGGGGCGGGCGAGGGTGAGGTTGCGCTCGCTGTTGATGAGGACGCCCTCGGACTCGGTCCACAGGGCGGCGGGCAGGACGACGTCGGCGTAGGCGTTGGTCTCGGTGTCGGTGAAGACGTCCTGGGTGACGACGAGCTCGGCGGCCTCCAGGCCCTCGATGACGGTCCGCCGGTTGCCGACCGAGGCGACCGGGTTGGTGCAGATGATCCAGCAGGCCTTGATCTCGCCGTCGGCCATCTTCCGGAACATCTCGACGGTGCCCTTGCCCACCCCGTCGGCGCGGATCGTGCCGGGCTCCAGCCCCCACACCTCCTCGGCGAAGTCCCGGTCGGCGTCGACCAGGACCGACCGCTGGCCGGGCAGGCCCGGTCCCATGTACCCCATCTCCCGCCCGCCCATGGCGTTGGGCTGACCGGTGAGGGAGAAGGGGCCGCTGCCGGGGCGGCAGATCCTGCCGGTGGCGAGGTGCAGGTTGACCAGGGCGTTGGTGTTCCAGGTGCCGTGGGTGGACTGGTTGAGGCCCATGGTCCAGCAGCTGGTCCACTCCCGCGCCTCGCCGATCAGCCGGGCGGCCGTGCGCAGGTCGGCCTCGGGGATGCCGGTGATCGCGGCGACGGCGGCGGGCGGGTAGTCGGCGAGGAACTCCGGCATCGCCTCCCAGCCCTCGGTGTACGCGGCGATGAACTCGGGATCGGTGTGCCCGTTCTCGTACAGGAGGTGGAGCAGGCCGTTGAGCAGGGCGAGGTCGGTGCCCGGTTTCACCTGGAGGAAGAGGTCGGCCTTCGCGGCGGTGGCGGTGCGGCGCGGGTCGACGACGATCAGTTTCGCGCCGGCCTTCACCCGGTCCATCAGACGCAGGAAGAGGACGGGGTGGCAGTCGGCCATGTTGGCGCCGATGACCAGGAAGACGTCGGCCTTGTCGAGGTCCTCGTACGAGCCGGGCGGGCCGTCGGCGCCGAGGGACAGCTTGTAGCCGGTGCCGGCGCCCGCCATGCACAGCCGCGAGTTGGACTCGATGTTGTTGGTGCGCAGAAAGCCCTTGGTGAGCTTGTTCGCCAGGTACTGGGCCTCCAGGCTCATCTGGCCGGAGACATAGAGGGCGACCGCGTCCGGTCCGTGCTCGTCGACGATCGCGCGCAGCCGTCGGGCGGTCTCGGCGACCGCGGTGTCCACGGCCGTGGGGACCGCCTCCTCGCCCCGCCCGGGCCGCAGCAGGGCAGTGGTCAGACGGCCGGGCGCGGCGAGCATGTCGGCGGTGGTGGCGCCCTTGGTGCACAGCCGCCCGAAGTTCGCCGGGTGCTCCTTGTCGCCGGAGGCCTTCAGGACGGTACGGCGGCCGTCCGGGCCGCTGCCGATGTCCAGGACCATGCCGCAGCCGACCCCGCAGTAGGAGCAGACCGTCCGCACCCTGCCGGTGTCGGTGCTGCGCGAGTCCGGCGCGGCCACGGGCACCCCCTGTTTCTGCTGGTCAGCCTCTACCATCCGGCCTCGACGGTATGCACGGCTGATTACGCCGGCGTCACCGCTCCTGATCAACGGGGGTTAAGGCCGCCGCACAGACCGGCACCCGGCGATGTGAGCGGGCGCGTACCGGGCTGCCCCGGGATGCGCGGTACGGGGACCTGGTGGAGGATGAGGGCGGCCGTGGGCGGGGGCAGGCGAGGAGGACCGGGTGGACAGGGACACCTCCTCACCACGACCGGCCGCACCGGGCGCTCCGCCCGTCGACATCGGCTACATCGATCTGCTGCGCGGCATCGTGGAGGACTCGGCCGTCGGTTTCGCGGTCCTCGACACCGATCTGCGCTATCTGTACGTCAATCCGCACATGGCCCGGATGACCGGCCTGCCCGCCGCCGCGTACCTCGGGCACACCCTGCACGAGGTGCTGCCGCACATCCAGCGGTCGGAGCAGCTGCTGCGGGACATCCTGCACGACGGGCGGCCCCGGGAGACCATCGTCACCGGTCGGACCTGGGTGGACTCGCCGTACCAGGTGCGGGAGTGGCGGTGTGTGTACCACCGGCTGGTGGACAGCACGGGCAAGGTGGTGGGCGTCGCCGGGGTGGGCCTGGAGATCAGTGAGCCGCAGCAGTACGTGTACGAGCTGGAGCGCGCCCATCGGCGGCTCGCGCTGCTGGACGCGGCCGCGTCCCGGATCGGCACCGGCACCGATGTCGCCGGAACCTGCCGGGAGCTGGCGGAGTTCGTCGTACCGGAGCTGGCGGACGCGGCCGGGGTGGAGCTCAATCCGCCGGACACGGCGTCGGGGCGGCGGGCGCCCACCCGGCTCGCCGCGTACGCGACCCGGCCGGGTCTGGTGACCGGTCTCGCGGCGCTGGACGCGCGCGGTGAGCTGGTCGGCTGGCCGCGCGGCATCGGGACGCGGCGGGACCTGGCGAAGGGCCGGGTCCTGCGACGCAACGCGATCACCTCCGCACAGTGGCGGGCGCTGGTCCCCAGCTGGCCGCCGGCCCACGCGTGTCTGACCGCCGGTGTCCACTCGGTGCTCGTCGCGCCGCTGGTCTCGGAAGGCCGCTATCTGGGCAGCCTGCAGCTGGCCCGGGCCGGGGACTCCGGGCCGTTCTCGAACGAGGACGCCACGGTGGCCCGCGAACTCGCCGCGCGCGCCGCGCGTGCACTGGACCGGGCGGTCCGCTTCCAGCGTGAGCACACCATGGCCCTGGAGCTGCAGCGGGCGCTGCTGGCCGAGCCGGGCCAGTGGCAGCAGCACGCCGGTGTGGAGACCACCGGGCGCTACCGGCCCGCCGACGACGGTTCACTGATCGGCGGCGACTGGTACGACGTCCTGGCCCTGCCCGACGGCCGTACGATGCTGGTCATCGGGGATGTGATGGGCCACGGCGTGGACGCGGCGGTGGCCATGAGCCACTACCGTTCGACGCTGCGCGCCCTGGCCCTCGCGGGGCTCTCGCCGCGCCGCATCCTGGAGCACGCGGACCGGATGGTCGCGGACTCCGGTTTCGAGCGGGTGGCCACCTGCTTCCTCGCGCTCGGTGACGCGGACGTCGCCACGCTCACCTATGCCAGCGCCGGGCATCTGCCGCCGGTCTGGCTGTCCCCCGAGGGCGGGATGGAGCTGGTGCCGGTGCCGGTCGGCCCGCCGCTGGGCAGCGGGCTCGGCCGGTACGAGCAGCGCGTCACCGCGGAACGCGGCGGCGTGCTGCTGCTGTACACCGACGGGCTGGTGGAGCGGCGCGGTGAGGACATCGACCGGGGCCTGGCCCGTCTGACAGGGCTGTCCCTGTCCCCCACCGACCGGCTGGACAAGATCGTCGACTCCGTCCTCGACCGCCTCGCCATCGGCTCCGAGGACGACATCGCGCTGCTCGCGGCCCGTGCCGTACGGCCGTGATCCGCTCGCAACCCGTGCCGTACGGCCGTGATCCGGTGCATCGGTCGTGGGTCACGGCCGTGATCCGGTGCATCGGTCGTGGGTCAGTCGTAGGTCAGCACCATCCGGAAGCGCGCGGCCCCGTCCATCATCTTCTGGTAGGCCGCGCCCGCCTCCTCCAGCGGTACGGTCTCGATCGTCGGGCGGATCCCGTGCAGGGCGCTGAACTCCATGGTGTCCTGCACGTCCTGGGCGGTGCCGGACGGATGGCCGCGGATCTCCCGGCCGCTCATGAGCAGCTGGACGGGGTTGATCCCGAGGGGCTCGAAGTCGGCCCCGATCACCACCAGCTCACCCCGGGGTGCCAGACCGTCCACGGCCGCCGAGATCGCCTGGGAGTTGCCCGCGGTGGCGAGCACGACCCTGGCACCCCCGAGCGACTGGAGAGCCTCGGCGACCGGTGTCGGGGCCGTGGCGTCGACGTAGTGGTGGGCGCCGAGCTGTTTGGCGAAGTCGGCCTTCTCGGCACCGCGGGCGATGGCCACCGTCTCGAAGCCCATGGCCACCGCGTACTTCACCCCGAGGTGGCCGAGGCCACCGAGGCCGACGACGGCGACCAGGTCACCGGGCTCGGCCGGGCTCCGCCTGAGCCCGTTGAACGTGGTCACGCCCGCGCAGCCCAGGGGCGCGGCGTCGGCGGAGGTCAGCCCGTCGGGGATGCGGGCCAGGGCGTCGACCGGCGCGATCACCTGCGCGCCGAAGCCGCCGTCGTAGGTCCAGCCGGGCGTCCTGCCGTTCTCGCAGACGATGAAGTCGCCCTGCCGGCAAGGCTTGCAGTGGCCGCAGCTGCCGCCGAACCAGCCGACGCCGACCCGGTCACCGATCCTCCAGCCCCAGTCCTCGATGCCCTCCCCGATCTCCTCGATCCGCCCGGCGATCTCGTGTCCGGGCACCACGGGGAACGTGATGCCCGGCAGCCCGGCGGTCACGAAGAAGCTGTCGCTGTGGCAGATTCCGCAGGCCTCCACGGCGATCCGCACATGCCGGGGACCCGGCCGGGGCACCTCACGCTCGACGATCTCGAACGGTCCGCCCGCGGCGGTCACCTGCGCGACTCGGTAGGTACTCATACGTCTCTCCCGGAGCGGGTACGACGGGAACGGTCGGAACCCCCTCCCCCAGCACATCAGCTCCGGGCCGATCGCGCGCGTCGAGCCGGAGACGGCGCGTTGGGTGGTGCGTGAGGTGCCGCGCGTACATACAGCGGGGTACCGGCGCGTCGGCAGGGTCAGCAGGGTCAGCAGGGTCAGCAGGGTCAGCAGGGTCAGCAGGGTCAGCAGGTGATGGTGGACCGGCGCAGGGCGTGGCCGCTGTCGTTGCTGTCGTCGGACCAGTACACGGGCTTGGTGCCGCCGCTGCACGCGTCCGAGCCGGAGACGGCGAAGCCCTCGTTGTTGAGGTTGTCCATGCCGGACGGGCGTTTGTAGATCGCCGTGGTGGCGAAGACGCCGGACGCGTTGATCTTCATGGTCCGGTGCTGGCCGTCACAGGTGTCGTCGCAGACCGCCCAGAGGCGGGAGGCCTGCGGCTCCCACTGGAGTTCCATCACGCCGGCCATGCCGCTGCTGAGGGACGCGACCCGGGTGTAGGTGCCGCCGTCCTTGAGGACGTAGCCGTAGATCATGCCGGTGCCCTCGGCGCCGACGAAGAACACCCCGCCGGTGTGCGAGCCGTAGTTCGCCGGGTTGTAGGCCGCGCCGGTGGTGGCGTCCTTGAACCCGGCGGCGGTCAGGGTGGCGTCCGGAACCCAGGTGATGGCCTCCAGGCCGAGGTTGGAACCGACGGACGGCAGGTCCGAGGTCAGGTTCCACTCGGTGGCGGCGGTGAGCGTGGTGGCGGTGCCGCTCACGTCGTACTTCAGGACGGACAGGCGGCTGGTGCCGGACGAGTCCGCGTTGCGCTCACTCGCCACGTACACGCCCCCGCCGGCTCCGGAGCCGGTCAGCGTGACGCCCTCGTCGTCGGGCGTGCCGGAGCCGCCGGGGAACCTGAGGGTCTTCCCGGAGGTCCAGCCGTTGGTGGTGTCGGCCTTCCAGGCGGTGGAGCCGTTCGGAACCAGCCGCCACAGCTTGCCGCTGTTCTGAGCCGCCCACATCACGCTCCCCTCCTGGTAGAGGCCGCTCAGGTCGGAGCCGAAGGCGTTCTTGGTGTCGGCGGTCGTGACCGAGCTGCCGCCCGGCCAGGCCGTCGCCGAAACACCGCCGGAGCCGCAGTCGTTGGCGGCGCCGAGCGTCACGTCGGCCGAGCCGAAGGCGCCGGTGCCGTCGGGGCATCGCGACCACGACGGGTCGGAGTGCTCGCTCCAGCTGAAGCTGTCCACGAGGGTGGTGCCGTCGGCGAGGTAGAGGCGCGCCTCGTCGTCGGAGGCCAGGCCGAAGGCTTTGTGCACGTCGAAGGCCACGAAGCCGCCGGGGGCGAGCGTGGTCCCGGCGGCTATCGCGTACCTGGAGCTGTTGTCGTCGTCCTTGAGGATCCAGCCGGAGAGGTTCACCGAGGCGGTGCCCTTGTTGTACAGCTCCACCGAGTCGTTGACGTCCCCGGTGGTCACCACCTCGTTGATGCGGATGTCGTCGGCCGCCGCCGCGTGGGCGGGGGTCGCGCTCAGGGCGCCGACGGCTAGCGTCGGGCCGGCGACGGCGACGAGCAGAACACGGAGGCTACGACGCCACCGGCGAACGCGTGATTCGGGCACGAAATCCGTCCTGGGGTTCGGTTGTGACAGGCCGCCAGGACCTTTCCGACCTGGCCCGAACGGCTGCCTTCGCCTGGGTGAGGACGTTATGAACGGTGAGCGAACCACCAAGATCGCCACGAGCGTCCGTGCCGACCGGCATGGCGTCGCCGGCGCCGCTCCCGGGTGGCGTTTTCCCGCTCGCCCGGGCGGGGGCGCTGCTGCCCCGCACAGGCGAGGGAGCTGTGGCGCCAGGTCGAGACCGGCCGGGACGAAGCGGGGACCGCCGGCTTGCGGGGCGGCGGCCCCGACCGTCTCGGCGCCGGAACGCCTCAGGCGGCGGTGGGGGACAGCAGGTGCGGGGCACAGACTCCAGGATATCGAAGACCTCGTCCTTCGCCGGGCCGTGCGGTTCCGCGGTTCCGCCACGAAGGCCTGGTCCGCGTGGCCGGTCCTGGCCCGGATCCCGCCGGGGGACTCCGTGCACTGCTGGGCCGGCACCCCGGCCCGCAAGTCCGGCACCGGCGCCCGCTTCGCCCGGGAGCCATGCGGCAGTCCACCGTCACCAAGATGCTGCAACGCCTTGAGCAGTCCGGTTTCGTCAGCCGCAGCCCCTCCCCCGACGACCGCCGGGCCGTCCTCGTGGACACCACCCGCGCCGGCCGGGCACTGCGCGACCGGGTCCTGCGGGCCTGGCGCGACCTGGAGGCGGTCACCTCCGCGGGATTCACGGACGAGGAGTACCGGCAGGCGATGCGGTTCCTGACGCGTATCGAGGAGAACCTCACCGGCACGCACACCGGCACCGACGGCCCCTCGGCCGCCCGCTGACCACCGGCACGGGGGCCTCGGTCGGGTCGGCGCCGCCGGTGCCGTGCACGTCGATGGTCAAGACTGCGTCATCTCGTGCCGGCGGCTGAGCGGGCGGCAGTCCGTCGACGTACTGAGGGAGCAAGTAGAAGCGAGTCTGACGAAGGGTAACTCGTTGTTCCTGCGACGCATCGTCCTGAGCCTCGCCGTAGGGCTCGCCTCCCCTCTCCTGCTGGGGGCATGCAGCTCCTCGAACGGCACCGGCTCCGACAGCGCCGCCCCGGTGGCCCCGGCCGCGTCGGATCCCGGGGCCTCGGCATCGCCGGCCACCTCACCGGCGGGCGACAGCGGCGGCGCCGGGACCGGGCACCCGGCCACGACCACCGGTGTGACGGCCGAAGCCGTGAACGGTATCGGCAGCGTGGTCACCGACGACCAGGGGATGACCCTCTACCGCTACGACAAGGACCAGTCGGACCCCTCCAAGTGGACGTGCTCCGGTGCGTGCACAAAAACGTGGCTGCCGGTCATCGTGGGCGACTCCGTACAGACGACGGGGGTTGAGAAGAGCCTCCTCGGCACGGTCCACCGGAACGGCGAGAAGCAACTCACCCTCGCCGGCTGGCCGCTCTACCGGTACAGCGGTGACACAGCGGCCGAACAGGTGAACGGGCAGGGCAAGGACGAGCAGTGGTACGCCGTCGCCCCGTCCGGGCAGAAGGCCGCGGCAACGGGCTGACGCCCGCTGCGGCCGCGCTGTCGGCCTCACCCAGGAGCCTCACCCAGTGGCCTCGCAGCGGCCTCGCAGAGGCGAGATGAGGAATACACGGCCCGTCCGCTGAACCTCCGAGCCGGATGCCACGTACCAAGTCTCTGTGGCGGCACTGTGCCGCCCGGCGCACCGCCGGGGAAACAGGTCGGCGGCAAACCCGCTGCCAGGAGAAGGGGTTGAACCATTTCCGCGGACTTGGGCCGTCCGGCCAGCAGCACTCTCGACCTGGCCGCCCCAGCCCCAGCAGTACAGTCAGAGACGGCGAGCAGAGCACGCGTACAGTCGCAAGTGGAGGGCCTGGACGGCCTCCGGGGCCTGGCGGCGTTGTACGTGGTGCTGTTCCACTGCTGGCTGTACACCTTCCCCGGCTATCCCGACAGTTCGGCGCCTCCGTGGCTGCAGGGGCTGATGTTCGGGCGCCTCGCCGTCGTCTTCTTCCTGGTGCTGTCCGGCTTCTCCCTGGCCATCTCCCCGGCCCGTCACGACTGGCGGTCGGTCGGCGTCGCGCAGTTCCTGCGCCGGCGCGCCTGGCGGATCCTGCCCCCGTACTGGGCGGCGCTGGCCATGAGCGTGATCGTCTCCTTGTTCGTGGTGCCGGCCTCGCACTTCGGGCCGCCCACCGGCAAGTCCGTCCTGGTGTTCGGTCTCGTCGCCCAGGACATGATCACGGCGCCCACTCCGAACGGCGCGTTCTGGTCGATCGGCGTGGAGGCCGAGCTCTATCTCCTCTTTCCCCTTCTCCTTTTCGTCCGGCGGCGGTGGAACGCGGCGGTCCTGGCCGCGTGCGTGACGCTTCCGGTGATCGCCCTCGGCCTGACCGCACCCGGCGCGAATCCGGTGGAGGGCGACAACTGGCTTGCCCCCCACCTCGCGCCCGTGTTCGTCGCGGGTGTGATCGGTGCGGGAGTCGTGGCCGCGCGGGACCGGATTCGACGTCTGCCATGGGGATGGTTCGCCGCCCTGGCCGCCCTGCCCGTCCTGGCCGTCGGCGTCGTCAAGGGTTCCGTGTGGACGGTGAACCACTATTTCTGGGTCGACCTCGCCATCGCTCCCGCCATGACGATGCTGCTTGCCGCGGTGGCCACCGGCAGGCCCGCCCTGCTTCTTCGGCTCCTGACCACGCGACCGGTCCGAAGGCTCGGTGACTTCTCCTACAGCCTCTATCTGATTCATTTGCCGATCGTCATGGCCGTGATTCGCCGCGTAGCCCCGCATTTCGTTTCGCCCGGCCTGCCGACGTTCTGGTTCACGCTCGCCCTGGCACTGCCGGTTTCGGTGCTCGGGGCGTGGCTGTTCTCGCGGATGTTCGAGATGCCCTTCAAGCGGAACAGGTCCTGGAAAACCCTGATCGCACTGGGGCGTTCCCACCGGACCAGCGGGCGCACACAACTCGGGCAACGACCCTGACCTGTTCTCCTTCGCGGGTACGCACCCCCCGGAGAGCGCCCGACTGGATCCCCGCGGAGATCGCAACGATTCGGACCACGCCGGACCGGCCGTTCGGCGTCGCGTGAGGCGACGCCGAAACATCGGCGACGCGGCCGACGCGATCCTGTCCGCACTGACCTCGGTCCGTGCCGCGCTGACCGGGGAGGCCAGGGCGGTGGCATCGGTTGAATTCCGGCGTCCCGCTCACCCCCCGCTCCGGGTCCCGCTGTCCGGGTACGAACGTTTCCGCCCCGCCACTGACCTGCCTGTCGGCTCGCGGGGGTCTGCTGTCCAGGGCCAAAAGTGGCGGCGTGTGAGGCGCGGGCGTGGAATGGAGGAGCGGGGGTGGGTGAAGACGTGGAGGCGTCGTGGGTGTGACACCGCTGACCGAGATCCTCGCCAGGCCGTTCGCGGAGCGCTACGCCGTACCGGCCATCAACGTGTTCAACGACCTCACGCTGGAGGCCGTGCTGGCGGCCGCGGTGGAGAACGCGTCGCCGCTCATCGTGCAGACGTCGGTGAAGACGGTCAGGTCCATCGGCAGCGACGTGCTCTATGCCATGTGGACCTCGATGACGGCCGGCATCGAGGTGCCCGTGACCCTGCACCTGGATCACTGTCCGGAGCGCGAGGTCATCACCGAGTGTCTGCGGCGGGGCTGGAATTCGGTGCTCTTCGACGCCTCCAAGCTGCCGGTCGAGGAGAACATGCGGCAGACCGTCGAGGTCGTCGCTGAGGCTCGTGCGTTCGGCGCCGCCGTCGAGGGCGAGATCGAGTCGATCACCGGTGTGGAGGACGGGGTCGGCAGCGACACCGCCGCCGAGCGGCAGGACCTGGCGGTCGCCCTGGAGTTCCTGAGGACCACGCAGGTCGACGTCTTCGCACCGGCGATCGGCAACGCGCACGGGTCGTACAAGCAGGCCCCGGTGCTCGACGCGCAGCGCGTGTCCGACATCGTGGCGGCCCATCCCGTGCCCATCGCACTGCACGGCGGCAGCGGGCTCTCCGACGAGCAGTTCCGCGACCTGATCTCCCGGGGCTGCGCGAAGGTCAACATCTCCACGGCCCTCAAGGAGACGTACATGAAGTCGAACCTGGGCTTCCTGCGGACGGCGGAGGAGCGGCAGAAGTGGGACCCGCCGTCGCTCTTCCGGGACGTGCGCCAGGACGTCATCGACTTGGCCGCTTCGCTGATGAGGCTCTTCGGCAGCGCCCGGAAGGCGGGGTAGTCGTGCCCGCGCTCGTCTTCGACTGCGACGGCGTGCTCGCCGACACCGAACGCGACGGCCATCTGCCCGCCTTCAACAGGACGTTCGAGGAGTTCGGCCTGCCGGTGCGGTGGAGCGACGAGGAGTACGCGGAGAAGGTGAAGATCGGCGGCGGCAAGGAGCGGATGCGCACGCTGCTGACCCCGGACTTCGTCGCCGCGGCCGGCCTGCCCTCCGACCCGGCCGCGCTCGACGAGCAGGTGGCGGCCTGGCACCGGCGCAAGACCGAGATCTACACGGCCATCATCGGCAGCGGAAGCATTCCGCCCCGGCCCGGCGTACGGCGGGTCGCCGCGGCGGCGCATGAGGCCGGGTGGACGCTCGCGGTCGCCTCCACCTCCGCGGAGGCGTCCGTCCGCAGCGTGCTCGAACTCGCCATGGGCCGGGAACTGTCTCCCCACTTCAGCGTCTTCGCCGGGGACGTGGTCCAGCGGAAGAAGCCGGCCCCGGACATCTACGCCTTTGCCCTGCACCGGCTCGGCCTGGATCCCGCGAACGCCGTCGTGATCGAGGACAGCCGCAACGGCCTGCTGTCCGCGCTCGGCGCCGGGCTCGCCTGCGCGGTCACGACCAGCGCCTACACCGGCGAGGAGGACTTCACCGGAGCGTCCTTGGTGGTCACCTCGCTCGGCGATCCGCCCCCGCAGGAAACCGTCGCCCGGGTGCTGAGCGATCCGCTCGGTACCGACCCGGGACCGTACGTCGAGCTCGCGGACCTGGCCCGCCTGCTCGCGGCCCCCGACGGCGACACGGGCCCCGCCCCATCCGATCCCCGACCCCACTGACGTCGCGGCAGTCAGGAGAGACATGTCAGCACCATCGCCATCGTCATCGCCGTCGTCGTCGGCGCCCGGCGGCGACCTCAGCTTCGTCGTACGGACGATCGCCCGGACCGCGGTGGACAACGAACGGGCCTTCAGCGACCTCGACGCCGTCGCCGGGGACGGGGACTTCGGGTACTCGCTCGCCCGCGGCTTCGAGATCGTGCTCGCCGACTGGGACGACCTCGCCTCGGAGGCGCCGGCCGAACTCCTGAAGAAGGTCGCCATGGTGATCTCCAAGCGGGTCGGCGGCACGTCGGGACCGCTGTGGGGTACCGCCTTCCTGCGGGCCGCCGGTGCCGTGAAGGACCGGCCGGAACCGGACGCCGGGGACGCGGTCGCCATGCTGCGGGCCGCCGCGGAGGGGATCAAGGCACGAGGAAAGTCCGACGTCGGCGACAAGACCCTGCTGGACGCCCTGATCCCGATGACCGACGCCCTGGAGCAGCGGCTGGCCCAGGGCGAACCGGCGGCCGGAGGCGCGGAACTGGCCGCCCTGGCCGCCACGACCGCCCGTGCCGCGGCCGACGCGACGGCACCCATGCAGGCCCGACGCGGCCGCCAGAGCTACACCGGTGAGCGCAGCATCGGCTCGCCGGACCCGGGCGCGGTGGCGATCGCGGTCATGGCGGAGCGCATCGCCGCCGAGTGGGACGCCCGCGACTGACGCGATCGGCAGGACCAGGAGGAGTTACGGCATGAAGAAGTTCGTCAACGACCCGAAGGACTACGTCGCGGAGATGCTGGAGGGACTGGCCCTGGCCAACCCCGGCACGCTCACGTACAGGCCCGAATACAACCTGATCATGCGTGCCGATGCCCCGCAGGAGAACAAGGTCTCGATCGTGCAGGGCTCCGGATCGGGTCACGAGCCGGCGCACGTGATGACCGTCGGCAAGGGGATGCTCGACGCCGCCTGTCCGGGCGACGTGTTCGCCGCGCCGCCCGCCGACTTCGTGTACGAGACGGTCAAGCTGGTCGCCTCCCCGAAGGGTGTGCTGCTGCTGGTCAACAACTACACCGGGGACCGCATGGCGTTCGAGATGGCCGAGGAACTGTCCCAGGCCGACGGGGTGACCGTCCGTACCCTCTTCATCGACGACGACGTGGCCGTGCAGGACTCGACGTACACCGTCGGCCGGCGAGGGGTGGCCGGCAACTTCTTCGTGATGAAGGCCGTCGGCGCGGCCGCCGAGCGGGGTGCCGACCTCGACGAGGTGTACCGGATCGGGGAGAAGGTCAACTCCGTCACCCGCACCATGGGCATGGCGCTCACCGCCTGCACACCTCCGGCGAAGGGTTCGCCGCTGTTCGAACTGCCCGACGACGCCGTCGAGATGGGCGTGGGCATCCACGGCGAGCCGGGCCGCAAGCGCGAGAAGCTGCAGTCGGCCGACGCGATGGTGCGCGAACTGGTCAGCGCGGTCGTGGACGACCTGCCGTTCTCCTCCGGTGACCGCGTCGCGCTGATGGTCAACGGTCTCGGCGGCACACCGATCGGCGAGCTGTACCTGGTGTACGGCCTGGCTCACAAACAACTGGCCGAGCGCGGCATCGAGGTCGGGCGCAGCTACGTGGGCGAGTACTGCACCTCGCTCGACATGGCCGGCGCCTCCGTCACCCTGGTCCGGCTGGACGAAGAGATCTTCGACCTGCTCACCGACCCCGCCGAGATCCCGATCCGGGTCTTCTGACAGCCCGGAGACACCGCTGCCCCGGCCGCGCTCTCGGTCACGCCTGAAGGGGCCAGCCACGGCAAGACCCCGGGAGGCCGCCTCGCCGGACTCCGCCCGCGCGCCGCGACGATCTGGATCAGAGACCTCCCCCAGACCGGGGCAGACCGGGGACCCCGTGTTCGTGGAGGGGCCCGACCTGCCAACCGCGAGCCTGACAGGCGTCGAGGATCCGGGGCAGCGCGCCGAGGGTCGTGCGCCAGGAGCCGGTGGCGGACGTGCAGTCGGAGTCGTGCAGCAGGACGGTGCCGCCACCGCGCAGGTCGCGCAGGACGGTGTCCTGGACGGACCGCGGGGTGGCCCGCCTGCGCCAGTCCTCGCCCCAGCAGGTCCACAGGACCGGGGTCAGACCGAGGCGGCGGCAGGCCAGATGGGCGGCCGTGGTCATCACCCCGTACGGCGGCCGGAAGAGCGTCGGTGGCCTGCCGGTGGCGTCGGCCACGGCATCGCGGGCGCGGGCGAGGTCCTCGTAGGTGGCACGGGGTCCGCGGAGGGGCAGGGGGCGGTGGTGCCAGCCGTGGACGGCGATCTCGTGCCCGGCGGCGGTCATCGCCTTCGCCAGCCCGGGTGAGCGGACCAGCATCGAGCCGAGCAGGAAGAAGGTGGCCCGCACCCCGCGCGCGTCGAGGAGGCTGAGGAAGTGCGGGGTGGAGAGGTGGTCGGGGCCGTCGTCGAAGGTGAGGGCGACGTGGTCGGGCCGGCCCTGGCCGGCCAGGCGGGGCATGGCCGTGTTGCGCAGCGGTCCGAGCGTGGAGATCCCGGGTGCGGCGTTCAGGGCGGCGAGCGCGGGCAACGCCACGGCCGAGGCGAGTGCGGTGGCACGGGCCAGGCGGGCCGGGGTCATCGTCCGTCTCCGTCCAGGTAGTGGGCAACGGCGCTGAAGCGGGCGGGCGTCTCGTTGTAGGCGTAGGCGAGTGGGGCGGCGACGCCCAGGGAGACCGTGGCCGTCACGGTGACGGCCGTCAGGGCGATCCGTCGGCTGCCGGGGAAGCGCCTCGGCGGGGCCGGTGTGCCCGGCGTGGGCTGTGACCCGGTTCTGGCGGCGATGGCGGGTACCGGTCCGAGGGCTGAGCGGTGCAGGGCGAGTCCTGCCTCGCGCTGGTCCTCGCCGCGCGGTCCGTGCAGGAGTTCGGCCAGCACGGGGCCGAGGCTCGCCGGATCACGGACCCAGGCCGCCAGGGCCGCCTCGTCGAGAGCGGCGGCGTTGGTGTGGCCGTGACCGGGGATGCAGCGGTAGCTGACCACCGGCAGCCCTGCGGCGAACGCCTCCAGTGAAGTCAGGCCGCCGGCGTTCTGGACCAGGACGTCGCAGGCGTGCATCAGGCCCGGCATGTCGTCCACCCAGCCGTAGGCGTGTGTGATGCCGTCCCGGCGCAACCGCTCAGCGAGGGCCTGGTTGCGTCCGCACACCACCACCGGGACCGCGACTCCGGTCGCCTGTATCTCGGCGGCGGCCCGTCGCACCGGGCCGACCCCCCACGATCCGGCGACCAGCAGCGCGAGGGGCCCGTGCTCGGGCAGGGCGAACCGGTCGCGGGCCGCGGCCCGTTGTCCGGCGGTGGCGGGGGTGAAGCGCCGATCGGTGACGGGGCCGGCGACCGTGACGGCGGCCGCGCCCTGCGCGTGGGCCTGGGCCGCCGGTACGGGGTGCACGGCCAGGTGGGCGTCGATGCCGGGGGCCACCCACAGGGCGTGGACGGAGAGGTCGGTCAGGTAGGTGAAGGCCGGGACCGTCAGCAGGCCGCGCCGGCGGAGCGCGCCGAGGACCTGGCTGGCTCCCGGGTAGGTGGAGACGACCGCGCAGGTGTCCGGCGCGAGCGCCCGCAGTGTGCGCCGTTCGGCGGCACGGAACAGGGCCCGCCACACCGGACCGGGACGTGCTGCCCGGTCGGTGGCCGCGTACAGGCGCTGATAACCCTCCGGCATCCAGGTCAGCATGCGGTGGTAGGTACCGCACAGCAGTCGGCCGGCTTGAGCGGGCAGCAGGTCGAGGAAGTCGTACCGGTCCACCCGGAATCCGTGCTCGGTGAGCCTTTGGGCAAGCCCCGCGGCCGCGCCGTCGTGTCCCGCGCCGACACCGGCGGAGATGATCGCGATCCGTCCGGCGCCGGGGCCGTGCGGCGGTGCGGCGGACGGCGAAGGCACGGGCTCCGGCACCAGTTGGTCGCGGTGGGGCACGGTCGATCAGCCTCCTGACGGGATACGGGGCGCGCCCGGGCATACGCCGGGCCGGACGGCGCCGCGGGCAGGCCAAGGCCGCGCCGGGCTGCGCTGACCAGGGCCACGACTCGAGCACGGTGGCGCCGGAGCCGAACCTACTACATGATGTAGAACTTAGGGAACGGCCACCGGGGCGAGCGATGCGGGCACACCCGCGTTCGGCATCCAGGGGGCGCCAGTGAACCTACTACAAGACGTAGAGGCAGTCGGTGCCCAGGAGCACTCAGAGCGGGCGAGCCCTCGGCGGCACCAGGGCCGAGCGTGTGGCCGCCGACTCGGCCGAGTCGGCGGCCGCCATGACAGGGGAGCACGACGTCGACAGGGCCCGGCGCAGCCTCGTCGAGTTCGACCGGCACGGGACGGCAGGTCCCACGACCATCGCCGGAGCGCTGGATCCGCGGGCGATGCCGACGAGGTGTGACGCTTGGGCCGTACCGGTCACCGTCTTCACCGACACCGCTCTGCCCGCTGTGGGCGTCTCCCTGCCCCGTGACACCCGCTGCCGCCGGCCGGTCCGGCGTGCTCGCTCAGCACACCCGGCGCTGCCCGGCTGTCACTGCCTCCGCTGCTGGTGTGCCCGGGCACGGGTCCGCTCGTCGGCACGCGGACCGGTTTCGGATGGGGCGGCGCGGCGGCCAGTCGACGCGGCTGCCCCGACAGACCGCCCGGCGGCGCCACACCCACCGCTACCGCTGGAGCGCCGCCTCGTGGGGTTCGCGTACCGGATGCGTGGCGGCGGCGCTGCTCTGTGATCCGCTACCGCCCATAGCGCGGCGGCCGGGTGACGGTACGTGCCGCGCCGATCAGAAACGCCGCTCCCCGTGCTCCGCGCGACCGGGGCCCACACAGCAGGCGTCCGGTCGATGCCCAAGGTCCGTCGGGGCTGTGACGGCGCCACCGGTGTGTTCCGTACACAGCGCCCACTGTGCGCCGTCGAGCATCTGGTCGCTGTCGGACGCGGCGTTGGCCAGGCTCGCGCAGCAGACGGCCAGCAGCAGTCCGCCGGCCAGCAAAGGCAGGCTCCGGCGAGCGGGCGGCGGGGCCAGCAGCGCCCGCACCCGCTGCGGCACCACCCCGCCGGTCACGGCCAGCGCCGCCGGACGGGACGCACCGGCGGAAGCCAGAGCGGCACGCCCGACGGCGTGGGCGACGATTCTGCGGTCCCCGACACGCGCGGCAGCCTCCTCGTCGGCCCAGCGCTCCAGGACGAACTCACCCGCGACGGTTACCGGCCGCAGCAACGGATTCAGGGCGGCGGTGAGCCGCCACAGGCTCTGGAAGAGGTGGTGGCGCCCCCGCAGATGCGCCCGCTCGTGGGCGAGCAGCGCCTCACGCTCGTCGTCGCCGAGGCAGCACAGCATTCCCCGGGAGACCACGATCCGCCCCGGCGCCCCGGGCAGCGCGAAGGCCAGCGGAGCGTCGTCGTCGATCACCGCCAGCTCGGTCCCGCCCGGCAGCTGGTCGCACTCCCGTCGCGCCCGGACCAGGTGGCGCACCTGTCGTACGGCGGCCACACCGAGCGAGACGACGCACGTGCCCAGCACCAGGGCGCTGCCGGCCGCGACGACCAGGTACACCGGGTCCTCGGCGCGCAGCGCCGCCACCGACCAGCGGCCCTCCTCCGCGATCTCCGGGATCTGTGCCACACCGGAGAAGGCCAGCAGCGCGAGCGATCCCGCCCAGCCGACCGCCGTCACCAGCGCGGCGCAGGCCAGCGCCCAGGCCGCCCGGCGCGGAGGCAGCCGACGCGCCACGGGGGCGGCGAGGACCGCGAGTGCGGCGGTGACGAGGAACGGGATGTAGACGCTGATCAGCACTGGTTCACCGCCCCCCGCGGGGGCGCTTGCGCTCGGCGGGTGGGCTGCCGTGCCCGGACAGGAGCTGGTGCAGCAGGTGCTCGTCCTGCTCGGACAGTTCCGAGACGAAGCGGGCCAGCACCGCCTCACGGTCGGAACCGCCCGCCAGCAGGGAGTGCATGCGCTGTGCGGTGTGGGACGCCTCGTCGCGGGCCGGTTCGTAGGCGTAGCCACGGCCCTCGCGGTGCCGCACGAGCACGCCCTTGTCGTACAGCCGCGACAGGATCGTCAGGACGGTCGTATAGGCGAGGTCACCCGGCAGCCGTTCGCGGACCTCGCGTGCGGTCTGCGGGCCGGTGCCGGCCCAGAGCGCGGCGAGCACATCGCTCTCCAGCTCGCCTCGCGCCCGCCTGCCGGACGCTTCGCGGACTTCCTCGTCGTCTCGGTCTGCCACCGTCCGCCTTCCCTCACTGTCGTGCCGCACAGCGTACCCGGCCACGCCTACGAGTTGTAGGAGGTGCCTTCCGGGCCGCGCACCGCGAACCTCGGTGAGTCGTGGGCATCGCAGCTCAGGCCGGACAGGCACCGGATGCGTCCCGGCGGGAGACGGCGAGGTAGCCGACGAAGCAGACGATGGCGGCCGTCCAGGCGAGCGTGACCGGTGCCAGTCCGAGCCCGAGGCCGCCCCGGGTGTGGCCGACCGCCATCCAGTCGGCGAGGGAAGCGCCGAGGGGGCGGGTGATGACATACGCCGTCCAGAACGCGGGCACGGCGTTCAAGGCGCCGAAGCGGTGGGCAAGCGCGGGCAGACAGATCGCGACGGCGAAGAGGACGGCCGAGCCGAGATAGCCGAATCCGATGGTCGCGGTGAGATCACCGGCGGCCGTGCCGAGGGCGAAGGTGGCCAGGACGGTCGCCCAGTAGAAGAACTCGCGGCGTCGGGTGTCGATGCTGTGGATGGACAGGGTGCGCTCGACGGCGTACCAGAGGACGAAGACCGCGGCCAGCGTGATGAGGAAGAGCGGTGCCGACACGGCGTAGGGCACGCCCAGGCCGACGTGCAGCACGTCAGCGGCCATCGTGCCGAACACGCTGACCATGACAACGGCGGTCCAGTACACCCAGGCGATGTACCGCCGGACCGCGAACTGCACGGTCAGGGAGACCGCCAGGGCGAGACCACCGAGCCCGACCGCCGGTACCGGGCCCAGCACCCGGGCCAGAAGGTCGGATGCGGTCTCGCCCATCCCGGTGGTGAGCACCTTGATGATCCAGAAGTAGACAGTCACTTCCGGCACCTTGTTCGCCAGGGTGCGCAGGGGGTCGAGGGGGCGCTCATCGAGGAGACTCTCTGTGGTCATGGCCCGCACGATGGCACGATCAACTCCCGGCGCCACAGATGCCTTTGCCATTGTTTTGAGGCTTCTGGTGCATGAGTTGCACAACGACACCGCCAACCTGACAGCAACCTGAACGCCGCCGTAAAGCCCCTGGTCAAGGCGGTTGAGCGATGATAAGAGGGGCTTTCGCCGATGCGGCCGACGGGGGTGCAGGCCTTCGCCGTGTCCGACCGCCCGGTCGGGTACGGGGTCCGGACGGGAATCAGGGCCCTCTTCCCGCCTGCGCCGACGGACCTCACCAGCCGCCCCGAGGCGACCGCGGGCGCAAGCACCCCCGACGAGCGTCTAGAGTTCCAGACGGCGTCTACAAATCTGTAGTCATTCGATCGTTCGCATGAATTCGCAAGACGTTCGCATGAATTTCGCAAGAATCCATGCGAAATCGTCCGCCCGAAAGGACCCTGCACATGACCGAACCGATCCTCGTGGCGTCCCAGCTGGCTGTGAACGTGCTCGACGCCCATTCACTGCTGGCGGCCTTCGGCGTGCTGGGCGTCGCGGTGGTGATGTTCGCCGAGACGGGACTGCTGATCGGGTTCTTCCTGCCCGGCGACTCCCTGCTGTTCACCGCCGGCCTGCTGTGCACCGGCTCGGCGGAGGGGAGTCTGCACCTGTCACTGGCGCCCTTGCTCGTGGCGGCGGCAGCGGGCGCGCTGGTCGGAGCTCAGTGCGGATACCTGCTCGGCCGGAAGGCCGGCGGAGCCCTGCTGGCGCGCAGCCGCTCCCGGCGTCTGCACGAAGGAGTGAAGCACGCCGAGGAACTCCTCGAGCGGTACGGGTACGCGAAGGCCATCGTCCTGGCCCGATTCGTGCCGGTGGTGCGCACGGTCCTCAATCCGATGGCGGGCGCGCTGGAGGTGCCGGTACGGACCTTCACCCTGTGGCAGGTCGTCGGCGGCCTCCTGTGGAGCGTGGGCCTCACCCTCGCCGGATACGCGCTCGGCTCCTCGATCCCGAACGTCGATCATTACCTCCTGCCGCTGGTGGCGCTGATCGTGGTGGTGTCTCTGGTCCCCCTGGCCGCCGAGGTGTACCGAGGCCGCCGGGCCGCCAGGTCCGCGCAGGAGCGCGGGTGACTGTCGCCCGGCCGGCGCGCGAACCAGCGCTGTCCACCGCCCCCGCAGGCGGGAGCCGGTGGTCCGGGCGGCACGCCCGGCCCGGCGACGTCCTCGGGTGGCGGACGAAGCGGACCGGTCGCTCCCGCGTCCGTCCCGGCGGACAACCGCCCGCCCGCCGGCCGCGCGTGAGTCCGCGGGCGACGGCCCGGTGGCCGCACGCGGAGTGCGTCCCAGGCACGGCCCGTACGGCCGACGAACCTACGGAGGGCCATGCGGCACAAGATCCTGGTCGTTGAGGACGATCACGCGCTGCGGGATGTGCTGCGCCGCGGCTTGGCGGACGAGGGCTTCGAACCCGTGCCCGCCGCCGACGGCGCCACCGCCCTGCGGCTGGCCGCGGACGGCATCGCCGCGGTCGTCCTGGATGTCGGACTGCCCGACGCGGACGGCCGGGACGTATGCCAGGCGCTGCGCGGCAATGGCTTCAGCGCGCCGGTCATCTTCCTGACGGCTCGCCATCACCTCACCGACCGGCTGTCCGGGTTCTCGGCCGGGGGCGACGACTACCTCCCCAAGCCGTTCCATCTCGCCGAGCTCGTCGCCCGGCTGAAGGCCGCGCTCAAGCGCTCCGCGCCCGCGGCCGTGACCACGGCCGGCGACCTGGTCCTGGACGCGACCCGGCACGGCGTGCGGGTCGGCGACCACCACGTCGACCTCTCCCCGACGGAGTTCCGGCTGCTCGCCCCGCTCGTGGCCGCGGGCGGCTCCATCGTGAGCCGCCGTGACATGGTCCGGGCCGCCTGGCCCGACGGAGCCCAGGTCAGCGACAACACCCTGGACCAGTACCTGAGCCGGCTGCGTCGCAAGCTGCGCGAGGCGGGCAGCGACCTGAGCCTGCGTACCGTGCGGGGGATCGGGCACCGGCTGTCATGATCCGTCATCCGCGCCGCCTCGCGCCCCGTACTCTGCGCGCGCGGCTCTCGTTCGTGGCCCTGACCACCGCCGCACTGCTGATGGCCGTGCTGACCGTGGTGTTCAACGTGGTGGAGGAACGGCACCTGCAGCATCAGGCGGACGACGAGTTGCGCAGCCGCGCGGCCGCCGTCGCCACCACCGTCGACACCAGCCACCGGCCGGTGCGGGTCGTGGAGACCGTCAACGACGGGCTGCTCGACGCGAACGTGTGGATCTACGCCGGAACGCACCTGCTGGAGAAGCCGCCGTCGGCCGCGGCCGCCGGCACACTGACCCGGGCCGCGGGACGGCTCGCCGGGCAAGGACGCGCACGCTGCGCGACCGTCGAGGCGGAGAACCCGCACCTGGTCCGCATGTGTTCCCGAGCCGTGTCCGGTCACCCGGACTCCGCCACCGTCGTCACGGCCGTCGACCTGGCCCCGTACCGCGGCTCGGCGGACACCTTGCTGTTGGGTTCCCTGGTCCTGGACGCGGTCATGCTCGCCTGCACCTACGCGTTGACCCGCCTGGCCGTGGGGCGGGCCCTGCGTCCGGTGGGCACCATGACCGACCAGGCCACCGAGTGGAGCGCCGTCGGTTCCGACGAACGCTTCGGCGCCACCGACCACCCGGCCGAACTCGCCCGTCTGGGCGCCTCGTTGGACGCGCTGCTGGACCGCATCCGGACCGTGCTGCGGCACGAACGGCAACTGACCGGGGAACTGTCCCACGAACTGCGCACCCCGCTCACCCGGATCATCATCGAGCTCGACTGGTGGCGGGCCCGACCACGCTCCGCCGCCGAGACCCGCGCCACCCATGAGGTGATAGCCGAGGCCGCCCGGTCCATGCGCAGCATCTGCGACACCCTGCTGAGCGACGCCCGTGAGAACGCGCTGAGCGCCTCCACGGCCCCCGGCGCCACAGCCGTCGCCCCCGTCCTGAGGCGGATGGTCGACGGCCTCGGTCCCCAGGCACGGGTGAAGGCCCTGGTCGAGGTCGCGGATCCGGCGCTGGAGGCAGGGGTCACGCCGGCCCTCCTCGAGCGCATCGTCAGCCCGCTGCTGGCCAACGCGGTCCGCCACGCCCGGGCCACGGTGACCGTGACCGCACGGCCGATGCCCGGCGGCGTACGGATCGGCGTCGCCGACGACGGTCCCGGGGTGCCAGAGGCGTTCGTGGGCGAGCTCTTCCAGCCCGGTCGCCGCGGCGATCCCGACGACGGCCACGACGGCGCGGGCCTCGGACTGCCGCTCGCGCGGCGCCTGGCCCGTGCCGTCGGCGGTGAGGTGTCCCATGATCCCGGGTACACCTCGGGAGCACGCTTCCTGGCCGACCTGCCCGCGGGGTGAACCGGCCCCCCGCCGTACAGTGCCGGTGACGCACGCCCGACCGGGGATCGGTCAGCCCTTCCGCTCCGTCGGCTGCACGGCGGGAGCCCTGCGCTCCCGGACCTGCGCGTAGGCCATGAGGGCGAGCAGAACGGCCAGCAGGACGGCCGAGGAGCCGGCGGTACCGAGGTTCAGACCGCCCTTGGCCACCGGCTTGGTCAGGAGGTCGCCCGCGGTCGCGCCGAGCGGGCGGGTGAGGACGAACGCGATCCAGAACAGCAGGACGTTCGGCACCGTCGGCACCTTCATCAGTACGGCCAGTACGGCGAGGGCCCCGGTCACCAGCAGCGCGCCACCGGCATAGCCGAGCCCGGAACTGTCGGACAGGAAGTCGCCCATGGAGGTGCCGAGCGTGTTGGAGACGAGGATCGCCGACCAGAACAGGGCCTCGCCGCGGAAGGTGACGATGTCCCGGATCTGGAAGGTCATCCCGCTCAGCCGCCAGACCGCGAAGACGACCAGCAGGATCGAGATGAGGATCGCCGCGCCGGCCGGGTAGCCGAGGCCGAGGCCCTGCGGCCCCCACCCGAGTGAAGTGGCTCCGCTCGACAGGTACTTGGTGCTGGCGTCGCGGTTCATGAAGTCGGACATGGTGGTGCCGGCCATGCTGGTGGACAGGATGACCGTCCAGTAGAAGAACGGGTTGTAGCGGCGGGAGCGGAGCTGGACGACGAGCGTCACCACGAAGATCAGGAACAGCGCGATCGTGGTGAGGAAGTAACCGAGCTTCAGGGTCTGCGCGAAGAGATCCCCGGCGGTCTCGCCCAGTGTCGTCGCCGCGATCTTCATGATCCAGAAGGCGAGGGTCACTTCGGGCAGTTTCTTCGTCACCGATTTCGTCGTGCTCGCGACGTCGAGGTCGGTGAGGGCTTCCGGATGCTGCAAGGTGGGGGGCTCCTTGTTTGGTCGTACGGCGGGGCGCGCCCCACGAGGGAGGCGAGCGCCCTGCCGGTGGGCGACCGCGACGGCGCGATCGCGATCACCGACCCTGGCAGCGTCAGCCTGAATGGTGCCTGAACTCCTGTCAGATGCCTGGTCAGACCGCGTGGCGGGCGGTCTGCCGAGGCTGCGCCACGTCCTTCCGGGTCACCGCCAGGTACACCACGAGGCCGAGGATGACCGCGAGGAGGAGCGCGCCCGGCTCAGGGACGCGGAGGACCAGGCGCGTCTGGCCCTCCGCCGTGGTGCGGGCCTGGCACGACGCCGCCTCCGGTCGCCCCGTCAGCCCTTCACGGGGCCGCCGTTGATGGCGACGCGCTGGCCGTAGCGGGCGTAGGGGTAGTAGTCGTACGTCGCGTGGTGCTGAACGCACCGGTTGTCCCAGAAGACGAGGGTGCCCGGGGCCCAGCGAACGCGGCAGTGCAGGACCGGCCTGCAGGCGATGGTGTCGAAGAGCATGTCGAGCAGGGCCCGGCTCTCCTGAGCGGAGAGTTGCGGGACGCGGCTGGTGTAGGCCCTGTTGACGTAGAGCAGCCTGCGGTCGGTCTCGGGGTGCCGGGCGACGAGCGGGTGCTCGCTCTTGGGGATGACGTAGTCCGCGGGCGGGGTGTAACCCGCCAGGGCCTGGGCGCCGTCGTGTACGGCGGTGAGCGGGTCCAGCAGAGAGCGCATGGCAGGCGAGAGCATGTCGTAGGCGAGGTGCATGTTGGCGAAGAGGGTGTCGCCGCCGCAGCCCGGCTCGGGGATCTCGGTGATGTAGAGCATCGACCCCAGCGACGGTTCCGCGTCGGCGGTGCCGTCGGCGTGCCAGCCGTTGCCCGCCACGTCGGCCGCGGCCGACGTCGTGCGGATCTCCAGGATGTAGGGATCGCCCTCGGGCGGGGGCGGGTTGACGGGACGTAGCTCACCGAAGGCGGCGGCGAAGCGTTTGTGGTCCTCGACGGTGATCGTCTGATCGCGGAAGACGAGGACGTGGTGATCGCGGAACGCGGTGCGTATCTCGTCCAGTTGCTCCGCCGGGATCTCCTTCGACAGGTCGACGCCTGAGACCTCCGCGCCCAGCACGGGGGTGATCCGTTCGACCGTGAGCGTGCGGTAGGGGCCCACGGGACGCGTGGTCACCGCTTCCAGCGCTTCGCGTTCGTATGACTCCATGGCGTCCTCCAGAGGGGGTGGGGTTACTGGCCTCGCTGGCGGCGGGTCCGGGCACCGGGCGCCGGGTCCGCCAGCGTTGCCCTGATGGTGTCGGCCACCCTGTGCACATGAGGGGCCGCGACGATGCCGTAGTGGTCGGTGGGCAGGGACCGCCGTACGGCGGAGGGGGGCAGACAGGCACTCCACTGCCGGTCCGTCTCCTGCGGGTCGCCGGGTGCGGGCATGCCCGCCGTGGGCTGCCCGGCCAGCCACAGGAACGTGGGGACGAAGGCGAGCGGCCGCACCCGGTGCTCGCCCAGGCTGCGCAGGTTCGCCCGGCAGCAGCGGGCCAGCCGCTCCGCGTACGCCTGCGCGTGTTCCGCCGACATCGATGAGGCACCGGTGCCGAGTTCGGCGGCGAACACCTTTTCGAGATGGGTCTCGTCGTAGGCGGCGACCAGCGCGTCCGCCTGCGGAGGCGGTGGGTCCAGCAGGTGGAGCGCCTCCAGCGGCCGTCCGGCCGACTCCGCCAGGCCGGCCATCTCCATCGCCACCCGGGCGCCGTAGGACCACCCGGCCAGGTGGAGCCGGTGGTCGGGGCCGCCGAAGCGGTCACGAAGTTCCGTGTCGTAGTGACGGGCGCGTTCGGCCAGTGACCAGGCGGGCGTCGCGGGGTCGCGGAGGGCCGGATCGGCGATGAGGCACACGGTCGGTGCCGGTCCGAGCGCCGCCACCAGGGACCGGTAGGCCTGGATGTCCCCGCCCACGGGGTGCACCAGGCACAGGACGGCCGATCCGGTTCCCTCCTGCCAGATGTCGAGGACGACCCCGGCGGTGACGTTCCTGGCCAGGCTGGTGGTGGGCGTGGCGGAGGTGAGGGCCGCCTCGATGTGTTTGAGGATCTCGGTGAGGCTGACCCGGTGGCTGAAGGAGGCCAGGTCGAACTCGACTCCGTAGTCCTCCTCGATCGTGGCGATCACGCTGATCAGGGTCAGCGAGTCGGCTCCGAGGTCGTACAGGGAGTCGTCCGGGTCCAGTTCGTCCACGCCCAGCAGGTCCTGGATCACGCGGGCCATGGCGCCCGCCCGTTCCCCGGCACTGTCCGGTTCCGGGGAGCCCGTCTCGCCGTCCGAGCGGTGCGCCGGCCCGGACCGCGGGGTGAGCGGTTCCGCCGGGTCGCCGGCGGAGGGGGCGTAGAACGCGCGGGAGACATCGATGTCGGTGGTGGAGACGAGAAGCTGCGGCAGCTGCAGGGCCAGGGCGTGGGCGAAGACCGCCTTGCCTTCCTCTACGGTCAGACCGACCTCCAGGTGGGCCTGATGGCGGCTGTCCGTGTTCAGGACCCGGGTCGCCATGCCGGTCTCGCTCCAGATGTCCCAGTCGATGCCGATCCGGACGGTCGTCTCCGTCTCGTGGGGGCGGTGGTGGGCGAAGCCGTCGAGGAGGCTCGCGCCGGCCGCGTAGTCGCTCTGGCCGACGCCGCCGAGCAGGGCGGACATCGAGGAGCAGTAGACCGCGATCTCCGGTCGGAAGGTCTCGATCAGGTGCTCTGTGACGAGTGCGCCCCGCTCCCGGGCCGCGGCGGCGTCGCGCATGGCCGTGGCGTCGCGTCGGACGAGCAGCCCCCCGAATCCGAGTCCGGCCGCGTGGACGACGCCGTCCAGCCGCGCGGTGTGCCCGGCGACGGCCGCCGCCACCTCGGCGACGGGCAGCGCCGCCAGATCCGCTGGGACGAGGCCGACGCGGTCGGCCCAGCGGGTCAGTTCCGCCGGCAGCCGCGGATTCCTCGACAGCAGCAGGACCCGGCCGCCGGTGTGCTCCAGCAGCCAGGCGGCGACGGCACGGCCTATGCCGCCCGTGCCGCCCAGTATCAGGTGGACCGTGTCCGCGCCGGACGGTACGAGGGGCTCGGTGCCGGACGGCGCCGGCACGGGCGTGGTGCCCGGTCGCCACCAGTAGCCCTGCCGCAGCGCGAGCTGCCGGGGCAGAGCCGGGCCGCCGGGCTGCCCGGCTCGGTGTGCTCCGGCGACGACCGAGGCCACGTGTCCGGCCCAGCGGGTGAGGTCGCCGTCGGGGAGGTCCAGCCAGTGGCCGTCCAGGGCGGCCTCCTGGGGGGCGACCTCGACCGGCCCGGCGAGGAGCGCGAGTTCGGGCCTGTCGACCGTTCCGGCCACGGGCCGGGCGCCGTACGACAGCCACCACATGCGCGGGGAGGCGGCCCGCCCGGCCAGTGCCCGGGCCAGGGCCGCCGTGGTGTCCAGGCAGGCGTGGCGGGCGTGTTCCAGCGTGCCGGGGCCGACCGGCCCCGTCACGTCCAAGGGCAGCGCGTGCACCCACTCCGCGTCGGCCAGGGCGTCGTCGGGGCCGGTCCCGGACAGCGCGTCGAACAGCAGGCGCAGGGACGCCGGGTCGGCCGGGTCGGCGTCGAAGACGTCGGGTCCCCTGCGGGCGAAGGCGCTGGACGGGCGCACCCGTACCACGCGGGACGCCACGGCCTCGAACGGGGCGAACGCCTCCCGCGGCGTGCTCTCGGAGGCCACGACGACCACGACGGACGCGCGGCCGGCCGGTGCGGTGGTGCCCGCGACGGCGGCGCGGCGCAGCCTGACCCAGTGCGGCTGGTGCAGCCAGTCGGCCTGCGGCAGCCGCCGGGGGTGCGCGGCCAGGGCCTTGGGCGTGCGGTCGAAGTCGTACTCCGCGAGCGCGAAGGACGGCGGCGGGAAGTCCCAGGACGCCGGGGCGGGTCCCTGCCGCCAGTCGACGGGCCTTCCGGCGGTCCAGTCCTCGGCGAGGTCGCGGGCCGTGCGGCCGACGGCGGAAACCGGCGCGGCGTCCGGGTCCGCGGTACCGTGCGGGACCTCTCCCGCGGCCACCGCACGCAGCCAGTGCTCGGCGGCCGCGGCGTCCGCGAGGGGTGCCGCGGTCCGCAGCCGCCGGGCCGCACGTCCGCTCTGCAGATGGCGCAGCACGGAGTCGTAGAGCTCGGGCCGCAGCCGGAGGTAGTCGGCGATCCGGGCGGCGTCGGCGGCGAGCGCGTCCACGCTGGAGGCGGACAGCACCAGGCACTTCGGTACCGCGCCGGTCGCGGCGGTCCCGGTCCCGGTGTCCTGCTCCACGATGACGTGGGCGTTGGTGCCGCCGATCCCGAAGCTGCTCACCGCGGCCACCCGTGCGCGTCCCCCGGGCCAGGGCGTGGCCCGGGCTGGAACGTAGAAGGGCGTGGGGTCGGGGCCGATCTCCGGGTTGAAGACGCGGAAGTTGAGGTGAGGCGGGATGCTCCCGTGGTGGACGGCGAGGACGGCGCGCACGAGGCCCACCACACCGGCGGCCGCGCCCATGTGGCCGAGCTGGCTCTTGACGGAGCCGAGCGCGCAGCGGCCGGACTCGCTCACGTCGAACGCCTGGCGGAGCGCGGCCACCTCGATCGGGTCGCCCAGCCGGGTACCGGTTCCGTGCGCCTCCACGTAGCCGAGGTCGGCACCCGTGCGTCCGGCGCGGGCCAGGGCGGTCCGGATCACCTCGCGTTGCCCGGCCAGGGACGGTGCGGTGTAACTCATCTTCGCCGCACCGTCGTTGTTGACAGCAGAGCCTGTGACGAGGGCGTAGACGGTGTCGCCGTCGCGCCGTGCCTGCCGCAGCGGTTTGAGGACCACGACGCCGACGCCGCTCGCGCCGACCGTCCCGGTCGCGTCGTCGCTGAACGGACGGCAGTCGCCGTCCGCGGAGAAGATGTGCTGCGGGCGGTAGCGGTAGCCGCCGGTCAGCCCGGGGTCGACGAGCACTCCCCCGGCGAGCATCACCTCGGCCTCGCCCTGCCGGAGCAGGCCGGCCGCGAGGTGCACGGCGACCAGGGAACTGGAGCACGCCGTCTGGGCGCTGAAGGCGGGACCGGTCAGCCCGAGATGGTAGGCCACCTTGGTGGCCAGGAAGTCCTTCTCGTGGTGCAGGGCGAGCTCGAAACCGTCGGGCAGCCGGCCGGGGTCCGCCTCGCGCAGCAGGGACTGGAAGTAGGTGTTCTCCCCGGCACCGGCCACCAGGCCCACGCGCGCGGCCGACGTGTCCGCGACTCCGGCGTGAGCCAGTGCCTGCACGCAGGCCATCAGCAGGTGGCGCTGCTGGGGGTCCATCAGGCGCGCTTCCTGGGGGCTGATACCGAAGTGGCCCGGGTCGAAGTCGAGTAACCCGTCGAGCGTGCTGTGCGCGCCGATGACGCCCTCCGGGGCGTCGATACGGCGGATACCGGTGCCGCCGGAGACCACCAGGTCCCAGAAGGACGCCAGGTCCGGGGCGCCGGGCACCCGCACCGCCATGCCTACGACCGCGATCGGTTCGCCGGGCTCCGGGGCCCCACCGTCCTTCCCGGCCGGGGCGGCAGGTGTCCGGGGGCCGGGGAGGTGGTCGGCGGCGAGGTGGCGGGCCAGGGAGCGGACCGTGACGTGCTCGAACAGGTCCGCGACGCCGAAGCGTAAACCGAGTTCCGTGGTGCAGCGCAGATGGAAGCGCATGAGGGCGAGACTGGAGGCCCCCGCCTCGAAGAAGGTCTGGTCCGGTTCGATCGTCGCCCCGGTGACCTCCTCGAAGGCCACGGTGAGCCGCTCCTCCTCGGCCGACAGCCCGGTGCGGGCGCGGACCGAACGGCGTATCTCCTCGCCCGGTGCCCGGAGCACCGCCTGCCGGTCCAGCTTGCCGCTGGGGGTGCGTGGCAGCGTCCGCAATCTCCGGAAGCGGTCCACACGGACGTAGGAGGGCAGCGATGCGGACAGCCGCGCGCTCAGCTCGTCGGCGGACGGGGACTCGCCACGGACCTCCAGACAGGCCGTCAGCCGGTCGCCGTCACGCGCGACGACGGCGTTGACCACCGCCGGATGGCGCAGCAGTGCCGCTTCGACGGAGCCGAGTTCCAGCCGGTGCCCGCTCACCTTGATCTGCTGGTCGTCGCGGCCCGCGTAGTGCAGCAGGCCCTCGCCGTCGAACCACGCCCGGTCGCCACTGCGGTAGAACAGGCCCGCGCCGGGCACCTCGACGAAGCGGGCGCCGTCGGGAGCGGGTTCGTCGAGGTAGCAGCGGGTGGTCATGGCGCCGCCGATCAGCAGCTCGCCGGTGCACCGGGGCGGAACCGGGTCGCCCTGGGCGTCCACCACGCGCAGGTCGGCGCCGGCCACCGGGCGGCCGATGGCGGGCCGCTCGGGCCACTGCCCCGGGTCGCCCTCCAGGCACAGGGCACTGACCACATGTGTCTCGGTGGGCCCGTAGTGGTTGAACAGGCGGGCGCCGGGCAGTCCGGCGAACCAGCGACGGATGGTGTCGGTGCACACCAGCTGCTCGCCCGCGGTGACCACCTCGCGCAGCCGGGAGGGGAACCTGCCCAGCCGGACCGCGTACTCGGCGAGCAGTTGCAGGGCCACGTAAGGCATGAAGATCCGCTCGGTGCCCGCGGACTCCAGTCGTTCCAGGAGCGCGGGGACGTCCTGGCGCCACTCGGGGCGGACGAGCTGAAGGGTGCCGCCGGTGCACAGCGTCCCGAAGATCTCCTGGAAGGAGACGTCGAACGCCAGCATCGAGAACTGCTGGGTGGCCGCCGGCGCGGTCAGGCCGCCGGGGCCGGACTGCCACCGGATCAGGTCGCACAGCGTGCGGTCGGAGATCTGGACGCCTTTGGGGACGCCGGTGGATCCGGAGGTGAACAGTGTGTACAGGGGGCGGGTGCCGGCGTGCGTGCGCCCGTCGTACGGCGCGCTCGTCGAGCCGTCGCCCCCGCCCTCGTGCGGTGCCGGGTCCGGCAGGACGACGGGGTGGCGCACGACGCCGTCCGGGAACAGTGCGTCCGGCGTCGGCGCGCCGTCGTGCGTGACCAGGGCGCACAACGGGTCGACCCGTTCCAGGACGCGGCGCAGTACGTCCACCGGGTAGGAGGGGTCGAGGGGGACAGCGGTGACGTTCAGCCGCGCCAGGGCCAGCAGGGCCACCACATGCTCGGCGGACGGGTTCAGGTACAGGGCCGCCCGGCAGGGGCTGCCGTCGGCCGGGATCGGGTACCGGTCGGCCAGTTCCGCGGCGAGACGCGCGGCGTGGGCGTCGAGCGCCGCGTAGCTCAGGGTGCTCCCGTCGGTCGTGATCACGGCGGGGGCGTCCGGGGTGCGGGCGACCTGCCGTGCGAAGCCCTCGGCGATCGTGGTGAACCCCGGTTCCGGGACGGGCCCGCGCCCATGCGCCGGCAGGGACCGCCGGTACGGCGCGACCAGCTCCCGCGCGGTGGAGCGGCCACCGGACGCGAGCGCGTCCACGCCCCGCCGGAACAGCTCGGCCATCGCCTCGACGGCCTCGCCGGCGAACCGGTCCTCGGCGTACTCCCACAGCAGGTCGAGTCCGTCGGGATGCTCGACCACGGAGACCGTCAGCGGGCACTTGGCCTCCGACGCCGCCCACCACAGGGGGCGCTGGACGCAGCCGGGCAGCCGCAGCGCCCCGAAGTCGGTGTTCTCCAGGACGAACAGGAGATCGAACGGGGTGTCGTCGCCGAGGGCCTCCCAGCCGGTCAGGACGTCCGCGAGCGCCACGTCCTGGCGTCGCAGCACCTGCCCCGTGCCGGTCCCCGCGCGGGCGAGGTGCGAGCGCAGGTCCTCACCGGGCACCACGGCCACGGGCAGCAGCACGGTGTTCGCCATCATGCCCACGCTGTTCTCGAACTCGCGTACCGGGCGGTTGGCGACCGGGGCGGCGATGCGCGGGCGGACCAGGCCGGTCACGCCGTACAGGCTCCAGGAGAACACGCACAGCAGCACCTGGAAGCGGGTCAGCCCGAACTCGGCGCAGAGCCCGTCCACCTGGGCCCGGCGCACCACGTCGAGCGACGTGTGCAGCAGGCGCGCCCGCGGTGCCGGATCCGCGTCCTGGGCGGGCAACGGTTCCTGGGGCTCCTCCAGGGCCTGGTAGTACGCCAGGAGTTCGTCGCGCTGTGCCTGGTAGGCCGCGCTCGCGAACCAGCCGCTCTGCCAGGCGGCGAAGTCCAGTGGGTTCGGAGCCGGGGACGTGCTCCGGCCGGACTCGGCTTCGGCTTCGGCTTCGGCTCCAGCTCCGGCGTCGGCTTCGGCTCCAGCTCCGGCTCCGGCTCCGGCTCCGGCTCCGGCTCCGGCTCCGGCTCCGGCTTCGGCTTCGGCTTCGATGGTCTCCGCGTAGTCGGCGGACAGGTCCCGCAGCAGGATGCTCAGCGACCAGCCGTCCACGGCGATGTGGTGCAGGTGCAGCAGAAGCGTGCCGCCGCCGGGACGGGGCAGCCAGCAGGCCCGGAGCATACGGGGGACGGCGAGGTCGAAGGGTTCGGCGAAGAAGACGTCGGCGAGGCGTCGCGCTTCCTCCTCGTCCCCTGCCTGCCGTGCGCCCGGATCATGCCAGGGGTCGTACGGTTCACCGACCGTCTGCCGGAGTCCCTGCTGCCCGAGGGCGAAGCCTGTCCGCAGTGCCGCGTGGCGTGCCACCAGGGTCCGCAGTGCCCGCCGGAGGGCAGCGGTGTCGACGGGCCCGTCGACGCGGAAGGCCTGGTTGACGGAGTACGCCCGGGAGCCCGGTGCGCGGCGCTGCAGGAGCCACAGCCGCTGCTGCTCACTCGTGGCGGGCGCCGAACGGGCACCGGCGACCACCGGCGCCGGACAGGCGCTTTCCCCGCCGGGGCCGGCCGTGGTGACGGCCTGGGCGATCGCGGCCAGGTCGCCGTTCAGGACGGCCGCCTGCGTCAGGTCGCGACCCCATCGCTGCCGGACGGCGAAGCAGAAACGCAGCGCCTTCAACGAGTCGCCGCCGCCGGCGATCCACCGGTCACCGGGCCCGAGGCCGGTGGTGCCCAGGATCTCCTCGGCCAGCTCGATGACCTCGCGCTCCGTCTCCGTCGGGGCCGGTCCGTCCGAGGCGGCCGGCCGCCAGGGCCGGTCCGCCCGCAGCAGCAGTGCGGCCTGGTCGACCTTGCCGTTGGCGTTGAGCGGCAGCTCCGCCACGAGGTGGATCTGGTGCGGACGCATGTAGGCGGGCAGGTGGGCCGCGAGGTGGCTGTCGAACTCCTCGTACGACAGCTCCTGCTGCAGGACGACGAACGCCAGCAGTTCGTTCGGCCCCTCCTGGCCCGCGCGACGGGTGCACACGTGGGCCCGCCGGACCGCCGGGTGCGCGAGAACGTGCCGTTCCACCTCGCCGGGCTCGATCCGGAAGCCACGGACCTTGACCTGGCGGTCGGTTCGTCCGACGTACTTGACCCGGCCCTCGTCGTCGGCCCGTACGAGGTCTCCGGTGCGGTAGAACCGCTCCTTGCCGCCGTCGAGCCAGGCGAGCCGCACGAAGCGCCGCTCGGTCTCCTCGGGGAGGTTGCGGTAGCCGGCCGCGAGTCCGGCGCCGGTCAGCAGGAGTTCGGCGACCTCACCGGGCGCGGCGACCCTCTCCTGGCCTGGCACGACCAGGACGGCACCGGTCCCCGGCAGGGGCCGGCCGATCGGCACCACGTCACCGTCGAAGTCCCGCGGGATCGGATGGCACAGGGCGAAGGTGCTGGACTCCGTCGGCCCGTAGATGTTGAACAGACGGGTGCCGCTGTCGGCGTTGTCCCGGTACCAGCGGCGCATCACCTGGGGGTTGAGCTGCTCGCCGCCCACCAGAACCTCGCCGGCCGCGGCGAAGCAGTCCGGTACGGCCGTGACCGTCGCGTTGAACAGCGCGGTGGTGATGAAGACGGTGTCCACGCGCTCGCGCCGCAGTGCCGCGGCGAGCCGCTCGGGGCTCCGCACGTCCCCGTCGCGCAGGACCACGCAGCAACCGCCGGTCAGCAGGGGCGCCCAGACCTCGAAGTTCAGCGCGTCGAACGCCGGATTCGCCAGACAGGCATAGCGCAGGCCGGGATCGACCCGGATGTAGCCGGGTCGTGCCAGCCGCATGACTCCGGCGTCGCGGACCTCGACGCCCTTGGGCCGTCCGGTAGTTCCGGAGGTGTAGAACAGGAAGGACACCTCGCCGGCGGCGGCCGGCGCCTCCACGACGGCCGCCGCGTACGGGAGTTCGGGCAGCAGCGTGTCCACGGCGATCGCCCTGATACCGTGCGGAAGCTCGGTGCCGCTCTCGGGGGCGGCGTACACCAGGGCGGCCGCTCCGGAATCCCGCAGGATGAACAGGCGGCGTTCGGCGGGGCTCTGTGTGTCCAGCGGCACCACTCGGGCACCCAGCCGCAGAATGCCCAGCATCACGCAGACCAGCCGCCATGAGCGCGGCAGCGCCACCGCCACGGCCTGCCCGGGAGTCACGCCCTGGCGGCCCAGTGCCCGGGCCACGGCGGCGGCCACGGCGTTCAACGTCTGGTAGTCGAGCCGTACGTCGCCATCGGCGACCGCGTCCGCCTGTGGGGAACTCAGGGCCCGGCGGTGTATCGCGAGGGCGAGCCCGACCGGATCGCTCAGGTCCTCGGCCACGTCGGCGGGGGAAGGTGCGACGCGCGGTTTCATCATGCCTCCGACATGCCGGAAAGTGCCGTGCGCTCCGTCCCGGTGCCACCCGGGGCGGTTGCCGGCCGGTCCAGTTCGGCGGCGAGGACGGCGGCGACGCGTGGCAGTTCGTCGCTCTCCAACATGTCCCAGTGACCGCAGACCACCGGCTCGACCACGAAGTGGCCGCTGACACGGCGCCGCCAGAACGCGCGCAGGCGGGCGGCCGCGCCCTCGCCGTCCCCGCCGTCCCCGCCGTCCTCGTCCGCCACGGCCGTCGCCTGCATCAGCACGACACGGGCCGGCGATTCGGGTACGGCGTAGTCGCGCGCCGTCTCGCGATGGTGGTTGTAGACGGCCAGGTACCGGGCCACCTGGTCGTCGTCGATGCCCGGGTACATGCCGTTGAAGCGCACCAGCTTCTCCCGGAACTCCGCCATGCCGACCGGCGCGATCGCGGCGCGCTGCTCCGCGTCCTCCGCGCCATGGGTGTCGAGCAGGACGACGCTCACCCGCTCGTGTCCGGCCGCCACCAGGCGGCGGCCCATCTCGTACGCGATCAGGCCACCGTAGGAGAGCCCGCACAGCACCAGTGCCTCGTCCGGGTGGGGGTCGACGAGCCGCAGGTACTCCTGGGCCATCGCCTCGACACCGGGCAGGGTGGACTCGCCGGGGTTGATGCCGGGCGCCTGGAGTCCCACCACGCCGACGTCGTCGGGCAGTTCCGTGGACAGCGGCAGATAGCAGAACGCGGTGCCGCCGGCGGGATGCACGCACACCACGCGTTGTCCGCCACTGCCCGCACGGAACTCCACCAGGCTGCTGGGCTCGGCGGACGGCGCAGCCTCGGCGCCGTTGCCGCGCACCCGCTCGGCGAGCGCCTCGATGGTGGGGTGCAGCATGACGTCCCGGACCGGCAGCGGCACGCCGAGTTCCTCCTGGACGGCGGACGCCATCTTGATCGCTGAGATCGACGTGCCGCCGAGCTCGAAGAAGTTGTCACCGATCCCGACGTCCGGGTGCAGCAGCACCCGTCGCCAGATCCGGTACAGCGCCATCTCCACGTGGTCGCGGGGTGTGGCCGTGTTGACGCGTGCCGAGCGGGATCCCGCCGCGGCGCGCAGTACTGCCGTCCGGTCCACCTTGCCGTTGCGGTTCAACGGCAGCCGTGGGAACTCGGCCACGACGGCCGGGATCATGTAGTCCGGCAGGCGGTCGCCGAGGGCCGCGCGCCACTCGTAGGCGGTCCGGGTGGCTTCGGTGTCACATCCCACGCCGGCGACCAGGTGCGGGCCGCCCGGTGTGTCACGGTCGGCCAGCACCACCGCCTCCCGCACCCCGGGCACCGCCAGCAGCGCCGCCTCGACCTCGCCGGGTTCGATGCGGAAGCCGCGCAGCTTGAGCTGCTCGTCCCGGCGGCCCACGTACTCGGCGTTGCCGTCCGGCAGCCAGCGCGCCAGGTCGCCGGTGCGGTAGACGCGTTCGCCGGGCACGAACGGGTCGGGCACGAAAAGCTCGTCGGTGAGATCGGGCCGGTTCAGATATCCGCGGGCCAGGCTCGCTCCGCCGATGTAGACCTCACCGGGAACCCCCACCGGTACCGGGCGCATGCGGTCGTCGAGCAGGTACAGGCGTGTGCCGCGCAGCGGCCGCCCGATGGGGCACGACCGCTCGTACGGCTGCGGGTCGGTGTAGGCGGTGGAGTAGAGCGTCGCCTCGGTGGGGCCGTAGCCGAAGCAGATGCGCAGGCCGGGCAGCAGCTCCCGCATGCGGTGCAGGGCGCTCTCGGGCAGGGACTCCACTCCGGTGAGGAGCTGACGCAGGCGCAGTCCGGCCAGTCGCGTGGCCGGATCCTCGTCGATCCACAGGACGTAGGACGGAGGCAGGAACGCCTGGGTGATCTCGCGTTCGCGCAGCCAGTCCATCAGCGCTCCGGGGTCGCCGCGGAGCTCGTCGGGAACCAAGTGGAGCACCGCCCCGGTGGTCAACGGGAGGAGGAGTTCGTGCACCGACGCGTCGAAGCCGATGCTCGACCAGGCCGATGACGCCTCGCCGGGAGCGTCTCCCATGAGTTCACGCCAGTGGTCGAAGAGATTGACGACGCTGCCGTGCGTCACCGCCACGCCCTTGGGACGTCCGGTCGATCCCGAGGTGTACATGACGTAGGCGAGCCGGGCGGGGTCCGCGTCGATGCCCGGTGCTTCGTCGTGCGTTCCCTCGGCCTCCACCTTCGCCAGGTTCTCCCACCCCTGCCGATCGTCGCCCTGGTCGGTCAGCACGAGTACCGGTTGGGCGTCGCTCACCATGGCGGTGAGCCGTTCCGGGGGCTGTCCGGGGTCGAGGGGCAGGTAGGCGGCCCCGGCCCTGAGGATGCCGAGTACGCCGACGACGAGTTCGGCCGTGCGTCCGGCGTGCAGGCCCACCACGCGGTCGGGCCCGGCACCGCGGGCGATCAGCGCGTCGGCGAGCCGGTTGGCCCGGCGGTCCAGCGTCGCGTAGTCCAGTTCCGCGTCGTCGGCCACCACCGCGGGCTGCCGCGGCCGTTCACGCACCCGCGCCGCGAACCGCTCCAGCAGGCCCGCCGGTGCCGGCACGCCCGGTAGGGCCGCGGCGGGCCCCGCGCTGAAGGTGGCGAGGAGTTCGCGCTGCTCGTCCTCGTCCAGCAACGTCAGGTCCGCGATCTCGGCCTGGGGCCGTTCGGTCATCAGGCGCAGCACGCGGAGGAACTGGCGTATGTACCGTTCGACGGTCGCCCGGTCGAAGAGCGCCACCGCGTAGTCGATCTCCCCGGTGAGGTGCCGGCCCTCGTCCGCCAGGGCCAGGACCAGGTCGAACTTCGCGGGGACGTGGGCGGCGTCCTCTCGTAACTCGACCTTCAGGTTTGGGAGTTCGAGTTCCCTACGCATGGAGGGGACCCAGGCGAACATGGTCTGGAACAGTGCCGTGTGGGCAGGGCTCCGCGGTGGGTTGACCAGTTCCACGACCCGTGCGAAGGGCAGGTCGACGTGGGTGAGGGCGTCACGGATCCGCTGGTTCACCCGCTTCAGGACGTCCCTGACGCTGGGCGAGCCGGACAGGTCCGCGCGCAGGGCGAGAGTGTTGACGAAGAAGCCGATCAGGCCCTCGACGTCCCCGCGGCGGCGGTTCGACGTAGGGGCGCCCACCACGATGTCGTCCTGACCGGAGAGCAGGGACAACAGCACCGACCAGCCGGTCAGAACGGTCGCATAAAGGGAGACATCGTTGTCTGCGGCGAGAACGCGCAGGGCCCGCGTCAGGTCCCCGCCCACGGTCACGGGCAGCCGGTCGCCGTGGAAGGTTTGCTCGGGCGGGCGGGGCCGGTCGGTGGGCAGGGAAAGCACGGCCGGGGCGTCGGCCAACGCGGCGGCCCAGTAGTCGGCGTGCGCGGCGGGCTCCTCCCCCGACATCCAGTCCCACTGCCAGCGGGTGTAGTCGCTGTACTGCCACGTCAGTTCCGGCAGCGACGCGTCCTGACCCTGCTGGAGCGCGGTGTACACCAGGCCCAGCTCGCGCAGCAGGAGGGAGCGGGACCAGCCGTCGAAGACGATGTGATGAGCCGTCAGAAGTAGTACGTGGTGGTCGGGTTCGAGCGCCACCAGGCAGCCGCGCACCATGGGCTCCTCGCCCAGGCGGAACGGGGTGCCTTCCACCTCCTGCCGTGTCCGCGCGAACCGTTCGGCCGCGTCGGGCAGTCCCGTCAGATCCTCGAAGGTCACCGGAAACCCGGTCTCCGGCGGATCGACGACCTGCAGCGCCGACCCGCCGGAGGGCACCAACCTGGTGCGCAGGGCCTCGTGCCGGGCCGCGAGCAGGTGCAGCGCCTGAAGGAGCAGGTCCCGGTCCAGCGGCCCCCGGATGTCGAAGGGCATCGGCTCGTTGTAGGCGGCGCCGGCGTCTCCGTCCATGCGCGCCATGACCCACAGTCGCTCCTGCGCCAGCGACAGGGGAGCGGAAGATGTTCCTTGGTCCGGGTGATGGGTGACGGTGATGCGCGAGGAAGACACGGATTACCCTTCACGAGAAGAGAACGCGGCAGAAATCGGGTTCCGCGTCCCCGAAGGATCAACGGTTCACGCAAATCGCGTACGGGTATGCCCGGCATGGCCATTTTCGAGCGATTCGGCGCGTCAATTCCCTTGCGGAGCCGATGTGCGAAAAGTACGGCGCCTCACGCCGGGTTTCGGGTCGATGTCCTCACGGGTTGCGGCGCTTCGCGCACGCTCCTGAGCAGCGCCTTTCCTTTGCCAGAACTCCATAAAAATGCGTCAGCTGCATGCGAAGGAGTGGTCGAGGAAGTGTCCGTCTTTTCCGGCCACCCCTGCGGTGGCTCATTTCCGCCGATATTAAATGGATACCGATTAGGTGGTCAACAGTGACTCGCACCACACCCTGCCGGCGGCACGGGAGGCCATGTCCGGCCGGGGAGACATCAAGGACCGGCCCGAAAATAGCCGATCGCAATACGCTATTGACAAAGAATTTGGGTATGGTCAATGCCCGAACAGTTGCCAGCCACCAGTTTCACAGACGTTTGGGCAGAAGTGAGGCATTTCGCTGTCCGACCTGACGCACGTGAAGCTCTGCGGGGCTCCTATGGGGCGGCGTATCCGGACACAGAAGGCCAGCGCAGGGTCAGCACCACGGAGTCGTCCTCGGCGGCCCAGGAGTGATCCACTCCCTGGCCCCAGACGACGTAGTCACCCTGCTCTTCCAGCAGCACGCTACGGCCGGGGAACTCCACGCGGAAGCGGCCGCTGATGAGAACCAGGAGAGCTGTCCGCACCTCACCCTTCACCCACTGAACTCGCCGCTCACCACGTGGGTGGACACCCCATTTGACCTCGACGGCGTGGCTGTGGCGAGGGTCGCCGTGCTCCTTGAAGTGCCCGAGCAGCCATCCCCGGTCCACCGTCGCGTCCTTGCCCGCGTTGCCCACGTACACGCCGTCTTCCATGGGCCGGAACGCTAGCAGCCGTCCACTGCGTCGCTCGCGGCGCGATCAACGCTTCCGGAACGGGGCGACGTTCGGCACATGCCGAAGCCCCGGCCGGATCCTTCGCGCCGCGACCGAGGCTTCTTCCCGCCGGGTCGGCCTCGCCTACCGGAGCGCTTCGGCCAGCAGGCTCGCGGCCACCTCCGCTCCGTCGGTACGGATCCGGCCTCCCAGCGCCTTCGCACGCGCCCGGGTCTCGGGTGACAGGGCCGTCTTGAACGCGACGCCCAGGGATTCGACGGTCGGAGGCGGACCATCGAGTGCCGCGCCGATGTCCAGGTCCGCCACCCGGCCGGCCCAGTACGGGTTGTCCGACAGCTGGAGAGGTATCACCACTTGTGGCGTGCCCGCCCGGGCGGCCGTCAACGTCGTTCCCGCGCCGCCGTGGTGCACCACGGCGGCCACTCTGCCGAACAGGCGCTGATGGTTGGCCTCGCCGACGGCGAAGCAGTCGTCTCGCCCGTCGACCAGATCCAGGTCCGCCCAGCCGCGGGACACGAGCACGCGGTGCCCCTGTGCGCGGATCGCCTCGACGGCCATGCGGCCGATGTCCGGCGACGGGCGCATGCTGCCGAAGCCCACATAGACCGGCGGGTCGCCCGCCTCAAGAAACGTCACCAAGTCGGCCGGGAGCGGGCGTTCGTCCGCCAGGTTCCATGCGCCTGTCTGTACGACGTCGAGCCCCGGAGTCTCCCGCCACGGTCCAAGGACCGGGTCCGCCGCCAGCCACGGCCGATCGGTGAAGACGTGGTCGCGGACGTTGTCCACCGGTGGCAGACCGATCGCCGCCCGGTGGCCGTTGAGCGTCTCGCGGAACTGCGCGTTCACGTTGTCGGCGTCCAGCGCCCACAGGGTCCGGTTGTCGTTCGCCTCCGGCTCCGGCCAGCCCGGCCGTGGTGGTGGCGCGTGGTGCGGTGACGGCAGGTGGACCGCCGCATAGCTCGCGTACACGTAGCGGATGCCCGCGGCCTCGGCCACGGACCGCGCGGCGACCTGCGCCAGGCCGGCCGCCACCAGCGCGTCACATCCGTCGACCGCCGCGGGGAACACGTCGAACTGCGCCTCGACCATCTCCGTCCGGTACCGGGACAGGTCCGCCGCCGACGGCAGAGTCGTCCCGCGCATCAACTCTCGTACCGGTGGCCCGACCGGCACCAGTTGCACCCCGATCCCTGCAAGCCGCTCGGCGAACTCCTCGTCCGGCGGAGCGCACATCCGCACCCCCACACCGAGCGCCCGTAACCGCACCGCGAGTGCCACCAGCGGTTCGACATCGCCACGCGTCCCGTACGTGGACAACAGCACCCGCATCCGCATCCTCCTTCGTCGTGTCTTCTCTGCGTTTCAGCCCGTTTCCGCCCAGGCTTCGAGCGCTGCCCGACGGAGCGACGCGTCGGTCGTCACGGTATGCGGCAGCAGTGTAGGTCGCGGGGACCTGAACACGGCGGTGGGTCAACTGGGCCATTCCGGCAGGAAATTGTGTCTCCGGGGGCAGCGGCGGGTGTCCGCCGGGTCACGTCGCGGACGGTCTGGTCAGTCAACGCCGCGTTTCTCTCATAGAGGCCGTCCGCAGTGACTACGGTGAGCACCAGCGTGCCTTGGGCGCAGATGGTGTGGCGTCGGCTTGCTTGGAATCGCCCGTGCCCGGCGAAGTGCGCGAGGTCCCCGATCGTCAACACCACCGGAGAGCTGCTCGATGCATAGTTCGTCCGTGCCCGTCCCTGACGTTTCGGTCATCTTGCCCTGTGCTGGATTCGGAACGCGTTTCGGAGCGCCCTACCCGAAGGAACTGCACTGTCTGGCTCCTGGGGTCACCGTGCTGGACCGCAGTCTGGAATCCGTTGTCGAACTGGCCAAAAGCGGGCTCAAAGTGCGCCTGGTCGTCGTGTTCGGGACGCACAAGCTGGACACGGTGAGTCATCTCGCGCGCTACGCCGAGACCTTTCACATGGTCTTCGTCTTCCAGGACGAGTCGTTCGGACCAGGTCTCGACGGAGCGATCCGGTCCGCCCTGCCGATGACGCACGGGCCGGTGGCCCTTGTCCTTCCTGACATCGTTGTTACCGGCTCGGACACGGCCGGCAAGCTCCTCGCCGCATTGCGGCACCTAGAGGTGACGGGTTGGAGCGTGGTGGCCACCGAAGAGCGGGATCCCGGCACGCTGCAGCAGATGGGCGCGCTGCAGGTGGCCGAGGCGGGCGGTGTCCTGACCGTGGGGGCGGCTGCCGACAAACCGACGGACCCTGCGGGCTTCAACGCGTTCTGGGGCATGGTGGCAGTCAGCGAGGACGAGGCGCACCGGCTGCCCGACGTCGTAGCGAAGGGGACGGCCAGCCCTCTGACCGGTGCGGTCGCCCTCATGGTGGACGGCATCGTCAACTACAACACCCCCTCGGGCTGACTCCTCTGCGATCTCGCCCGTCATGCGTATGGCGAGGTTGTCGAGCGAAGCGATGTGGATCACGGCGCGGCTCCGGGGCCGGCGTCGTACCCGAGATCGCACTCGGTGTCCCTCAGGCGGGTACGAGTGTCAGGGCGTCGTGGACCGGTCAGCGCTTGTGCCGGGCTCGTCAGCTGCCCGACGCAGCCCGCACGATGATCTTGCCGGTGTTCTGGCCGTGCAGCATGCCCAGGAACGCCTCCACGATGTGCTCGAACCCGTCAACGACCGTCTCGTCCAGAGCGAGCCGTCCGCTCTGCAGATGCGGAATCGCGAACTCGTACAACTCGTCCTGAACGTCGAGGTAGTTGCTGACCAAGAAGCCCTCCATGCGGATGCTCTTTTCCACGATGTCCGCGTAGTTGAAGCGGGGCGGTGGCGCGTCGGGGGTGTTGTACTGGCTGATCGTGCCGATGCGGACGATCCGCCCGAACTCGCGCAACGCTCCTACCGCCGCGGCCAGTTGCCGGCCGCCGACGTTGTCGACGAACACGTCGATGCCGTCCGGCGCGGCCTTGCCGAGGAGTTCGGCGGCGGGCCCCTCGTGGTAGTCGAAGACGGCGTCATAGCCGACCTCCCGCGTGAGATGACCGGCTTTCGCAGCCGAACCCGCACTGCCCACGAGCCGTTTGGCGCCGAGCAGCCGGGCGAACCGCCCGGTCGCGGTGCCGACCCCGCCCGCGGCGGCCGACACGAACAGGTCCTCGCCCTCCTGGAGGCGGGCGATCCGGGTCAGGCCCACATAGGCGGTCAGACCGGTGCCGCCGAGGATGCTCAGATACGCGGTCAGGGGCACCCCGTCGAAGCGGGGCAGCCGCCGGATCTCCTCGGGCGTGACCACTGCGTGCGTGCGCCAGCCCCGCCGGTGAAACACGATCTCGCCCTCGGCCAGCCGAGGCGTGCGCGAGGCGACGACCCGCCCGATGGTGCGCCCCTCCAGCGGTGCGCCGAGCGCGAATCCGCCGGGCACGTCATCCATCATCTCGCGGTGGTAGGGGTCGACGGACCAGTAGAGGTTTTCCACGAGCGCGCCGCCGGCTGCGGGTTCGGGACGCGTGGACTCGACGAAGGCGAAGTGCTCGGCGGTGGGGAAGCCGTCGGGGCGGGCGGTCTGGTGCACGGTGAGCGTGGTCTCGGTCATGACCGGACCGTAGGCCGGGAATGCGCCTGGGTGGCAGCCGGTTCGGCTCATGTGACACCCCGTTCCATGAGCGGTTCTCATACGTTGAGGTGAGCACTTCGTGGCCCGCACGACCGACTCCGATCTCGCCCCGCGCGAACTGCGCGTCCTGGTGGCGGCCGCGGACACCGGCGGCTTCTCGGCCGCGGCCGACATCCTCGGTCTGACGCAGTCGGCGGTCTCCCACTCGGTTCGCGGCAGCGAGCGCAAGATCGGTGCCGTCCTCTTCGAACGCGGCCGCACCGGCGCCCGCCCCACGCCTGCCGGAGAGAAGGCCGTCGCGCACGCCCGGCACATCCTGCGCCTGCTGGACGTCCTGACCGCTGAGGCGCGCGGTGCGGCCCGGTCCGACGCTGCGGAAGGGCCGCTACGGATCGCGGCCTTCCGCAGCGCGGCCCTGCACCTGCTGCCGCCTGTGCTCCAGCGGCTGCGCGCCCGGCATCCCACGATCGAGCCGCGGGTGCGGATCGTACGCGAGGTGGGGCGCGGCACCGCCGGCGAAGTGGCCGACGGGAAAGCCGACCTAGCCATCGCCACGCTGGGCGGCTCCGCGCCGCTTCCACCGGGACTGGTCGCGAGCGAACTCTTCGAGGAGCCGTATGCCCTGGTGCACGCGCCCGGTCACGCCGTACCGCGCTCGCTGCCGCTGGTCGACTGGGCCGAGAACTGTGGCTCGTACACCCGCGACTGGTGGGCCGCACAGGACTGGATCCCGAAGGCCACCGTCGAGGCCGAGGACGACGGAGCGGTGCTCTCCTTGGTGAGCGCAGGCCACGGAATGGCGATCATGCCTGCGCTCTCCCTGGCCGGAGCTCCGAACGCGGTCCGTATCACCGATCTCGGCCCCGACCGCCCGACGCGCCAGGTCGGCTATGTCACCACCTCCGAACTGGCCAGATCCGGCGTCGTACGCGCCTTGGTGAGGGAACTGCGGGCCACAGTCCCCCCGGGTATGAGCCTGCTCAGCGGCGAGGCCGATCAGGTCGAGCGCGCGACCCGCGTGTGACCGCCGGCGGTCGATGGTGGCCGGTCAGGTCGGTCGGCCGGTCGAAGTGCCCCGGAGCCAAGCCGAGCAAGGCGGCTGCCGGCCCGTGACTGCCTGCCCGCAGCCATGCCGGGCGGAACCGGCATCGGCGGCAGGGACGGCGGTTCCGCGGCCCGGTTGCCCCGGTTCACCGTCACGGTCTGCTTCTGCCTGGGCTTCCACGGAATCGCGCTCACGGCTGGGTTCGGACGGTGCCCATGTCCGGCTTGTCGAGGACGGCCAGTTCCTCTTCGGTCAGTCGCAGGGCGCCGGCGGCGATGTTCTCCGCGAGGTGTGCCGGGTTCGCGGTGCCGGGTATGGCCAGCACGTGCGGACCGCGGTGGAGGGTCCAGGCGAGCCGTACCTGGGCCGGCGTCGCGTTGTGGGCGCGGGCGACGGAGAGGACGCGCGCGTCGCGCTCCTGGTCCGCTGCTGCCTCGCGCCGCCGGCCGGAGACCGCGAAGAACGGGACGAAGGCGATGCCCTGCTCGCCGCACAGGTCCACCAGCCCGCGCTCGTCGGCGCGGCGCGAGTCGAGGCCGTAGGAGTTCTGCACACACACCACCGGCGCGATCGCCTGGGCCTCGACCACGTGCTCGGGCAGCACACCGGAGAGCCCGAGGTGCCGGATCAGACCGGCCTCGCGCAGCTCGGCGAGGGCGCCGAAGTGCTCGGCGACCGAGGCCGTCCTGGGGCCGTCGACGCGCAGGTTCACCACGTCCAGGTGGTCCCGGCCGAGTTGGCGCAGGTTCTCCTCGACCTGGCCGCGCAGCTGGTCGGGGCCGCCCCGATGGAGCCACTCCCCGGAGGGGGCGCGCGCCGGGCCCACTTTGGTCGCCACGACCACGTCGCCGCGCCAGGAGGAGAGGGCGCGGTTGAGGAGCTCGTTGGCGGACCGCAACGGCGAGAAGTAGAAGGCGGCCGTGTCGACGTGGTTGACCCCCTGCTCGAACGCGCTGTGCAGTAGGCCGACGGCGACGTCGCGGTCGATCGGCGGGCCGTCGGAGTTCCCCATCATGCCGTTGCCGGTCAGCCGCATCGTGCCGTAGCCGATGCGGTTCACCTCCAGGTCCCCGAGCCTCCAGGTCCCTGCCGCCGCCGCTGCGCTCACTGTGCTCCTTCACCGTCGGTTCGTCAGGTCCTGGAGTATGGGGCCGCCACGGTGCGCTTCGACAGGTCAACAGGCGGGGTGAAACGTCACATCCCTATCGGGAACCAACCATCGCCGCACAGCCGTTGGACCTGACGAGAGAGCGCCGGTCAGGACGATGTTCCAGACCTCGTGCTGCAGAGGCAGCAGACGCGGATGACCTTCGGCCTTCCCGCTCGGGTGACGATGAGCATCATGACCCGGACGACCAAGCCGTGAAAGGGCTCACCCTGTCCGATCGATCTGCGCATCGACCTCCGGCTCGAAGAGGCTCTCCCCCGACGGCGCCGACCCGCTCCATCTCGCGCTCGTCTTCGGCATCGACGAGAAGACCGCCGTCCACTACGCGGACCCGGCGCGGGCACCGCTGGAACAGACAGCCGAGCACTCACCATCACCCTTGAGAAAAGAACTTGGCCCGGATGGACGAGATTTGGAGAATTACGGCATGCAGATCCGACAGGCATGGCCTGACGACGCTTCAGCGGTCGCCGGCGTCTACGTGCGCTCATGGCAGGCGGCCTTTGCCGGTCTTGTTCCCCAGCACTACCTCGACGCCATGGACCCAAGCCGCGAAGAGCACGAGTGGAAGACCCGCATCGCGGACACACGGTGGCCGGCGTCGGGCCTGCTGGTAGCCGAATCCGAGGCCGGGATCGTCGGGTTCGCCAATTTCGGCCCGTCTCGGGACACTCCCGCCACCGCGGAAATCGGCACGCTCTACGCGATACCCGAGGTATGGGGCACGGGGATCGGAAAGCAGTTGATGCTGGCCACGTTGACACGTCTCCGGCAGGCCCACTACGCACAGGCCACCCTGTGGGTACTGGAAGACAACAAACGCGCCCGGCGCTTCTACGAAGCCGCCGGCTGGGGCGCAGACGGCACGGCCGTGGAGGACTCCACCGGCGGCGCCTCTCTCCACAAGTTGCGCTACTGCCGCTCTCTTGGCTGAGGGCTCGCAGAGAACCGATCTTTCACTCCCTTGATCCGGCTCGTTCGTGCGGTATGCGCATCTCCGAGTCGATCTTTCACCAACTCGCTGTGAAGTTCGAGATGGCGTGGACTACGAAAAGCACGGTACGGCAGAAGGGAAGGGCCGGAAACTCCCGTACTGGGGATCGGTCCAGGTCCGTGCCGACCGGCATGGATCCGGTGACGGCGGGGCCACGGTCCATCGCCGCTGGACGCAGCAGAGCTCCTTGCGGACCAGTCCGACCAGCTCCGACGGCAACGGACGGAGCGTCGACACATTCGCCGTGGCGAAGCCCGGGGCCGTCTTCCCACGCTAGAGATTCGTGCCGGTGTCGCCCTCGTCATTCAAAGAGTCCCGCCGCTTCCTCTCGCCCGGAGCAGAGCGGTCCTCCTGCTCGTCCAGCAGCTCCAGAAGTGCGGCGTCCGCCTTCTGCCTGTCCTCTTTCGTCAGTTCAAGAGGTGCATTGCTGTAGACCGTGTAATGGTCGGGATCAACGATGTTGGCAGCCCTCAAGGTGAACGTCAGAAGGGAGCGCCACCCTTTGCGATGGCCGACCATCACCTGAAGCTGGACCTTGTAATCACGGGACTCCGCGATGAATCCGGAAAACGGTGCCTCGAACTCGATGAAGAGCTGCTTCGCCTCTCTGCCGGCCACGGCGAATCCGGCCGGCAACTTCGGCTCGTCCTCCTGCCCGGGTTGAAGGTGGGACGGTGAAGACATCCACAGGAGTGGCAGATGAGAGGCAGGCTCATCGGGGAAGGTCAACCTGAGATCCTGCACGATTATCGGCTTGGCACCGGTGTTGTGAAGGACGAGTGGAAGCCGCAGGCGAGCCATGGAGCAGTGGACAATCGCGGCAAAGGAATGAGGCTCCCAAGACTTCAGGTGCCCTTGCCGGGCGTTGATCCACCAGAAGGACGCGATGGTAAAGATCAACGCGCAAACCGACACAACGCCGGCACCGGGAATCGATGGAAACGCGGCTTGAACTGCGGCGGCCATCAGCGGAACCACAAATTCAGTGTGCCAGCCACAGGGTGCGCACGCGAACAGAACTCGGTGGGGTGGGGGTCTTGCGCGGCGCAGCCTCTCGGTGCGGAGCAGCTGGTTTCCGTCTCGTCGCTGCCGACCATGGCGAATGCGGCGCGGACGGCACTCTCACTCCAAGCGCTTCACGAGGCTACTCGCAGGTAGCGGCAGCGCGGGCCGCTCCGCTTCCCGCACCTCGGCCGCCTCCACACTGTGTCACCTGACGCGAAAGAGGCCGATCCGGCAATACCCCGAGGTTCCGTACATGGTACGGAAGCATCTCCCAGCAATACCATACACCGTATGGAAGGTCGAAGGGTGCTGTCGGCGGCTGTCGGCGAGAGGGGCGAGGGCGACGCATATCCCGCTCGACGAGCCGTGCCGAGTCGGGCCGGCGCAGCTGGGAGGGAAGCCACCTTTATCTGGCGCTCCACCGCCGTGTTGGTGCTGACCCTCCTGCTCTCCCTGGGCGTCGAAAACCATTACCGCACCGCACCGGTCAGGTCAGGTCCGGTCCGCACCCGTCAGGTCAGGTCCGCACCCGTCAGGTCAGGTCCGCACCGGTCAGGTCAGGTCCGCTCCGGTCCGGTCCGATCCGGTCCGCAAGGGCAGCTCCGAGCCACACCAGAAATGGGCGCCGGTACTCGGAAGAGCACCGGCGCCCACGGCATGACACCCCTCGCCTACCAGGTGGTGGTGCCCTCAGGCATAGGCGACGGCGTCCTCGACGGGCACGCGGGGCAGCCGCGGGAACCACGGGTCGGCACCGGGGTGACCGATGTTGACCACCAGTTGCGAGCGCCAGCTGGTACCGGCGAAGAACTCCGCGTCCACGCCGGCCTTGTCGAAGCCCGCCATGGGACCGGCCGCGAGCCCCGCCGCGCGGACCGCGAGCAGGAAGACCCCGGTCTGCAGTGCCGAGTTGTAGGCCGCGATGCTCTCGCGCGCGTCGATCTGGTCGGCGAACGTCGCTCGCAGCAAGTCGCCGCGGGCCGGGAAGACCGTCGGCATCTGCTCGTGGAAGTCGACGTCGTACGCGAGGATCGCCACGGCCGGCGCACTGAGCGTCTTGGCCCTGTTGCCCTCGTCGAGATGCCGGACGAGTCGCTCCTTGCCCTCGCGGGTGCGTACGAAGAGCGCGCGCAGCGGCTGGCCGTTGGCGGCGCTCGGCGACCAGCGGGCGAGTTCCCAGATCAGGGCCAGTTCGTCGTCGGCGACGGCCACCTCGGCGAAGGTGTTCGCGGTGCGGGCCTCGGTGAACAGCACCTTTCGTCCGGCGTCGTCGAGGACATCGAGGGCCTGCGGTTCAGGGTCGGTCATGCTCACCATTTCTCTCTTGCTTCGGTTGTGTGTGGTGCCGGGGCGGGTCGACCGCCCCGGCACCACCCCCTGGGGACGGGGTTCGCGGAGCCGGGCAGGGCACAGGGACCCGCTGCCGTCACGGGGGCCTGTGGGTCCCCTGGCCGACGTCATGTGTCCTGCGCCGACCGCTTGTTCCGCTCCGCCCCCAGGCGGGCGAAGTAGGCGATCAGGTCGGGATCGTCGACCGCCTCGGGGTTCAGGACCTGCTCGGCCGGGGCACCCTGGAGCAGGCGTTTGATGGGAACCTCGAGCTTCTTGCCGGTCTTCGTGTGCGGGAGCGCCGGTACGGCGAGGATCTCGTCGGGGACGTGGCGGGGCGAGGCGCCGGTGCGGATGGCGTCGCGGAGCTTCTCGCGTAGGGAGTCGTCCAGGTCCACCCCGTCGGCGAGGACCACGAAGAGCGGCATCCAGTAGCCGCCGTCGGGTTCCTCCGCGCCGATGACGAGAGCCTCGGTGATCTCGGGGAGGCGTTCGACGACGTCGTGGATGTCGGCACTGCCCAGGCGCACGCCGTTGCGGTTGAGGGTGGCGTCGGAGCGGCCGTGAACGATCACCGAGCCGTGCGAGGTGAGTGTGATCCAGTCACCGTGCCGCCAGACACCGCGGTAGGCGCCGAAGTAGGCGTCGCGGTAGCGGCTGCCGTCGGGGTCGTTCCAGAAGTACAGCGGCATGGACGGCATGGGCCGGGTGACGACCAGTTCGCCGACCCGGTCGAGGACAGGGGTCCCCGTCGCGTCGTAGGCGGCCAGGGCCACGCCGAGACTGGGGGCGGACAGCTCCCCCGCCCAGACAGGGGTCGTGGAGGCGCTGCCGGCGAAGCCGGAGACGATGTCCGTGCCGCCGCTGGTGGAGGCCAACTGGACGCCTGCGCCCATGTGGTCGCGGACCCAGGGGTAGGCGGAGGCGGGCAGAGCGGAGCCGGTGCAGCCGACGACGCGGATGGCCGACAGGTCGTGCGCGGAGGGTTCGATGCCCAGCTTGGCCATGGCCAGCAGGTACTGAGGACTGGTGCCGAAGACGGTGACCTTGTGACGGGCCGCCTGCTCCCACAGGATGTCCGGACGCGTCTGCGGTACCGGGCTGCCGTCGTAGGTGCAGGTGGTGGCTCCGGTCAGCAGGGTGGAGACGACCAGGTTCCACATCATCCAGTGGGTGGTGGTGTACCACAGCAGCCGGTCCCCGGTGCCCAGGTCGGTGTGCAGGCCGAGCATCTTGAGATGTTCGAGCAGGACGCCGCCGTGCCCGTGGACGATGCCCTTGGGCAGGCCGGTGGTGCCGGAGGAGAAGACGACCCACAGGGGGTGGTCGAACGGCACCGGGACGATGGTGAGGTACTCGATGCGGGTGGCCGCGTCCTCCCAGGGAACTCTCAGCCCCGAGTTGCCGCCCTCGGGCCACTCAAGGCCCACGTGGTCCACGAGCACCGTGGCCTTCAGCGTCGGCAGGGCGGCGGCCAGTTCGAGCGAGGCGGCGCGGCGGTCGTGGGTCGTGCCGTTGAAGAGGTAACCGTCCGCGGTGATGAGCACCGTGGGTTCGAGCTGGGCGAAGCGGTCGGCGGCGGCCCTGGGTGCGTAGTCCTGGCCGCACACCGACCACACCGCGCCCAGGCTTGCGGTCGCGAGGAAGGCAATGACGGCGTGGGGGGTGTTGGGCAGATAGCCCACCACTCGATCACCCTGTCCGACGCCCAGGTCGCGCAGGCCGGCAGCGACAGAGGCGACCCGGGCGCGCAGCTCCCGGCCCGTGATCTCGTAGCCGGCCCCGGTCTCGTCCAGGGCGGTGATCGCGGGAGCGTCCGGCTGCAGGTTGCGCAGCGCGTGATGGACGTAGTTGAGGGTGGCGCCGGGGAACCAGCGGGCGCCGGGCATGGTCTCCTCGGCCAGCACCCGCTCGTACCCGGTCGTCGCGTCGATGTCGAAGTACTCCCACACCGCGGCCCAGAACCCTTCGAGGTCGGTGACGGACCACTGGTGCAGGGCTCGGTAGTCCGTGGGGTCCTGGATCCCTTCGGCGCCCCGGTGCCGGGCCGCCCATCGGGCGAAGTCCGCGATGCGGCTACGGGCGGCCGACTGCGGGTCGGGAGTGAAGAAGGGTTCCGTATACGGCTCAGGGTGCGGGCTGGTCATGGTGTGGTGCTCCTCGTCAGGCTGGCCGGGCATCGGCGGGACGGCGGCCCGTGTGCAGCAAGGGGGCCCAGGCGACGGTGTCCGTGAAGTCGCCGGTGCCGGCCGGGACGGTGTCCATCACAATGCGGTCGGGTCGCAGCAGGACGGCGTCGGCACGGCCGCGGGCCAGCCAGCCGGCCAGGGTGCCGTCGTCGCCCAGGTCGTCGACGTGGATCGTCGGGGCGCCCAGTGCCGTGGCCACGGCCGTCATCTGCGCCGTGGGCGGCACAGCGGTCAGGACGGTGAAGGAGTCCCCGAGGACGTCATCGAGGCGTGTTCGCCTGCTGTCATGTCGTACCCAGGGCTGCGGGCAGAAGGTGCCGGCCAGCACGCGACCGGTCAGCCTGGGGCGGCGCCGTACGAGTGGACCGGCGGTCAGGGCGGGACTGAGGTCACGGGCCACCGCCGCGGTCACACCGGGGATGCGACAGGCCGTGCCCACGACCGCCCGGCGGAACGCCGCACCGCGGTCCTGGCCGCCGGTCATGGCCCAGCCGACGGAGACCGCCACGCGGATCACATGGCGGGCGTGCGGCTTGCGTTCGCGTTCGTAGGTGTCCAGCAGCCCCTCGGGGGCGCCCTGTTGGAGGACGCGGGTGAGTTTCCAGGTGAGGTTGTTGGCGTCGCGCAGGCCGGCGCACAGCCCCTGCCCCACGAAGGGCGGGGTGAGGTGGGCGGCGTCGCCCAGCAGGAAGACCCGCCCCCTGCGCCACCGGTCGGCGAGACGGGCCCGGAAGGTGTACTGCGCCTGCCGTATCACCTCGAAGCCGGTGCCCTGCGAGGCGTCGGGCGGCAGGTCCACCCAGGGGGCGACCAGCTCGCGCAGGCGCTCCCATCCGTCCGGGCCGTCCAGGTTCTGGTCGTCGGCCAGCCGGAACTCCCAGCGGTAGCGGTCCTCGCCGACGCGCATGAAGGTGGCCGGCCGGGTGGGAGAGCAGATCTGCTCGGCGCCTTCCCAGGTGCGCACAGCGCGACTGGTGCGCACGTCGATGACCCGCCAGCTCTCCTCGAAGCGCAGGTCCTCCCAGACGGCGCCGATGGCGTCACGGGTGCGACTGCCCGCGCCGTCGCAGCCGAGGACGGCATCGGCCCACAGGTGCTCCTCGTCGTCGCTGCCGGCGCGCCGGAAGGTGACCCGGACCGGGCCCGTCGGATCGTTCGGTCCCTCGGTGTCCCGTGCGACGGACTGGGTGACGGACACCGCCTCCACCCCACTCCACAGTTCGCACTCGGGGCGGCGCGCCAAGGCGTCACGCAGCAGGCGCTCCAGCTCGGGCTGGTCGAACATGCTGGTCTGGGGGAAGCCGTGGTGCCCGTGCATGGACCGCGGGAATTCGGCGATCACGCGGCGCCCGGCGTCCAGCAGCCGCAGTCCGGGCGCCGGTCGCGCCAGGGCGGCGAACTCCTCGTGTACACCTACGCTCTGCAGGATCCGGCGGATCTCGTCGTCCACGACGACGGCGCGCGGCAACGGGTAGATGTCCCGGTGGCGTTCCAGTACGACGCTGCGTACTCCCTGCCGGGCGAGCTGCAGCGCGGCCGTGATCCCGACGGGTCCGGCACCGATGATCACCACCGGTGTACGGGCTGTGGCCTTCATGGTGCGTCCGTAACGGGGGTCCGCTGCTCGCCGAGGTCGATCCGTCCGTCCGGGGTGGCGATCGTGGCGGTGATGAGGTCACCGCTGTGCAGGTACTTGGGGTTCTGGGCCTGGCCCTTGAAGAACGCCTTCCACTTGAGTGCGGGCGGCAGCAGCGCGGCGATCTTCTCGGCCGCCTTGGGCGGGGCCTTCAGGGCCGTGCCGCCGGGAGTGCCGGTGAGCAGCAGATCGCCCGGGTCGAGGGTCTGGAAGCGGGCGAGCAGGGTGAGCGCCTGTGCGGGCCGTACGATCATGTCGGCGAGCGTGCGGTCCTGGCGGGAGACGCCGTTGACCGACAGCCGCAGCCGCAGATTCAGCAGGTGGGTGAAGTCCTCGGGCTCCAGCAGGGCCAGGTACGGACCCGTCGGCGTGAAGGTCGGGTAGGACTTGCTCTCGTAGAACTGGGTCTTGGTCAGTTGCACGTCGCGGGCGCTGACGTCGTTGGTCAGGACGAGGCCGGCGACGTAGCGCGGCAGGTCCTGTTCCTCGACGACGGTGCCCACGGGCAGGGTCGCGCCCATGACGAGGCCCAGTTCCACCTCGTAGTCGAGGAACTTGACGTGCGCGGGTCGGACGATCGTGTCGTGGGGGCCGCTGACCGAGCCGGACGCCTTGCGGAAGAAGGTGGGCGGGATGTCGCCGGTGAAGCCCGAATCCTTGGCGTGGCTGCGGTAGTTGACCATCTGGGCGACCACCCGGCACGGGGTGGTGACCGGAGGCAGCGCCACCAGATCGGCGACGGGCGTGCCGCTCTCGGTGGAGGCGGCGGCCGCGCGGACCGCGTCCCGGTCGGCGAGCAGTTCGGCGGTGGTGACGGCCTTGGTCTCGATGCGGACGGCGCGTTCGTCCCGGACGACCCACCAGCCTCCCCCACTCTCGGCTTCGCTCGAGCGGGAGGTACCCCCAGTGGTGCGCAGAACATTGGTGCTCATGAGCTCATCGCTTTCATCAGGCCCAGCAGGCGTGCGGGGTCGAGTTCGTTGTCGCCACGCAGGGCCGTCATGACCTCGCGCAGCTTGGCGGGGGAAGGGGTGGCGCCCAGGAAGTCGCGGGTGACCGGCGGGCCCCACTGGGCCAGGCCGCTCGCCGACATCGGTGCCCAGCCGGGCTCCAGGTCGCAGGAGAAGAGGTCGCCGTCGGCGAAGTGCTCCAGCATGAAGTGGTCGGGGTCGCGCCAGTAGTCGAAGAGCTGGCTGCCCTGGATGTGCCGGCCGATGCCCCAGCTGCGCTGGTAACCGCGCTCGGCGAGGTACTCGCCGCCGGCGCCGATCGCGTCGAGGTCGGTGACCTGGTAGGCGGAGTGGACATAGCCGGTTCCGGGCCCCAGGTGCAGGGCCAGCGTGTGGTGATCGACGGACACGCTCCCCTGGTCGCACCGGACGAACGCCATCGTCGGACCGCGCCCGCGCTGCCCGTCCAGGAAGAGGAAGTCGGACACGATCATCCCGAGGGTGTCCAGGTACCAGTCCAGGGTGCGGGCGAACACCCGTGTTTCCAGCACCACATGGCCCAGCCGCTGGATACGGGACGGCTCACGGGGCGGCCGCTGAGTGGCGTTCGTACGACGATGGCCGGTACCGAAGTTGAGAATCAGCGGCTCCTGCTCGGGCAGCGCGGGCAGCCGTTCCGCGCAGTGCACGACCCGGACCGGCAGGCCCGAGGGATCGAGCAGGGCGACCGACTGCCCACCGCCCGGTACGCCGACGTCGCGGACGGTACTGCCGGTGGCGCGAGCCAGCCGGTCCAGGTCGGCCCGCTCGGCCGCGCGGAACGCCGGCCCGACGAACCGGGACGCACTCCCCCGCCGGATGACCATGCACGGCGAGCCCGCGAAAGTGCCGCGCAGCCACAGCTCCCCCTCGGTGCGGGCGGCGACCGCGAACCCGAAGTCACGCGCGAAGACCTCCGCCCGGTCCAGATCCGGCTTCTCGAACTCGAGCCAGGCCAGGTCCGCCACCTTGATCACGGGATTGCGGGAGCGTCCGGGGTGCTCTCCACGCAGGGCGCCCTGCTCACTGTGGAGGTCTTGGTGGGGCGTCCGGGGAGCGGCCCTCTTGACGGGGGTGTGGGACATGGTGTCCTCCAAGCAACACTGCTGTAATGAGGAAATCATCAACTTTGCCGTTACCCATCGTCAATAGGATGGACCCAAATAATTGATGATCTCATCAGTAATGGCAGACTCATCGCGACGGTTGTTACACTCGTCGCATGCCGACGTCAGCCCCGCCCAAGAACCGTTTCGAGCGTCGCCGCGCCGAGACCCGTCAGGCGCTCGTCCGCGCGGCCCGTCAGATCCTCGCGGAGACCGGGGACACCAGCGCCAGCATCCAGGCCATCGCCGAGCGCGCGGACGTCGGCTTCGGCTCCTTCTACAACCACTTCGAGTCCAAGACAGAGCTGTTCGACGCCGCGGTGACAGACGCCCTGGACGAGTTCGGGCAGGTCATAGACGAGCGCGTGCAAGGGATCGACGACCCGGCCGAACTCGTCGCCGCGGGCTTCCGGCTCACCGCCCGGATGGCTGACTCCCATCCTGAACTCATGCGGATTCTGGCCGACCGCGGTCTGGCCTACATCCACTCCGACCGCGGACTCGCCCCGCGAGCCCTGCGCGACCTGGAGATCGGCATCGCCTCAGGCCGCTTCACCTGCCGCGACGCGACCACCGCCCTGTCCGCCTTGGGCGGCACCCTCCTGTCCCTCGTGGCACTGAGACTGGCCCGCCCCGACGTCGACGGCGACGAGGCCGCCTCGGACCTGGCCGAGATGGTCCTGCGCATGCTGGGCGTCCCGGCCGACGAGGCCGGCGAGGTCATCCGACGCGCCCTGCCCGACCTCACCTGATTCCACCCCCGAGGCGACCTCGAGAAGCCGCCGTTGCGGCGGCGCCCCAGTCTCATGAAACGCATGGAACCGCCTCGCTGCTACCATACGACGTATGGAAAAGAAGGCTCCCCGGGGAACCAGGAAGAGGGACGTCCCGCTCACCAAGGACGGCATCTACGCCATGGCGCTGCAGCTCATCGACGCCGACGGGGTCGAGGCGCTGAGCATGCGCAAACTCGCGACCGCGCTGGATGCGAACCCGATGTCGCTGTACCACCACGTGCCGAACAAGGACGCCGTGCTGCGTGGTCTGGCCGAGCGCGTCGGCTCGCAGTTCCGCACGGGGGCGCGGGAGGACCTCCCCTGGCAGGACCGCCTGCGCCAACTGGCTCTGGACTTCCGTGAACTGTCGCACAGCCATCCGAAACTGATGGCGTACTCCTTCGCACGAGCCGACTACGTCCAGCCGGAGGACCCCTTCTGGCAGGGGCTCACCAGCATCCTGTCTGCCGCGGACCTGCCGGCCTCGGAGATCCCGCGCGTCGCTGCCTCCCTGTGCGCGGTTTTCACGGGCCTGCTGGTCAGTGAACTGACCGGGGCGCTGCAGCGGTGGACCACTCTGCCGCCGGCCCCGGCGGGCCCCGACGGTGAAGGCGCCCCCTCACCAGCGAGGGACGTGATCGACGCGATGTTCACCTGTGCGCTGGACGCGACGATCGTCGGATTGGAGAGCCACATCGCACGAACCCGCCAGGAGCGGTGACGGAGCGAAGCGGCTGTGGCGGACGTCAGAACGCCGTTCATTCCCCTCCGACTCGTGCAGAACGTCCCGCACGCGGAGCGCAGCCACCTGGGGTGCCACGCCGACGGCGACCAGGAGCGCGGTCGCCGCAGCCTCACCCGCGGGATCCGCCCAGTGGGACGCGGCGTTCTCCGCGGTGAGGACCGACATCATCGCTTCCAGCGCCAGGACGAGGACAGGCGCGGGAACATGGTCCGCGAACACGCCTTCGTCCTGACCACGGCGCACGGTCGCGGTGGCCTCTTCGCGCGCCGGGGCCAGGGTGGCCCGGATCGCCTCGTCTCCCAGATCGCGGCGGCCCAAGGAGGTGAGCATGCGGTACCGGTCGCCCACCGCCCATGCCGCCAGGGCCATCCGCGTCATCGCCTCCAGCGGGTCGGCACCTGGAATACGGGCCGTTGCGAACGCCCGTTGAAGCGCTTGGCCTGCTTCCTGCGCCAGGGCGGTGACCAGCGCTTGCCGGCTGGAGAAGTGTCCGTAGAGGGTGCGCCGGGCGACGCCGGCCGCCTGAGCGATGCTGTCGAGACTCGCGTCGGGGTTGTCCCCCAGTTGCTGCCGAGCGGTCGCGAGAATGCGCGTGCGGTTCGAGCGAGCATCGCTGCGCCGCGGAGTCCGGCCCAGGGCAACGGCCATCTGCGTGATTCCCCTCTCCACTGCGGATCGTGTGCGTCCACTGCGGATCGTGTGCGCCGCCACGGAGGACGGCGGGTTCCGGCCCCGGCTACGAACCGGCGGCAACGGGGTCCCGCGGCCTTCGGAGGGAGGAGTCGGCGCGTACCAGGCCGGTGGTTACCGGAAAGCCGTGGGTGCCGGTGTTCCCTCAAGCACCGGCACCCACTCACCCCTGCCCGAGGTGGCTTGGTGTCCCGCTGACGGGTGTCAGGGGACGAGGATGAGGCGGATCGGGTCTCCGATCTTGTTCTCCAGTCGGTGGACCGCGTCGGCGGCGTCGGCGAGCGGAATGTGGTCCGTGATGGAGGGGGCGAGGTCGAGGCGGCCGGCCGCGGTCAGCTGCACGAGCTCGGTGACGGACTCGGGGTAGCCGCCGTAGTGGCCGCGCACCTGCTTCTGCAGGTAGTTGAAGGTCAGGCCCTCGGCGATGGTGAGGGGCCTGGGTGTGATGCCGACCAGGATGAGGGAGCCGCCCAGGCCGAGTGCGGAGGCGGCCTGCTCGCGGACGGCGGGCACGCCGGCGCAGTCGAAGGCGAAGTCGAGGCCCCGTCCGGCGGTGGCGGCGCGTACCTGGTCGGCGAAGTCGTCGGCGGTCGGGTCGAGTGCGATGTCCGCGCCGAAGGCCACGGCGCGTTTCCGGGCGCTGGGCAGCGGGTCGACGGCGATGATCGGTGCGGCGCCGACCAGGCGGACGACGCGGACGTTGTGCGCGCCGACGCCGCCCACGCCCCACACGCCGACGGACTGGGCGGGGCGGACTCCGGCGGTGGCGACGACGGCGGCATAGGGCGTGGAGACCGCGTCGGGGATGATCGCGGCCTGGTCGAAGGGGAGGCTGTCGGGGATGGGGATGAGGGTGTCCTCGCGGGCGAGGGTGTACTGGGCCCAGCCGCCGTCGTAGTCGATGCCGGCGGTGAGCATCCGGGTGCATGGGCGGCGGCGCACGCAGCCGGCGCACTGGCCGCAGGTCTTGCCGGCCTCCAGGGTGACGCGGGTGCCCACTGTCAGGCCGCGCTTGAGGTCGGGGCCGAGGGTGTGGATCACGCCCGAGACCTCGTGGCCGACGGTGACCGTGTCGGAGGTGGCGAACAGCGGGACGAGGGAGCCGTCGATCAGGTGGACGTCCGAAAGGCAGACGCCCGCGGCCTTCACCTCGATGAGGATCTCGCCTGGACCCGGCACGGGGACGGGGACCTCCTCCACGACGAACTTCTTGCTGTCCAGGTGGAAGCGTCCGGCGAGCATGGTGTCCATGGTGATTTTCCTTCTGTGAGTGGCATTTTTTCCCGGCGATGCGGGCCGAGGGGTGCCGTGTGATGCCGCGCGAGTGAGTGGTGGCCGGGAGGCGTGCGGGGTGGCAGGACGGCCGCACGCCTCCCGGCGTCGGGGGATCAGGCGAAGACGTCCTGCTGGTAGCGCTCGTCGGCTTCGAGCTGGGCGAGCCACTGCTGGGCGGTTTCGTCGTCGCTGCCGGTCTTCTGACGGTGGATGGCGGCGAGGGCCCCGCGGACGGCGGGGGCCATGCGGCGGCCGTCACCGCAGACGTAGATGTACGCGCCGTCTTGGATGGCCTGCCACACGGTGTCGGCGGCGTTGGCGATGGCGTTCTGCACGAACCGGGCCGGGTGGCCGGTCACCGCGGAGAAGGCGGTGTGGATCTGTGCGATCCCGGTCTGCTCCCAGGCCTGCATCTCCTGGTGGTAGAAGTAGTCGTGCTCGGGGTGGCGGCAGCCGACGAAGACCTGCGACAGGCCCACCTCGGTACCGTTCCCCTGCTGTGCGGCACGCTCCTCAAGGAATCCGCGCAGTGGTGCGATGCCGGTGCCGGGGCCGATGAGGATCAGCGGCGTGGCGGGGTCGGCGGGCGGGGCGAAGGTCGGGGAGGGCACGCGGACGTAGCCGTAGAAGACGTCTCCGGGCTCGAGTCCGGCGATGTAGGAGGAGCAGGTGCCGCGGTACTGGCCGTCGCCGGACAGGGCCGGGCCCTCCAGCAGGCCCACGGTCAGGCGCACGTGGCGCGGGTTGGCCAGCGGGGCGGAGGAGATGGAGTAGAAGCGCGGACGGATCGGACCCGTCATCTCCAGGAACACCGCCAGCGGCAGTTCGACCGCGGGGAAGCGCTCCAGCAGGCCCAGCACGGAGACGCGCTTGCCGAGGATCTCGTTCTGGTAGCGCTCCTCGGCCTCCTCGGTGTCGGCGGTGTAGGCCTGGAGCTGCGGCCGGGTCCACGGGCACTCGGTGTGCTGGGCCAGGATGCGTACCTGGGTGCGGGTCGCCACGTCCTGGAGCTCCAGGAACTCGGTGAGGAGCAGGCCTGCGGTGACGGGGGTGCCGACCGGCAGGTGGGTGCGGCCGCCGGCCGGCTGGTCCAGCCGCAGGACCTGGTCGCGGTCGACGCCGAGGCGGGCGAGGGCGCGGTCGACCAGGGCTGGTTCGTTCTTGGCGAAGACGGCCAGGTGGTTGCCGGTGTCGTAGGTGACTCCGTCGGGGAGCTCGATGGTGATGGACTTCGCCGACGGGCGCGGCGGCTCGAGGCTGAAGTCCCACAGGCCGGTCGCGTCGGCCACGAGTTCCTCGTTGGCCACCACGGTGAGCGGGTAGGCCTGCTCGGAGACGATCGCGGGACGCACGTCCGCCTCGGTGAGCAGCTGAACCTGGTAGCGCGGGCCGCTCGCATCGGAGGTGTCGGCGGCGTACTCCTCGGCCAGCGTGGTCCACAGGGTGTCCATCCAGCGGGAGGCCATGCCGTCGAAGTCACCGGCGGCGTCGGCGATGCCGCGCTCGATGACGGGGGTGGCACCGGCGGCCAGCAGGGCTTCGTCGATCCGCTTGGGGAAGGCCTGGTAGGTGGCCACCCACTGGGTGTTGCCGGCACCCAGCAGCGCGAACCGCACGTTCGACAGCGAGCCCTCGGGCAGCCCGGCGGCGAGCAGGTCGTCGAAGCGCTGGGCGTTGTCGGGCGCCTTGCCGTTGTAGCTGGCGGCGACCACGATGAGCAGGCCCTCGGTGGGCAGGTTGTCGCCCAGCTCGTCCAGGCTCACCAGCGTGGTGCCGAAGCCGGAGCGCTCGCTGCGGTCGGCGATGGTGCGGGCGAGGTCCTCGCACGAACCCAGGCTGGAGCCGTACGCCACCGTCAGGTTCACACCCACACCGCTGACCGCGGCCTGGGCCTGGGTGTCGTCGGTCTTCAGGTCCACGGCAGCGAAGACGTTCCGCTCGTGCTCCTTGCGGCGGCGCACGACCAGTTCGAAGTCGCCGGGCTTGCGGGTCAGCGCCTCCTTGACGTCCATCTTGTAGTCGGCCGTGTCGGAGAACTTGAACTTCTGCAGCACCAGCGCCAGGACCAGGCGGGCCTCGGTGAGCGCGAACTGGCGGCCGATGCAGGCACGCACGCCGTTGCCGAACGGCTTGTAGGCGTGCGGGTGCTGCTTGGCGCGGTTCTCCGGCAGCCACCGGTCGATGTCGAACTCGTCGGGACGGTCCCATGCCTTGGGGTGGGTGTGCAGCGGTTCTTCGAGGATGTTGACCCGCGTGCCCTTCTTGAGAAGGTAGCGGCCGCCGATGACGGTGTCCTCGAGCGGGGCCTTGCCGATCAAAGGGATGGGGGCCCACAGGCGCAGGGTCTCGTCCAGGATCCGCGGGATGACGTCCATCTGCATGATCGTGTCGTAGGCCGGGACGGTGTCGCCGGGCATCAGCCGGTCCACCTCGGCGTACGCCTGGGCCAGGATGTGCGGGTTGCGCATCAGCGAGTACGTGGCGAACGACAGCAGGCCGCTGGTGGTCTCGTGCCCGGCGATCAGGAACGTCAGCACCTGGTCGCGGACGTTGTCGTCGGTCAGCGGCTTGCCGGTCTCCGGGTCGGTGGCCTCAAGCATCAGACCCAGCAGGTCCTCCTCACCGCCGCCCTTCCCCTCGCGGCGCTCCTTGATCACGCTCTCGACCAGGTCCTGCATCAGCCGGATGTTCGCGCGGTACTTCTTGTCGTCCGCCTTGCGCAGCTTGGTCATCATCGGCAGCTCCTGCGAGCGCCGCAGCGACTCGATCAGCGCCTCCAGCAGCGCGTTCAGGAACGGGTGCAGCTCCTCCTTGTCGAAGGAGTCGAACCGGTAGCCGAACCCCGACAGGGCGATCGTGTCCAGCGTCAGCCGGGTGTAGTCGTCGGTGATCTTGACCGGCTTCCCCTCCCGGCGCTCCCACTTGCCCGCCAGGTTCTGGGCGATCTCCAGCATCTGCCCGAAGTAGCCCCTCATGGCCCGCTGGCTGAAGGCCGGCAGCAGGATCCGGTGCGCCCTGCCCCATTCCTCTTCGTGCTGGTGCGCGGTGAACAGGCCCGCGTTCAAGTAGTCCCGGACGTGGGCCAGCGGCGTCTTGTCGATCTGCTTGAAGAACCGCGTCTCGTCGCTGACCTCGGCCACCAGGTCCGGGTCGTAGACGAAGACCTGCTCGATACCGGCGATGTCCATGCCGTAGATGCCCTCGGGGAACTGCTTGGACAGTTCGGCGAAGTACCCGAACGGGTTGGTGTCGGGGATCTGCGGCGTGTGGCCGAGGAGGGGGACCCCGCGCGGGGATCGAATGGGGCGAAGGTCGTTCGACGTGGTCATGGCTTGCTCCTTTGTGCGGAGAGGGATGGGCAAGGGGGTCGGGCGACGCGCGGTGCACCATAGAAACATACGCCGTACGGAAAAAAACCATACGACGTACGAAACACCGCACGCAACCCAGGGTGCGGAAGTGTCCGCTCCGCCACAGAGCGGCGCGGCCCATTTCCGTACGCTGTACGAAACGGGTACCGTACGGCGCATGACAAAGGCGAAGATCCCTCCGCGGGGAACAAGGAAGAGAGACGTGCCTCTGACCGAGACCGGGATCTACGCCGCCGCCCTGCGGCTCATCGACGCGGACGGGGTCGAGGCGCTCACCATGCGCAAACTCGCGACCGCGCTGGACGCGAACCCGATGTCGCTGTACCACCACGTACCGAACAAGGGCGCCTTGCTGCGCGGCGTGGCAAGGACCGTTGGCTCCCAGTTCCGCACCGTGACCCTGGAAGACGCTCCCTGGCAGGAGCGCACCCGCCTGCTCGCCACGGATTTCCGGACGCTGGCACACCGGCACCCCAACCTCATGGCCTACTCGTTCAGCCAGCCGGACTTCATCCAGCCCGAAGACCCCTTCTGGACCGCGCTCACCGCGACACTGGACGCCGCAGGGGTGCCGCAACCAGAGATCCGGCCGACCGCCGCCCTCGTGTGCGCGGTCGTCGCCGGTGTCCTCACCGCCGAACTGAACGGCGCGCTTCACCGGTGGTCGAACCTCGAGCCGACCGCCCCCGCCGTCGGCGAAGACGGACCCGCGGACCCAGGTCCTGGGGAGGACCGCATGTTCCGCCTGGTGCTGGACACGATCATCACGGGTCTGGACAGCCGGCTCACCACCGATGACGACGGCCAGGGCACCGGCCGGGGCATTGCGACCGAGGCGGGCCCCTGACCGAACGAGGCGTTTCTGCCCCAAGGCCGCACCGAGCATCCACCTCGCGAGGGCCGGGCCCAGTCTGATCCTGCCGGCACTTCTGGATGGTTCTGGTGATCTTCGCTCGGCCTGGTGAAGTCGCCGCTGTGCGCGTTCGGTGGTGGCGGAGTTCTGGTCTGTTCCCCACAGCGGGGCAGCTCCGGCTGTTGAGGGGCCGCGATGGCAATGGGGTCCGCGCGCGGTCCCGGTCGTTTCGCCCCTGAGTCAGGTCTGCTTGGCGCTCGACGGTTCCATGGTGTCCCGGAGGAACTGTTCGAGCACCGTTCGCAGGGTGTGGGGTTGTTCCAGGTGGAGGTCTTGTCCAGCCCCGGGGACGCTCATGGCCACCGTCCCGGGTCGCTGCTGGAGCATCCTGCCGCATTCCTCCGGAGCGATGATGCCGGATTGACCGAGGACGGCCAGCGTCGGGCAGGTGATGCTTGCCCACTCATCCCAGTAGGAACGCTGGGCGTTCTCGGCCAGAGAGTTGGCCATCACGTCGCGGTCGAAGCGCGGCCACCATGCGCCGTCCAAGCACATGGAGCTCGTCTCCTGGCTCAAGACCGAGCACGGCCTGGGCCACGGCCACGCCAACGCGCTCGTTGCGCACACCCTCGCGGAAGGCAGCGGCAGGTGAACCGCGCCTGACCCCCATCAGAGGGCAGACCAGCGGCCTCTCACGTGATCCTCCGTGGGAGGCCGCGGTGCTTGCCCGGTCCCTGGTCGACCGGGAGCGTCCTCGGCGGTCGGACGTCGGGCAGCGGCTGGCCGAACCGAGGGTTCGGAGTGAGCGGACGCTGGTGTCGGCAAATCCGAACTCACCACCACAGCTATGCAGTTGAGGGTCCGTTCCATGGTGCCGCTGCCGCGAAACGGTGTTGATCTATGTACCTGGCACGTGGATGCTTCATACCGACCGACACCCGAGTACGGAGGCACCTCCATGAGACCGACCCGCGCCGCGATACTGGTCGCCGCGACCGTTCTGACGCCCGCCCTCCTGTTCAGCGCACCGGCCTTCGCCGCCGACGCGTCCACGTCGGCCACGCCCGTCGCGTCCACCACGCCCGTCACACCCACGCCTGCCACGGCCTGCCCGGACATCTCGTCCGACACCGGGACCCCCGTCGATGAGCTGACGGACGACCAAGTCAGGGCCGCGATCCAGGACATCCTCACGGACGACAACGCCGGGACGGGCGTTCTGCGCGAGGCCAACAAGGCGCTGCGCGGTACTGCGGTCGATATGCGTGCCTTCCTCAAGACGGGATGCCGCGTCGCCCAGGCCGAGGACGACTCCGTCGCGATCGCTCGGATCCTCGCCGTGGCCGCCCAGAACGGTGACAAGAGGGTGATCAAGGACGCCAACGCCGCCCTCGACGCCAACACCCCGGAAGCGCTGCGTGCCTTCCTGGAGACGGGGTACGCCCAGGCCCAGGCCGAGGACGACTCCGTGGCCGTGGTCCACATCCTCTTCGTGGCCACGCAGAACGGTGACAAGAGGGTGATCAAGGAGGCCAACGCCGCCCTCGATGCCGGTACTGCCGAAGCCCTGAGCTACTTCCGGTGGACCGGATACCGGCTCGCGCAGGCCGAGGACGACTCCGTGTACATCGTCCGTATGCTCACGGACCCGAACATCAGCGACGCCATGTTCGACGCGATCCAGGCGGTCCTCGACGACGGCAGCCCGGAGGCCCTCCGGTACTTCCGGACGGTCGGCCAGTACGAGATCGACGGCTGAGCACAGCCGCGGAAACCCAACCGACCAGACCGGGCCGTGCCCGGCCCGGCAACGCCGCAGACACGGGCCCACGCAGCCCCGTGTCTGCGGCATGACCCGCCGGGCGAGGCATCGACGTCATCCTCGGCGCCGAGTTCCTGGCCGCCACCGGCGGCGATACGGCCATGCTCGGGACCGCGTTGTCCGGCATCCGACGGTGCGGGGAGTCCCGCCGGTTCTACGACCGCGAACGAGCCGAAGGCAAGCGCCACCCCCAGGCCGTCTCGCCGTCGCCCGCCGCCGCGTCAACGTCAAGTGGACCCTCTACCGCGAGGGACGGTGCCACCAGGCTGGGCGGAGGGGCCGGCTCCCGCGAGCAGGGGGCGCCGGCGACGGACGCAGGGAGAGGACTGAACGATTGTGACCGATGGTGCCGGGTCAGCCCAGCCCCGGCAGGCTGCGCAGTTCCGCGATCCGCAGGATCCGCGCGAAGAGCAGGAACAGAAGGACCATGACGATGCCGCCCGCGGCCAGCGAAAGCGCCGGCGTCCAGGAGGCCGATGCCAGGCTCTGGTCGCAGGAGCGGTCGATGACCCACCCGGCACCGCCGGCGACGGTGGCCGCCACGGTCAGTTTCGCGTAGGTGCGACTGATCCGTCGGCCATCGAGCAGCCCGTCCGTGCGTCGCCGCAGGCGCAAGGCGGTCAGCAGCAGGCCGATCGCGTAGGACAGAGCGTAGGCGGCGGCCATCCCTGTCACGGCCCGGTGCGGGGACAGCAGGAGGTGGCAGGCCACGGCGAGGACGATGTTGATGCCGCTGATCCACAACGCCATCCGGAACGGCGTACGGGTGTCCTCGAAGGCGTAGAAGCCGCGCAGCAGGAGGTACTGGGCGGAGAACGGGATCAGGCCCAGGCCGAAGGCTTGCAGCATGTGCCCCAGGGGGACGGTGGCGGCCGTGTCGGCGGCGCCGTGGGCGAACAGGAGTTGAGCGATCTGCGGGCCGAAAGCGAGGAAGAAGAAGGCGGCCGGGACGATGATGACGCCGCTGACCCGCAGTGCCCGTGACAGGTCGGCCCGCAGGTCGTCGAGACGGTGCTCGGCCACGGCCCGGCTCATCCGCGGGAGCAGGGCCGTCACGAGGGAGACCGTGACGACCGACTGGGGCAGCATCCAGATCTGCTGGGCGTAGCTGTAGGCGGTGTAGCCGACGCCATCGTGGGGCAGAGCAGCGTCGGCGGCGGAAGCCAGCCGGGTGACCACGGTGCTCGCCACGAGGTTGGCCAGCACGAACAGCAACGTCCAGCGGGCCGCGTTCACGGTCTTGCGCAGTCCGGTGCCTCGCCAGTCGAAGCGCGGGCGGAACCGGAAGCCGGCAGCGCGCGCGTAGGGGATCAGGGCGAGAGCCTGGAGGGCCAACGCGAGTGTGGTTCCGACCCCGAGCAGCCTGACCTGGGAGTCGGTGATGTCCGAGACCTGTTCGGGGGCGGTGACGAGACCGAGATAGAGGCCGAACATGGCTATCAGGACGAGATTGTTGAGGACCGGGGTCCACATCATCGCGCCGAACCGGTTCCGGGCATTGAGGACCTGGCCGAAGATGCTGAACACGCCGTAGAAGAAGATCTGCGGGAGCAGGAAGCGGGCGAAGACCACGGTCAACTCGAACGCGTCGTGCGTGGCGGGGGTGTCCCGCTGGTAGACGCTGATGATCTCAGGGGCGGCCCACGTGGCAACCGCGGTCCCTGTACCGAGCACGCACAGCACCAGGGTGACCAGGCGCTGCTCGAAGGCGGCCCCGCCGTCAGCGTCTTCCGCCCGGGCCCGGACCAGCTGGGGAACCAGGACGGAGTTCAGAGCGCCGCCGATCAGCAGGAAGTACAAGCTCGTGGGCACCGTGTTGGCCTGGTTGTAGGTAGTGGCCAGCAACCCGGTACCCAGCGCGGCCGCTTGCAGCACCTGCCGGATCAGCCCAGTGGCACGCGAGACCACCGTGCCCGCCGCCATCAACGCGGACGAACGCAGCAGCCCGCCCCCGCCCTTCGGCTTCTTCGGTGCCGCGTGCCTGCGTCTCGTGGACTGCTCTAACCGCTGGGGCGACGTCTCCTCGATCATCCGCACAATCTACGATCAGGCCCTCGCCCGCCGGGACTTGCCCCGGAAAACGAGGTCCAGGACAGGCCACCCAGGACGCCGTCCTGGCCACGTGGCAGTGCGAGTGACGACTCCTGCCGAAAGTCGTGGGCTTGAGCTGGTGGGAGGTCGGTGCCGCGCACGAGGCCGCCGGGTAGCGGGACGCGGTCAGCCGCGTCATGGCACGCGATAAACCCGGCGACCTCGGCGATGATCCCCGGGATACTGGTCGCCCATGGATGAGGTCAAAGTCGTCGTCGCCCATTCCGAGCGCGCGACCCTGCGCGTGGGTGACGTGTTCCTGAAGGTGGACGCCGATCAGGCACGCATCGACGCCGAGGTGGAGGCGATGTCCCTCGCGCCGGTCCCGACCCCGCAGGTCCTGTGGCACAAGCCGCACGTGCTCGCGCTCGCCGCACTCCCGGGGACGACGCTCGGGCGCCTCGGTGGGCCCTCGACCGGGTCGCCGGCGGCCTGGGCCGCGGCGGGCGCCGCCATCCGGAAGCTGCACGACGCGCCGCTGCCACCCCGGCCCGGCGGGGCCGGGCGGAGCATCGGCGCGCTGGCAGCGGAACTCGACGCCGAGTGCGAGTTGCTCGTGACGAGCGGCCTCCTGCCCGCCGACCTGGTCGCCCGCAACCGCCAGGTCGCCGAGGCCGCGCTTCGGCCGTGGACTGCGGCGTTCACGCACGGCGACCTGCAGATCGCGCACGTCTTCGTCGACGGCGACAAGGTCACCGGCATCATCGACTGGTCCGAGGCGGGCCAGGGTGATGCCCTGTACGACCTCGCCACCTTCACGCTCGGACACGAGGAGCACCTCGACGACCTTCTCACCGGCTACGGCACCGACGTCGACCTCGACGTGATCCGCGCGTGGTGGTCGCTGCGAAGCCTGCTGATAGTTCGCTGGCTGAGCGAGCACGGCTTCGACCCGTTCGCGCCCGGCTGTGAGGTCGACGTGCTGAGATCCCGGATGTGAGGCTGCGCGGCCCCTGAAGTCTCGCAGGTCACGGAGCGTGGCGGACTCAGGAGTCATCTCAAGGAACGTTCGTTGCCCCGCCCCGGCCCTGTTCGGCCGGGACGGGGCAAGGGGCCCCGGACGCCTGCTCACGCAAGAGCGCTACGGGGTCACGCCGTCACAGGAGCGGGCCGGAATCTCCGGGCCGAATGCGTCCACGCCAGCCGTCGCCGCCGCCCTCGCGCTCCACGTAGTCTTTGAATCGCTGCAGGTCCCCCTTCACCCGCCGGTCGATCATGCCCAGCGCGTCCGCGCCCTTCTCGGCGACACCGGTGGGTTCGACGTCCATGGTCAGCTCGACCCGGGTGTGCGTGTCGTCGAGCCGCTCGAACCGGACCGATCCGCTCTGCCGGGTGTCGCCGCCCACGGATCGCCAGGTGATCCGGTCGTCCGACAGCTGGTCGACGATCTCGGTTTCGAACTCGCGCCGCACCCCGCCGATCTTGGTGATCCAGTGGTTGTGCCGGTCGTCGAGCTGCCTGACCTCCTCGACACCTTCCATGAACTGCGGGAACTCCTCGAACTGAGTCCACTGGTCGTAGGCCGTGCGGAGCGGGACCTCCACGTCGACCGCTTCCTTGACCGTACTCATGCGTCCCTCCTTAGGTGGTCCTCGCCGAGGCGGCCTCAGGGGCGGTCCGGCTCGCCTCAGCGTGTGCGAGACCCCGAGTACCCCAGAAAACGGCCCGGCACCAACTGCCCGGCGCCCGCCCCCAGGACGACTCCGAACTCACCGCCGGCTGACCGGAACGGTCGCTGAAGGCGTCGATGAGCCGCGGCAGGCGGCGCGGGCGTCCCCGCCCACCCGAGGCCGCGGCACCGGCCTCCGCCACCAGACCACGTGCGACGAGATCCGCGACCAGTGCGGTCACCGCGGCGTGCACCAGTCCGGTCGGAGAACTCCTTCCGGTGGAACGTCGACGGGATCGAACTGCTCATCCTGGCGGGGCTGATCCTTGTGATGGCGACAGCGACGTACGTGTGGCGGCGCTCGACGCGGCCGGGAGACTACTTCCCGCTCCAGGAGGCGCGGCGCTCCCCGTCGCCGGTTGCCGTCACCCGGGTTGGTTCAGGTCCGGGCGGAACGTTCCTTCGGTCCGAGCTGAACGTTGCTTCAGGTCCGACCGGAGCGCGGGCGCTTGCCCCCAGCCCCGGCGGCAGGACGGGCAGATCGCCGCCCGGCCCCCGGACGGGTCCGGGGGCCGGGCGGGACGGCGGCCGCCGGTCTCTTACCGCTTGTGGCCGTTCCCGTGTCCGTTCGGATGCAGGACCACCTTGGTCCAGCCCTCGTCACGGGCGTCGAAGTGCTCGTAGGCGGTGGGGGCCTCGTCCAGGCTGAGTTCGTGGGAGACGACGAAGCTCGGCTTCGCCTTCCCGCCGGCGATCAGATCCCGCAGCGCTCGGTTGTACCTCTTCACGGGCGCCTGCCCGGTGCCCATGTGCTGGCCCTTGAACCACATCATGCCGAAGTCGATCGGGACCTTGCCCTGCGCCTCCAGTTCCCCCTGGGCCTCCGCGCCGCCGGGGTCCTGGGGCAGGAACACGCCCACCACACCGATGTCGCCCGTGAACCTGACCGAGTCGATCAGTCCGTTGAGCGTGAGGCTGGCGTCCTCGTGTCCCTCGGGATCGTGTGCCTGGTAGCCGACGCACTCACAGCCGTTGTCGGCGCCCAGACCGAGGGTGGCCTCCTTGACGACCTCCACCGGGTTCTGCTCGGCGGTGTTGATCGGGATGGCCCCGATCTCCTCAGCCTTGCGCAGCCGGTCGGCTTGGTGGTCGGCCACCCAGACCCGCCCGGCGCCCTTGAGGAGGGCGGAGTAGGTCGCCATCAGCCCGACGGGACCGGCCCCGAAGACGATCGTCTGGTCACCCGGTTTGACGTGGGCCATCTCGGTGGCGTGATAGCCGGTGGGGAAGATATCGGCGAGCATCACGTAGTCGGTCTGCCGCTCGGCGGCGTCCTCACCCAGACGCAGCGCGTTGAAGTCGCCGTAGGGCACGCGCAGCAGTTCCGCCTGGCCGCCCTGGTAGGGGCCCATGTCGGCGAATCCGTAGGCGGCTCCGGCGAGGGCCGGTTCCGGCTGCATGGTCAGGCAGTAGTTGGTCAGACCCCGCTCGCACTGCTTGCAGAAGCCGCAGGCGATGTTGAAGGGCAGGACCACATACTCGCCGACCTGGACCTTGCGGACGGCCGAGCCGACCTCCACGACCTGCCCCATGTTCTCGTGTCCCAGGGTGCGGCCGGACTCGAACGAGGTGCGGCCCTCGTACATGTGCAGGTCCGAACCGCAGATGTTGGTAGTGGTGATCTTGACGATGATGTCGCAGGGGTGTTCGATCTTCGCGTCCGGTACGTCCTTCACCGTGACGGTTCGCGGGCCTTCATATACCGCTGCTTTCATGATCGCTTCCTTCGGTGCAGCGGCAGGACCGCAGCACGGGTGCGATGGAGACGGCGCACCGAGCCTGACTCCCGGCAGTTGGTGCGACGGGGGCCCTGACTCCGGCATGCCACTGTGGCCGTTCACCCCGGTTCGGATGAACGGTGGGGCCGCCGTGGGCCTGCTCGGCGGAGCTTCGGCGCTCCGGCGGCGTGCCTTCCGAGTCCCCGTCGGCCCTTCACGCGAAACACCCACGCACCGATCGATCAGCGGAATCTTCGTACGGGACGACCACCAGCCACCAGCCACCAACCACCAACCACCAACGAATCTCCGACTGGGTCACCAGCTAGTCGCCGTCGCCGTCTTGGAGCATGTGGCGGCGCTCCTGTTCGCGCTTGGAGTAGGCGGCTGCCCGGATCGCCTCGTCGCTCTCCAAGCCTGATCCCAGCGCCCCGCCCACCGTGGCGACCGAAGCGACGAACCAGGCCAACGTCCAGTATTCCGCGGCGTGAAGCGGGGTTCGTGTCGTAGCGGCGAACACTTGGCCGTTGAGGATGAAAAGGGCCCACACCAAGTTGATGACGATCAGACCCCCGTAGCAGACGAGCACCCCGATACCCACGGTCACGACCGTCGAGGCGTTGTAGAGCCTCGCCCTCTGCCTCGCCTCCCGCGAGACCTCCCCTGATCGATGCCACAGCTGCGCGTCCACGATCAGCCAGCCGATCATGAGCGCGACGGACCCGACCGCGGCGATCACGAGGCGTGGCACGCTCAGGGACTCGGCCAGGTTCCAGATGGTGGAGTTCACGGTGGCGACCGCTCCCGTGGCGAGTGCGGCCGCCAGGGCTTTCGACAAGCCCGGCACCAAGCGCCACGGCCGGTTGGCGCGGACCATACCGACGAGCACCCTCAGGTAACCGCGCGGTCCGCTGACGACGTACCGAAGATCAGCGGTCTCCTCCTCACCAACCTGTCCCGGGTGAATAGGCGCGAGGCGGCTGACGAAGGGTCCCAGCAGCGGCTGACTCCGCGGAGGTCCCTCAGCCTCGGTGGCCCGCGGGCCCGCCAAGCTGAGCACGGCTTCTTCCACGGCCCGCCGGGCTCTCGTCTGCAGACGCAAGCCCCCCAGCGGAGGAAGAGACAGCAGGGCCAAGCCGTGTGCGTGACTCAGGTCCACAACGAGCTTGCGCCCGTGTGAGTGCAGCGGAAGGTCGGTGAGGGCCACGACGACGTCCCAACTCTCCGCTCTTCCGCGGTCCATGATCCGGCGCATCAAGGTGGGCGGGTCCTCGGTCCCCGCGGTGAAGGGCTCACTGACCACCTCGACGTCGAACCGTCGCCCCTGGCCTGACTTGTCGGCGAGCCGAGCGGGAAGTGTCCGGGCCATGCGCTGCGCGATCTCCGTGGGCGCGTCGGGATCCGCCAGGAGAGCCACGACCGTAACGCCCTGAGACGACACCCGCATGACTCCTTCTCGTCGGCTGCCCCCGTGACCGCCCGTGCCCACAGGATGCCCTCGAGGTATCACCGACGCCGCGTGACACGCTGGCCCCTGCCGGCAGGTGCGGGCGCTACGGTCAGCTCTCCTCGTCCACCCCGTGCAGCCCTGCTCCACCGCCGGGCCACGGTAGCGAGCACCACCGCGAACACCCGCTCCGCGCCACCCCGGTCGGCACCGCACACCGCGCCACCGGCCACCCCGCTTCGGTGTCCGTCCCGAGAGCAAGGCCCCGACTGGTTCGGGGGATCCCCAGCCGGGGCCGATCGAGAGTGGGCGCGAAGGGCGGTCGCCTCGCGGCGGGGGCTCCATAAGGCTTCAGCCGAACGATCGTCCTCATGGGCAAAGGGTGAGGCCCGGGGACACAGTTCCCTTCACGCCCACATACGTGTCAACGCTGAAGCACCCTCGAATGTTCCCTGGGAGCGGCTCATACCGGGATTCTCCGGACGCTCGTGTGAGCGGGGCCCGGTGACGGCGCCTGTCGCGCGGTTTCCGGTGCGATCAGGTAATCAGGAACGGTGAACAAGGACGCGACCGACCCCTTCGTGCATGTCCGGGGCGCCGGTGAGAACAACCTGCGGAACATCGATGTCGACGTTCCGCGGGACGCGATGGTCGCCTTCACCGGCGTCTCCGGTTCGGGCAAGTCCTCGCTCGCGTTCGGCACGCTCTACGCGGAGGCCCAGCGGCGCTACTTCGAGTCCGTGGCACCGTACGCCCGAAGGCTGTTGCAACAGGTCGGCGCACCGCACGTACAGGAGATCACCGGACTGCCACCGGCCGTGGCCCTGCAGCAGCGCCGCGGGTCGCCCAGCTCGCGCTCGACGGTCGGCACCATCACCACGCTGTCCAACCTGCTGCGCATGCTGTACTCCCGCGCCGGCACCTACCCGCCCGGGGCCGCACGGCTCGAAGCCGAGTCGTTCTCACCCAACACCGCGGCCGGCGCCTGCCCCGAGTGCCACGGACTGGGCGTCGTGCACGACGTCGCCGAGGACCTGCTCGTCCCGGATCCCTCGCTGAGCATCCGCGAGGGGGCGATCGCCGCCTGGCCGGGCGCCTGGCAGGGCGCCAACCTGCGCAGTGTCGTGAACGGCCTGGGGATCGACATCGACCGGCCGTGGCGCAGGCTCAGGAAAAAGGACCGGGACTGGCTGCTGTACACGGACGAGCAGCCCTCCGTGTACATCGAGCCGGAGGAGGACCGGATCGACTACGGCTACCAGGGCAAGTTCTGGAGCGCCCGCAAACACGTCATGCACGTCCTCGCCGACTCCAAGAGCGAGAAGATGCGCGAACGGGCGCTCCGGTTCGTCAGGAGTGTGCCCTGCCCCGAGTGTCACGGCAGCGGGCTGCGACCCGAGGCGCTCGCCGTGACCTTCGCCGGACGTTCCATCGCCGAGATCAACGCGATGCCGCTCACCGAGGTCGTGGCGCTGCTGCGGCCCGTCGCGGGGCGGTCCGAGGCCGACGCCACCACGTCGACCGCCCGATCCGGGGAGACGACCGAGGTCGCGGTCCGGATCTGCGGCGATCTGGTCGCGCGGGTCGACGTACTGCTCGACCTGGGCCTCGGATATCTCAGCCTCGGTCGCCGCTCGACGACCCTGTCGCCCGGCGAGGCGCAGCGCCTGCGGATCGCCACCCAGCTGCGCTCGGGGCTGTTCGGCGTCGTCTACGTCCTCGACGAACCCTCCGCGGGCCTGCACCCGGCTGACGCGGAACCGCTGCTGGACGTGCTGGACCGCCTCAAGGCGGCCGGCAACTCGCTGTTCGTCGTGGAACACGACATGGACGTCGTACGGCGGGCGGACTGGGTGGTCGACATCGGCCCCGGCGCGGGTGAGGGCGGCGGACGCGTGCTGTACAGCGGCCCGGTCGCCGGTCTTGAGCAAGTCGGGGAGTCGGCCACGAGCCGGTACCTGTTCGGGCGCGCCCAGCCGCTCGATCACCGCCCGCGCACCCCGCACGGCTGGCTGCACCTGCGCGGCGTCTCCCGCCACAATCTGCACGACGTGTCCGTCGACGTACCGCTCTGCGTACTGACGGCGGTGACGGGCGTGTCCGGTTCCGGAAAGTCGACGCTGGTGACGCAGGTGCTCGCCGAGGTCGTCCGCGGCCACCTCGGACTCGTACCCGAGGAGCCCGAGGAGGCGCAGCTGGAGGTCGATGTCCAGGACGCGTCGGGGGTCGAGTCGTTCGACCGGCTGGTCCTGGTCGACCAACGGCCCATCGGCCGGACTCCCCGGTCCAACCTGGCCACGTACACGGGGATGTTCGACGCGGTGCGCAAGCTGTACGCGGCGACGGAGGAGGCCAGGGCGCGCGGTTACTCGGCCGGGCGGTTCTCCTTCAACGTGCCCGAAGGGCGGTGCGAGACCTGCCAGGGCGAAGGATTCGTCGCGGTGGAACTGCTGTTCCTGCCCGGCACCTACGCGCCGTGCCCGACCTGCCAGGGCGCCCGGTACAACGCCGAAACGCTGGAAGTCACCTACCGCGGCAAGAACATCGCGGAAGTGCTGGCGCTGTCCGTCGACGCCGCCGCCGAGTTCCTGTCCGCCGTCCCGGCCGCCTCCCGCAGTCTGGAGACGTTGCGCGAGGTGGGACTGGGGTACCTGCGGCTGGGCCAGCCCGCGACGGAACTCAGCGGTGGCGAGGCGCAGCGCATCAAACTGGCCACCGAACTGCAGCGAGCCCGCCGCGGGCACGCGCTCTACCTGCTCGACGAGCCGACGGCGGGGCTGCACCCCTCGGACATCGCGCTGCTGCTGCGACAGCTGCACCGGCTGGTCGACGCCGGCAACACGGTCGTCCTCGTCGAGCACGACCTGGACACGATCGCCACCGCCGACTGGGTCATCGACCTCGGGCCGGGCGGCGGCGACGCGGGCGGGCGGGTGGTCGCGACGGGCCCGCCGGCCGAGGTGGCGAGGGCCCGCCGCAGCGCCACCGCCCCCTATCTCGCGGCTCGGCTCGGGCACTGCCATCGGCGGACAAGGTCGTAGCACCCGGCCCTACGGCCCGTACTCGGCGGGCATGTCCCGCCACGGCACACCGGTACGGACCCGGAACCGTATGCCGTCGATCAACCGCCGCCGAGGCCAGACAGGCGGCCGCCCCTCCCTGGCGCTGGGCGCACCGCCCGGATACGTCGGCTACGAGGAAGGCGGCCAGCTCACCGAGGCCGTACGCCGCAAGCCGTATTCGGTCGTGCTGTTCGACGAGATCGAGAAGGCGCACACCGATGTCTTCAACACCCTGCTGCAGATCCTCGACGACGGCCGCATCACCGATGCGCAGGGCCGCACCGTCGACTTCCGCAACACCGTGATCATCATGACGTCCAACATCGGCTCCGAGCACCTCCTCGACGGCGCGACCGCGGAGGGTGAGATCAAGCCGAACGCCCGCGTCCTGGTGATGGGCGAGCTGCGCGGGCACTTCCGCCCGGAGTTCCTCAACCGCGTCGACGACATCGTGCTGTTCAAACCGCTCGGCGAGCGGCAGATCGAGCGGATCGTGGAACTGCAGTTCGACGAACTGCGCCGCCGCCTCGCCGAACGCCGCATCACCGTCGAACTCACCGACGCCGCCAGAGAAGTGATCACTGGTCGGACGCGCCCTGCTGCGCGGCGATGTCCAGGACGGCGCGACGGTCCGCGTCGACGCCGAACACGGAGAGCTGGTGGTCACCTACGACCAGTCCGAGGACGTGAAGGGAGCGCGGGCGGCATGAGCACGATGCAGGCGACGACCGTCAGTTGTCCCAACTGCGGGCGCACCAACCGAGTGCCTGTGGCCGCGGAGGGCCGCCCCAAGTGCGGCCACTGCAAGCAGCCCCTGCCGTGGATGGTGGACGCGGGCGACGACGACTTCACCGAGGTCGCCGAGCGGGCCGGCGTCCCCGTCGTGGTCGACCTGTGGGCCACCTGGTGCGGCCCCTGCCGCATGGTCAGCCCCGCGCTGGAGAAGGTCGCCACCGATCTCGCCGGCCGCATCAAACTCGTCAAGGTCGACGTCGACAAGAACCCGCGGCTGTCGCGGCGTTTCGAGGTCCAGGCGGTACCGACGCTCCTCGTCCTGGACCAGGGCGAGACGGTCGCCCGGCAGGCCGGCGCGGCACCCGCGGACGTTCTGCGCCAGTGGGTGGAACAGTCGATCACAGCCCGGGAAGGGTGATCCGGATGACCCTGCACGCAGACCCCCACCTCGCGCTTGTCCGGCCGGTCCAGCCGCTGACCCCAGAGGGGTGTCAGGAGTGTCTGCTGCGCGGCTCCCCGTGGGTCCACCTGAGGCTCTGCCTGACCTGCGGGCACGTCGGCTGCTGTGACTCGTCGCCGAACAAGCACGCGCGTAGGCACGCGGCTGCCGACGCCCATCCGATCGTGCAGTCGTTCCAGCCGGGCGAGGACTGGCGCTGGTGCTACGTCCACGAGGCGTTCGTCTGATGTCCGGCGACCAGCCGCTGCCGGGCGGAGAACCGGTGCCGGAGGAAGCGGAGGAGGCCGTCTTCTGGGAGACCCCGGACATCTACGGCGCGTATCCGCGCCTTACGGAGGACCAGACAGCACGTCTGGCGGAGCACGGGCAACGCCGGAGCATGGCTCCGAACGACGTGCTGATCCAGGAGGGGGAGCGCTGCGAGACGCTCTTCGTCGTCCTCAGCGGTACCGTCGCCGTCGTCGAGGGCTACGGCACTCCCGAGGAACACGTGCTGCGCGTGCACGGCCCCGGTCGCTTCATCGGGGAACTCGGGCTGCTGCACGGACAGGTGGCCTTCTACACCGCTGTCGCCAGGGACCCGGGCGAGGTCCTCGTCGTCCCCTTGGACCGATTGCGCCACCTGGTGGCCCAGGACTCCACCATCGGAGACCTCGTGCTGCGCGCCTGTCTGGGCCGTCGCGCGCTGCTCGTCGGACAGGGCGCCGGCTTCCGCATCATCGGCTCGCGCTACTCGCCCGACACCCGGCGGCTGCGCGAGTTCGCCATCCGCAACCGGCTGCCGCACCGCTGGATCGACCTGGAGACCGACGAGGAGGCCGAGGACCTGCTGCGCCGCTTCGGCGTCGGCCCGGCGGAGACACCGCTCGTCATCTGGCGGGACACCACCCTGTTGCGCAACCCCAGCAACGCGGAACTGGCCCGGCTCATCGGCCTGCCGTCACTGCCCGCCGGAAACCGTCACGGCGACGTCCTCATCGTCGGCTCCGGACCCGGCGGCCTCGCCGCCGCGGTGTACGCCGCCTCCGAGGGCCTGAGCACCACCGTGGTGGAGGCGATGGCCACCGGCGGCCAGGCCGGCACGTCGTCCCGCATCGAGAATCTGCTCGGCTTCCCCGCCGGCATCTCGGGCGCCGAACTCACCGAACGCGCCGTGCTCCAGGCCGACAAGTTCGGCGCCAGGACCAGCATTCCGCTGGAGGCGACCGGTCTCCATCCCAAGGACGAGGACCACTACGTGGTGGCGTTCGCCGACGGCAGCGAGATCGCCGCCCGCGCGGTCGTCCTGGCCACGGGCGCCCGCTACCGCCGGCTCCAGGTGCCCGGCATCGAACGCCTGGAGGGAACGAGCGTCCACTACTCGGCGACCGTCTACGAGGCCCAGCAGTGCCGCACCGACGCGGTGGCAGTCGTCGGCGGCGGCAACTCGGCGGGCCAGGCGGTGCTGTTCCTCGCCGGGTACGCGCCGAAGGTGCACCTGCTGGTCCGAGGACCCAGCCTTGAGGCCAACATGTCCCGCTACCTTGTCGACCAGGTCGAACGCCATCCGCGGGTGGAGGTCATGCTGCACACCGAGGTCAGCGAGGTCATCGGCCAGGAGGTGCTGGAGGAGCTCGACGTGGTCGACAACCGCACGGGCGGACACCGCCGACTCACGGTACGGGGCCTGTTCGTCTTCACCGGCGCCGACCCCCACACCGAGTGGCTCGCCGGCATCATCGCCCTCGACTCCCGCGGTTTCGTCCTCACCGGCCCGGAGGCCCAGGAAGCCTGCGCCTGCCCCGAGGTGTGGCAAGGCCGCGGGCGCTCGAGCATGACCCTGGAGACCAGCCTGCCCGGGGTCTTCGCGGTAGGGGACGTCCGTAGCGGCTCGGTGAAGCGGGTGGCCTCCGCGGTCGGCGAAGGCGCGATGAGCATCCACTTCGTGCACCGCTACCTGGGCCGCACCGCCGCGCACGGCGGCACCGACAGCTCACCGCTCACCCGTCCGAAGGAGTCCGCTTGGCTGGCATGACGCCCAGGAGTTGCGGTACCTGGGGGATCTGCCCTCCGCCGCCCTGGGCCCAGTGCGCAACTGGTGCGTGTTCCCGCGGGAAATCCCGGGACACCGGGGCGCGGGAACTCGCGGGAACTCGTGACGGGCCGTCGTGACGGGCCGGCCGGACGTCAGCCCAGGTCAGCAGCGGTGCGGGTCAGGCCCAGGATGTCACCGGAACGAACGAACTGTCCTGGCGGAACAGGTCCGTGCCGTCCGTGAGGGACACACGGAGTTGGTAGTTGTAGTGGCGCAGGTAGTGACCGGGGTAGTTGTACGACTCGAAGCGCACCGAGCCGCTGGTCGTGCCCGTGCGGGCGATGAACGTGGCGTCCTGCGCGAACGTCGTCGTGCCGTCGTTGGCATCGAAGCGGCCGCGGAAGTCGTAGTGCCGCAGATAGTTGCCCGACGCGTCGCGGAACGAGTAGCCGTTGGAGTCCGCCAGGCCCGCGACGACCGTGAAGGTCGCCGCCTGCTTGTCCGCGGCGGTGCTGGAGCCGGTCACGACCGGGAGGTTGAGAAGGGCGGACTGCTCCTCCCAGTACCTCGTGGTGTAGTTGGCGGACTGGAAGGAGCGGGTCGCGTTCTTCGTCACCGATGCGCCGCCCGTCACCGCCTCCTTGATCACCGTGAAGTGGCGGGCCGTGCCGGAGAGGGTGGGCAGGGCGGTGGGCGTGCTCCAGGTCGCGAACGTGTCGTAGCTGTCGCTGTAGTAGTAGGTGCCGTCGCCATAGCCGTCGAAGAAGATCCGCCAGCCGCCGTTGTCGAGCTGGACCACGGACGGGCCCTCGCGGTAACTGCCCCAGCCCGCCCAGTCGCCGGTCCTGGAGATCGCGTAGGGGCCCTTGAGGCTGGCGGCGGTGCCGTACTCGATGTACTTCGCCGTCTCGTTCTTCGTGAACGCGTGGTAGGTGGAGCCCACCTTCACGATGTACGTGTCGATGTGGTTGGAGCCGATACCGGACAGGGCGACGGGTGAACTCCAGGCCGTGAGGGCCGAGTTGGTGGCCGTCAGGACATACGGGGTGAAGATCCACTCGTCGTCCGTCGTGGAGCAGGAGACGATGACGTTGACGCTGCCGTCGCTGTCCACGAACCACTCCGGCGCCCAGGCGCGGGACAGGTCGGTGATCGGGACCGGGTAGTCGTACAGGAACGTCCAGTTGACCCGGTCGGCGCTACGGGCGAAGCCGATGGTGGTGCTGACGTCCTCCCAGGTGTGGGTGGTGTAGGTGAGGTAGTAATAGCCGTTCGCGTGCTTGAAGATGCTGGCGTCGCGGATGCGGTTGCTCGGCGGGGTGTAGGCCGAGGACTGCAGGAGGCGGAAGTCGGCCGCGTCGTCGGACTGGTAGACGTTCACGGTGCCGTCGTCGCTGTTGAGGAACGGGACGATCGTGTAGCGGGTCGCGTGGCCGCTCGTGGGCGCGGCGGCCTCGGCCGTGCCGAGCAGTCCGGGCAGTTCGCCCAGGACCAGGGCCGAGGCGGGCAGGGCGGTCAGCGCGCGGAGCAGGGTGCGGCGGGACGGGGTGGGGGGACGTGTGGTCACGGGCGGCTCTCCCTGGGCTTGTCGCGGACGCGGGCGATCCCGGCGTCCGTAATCTCGAACACAGTTCGAGAATGCGAGCAGAAAGTAGGAGGAGTAGCAGGTTCACGTCAATGGCCTGAACAGGACTGGGGTGCGGCTGGGTGCCGGCTGTGCGAAATCTGTACTGCAGGACCCGACTCGACGTTACCCTCCGGTAAGCATCATGCTTCCGGAGGTGGGTTCTCATGCCGCATGACCGTTCACCGGGCCTTGCCGAGTCCGTACGCGCCCTGGCGGCCAGCGAATTGACGTCCCGTCAGCTGGTCGAGGAGTGTCTCGCGCGGATCGAGGCCACCCAGAGCTCCCTCAACGCCTTCCGGATCGTCCGCACGTCCGCCGCGCTCGCCGAAGCCGACGCCGCCGACCGGGAGTTGGCCGACGGGGTGCGCCGTCCGCTGCTGGGGGTGCCGGTCGCCGTGAAGGACGACACGGACGTGGCCGGCGAACCGACCGCCTTCGGCTGCCGGGGCGACTTCCCACCGGTGGCGGAGGACGGGGAAGCGGTACGACGGCTGCGCGCGGCCGGGGCGGTGATCATCGGCAAGACCAACACCTGTGAGCTGGGACAGTGGCCGTTCACCGAGGGTCCGGCCTTCGGCGCCACCCGTAATCCCTGGCAGCCGCGGCACACGCCCGGCGGGTCCTCGGGCGGGTCGGCGGCGGCCGTCGCGGCTGGCCTCGTCCCGGCCGCGCTCGGCTCGGACGGCGCCGGATCCGTGCGCATACCCGCCTCCTGGACCCACCTCGTCGGCATCAAACCCCAGCGCGGCCGTATCTCCACCTGGCCGCGCGGCGAGTCCTTCCAGGGCATCACCGTCAACGGCACCCTGGCCCGCACGGTCGCCGACGCCGCCCTGCTGCTGGACGCGGCGAGCGGCAACCACCTCAAGGACCCGCACCGGCCAAGCGAGTTGACGGTCTCCGACGCGGTCGGCCGCGATCCCGGGCGGCTGCGTATCGCGCTCTCCCTGAAGCCGCCCTTCACCGCGCTGCCCGCCCGCCTCCAGCCGGACGTACGCGCCCGGGTTCTCGAACTCGCCGAGAAACTTGCCGCGTTGGGCCACACGGTAGAGGAGGCCGACCCGCCCTACGGCCAGATCGGGCTCACGTTCGTTCCACGCGCCACGGTCGGGATCGCCGAACGCGTCCGCGAGGTACCGGCGCCCGGCCTGCTCGACCGGCGCACCCTGGAGGCGGCCCGCCTGGGACGACTGCTCGGCGGGGCCCCGCTGCGGGCCGCCCGGCGCGCCGAGAGTGCCCTGCGGCACAGGATCGGCGGCTTCTTCGCGTCGTACGACGCCGTCCTCGCGCCGACCACCGCCACTCCCCCGCCCCGCATCGGCGCCATGCTGGAGCTGGGCCAGTTCGCCACCGACCGGGCGATGATCGCCGCCTGCCCCTACGCCTGGCCGTGGAACGTGCTCGGCTGGCCGGGGGTCAATGTGCCCGCCGGGTTCGTGGGGGACGGGCTGCCGGTGGGCGCGCAGTTGCTCGGGCCGGCCGACAGCGAGCCGCTGCTCGTGTCCGTCGCCGCCCAGCTGGAGGCCGAACTGCGCTGGCACGAACGCTGGCCGGCCCGGGCCATGGTCACGGACTCGCCGGCCCCATGACGGACCCGCGGCGCACAACCCGCGCCCGACGACCGGCAGCTGACGGCCCACGCACGACCCACGACCCACACCTGACGGCAGACGGCAGACGGCAGACGGCAGACACCCTGCGTCCCGCGCTCGACGCTCGACGCTCGACGCTCGACGCTCGACGACCCGCGGCTTTCCCGTGGCTTGACCTGACCGTACCCTCTGACCATGGACGATGCGTCGATGGTCGGGCTCATGGGGCGGGTCACCGGAACGATCGGGCCCGGGCTCGTCGGTGAGGTGATCGTCCGGGTGCGCGGGGGCGCCGAGCACTTCCTCGCCTACTCCGCCGACGGCGGCACCCGGATCGAGCCGGGCACGGTGGTGATGGTGGTCGAGTACCTGCCGCCGCGGACGGTCTACGTCACGCCCGCATACGACAGTTGAGCAAGCGGAGCCCCAGGTGAGGGCGTATGCGTCAAGATTGCAACAAGGAACCGTCAGCGTCTTCTCCCCGCGCTTGCGCGAGCGCACACTCCCTTCGTTCGGTGCCGAAAGGGCACCATGCAAAGGGGGCGTATGCCGATGGTTGTCGGCGTCGTTGCGGGGGTGGCGGTTCTCGCCGTTCTCGTGTTGATCGGTGTGTTCAAGATGATGTGGCGGGTCGCCGAGCCGAACGAGGCGCTCATCATCTCCGGTTCGAAGCATCGGACCGAGGGTCTTGAGGAAGGCATGGGATTCCGCATCGTCACGGGGCGCGGCACGCTGGTGCTGCCGGGCGTGCAGGCGGTGCGCAAGCTCTCCCTGGACCTGAACGAGACCGAGTTGTCGGTGGACTGCGTGACCCAGCAGGGCATTCCGCTGCGGGTGCGGGGCGTGGTCATCTTCAAGGTGGGCGACGACTTCGTGTCGATCGCCAACGCGGGCCGCCGGTTCCTGGACCAGCAGAAGATGATGTCCGAGCGGGTGCACAACGTGTTCGCCGGTCATCTGCGGTCCATCGTGGGCGGGTTGACGGTCGAGGACATGATCCGCGACCGCGAGAAGCTCACCGGACAGACCCGGGCCGCCTGCGGCACGGAGATGGAGAAGCTGGGGCTCATCGTCGACTCCCTGCAGATCCATGAGATCGAGGATCCGACCGGGTACATCAAGAACCTGGCGATGCCGCACGCGGCCGCCGTCCAGCGGGACGCGCGGATCGCGCAGGCGGAGGCGAATCGTCTCGCCACCGAGGCGGAGCAGGCGTCGTTCGCCCGGATGGCGGAGGCCACCCGGGACAGCGAGATCCTCCAGGCCGGCTACCAGGCCGAGCGCGACAAGGCGGCGGCCCAGTCCCGCCAGGCCGGTCCGCTCGCCGACGCGGCCGCCCGGCAGGAGGTCGTCGTCCAGGAGACGCGGGTCGCCGAGCTGGAGGCGCACCGGCGCGAGCAGCAGCTCCAGGCGGACGTCCGCAAGCCGGCCGACGCCAAGGCCTACGAGAAGCGCACGCTGGCCGAGGCCGAGCGTGACGCGCGTATCTCGGCGGCCCAGGCCAAGGCGAAGGAGACGGAGCTGGCGGCGGCGGCCGAGGCGACCCGGGTCAAGGCGGCCGCGGGCGCCGAGGCCGAGGCCACCAAGGCCCGGGGTACGGCGAGCGCCGCGGCGACCCGCGCCACCGGTGAGGCCGAGGCGGCCGCCGCGCAGGCCAAGGGTCTGGCGGAGGCCGAAGCGGCCAAGGCCAAGGGTCTCGCGGAGGCGGAGGCCATCAAGGCCCGTGCCGCCGCCCTGGCCGAGAACCAAGAGGCGGTCGTCGCCCAGCAACTCGCCGAGAACTGGCCGGAGATCGTCAAGGCGGGTGCTTCGGCGTTCGGCAACGTCGACAACATGGTGCTGCTCAACGGTGCCGAGGGGATGGGCGAGATGTTCGCCAAGGCGCTCACGATGGGCGGTACCGGACTGGGGCTGGCCCGCCAGCTGCTGGCGTCGATGAACCAGAACGGTCAGGCCTCGAACGAGACTTCGCCGATTCTCAACGGGGTCACGGCCCCGAAGACCCAGAAGGTGCCGGTGGAGCAGGACGGCGAGTAGCCGAGAACGGAAGACCGCCGAGTGACCGATGGCGGAAGACGGGTGCCCCCGGCCGGACCGGGGGCACCTCCGTGTTCACTCCGGCTCGTTGAGCCGCCGCAACAGCTCCAGCAGGGTGGTCCGTTCCGCCGCCGTCAGCCCGGCGAAGCATCCGGCCAGTACCTCGCCGGCCACCCCGTGCCCGGCCGCCAGCATCCGCTCGCCGTCCGGGGTCAGATGGTGCTGGAGGCGCCGCCCGTGGCCCGGCCGCCGTTCCACCAGGCCCTGCGCGGCCAGGCGGCCCACCAGTGTGCCGAAGGCCTGCTCGCTCTGGAAGGTGGCGGCGGCCAGCTCGCGCGCCGAGGCGCCCGGCGTCCGGTCGATGGCGCGCAGCGCGTCCCACTGCGCGAGGGTGGTGCCGACGGCCGAGAGCGCGCTGTCCAGGGCCCGGTGCTGCCGGTACTGGGCCTGTTTCACCGCTCTTCCGAGAACTTGCAGGTCATCGTGCATGGGCCAAGTCTACCCGATGAATAAGCTTGTTTATATAAGGATGTTTAGTTAGAGTCCTCGGCATGACGACGAACCGCACCGCCCAGGTGTATCCCGACCTGCCCATCTCCCTGACCGAGGCCGGCTCCGGCCGTCCGGTGCTCGTCCTGCACGGAGGCGGCGGCCCCGCCACCGTCGCCGGTCTCGCCGCCCGCCTCGCCGGGTCGGGCCGTGTCCTCACGCCGGTCCACCCCGGCTGGGACGGAACCCCCCGCCCCGACTGGTTCACGAGCGTCGACGACCTCGCCATCGCCTATCTGCACCTGCTCCAGGACAGGGAGTTGAGCGACGTCCTGGTGGTCGGCTCCTCGCTGGGCGGCCAGCTCGCCGCCGAGATGGCGATACGCGACACGGCCGGGCGGATCACCGGCCTGGTCCTGGTCAACGCGGTCGGCGCGGACATCGAGGGCGAGCAGGTCACCGACTTCTTCGCGCTGGATCCGCGCGCCCAGGCCGAGCACTCCTGGCACGACCCGGACCGCTTCTACGTCGACCCGGCCACCCTTCCCGCCGCCGAACTCGCCCGCCGCCAGGCCAACATGGCGACCATGCGGCTGCTCACCGACGGCGGCCGGATGACCAGCCCGAAGCTGCTGCCCCGGCTGGGGCGGGTGGCGCAGCCGGTGCTGGTGATCTGGGGCGAGAGCGACCGTGTCGTCACCCCCGCCTACGGAGCCGCCTACGCGAAGGCCTTCCCCCAGGGCCGGTTCGAGCCGATCCCGGGCGCCGGCCACCTTCCGCACATCGAACGCGCCGACGTCACCGCCGAGTTGGTCGAGGCCGAACTGCGCCGTACCGGGACCCCGCCTGTTCTCGCAGGCTGAGGCCCCTTAGGGTGCCCTCGTGACTGCGCTTACCGACGACGAGAACATCCCCGGCCGTTACGGCCCCACCGCGACCACCGAGGCCGACCCGCACAAGGTCGGCCCGGTGCGCACCGAATACTCCCCCGCCCACGACGGCGACCCGGATCCCGGGGAGATCGTCTGGACCTGGGTGCCCTTCGAGGAGAACGACGGACGAGGCAAGGACCGGCCGGTGCTGGTCGTCGCCCGGGAGGCGGCCGGCACCCTGCTCGCCGTACAGCTGTCGAGCAAGCGGCACGACAACGACCGCGAGTGGGTGGCGATCGGCAGCGGCCCCTGGGACCGGTCGGGGCGCGACTCCTGGGTGGCCGTGGACCGCGTGCTGCGGCTGCACGAGGACGGCATGCGCCGGGAGGCGTGCGCGCTGGACCGGGGCCGCTTCAACCTCGTACGCCACCGGCTGCACGAGCGCTACGGCTGGAAGTGAACCGGGCGCTCCGCTGGTTGCGCGGTTCGTTCACCGCGGGCCGGTGGGGGCTGGTCGCGCAGTTCCTCCGCCAGCCTTCGGCCGGGGGTACCCCCAGCGCCCCTTACGGGGCGCGGGCCCGCAGCCGGCTTCACCAGATCCGCTTAGACCTCAGCGGTCCGGAAAGCCTCGGCGAAAGCACCCCGGACCGCCGATCCCGGCGTACGGTCCAGGACCCCGAACACCACGTGCTCGAAGGTCCGCGCGAACCGTCCGCCGGGGCCCAGCAGCCCCCGGAAGGCCCCGGCGACCTGCCGCGGGTCGTTCTGGAAGACCCCGCAGCCCCAGGCCCCCAGGACCAGCCGCCGGTAGCCGTACGCGGCGGCCACCTCCAGGACCCGCTCGGCCCGTCCGGCGAGAGCGCCCGGCAGCTCACCGGTGCGTTCCGGTGCCGTACGGCGGATCACGCCCGCGTTGGGCGCGGCGGACGTGAGGAAGCCCGCCCGAGAGGGCTCCGCGAGGAGGCGTCCGCGGTCGTCGCGGAAGACCGGGACGGCCGGGGAGTGGATCACCCGGTCCGAGTAGAACGGGTCCCGGGCGCTGCGGTGGTGGTCGTAGAAGGCGCGGGCGTGCAACTGGCAGGCGTAGAGCGCGGAGGCGCGGCACAGGGCCTCCTCCTGCGCCTGGGCGCCGTTCAGATAGCCGCCGCCCGGGTTGCGGGCCGAGGCGAAGTTCAGGACCGCGACCGGGGCGGCGGCCAGCCGGCCGGCGGCCTCCAGGCTGCTCTCGCCGGTGACCTCGACGGTCGTCCGCACCGAGGCGGTCGCCGGAACCGGCACCGGTTCCGGGCCGTGGATCCGTGTCCCGGCCTGTGCGGCCGCGATGTCCGCGGCCAGGAGGACCTCCCGGCCGTCGGCGGTCCGGTAGGCCCCCGCCGCCACGATCCGTTCGGTCTCCTGGGCGATCCCGCGCAGGCGTGCGCTCATGGCGCCACCCCCGTGGACGCCATGACCGCGGCCCGCGCGGTCTCCCCCGTCGTGCTCATACACGCATCCTGGGCGATGCTGGTGAGGCGGCGCAACGGAGTTTCCCGCGCCCGAAACAGTTCCGAAACGTGCAAAGAAGCACAGGTTACCGATCTAGAACGTCCCGATAGGTGCCCTTGTGTGAATCGGCGCGAAGGTCTTGGGTAGGACGGACGAAGCCGTTCCGGACCCATCCACGGCCGGGCCGGCGGCATGGTGGAATCTCAGGAGGATCCCTACATGTCCGACTCGATATCCGACGGCGGCGACTGTACCGACGGCTCGGTGAAGACCGACTTCTCGGACGACCGCACCGCCGTCACCGAAGCCGAGGTGGAGGCCCTGGTCAAGGGCATCTGCTTCAAGACCGGCCCACCTTGCACGGTCGGGGTCGAAGTGGAATGGCTGGTCCACGAGCTGCGGCGACCGCAGCTCCCCGTGACACCCGAACGACTCGAAGCGGCCTACGCCGCACTGCGCACGGTGCCCCTGGGGTCGGCGCTCACCGTCGAACCCGGCGGTCAGCTGGAGCTGAGCTCGCCGCCCGCCGCCTCCCTGATGGAGTGCGTCGGCACCGTGTCCGCCGACCTGGACGCCGTACGGGCGGTCCTGGCCGATCTCGGCCTCGGTCTCGTCGGCGCCGGCCACGATCCCTGGCACCCGCCCCGCCGCTTCCTGCGTGAGCCGCGCTACGACGCGATGGAGGCGTGCCTGGACCGGACCGGACCGGCCGGCCGGCACATGATGTGCGCCTCGGCCTCCGTACAGGTCTGCCTGGACGCCGGCCAGGAGGAGCCCGGCCCGCTGGGGCACACGCGCCGCTGGTGGCTGGCCCATCAGCTGGGCCCGGTCCTGGTGGCCGCCTTCGCGAACTCCCCCCTGGTGGCAGGCCGGCCCACCGGCTGGGTCTCCACCCGGCAGCTGCTGTGGATGGAGATCGGCGCGGGCCGCGCGGGAGCGCCCCCGCTGGCCGGCGACCCGCGCACGTCCTGGGCCCGGCACGTGCTGGACGCTCCGGTGATGTGCGTACGGCGGGACAGCGGCCCCTGGGAGGTGCCCGAAGGGCTCACCTTCCGGGAGTGGACCCGGTCGGGGTCGCCCACCAGGGCCGATCTCGCCTACCACCTCACCACGCTGTTCCCGCCGGTCCGGCCGCGCGGTCATCTGGAGCTGCGGATGATCGACGCGCAGCCCGGCGACGACGGCTGGATCGTGCCGCTGGCGGTGACGACGGCGCTGTTCGACGACCCGGAGGCCGCCGAGACCGCGTACCGGACGGTGAAACCGCTGACCGAGCGTGCGCGGCCACGGTCGGCCCCGCACAATCCGCTGTGGATCGACGCGGCCCGGACCGGACTCGGCGATCCGGAGCTGCACGAGGCCGCCGTCGCCTGCTTCGCGGCTGCACTGGAGGCCCTGCCCCGGCTGGGCGCGACCCCCGAGGTCGTGGCCGCCGTGGCGGCGTACCACGACCGGTACGTCCTCCAGGGCCGCTGCCCGGCCGACGACCTGCTGGACCCCCTGCGCGGCACATCGGGCCGCGCCCACGGGAAGGACATCCCCGCATGACCGCCCCCGAGACCGACATCGACATCGAGACCCTGCGGGACCGGGCCCTGAAGTCCCTGATCACGGCCCGGGACCGCACCACGCTCCTGACCAGCTGCGTGGAGGAACCCGACCTCACCGCCCAGCACTCCCCGCTGATGTCCCCGCTGGTCTGGGACCTGGCGCACATCGGCAACCAGGAGGAACTCTGGCTGCTGCGCAACGTCGGCGGCCGGGAGGCTATGCGCCCCGAGATCGACAGCCTCTACGACGCCTTCGAGCACCCGCGTTCCGAACGGCCCACACTGCCGCTGCTGCCGCCCGCCGAGGCCCGGCGCTATGCGGCGGAAGTACGCGGGCGGGCCCTGGACCTGCTGGAGGGCTCCGCGTTCAGCGGCGGCACCAGGCTCACCGAGGCCGGGTTCGCTTTCGGGATGATCGCCCAGCACGAACAGCAGCACGACGAGACGATGTTGATCACCCATCAGCTCCGCAAGGGCCCCCAGGCGCTCACCGCCCCGGACCCGGACCCGGCGCCGCCGTTCACCGGACCGGCCGAAGTCCTGGTCCCCGGCGGCCCGTTCACGATGGGCACCTCCACCGAGCCGTGGGCGCTGGACAACGAACGCCCCGCGCACCGGCGGGAGGTGGCGCCTTACTGGATCGACACCACTCCGGTGACCAACGGCCGGTACCTGGCCTTCATCGAGGACGGCGGCTACGAGAACGAGCGCTGGTGGACGCCCGAGGGCTGGGCGCACATCCGGCAGCACTCGATCGTCGCCCCGCACTTCTGGCACCGTGAGGGCGGCCAGTGGCTGCGCCGCCGGTTCGGGGTCACCGAGGTCGTGCCGCCCGAGGAGCCGGTGCTGCACGTGAGTTGGTACGAGGCGGACGCCTACGCCCGCTGGGCCGGCCGCCGGCTGCCCACCGAGGCCGAGTGGGAGAAGGCCGCCCGGCACCACCCCGGCGAGAACCGGTCCCGGCGCTACCCGTGGGGCGACGCCGAACCGGCACCGGCACACGCCAACCTCGGCCAGCGGCATCTGCGCCCCGCCCCGGCGGGCAGCTATCCGGAGGGCGAGTCGCCGCTGGGCGTACGGCAGTTGATCGGTGACGTCTGGGAGTGGACGTCCAGCGACTTCCTCCCCTACCCAGGCTTCAGCGCCTTCCCGTACAAGGAGTACTCGGAGGTGTTCTTCGGCCCCGACTACAAGGTGCTGCGCGGCGGCTCGTTCGCCGTCGACCCGGTGGCCTGCCGGGGGACGTTCCGCAACTGGGACTACCCGATCCGACGGCAGATCTTCTCCGGCTTCCGCACCGCCCGTACCGCGGAGACCGTCTGATGTGCCGCCATCTGGCGTATCTGGGCCCCGAGGAGCCGCTGGGCCGGCTGCTCGTGGAGCCCGGGCACTCCCTGTACCGCCAGTCATGGGCGCCTCGGCGCCAGCGGTACGGGACGGTCAACGCCGACGGTTTCGGCGTGGGCTGGTACGCCTCCGAGGATCCGCAGCCGGCCCGCTACCGGCGGGCCGGGCCGATCTGGGCCGACCAGTCCTTCGCCGACCTGGCCCGGGTGGTGCGCGCCGGCGCACTGCTGGCCGCCGTACGGGACGCGACCCTGGCGGGCGCGGACGCGGAGGCCGCGGCGGCGCCGTTCGCCGCGGGCCGCTGGCTGTTCAGCCACAACGGGGCGATCCCCGGCTGGCCGCAGGCCGTGGCGTCCCTCGCCCCGCTGCTGCCCCCGGTCGACCTGCTGTCGATGGAGGCACGCACCGACTCGGCGTTCGTCTGGGCACTGGCCCTGCACCGGCTGCGGTCCGGCACAGCGCCGGGCCCAGCCCTTGCCGAAACGGTTCTCCAGGTCGCCGAGGCGGCCCCGACCGCGCGGCTGAACCTCCTGCTCACCGACGGCGAGACCATCGCCGCCACCGCCTGGGGCGACAGCCTCTGCTACCTCTCGGAACCCGGCCACCACACCGTCGTCGCCTCCGAGCCGTACGACGACGACCCGCGCTGGCGGGAGGTCCCCGACCGCACGCTGCTCATCGCGAGCCGCCGGGGCGTCACCCTCACCCCGGTCGGGAAGCCGATCGGGACGCCGGTCGAGGACGGCATCGCCCAGGACGCCCGGACCCAGGACGACCCGGTCGAGAACCCGGTCGAGGCCCCGGCATCCTCCCCCACTCTCGACTCCGTTCGAGCGGGGGCACCCGCATCCCCGAAGGAGCCCTGTACGTGAGTCCCCTCCGTGTCACCCGCACCCTTCCCGAGGACGCGACGGACGCCGCGCTGCGCGCCGATGTCCTGAACGGCCTCACCACCACCCCCAAGACACTGCCCCCCAAGTGGTTCTACGACGCCCGGGGCAGTGAACTCTTCGAGCAGATCACCGAGCTGCCCGAGTACTACCCGACCCGGGCCGAGCGGGAGATCCTGCTCGCCCGGTCCGGCGAGATCGCCGCCGCGAGCGGTGCCCGCACCCTGGTGGAGCTGGGCTCCGGCTCCTCCGAGAAGACCCGCCTGCTGATCGACGCGCTCACCTCTCTCGAGGTGTACGTCCCGGTCGACGTCAGCGAGAGCGCGCTGACGCAGGCCGGGCAGGCGCTCATCGAGGAGCGGCCGGCACTGTCCGTGCACGCCCTGATCGCCGACTTCACCGGCCGGATGAGCCTGCCCGAGACCCCGGGGCCGCGGCTGCTGGCGTTCCTCGGCGGCACGATCGGCAATCTGCTGCCCGCCGAGCGGGCCCGGTTCCTCGCCTCGGTGCGGGGGCTGCTGGCACCCGGTGACGCGCTGCTCCTCGGCACCGACCTGGTCAAGGACAAGGACGTTCTGGTCCGGGCGTACGACGACGCGGCGGGGGTGACGGCCGAGTTCAACAAGAACGTCCTGGCCGTCGTCGACCGGGAGCTGGGCGCCGACTTCGACCCCGACGCGTTCGCCCATGTCGCCCTCTGGGACGACGAGCACGAGTGGATCGAGATGCGACTGCGGTCGCTGACCGACCAGACGGTGAAGATCCCCGCGCTCGACCTCGCGGTCGAATTCACCGAGGGCGAGGAACTGTGCACCGAGATCTCGGCGAAGTTCCGCCAAGAGGGCGTGCGCAGTGAATTGGCCGCGACTGGCTTCGAGTTGACCCACTGGTGGACGGACGAGGCGGGCCGCTTCGCGCTGTCGCTGAGCACGGCCGGGTGATCCCGGTGACCTCGGTGGCCGTGACTGCCGACGACAGTGGTCACCTACCGAGGCTTGTCGTCACCGTGATCACCCCTCGGCGACAGTGCCCGAGACCGCCCGGGTGGTGAACCCCGGTCAGCATCGGGTGCCGGCGCGCACATACCGCCGGCGCCCGATGCCCGCGACCTGGTCGGTCTCCCCGCAGCAGGAGTTGGCGCGAGTTCCTACGCGCCCAGCCGTCGAAGACCTTGGAGGAACCGCAGGCGATCCGGCGCCCCCCTGCGCTGCGCGAGGTCGGCCACCTCCTCGGCCTGCGTGAGGTCGGCACCCAGCGGCCACTCGCTGAACACCGTGTTCCCCGCTTCGAGCGCAGGCCGGATGGGAAGATCGTGCGGCCCCCGCCGTCACTCGCGGGGACGCTTCGCGCGCTCCCTCGGCGTCGCGCGCCGACTCACCCGAAGTCCGGCGCGAGCAGTTCGGTGATCCGCCGGGAGGCGCGGCGGGCCTCGGTCGCGGGGTCCGCCCCGCTGAGCACTTTGGACATGTAGCCCTTGATCGGGTTGTCGGCCTCGACCGCCGGCCAGTCCGGGGTGTGGGGGGTCGCCCGCCCCTGCGCGGCTCCCGCCGCCATGGCGGCGACCCCCTCCGACCCGGCGACCGCGCCCGCCAGCGTGGTCTTGTTGGGCACGTAGTTCATCGTGCGGGCCAGTTCGATGTCCCACTTGGCTCCGGCGAGGGCGCCGACGACGGCGGTCGCGTCGTAGGGCCGGTCGGTGTTCTGCGGTACGACGAGATCGGAGCCGCCGGTGAAGACGGCTCCGGGGTGGTCGCCCGTGCGGCCCGGCACCGGGAAGTAGCCGATCTTTTCCTTGAGTTCGGGGTTCTCCTGCACGATGGACTGGGCGAGGCCGGGCACCGCGACGAGCTGTGCGACCTGACCGCCCGCGAACACCTGCGCCTGGGGCGGGTGTTCCTCGTCGGCGTCCACGGGCCCCTTGCCGAGGGCCTGGAGCCGCCGGTAGAAGTCCATCCCGCGCAGTGCGGCCGGGCTGTCCAGGGTGCCTTTCCAGCCGGCGTCCGTCTGCTCGGCGAGCTCACCGCCCTCGTCCCAGACGAACCCGGAGAGCGTGTACCAGTCCTGTCCGGCGAGGTAGATTCCCTGGTTCCCGCCCGAGTCGAGCTTCTCGGTGTCGGCCAGCCACTCGTCGCGGCTCTTCGGTGGGGAGGTGATACCGGCCTTCTCGAAGAGGTCCTTGCGGTAGATGACGACACGGTTGGCCGCGTACCAGGGGATGCCGTACTGACGCGATTCGTCCCGGCCGGGTTCGGCGAGGCCGGGCAGCCAGTGCTCCTTGCCCCAGTCCCGCATCGACTCCAGGGTGAGGTCGGTGAGCCGTCCGCCTTCGACGTACTGCGGGACCTGCGTGTTGCCGACCTCGATGACGTCGGGGGCGTCCGCGGAGTCGGACTTGAGCGCCGTCTGCACCTTGTCCACGATCCCGGTCCACTGCTGGATACGGATGTCGAGGCGGATGTCCTTGTGGGTGCGCTCGAAGTCAGCGGTGAAGCGGTGCAGGAACTCCTGTGACGCGCTGTTCTGCATCAGCCACACGGTGACGGTGTGGCGCCCGCCCGATCCGCCCGGCAGGACGCCACAGGCGCTGAGCAGCGCGGCGGACACACAGACGAGGGCGAGCGGGCGACGACGTCTCACGAGGGGGTTCCTGTTCTGTCTGGCGGACAGGGGAGAAGGCCCGACGTGGGGGAACGAGCACGGGTGCTCGTACGGGTGTACGGGATTTTGGTATGGACCAATGCGCAGGGTCAAGGGCCGCAAGCCAATGAGGGCTCAGGCGGTGACCCTGGCGATGAACGCCGCGAGGTTCCCGACGGTCCGCTGGATCTTCTCCTCCAAGGTGAGCGACTCGGGCAGGCGCGCACCGATGCCCGCGTCCTTCCTGCCCCGCACGTACAGCGGGCAGGCGAGGTCGCTGCATAGGTAGACGCCGACGGAATTTCCCTGCTGCCCGGCCTTGCCGGCCTTCGCGGCGACCATCAGCGAGACGCCTCCGGTGTGGGTGGTCAGGCACAGCGAGCACATGCTGCGCCGCGTCTGCCAGGACGTGGCGGTCGAGGAGCGCAGGGCGAGTGCCACCGGGCGGCCATCCAGCTCGACGGCGAGGTAGGCCCGGTCGGGCGCCTGGGGGTCCCGCCAGCCAAGGAAGTCCAGGTCGTCCCACGGCCGGTCGGCCAGGTCATGGGGGACGGACAGGCGCTTGGCCTCGCCCTTGGTGCAGTTCACGAAGGCGGCGCGGATCTCCCGCTCGTTCAGGGGTCTCATGCGCCGTAGGCTAATTTGCCTAAACCCTTTAGGCAAATGCATTATCGTTATCGCCAGACAGGAGGAAGGCTATGGCTAGAGCAGGGCTGACCCCGGAGCGACTGACCGTCGCGGGGGCGGAGCTGGCCGACGAGGTCGGCTTCGACCAGGTGACCGTCTCGGCACTCGCCCGGCGGTTCGACGTCAAGGTCGCGAGCCTGTACTCGCATCTGAAGAACTCCCAGGAACTCAGGACCAGGATCGCCCTGTTCGCCCTGGAGGAACTCGCCGACCGGGTCGCCGACGCCCTGGCCGGGCGGGCCGGCAAGGACGCCCTGGCCGCCTTCGCGGACGCCTACCACGACTACGCCCAGGAGCACCCCGGCCGGTACGCCGCCGCCCGGCTCCGGCTCGATCCCGAGACCGCGGCCGCCAGTGCCGGGGTCCGGCACGCCCAGATGACGCGGGCGATCCTGCGCGGCTACGACCTGCCGGAGCCGGACCAGACGCACGCGGTCCGGATGCTGGGCAGCGTCTTCCACGGTTACGTCAGCCTGGAGCTCGCCGGGGGTTTCGAGCACAGCGCCCCCGACGCACGGGAGTCGTGGGCCTGGATGGTGGACTCCCTCGACGCTCTGCTGCGGAACCGGGCCACGTCCTGACCGGCGGCGGTGCGATGCGTCCCGCACCGCCCCCTCCTCCGAACCATCCGGGCATATCGATCAACAGGCTGAGGCGATGAGCACCGAACCCGACTGGATCACCACACCTGTGACGATGGACATCCTGCGCGGCTTCCTCGACGTGGAAGCGACCACGCACGGTCTGCTGCCGCATCGGCTGCCCGCCCGGGCGCGCCGGCAGATCCCCGACGACCAACTGGCCCTGGCCGAGGCCCAGCCCTCCGGCGTGCGGCTGGTCTTCCGCACCCGGGCCACCACCGTCGAACTGGACACGCGGCCCACCAAACGGGTGTACCGCGGGTTCCCGGCCCCGGCGGACGGCGTGTACGACCTGCTGGTGGACGGCCGCCTCACGGCCCAGGCCACGGTGGCCGGCGGCAACGTGCACACCATCACCGACATGTTCACCCAGTCCGCCGAGCTGACGGAGGGGCCGGCCGGCACCGCCCGGTTCACCGGTCTCCCCGCCGGCATCAAGGACGTCATCCGTGCCCAACTCACCCGGATCGTCGAACAGCGTGCGGCCGACGACCCGAACCTGCACTACCTCGACGGCCGCGACCTGTACGGCGAGCGGGACTACGCGGAGTTCCCGCTGCCCGACGAGGTCCACCCCGATCCGGCGGGGCACCGACGCATCGCCGAGAACTTCGGGCGGCTCGCGTTCGGCCCCGGCGGCCCCTTCGCCACCAGGACCGGCTGACCGGCTGACCGGCTACCGGCCCAGGGCCACCGGCCACCGGCCACCGGCCACCGGCCACCGGCCACCGGCCACCGGCCACCGGGATCACGATCACCGACGCCTCGCGCTCCGCTCCCGGATGCGGCACCTTGGAGTGACGACGAGAGGAGCATCCCGATGCCGAACCACACCTACCGGGTCACCGAGATCGTCGGCACCTCGCACGAGGGCATCGACCAGGCCATCCGCAACGGTGTCGCACGCGCCAACCAGACCCTGCGCAACCTGGACTGGTTCGAGGTGACGCAGGTCAGGGGCCAGATCGAGAACGGGCAGATCGAGCACTACCAGCTGGGCCTGAAGGTGGGCTTCCGCATCGACGACGAGGGCTGACGACCGCGGGACCCGTGCCGGGCGGGCTCAGGTCCGGCCCTCCCCCTCCTGAGCCTGCTCCAGCGCGGCCGAGCGATCGGCCCAGCGGGCCCGCACCACGGTGAACCCGGCCCGTTCGGCGTCGTCGCACACCAGCTCGTCGTCGTCGACCAGGACGCGGACCTCACGCCGTTCGGAGAGGCGGCGCAGGATCTCCAGCTTGGTGTGCCGGGCGGGCCTGCGATCGGCGTTGCGCCGCATGTGCACCCGGCCCTCGGGCAGCCCATGGGCGGCGAGCCAGTCCAGGGTGTCGCGCCGGCAGCGGTCGGGCCGCCCGGTGAGATAGACGATCTCGCACTCCCGCGCGCTCGCCACGGCCAGTGCGATTCCCTCGGCGATCGGCGGATCGTGCGGCGCTGCCGCGAAGAACGCGTCCCAGTCCCGGGGCCTGCGCTCCAGGAACCGCTGCCGGTGCGCGGTGTCGGCGAGGGTGCCGTCGATGTCGAACACGGCGATCGGACGCTTGCTGCTGTCGGTCACGCGGCAACCCTAGTCGGACACCGGCATCGGTCCCGGGCACCCGATGGCCAATTGCTCATGGGATCCATTTTCATATAGCCTCCTCGGTGCCGCCCGGCACCGTCACAGCAGCACCGAGGAGGATCACCATGGCCGTACCCAAACGGAAGATGTCGCGCAGCAACACCCGTCACCGCCGTGCCCAGTGGAAGGCGAGCACCCCGGCGCTCGTCCCGGTGACCGTCGGCGGTGTCCGCCACCTGGTTCCGCAGCACCTGGTCAGGGCCTACGAGCGCGGTCTGCTGCGCCCCGGGGACTGACCGGCGGCGGGAATCCTGGGACCGCTCCGGTGTTGAACCCTCTGTGAACGCGCTGATCGCCCGGACCCGGTTCTCCGTCCTCGACCGCTCGCGCACCCGGGAGGGACACACCCCCGGTGCGGCGCTGCGGGACACCGTGGCGCTGGCGCGCGAGGTGGAGGCGCTCGGTTACCACCGGTTCTGGGTGTCGGAGCATCACGGGGTGCCGGGGGTCGCCGGTTCGGCGCCGACCGTGCTGGCCGCGGCCGTCGCCGCCGCCACCGGCACCATCCGGGTGGGCACCGGTGGTGTCATGCTGCCGAACCACCAACCCCTGGTCGTGGCCGAGCAGTTCGGGGTTCTGGAGTCGCTGTTCCCCGGGCGGATCGACATGGGGCTCGGCCGGTCGGTGGGTTTCACCGGCGGGGTCCGCAAGGCGCTGGGGCGCGACAAGGACGACGCCGAGGACTTCGCGGCGCAACTCGGCGAGCTGCTCGGCTGGTTCGAGGGCACCTCGCCGACCGGGGTGCGGGCCCGCCCCGCCGAGGGGCTGCGGGTGCCGCCGTTCGTGCTGGCGATGGGCGAGGGCGCCGACATCGCGGCCCGCGCGGGGCTGCCGATGGTCATCGGCGATCTGCGCGACCGGGAGAGGATGCGACGCGGCATCGACCACTACCGCGACCGCTTCCGCCCCTCCCCCTGGGCGGCCGAGCCCTATGTCGTGATCTCCGGGACCGTCGCCGTCGCCGGCACCCCCGAGGCGGCCCGCCGGCTGCTCGTCCCCGAAGCCTGGTCGATGGCGTACTCCCGCACCCACGGCAGTTTCCCGCCGCTGCCCCCGGCCGAGGCGGTGGAGACCCTCACGATGACCGTGAAGGAACGCGGCTTCTACGAGTCCGGACTCGCCGGGCACCTCGCCGGTACCGAGGAGCAGGTCTCGGACGAGCTGGAGTCGGTTCTGAAGGAGACGGCCGCCGACGAGGTGCTGGTCACCACCAGCAGCTACGACCGCCCGGCGCTGCTGGACTCCTACCGGCGGCTGGCCGGCATCGTGAGCGCCTGATCAGACCGAGGCCGGTTTGTCGGAGCGGATGACGATCTGTCCGTCGGCCGCGTCCACCACCGCCCGGTCGCCCGCCGTGAGCTGGCCGGAGAGCAGCAGGTCGGCGAGGCGGTCGTCGACCTCGCGCTGGATGGTGCGGCGCAGCGGGCGGGCGCCGAAGTCGGGTTCGTGACCGAGGTCGGCGAGCAACCCCGCGGCCTCGTCGGTGACTTCGAGGCCGACCTCCTGGGCGTGCAGGCGGCGCCGGGTGTGCTCCAGCAACAGGTCGACGATCTCGCGCAGTTGGGTGCGGTCCAGGCCGCGGAAGACGATGATCTCGTCGATGCGGTTGAGGAACTCCGGCCGGAAGTGCTGCTGGAGAGCCGGCATGACCGCCTCGCGGACCTTGGCGTAATCCTCGGTGCCGGCGGCCAGGATGCGGTCGGCACCGATGTTCGACGTCATGATGACGACGGTGTTCTTGAAGTCGACGGTGCGGCCCTGGGCGTCGGTGAGCCGGCCGTCGTCCAGCAGCTGGAGCAGGGTGTTGAAGACGTCCGGGTGCGCCTTCTCCACCTCGTCGAGGAGCAGCACGGCGTACGGCTGCCTGCGCACCGCCTCCGTGAGCTGACCGGCCTCCTCGTGGCCGACGTATCCGGGCGGGGCGCCGACCAGGCGGGAGACCGTGTGGCGCTCCTGGAACTCGCTCATGTCGAGACGGATCATGCGGGTCTCGTCGCCGAAGAGGGCGGCGGCCAGGGCGCGGGCCAGTTCGGTCTTGCCGACGCCGGTCGGGCCGAGGAACAGGAAGCTGCCGACGGGGCGGTTGGGGTCGCTCATGCCGGCCCGGGCGCGGCGGACCGCGCGGGCGACGGCGGTGATCGCCTCGTCCTGGCCGACGACCCGCTCGTGCAAATGCTCCTCCAGCTTCATCAGCCGCTCCCGCTCCTCCTCGGTGAGCTGGGCGACCGGGATGCCGGTGGTGCGGGAGACGACCTCGGCGATGTCCTCGGCGGTGACCTTGGGCGCGTGCTCCTCGGCCGTGCCCGCCTGTTCCAGCTCGGCCTCGGTCTCCCGGATCCGGTCGCGGAGTTCCTTGGCGCGCTCGTACTCCTCGTCGGCGACGGCCTGATCCTTCTCCCGGTTCAGGGCGGCGATCCGGTCCTCGATGTCCCGGGTGTCGGTGGGCGGGGTCTTCGAGCGCAGCCGGACCCGGGCGGCGGCCTGGTCCATCAGGTCGATCGCCTTGTCGGGCAGGAAGCGGGAGGTGATGTACCGGTCGGAGAGCTCGGCCGCCGCGACGACCGCCTCGTCGGTGATACGGACCTGGTGGTGGGCCTCGTAACGGTCGCGCAGGCCACGCAGGATCTCGATGGTGTCGTCGACCGTGGGCTCACCGACCAGGATGGGTGCGAACCGGCGTTCCAGGGCCGCGTCCTTCTCGATGTGCTTGCGGTACTCGTCGATGGTGGTCGCGCCGATCAGGTGCAACTCGCCGCGGGCGAGGGCGGGTTTGAGGATGTTGCCCGCGTCCAGGGATCCGTCGCCGCCTCCGCCGGCGCCGACGACGGTGTGCAACTCGTCCAGGAACAGCACCAGTCCGTCGCTCTGCTCACGGACCTCGTCGAGGAGTTTCTTCAGCCGCTCCTCGAACTCGCCCCGGTACTTGGTGCCGGCCACCATCCCGGCCAGGTCCAGGGAGACCAGTCGCTTGCCTTCCAGGGTCTTGGGCACGTCCCCGGCGACGATCCGCTGCGCGATGCCCTCGACGATGGCGGTCTTGCCGACGCCGGGGTCACCGATCAGGACGGGGTTGTTCTTGCTGCGCCGGGAGAGCACCTCGATGGTCTGCTCGACCTCGTCGTCCCGCCCGATCACCGGGTCCAGGCGCCCGGCCCGGGCGTCCTCGGTGAGATCACGGCCGTACTCGTCGACGGTCGGTGTGGTGCTGGGCTTCTTCCGCTCCGCCGCGCCCTCGACCGGCATCCGGGTCGGCTCCCAGCCGCTCTCGCCGAGGGTCCGCCCGGCCGTCGACTCCGGGTTCGCGGCGAGCGCCCGCAGCAGGTGCTCGGGGCCGATGTAGGAGGCGCCCTCGGCGCGGGAGATCTGGTAGGCGTCGAGCAGGGCGCGCTTGGCGGCCGGGGTGAGGGTGGTGGGCTCCGTCTTCTCACCGCCGCCGTGGCCGGCGGTGAGCCGCTCGCGGAGCTGGTCGGGGTCCGCGCCCGCCTCGGTGAGCAGCCGCCGGGTGGAGTCGTGCGTGGTGGCCGCGGCCAGCAGGTGGCGGGCGTCCAGCTCCTCGCTGCCCTCGACGGCGGCGAGGTCGCGGGCCTCGGCCACCAGCTCGCGCGCCCGCTCGGACAGCAGGCTGCCGATGTCGACGCGCTGCGGGCGGCGGGCCGGTGTGCCCGGTCCGGATCCGCCGAAGAAGCGGGACATCAGCTCGTCGAAGTCTTCGAAGGGACTGCGTCCGAATCCGAAACCGGGAGTGCTCATGAGGCCCGGGCCTTTCTGCGGTCGGCTCTGTGATCGACGGGATTCCGCGTCTTCCAACCTCGCACAGGCGCGCCGGGCCCGCATGGGGACGCCCGCCCGAGATGCGGACCGGGCCGGGGCCGGTGACGCTGGTGGGGAAGCCTCAACCAGCGAGGAGGGCTGCCATGTCCATGCTGGACAAGCTCAAGGGGATGCTCAAGGGCCACGAGGACCAGGCCAAACAGGGCGTCGACAGGGGCGGCGACATGATCGACCAGCGGACCGGAAACAAGTACCAGTCCCAGGTCGACATGGGCCAGAAGAAGGCCGACGACTACCTCGACCAGGAGCGGAACCGGAACAACCCTCCGCAGCCCTGACGGACCGCACGGGCTAGACTCGCGGGGTTTGTCCCTGCCCGGCGAGTCGTCCGTACGGAGCCTCCCCCGATGCCCAGCCCCCACGATCCGTACGTCCGCGTCCGTGGCGCCCGTGAGCACAACCTCAAGGGCGTCGATGTGGACATCCCGCGGGACGTGCTGGCCGTCTTCACCGGTGTGTCCGGCTCGGGGAAGTCGTCCCTGGCGTTCGGCACGGTCTACGCCGAGGCACAGCGGCGCTACTTCGAGTCGGTCGCACCGTACGCGCGCAGGCTGATCCACCAGGTCGGGGCGCCGAAGGTCGGTGGGATCAGCGGGCTGCCGCCGGCGATCTCGCTCCAGCAACGCCGCTCGGCCCCGACCTCCCGCTCCTCCGTCGGCACGATCACCAATCTCTCCAACTCCCTGCGCATGCTCTTCTCGCGTGCCGGGGACTATCCGCCGGGCGCGGAGCGGCTCGACTCCGACGCGTTCTCCCCGAACACGGCGGTGGGCGCCTGCCCGGAGTGCCACGGCCTGGGCCGGGTCCACCGTGCGACGGAGGAGTCGCTGGTCCCCGACCCGTCGCTGTCGATCCGGGACGGCGCGATCGCCGCGTGGCCGGGTGCCTGGCAGGGCAAGAACCTGCGGGACATCCTGGACGCGCTCGGCCATGACGTGGACCGGCCCTGGCGTGAACTGCCCGCCGGGGAACGGGAGTGGATCCTCTTCACGGACGAGCAGCCGGTGGTCACCGTGCACCCGGTCCGGGACGCCGACCGCATCCAACGGCCGTACCAGGGCACCTACATGAGCGCCCACCGGTACGTCATGAAGACCTTCTCGGACTCCCGGAGCCCGGCGCTGCGGGCGAAGGCGGAGGGGTTCCTGACCAGCGCGCCCTGTCCGGTGTGCGGCGGCAGGAGGCTGCGGCCGGAGGCTCTCGCCGTGACCTTCGCGGGCCGTACGATCGCGCACCTGGCCGGGCTCCCGCTGACCGAGCTGGCCGGGCTGCTCGGCGGCGGCCCCTCGTCGGAGACCGCGCGGGTGCTCACCGACGATCTCACCGCCCGCATCGCACCGGTCGTCGAACTCGGCCTCGGCTACCTGAGCCTGGACCGGGCGACTCCCACGCTCTCGGCGGGCGAGCTCCAACGCCTGCGCCTGGCGACGCAGTTGCGCTCCGGGCTGTTCGGTGTCGTGTACGTCCTGGACGAGCCGTCGGCCGGGCTGCACCCGGCGGACACCGAGGCGCTGCTCACGGTGCTGGCGCGACTGAAGGCGGCCGGGAACTCGGTGTTCGTGGTGGAGCACCACCTGGACGTGGTGCGCGGCGCCGACTGGCTGGTGGACGTGGGTCCGGGCGCCGGTGAGCACGGCGGCCGGGTGCTGCACAGCGGGCCGGTGGCGGAGCTGGCCGGGGTCCAGGAGTCCGCCACCGCCCGCTACCTGTACGCGGCGGAGCCCGCTCCGGCCCGTCGGCTCCGCGCCGCCGTCGGGTGGTTGAAGGTCGGCCCGGTCACCCGGCACAACCTGCGCGCGGTCACCGCCGAGTTCCCGCTCGGTGTCCTCACCGCCGTCACCGGAGTCTCCGGCTCGGGCAAGTCGACGCTGATCGGCGAGATCACCGAGGAGCTGGACGGGGTCGGGCGGCTGGTCTCCGTCGACCAGAAGCCGATCGGCCGCACCCCGCGCTCCAACCTGGCCACGTACACCGGCCTGTTCGACGTCGTACGGAAGGTGTTCGCGGCCACCGGCCTGGCGCGGGAGCGTGGTTACGGCGCGGGACGGTTCTCCTTCAATGTGGCCGGAGGGCGCTGCGAGACCTGTCAGGGCGAGGGTTTCGTCAGTGTGGAGCTGTTGTTCCTGCCCAGCACCTACGCGCCCTGCCCGGACTGCGGCGGGGCCCGCTACAACCCCGGGACGCTCGAAGTGCCGTACCGGGGCCGGAACATCGCCCAGGTGCTGGACCTGACCGTGGAGAGCGCGGCGGAGTTCTTCGCGGACCTCCCGGCCGTGGCGCGCAGCCTGCGCACCCTGCTCGACGTGGGGCTCGGCTATCTGCGACTGGGCCAGCCCGCCACGGAGTTGTCCGGTGGCGAGGCCCAACGGATCAAGTTGGCCAGTGAGTTGCAGCGCGGTCGGCGCGGCCACACCCTCTACCTCCTGGACGAGCCGACGACGGGACTGCATCCGGCCGACGTCGAGGTGCTGATGCGCCAGCTGCACGGGCTGGTGGACGCCGGGCACACGGTCGTGGTGGTCGAACACGACATGGCGGTGGTGGCGGGCGCGGACTGGGTGATCGACCTGGGTCCGGGCGGCGGGGACCGGGGCGGCCGGGTCGTCGCGGCGGGCCCGCCGGCGGAGGTCGCGCGGGCCGCGGGCAGTGTCACGGGGCCCTATCTGTCCCGGTCCCTCCCCTGATGGTCTTCAGGAACGCTTCAGGTTGCCCCTGGAGTTTGGGCGTATGCATGGACACCACCCCCGCACCCCCGAAGCCGAGCGCACCCGCCGCTGGTTCATGAACAAGGCGCTGCTCGCCGGCGGTGCCGCCGCGCTGGCGACCATGACCGGCTGCTCCAACGGCTCGTCCGGCACGTCGAGTTCGGCCTCCGGCGCCCCCAGTGGCGGTATGCCCTCCGGCGGCCCCGGCGGCATGGGCCCCGGCCAGTCCGAGGTCAAGTACAAGGACTTCGTGGGCCTCACCACGGACGGCAAGGTCGTCGACGGCCTGTACTCGGTCCACTCCACCGACGTCTCCACGGACAAGGTCGTCAAGGCCGCGCAGGCCTTCCTCGACGGCCTCAGCACGCAGGAGCGCACCTCGTGCACCTTTGGCGTGGCCGACGACGAGTGGCTGGCCTGGAGCAATGTCGACGGCTACGAGCGCAGGGGCGTCCGGATGGGCGACATCACGGACGCGAAGCGGGAGCTGGGCTATGCGCTGCTCGGCGCCGCGCTCTCCGCGAAGGGGCTCACCCAGACCCGTAACATCATGAAGCTGAACGCGTTCCTGGGCGACTACAACGGCGGCAACCGGGAGACCCTCACCGAGGGCGCCTACTTCTTCACCTTCATGGGCACCCCGTCGACGAGCAAGCCGTGGGGTTTCCAGTACGAGGGCCACCACGTGGCGATCAACTACTTCGTCCTGGGCGACCAGGTCGTCATGACGCCGACCTTCATGGGTTCCGAGCCGACCTCGGCCACCTACCAGGGCGAGAAGATCACCCTGTTCAAGCCGGAGACCAAGGCCGGTCTGGCCCTGCTCCGCTCCCTCTCCTCGGCCCAGCGCGCCAAGGTGATCGACGCCGAGGTCGGCAAGTCCGGCACCGACATGAAGGCGGGCGCGGGCGCCGACAACCTCAAGCTCGCCTACCAGGGCCTGCCCGGCTCCGAACTCACCCCGGCCCAGCGGGACAAACTCCTCGACCTGGTCGGCGTCTACGTCGGCTACCTGGACGACGGCCACGCCGGGGTGAGGATGAAGGAGGTGAAGGAGCACCTGGACCAGACGTACTTCTACTGGCTCGGCGGGACCAAGGACACCTCGGCCTTCTACTACCGGGTGCACAGCCCGGTCGTCCTCATCGAGTACGACGCCCAGTCCCCGCTGGCCTACGGCACCACGACCGGCGGAGGCGGCCAGCCCTCGGGGCAGCCCACTGGTCAGATGACCGGGCAGCCCACCGGTGGCATGCCCACCGGTCAGCCGGGCGGCGGCGGGGGCATGGGCGGTCCGGGCGGCACGCCGACCCAGCAGCACATCCACACCATCATCCGCACGCCCAACGGCGCCGACTACGGCGTCGACCTGCTCAAGCTCCACTTGGAGACCGACCACTGAGAGCCCTCGCCGGGACTCACCAGAGCCGCGTGCGTCCAGGCCGGCCCGTGGGTCACCGGCTGGGCGGCGCGGGCGAGGGTGCGACGGTCCGGGTGGCGGCCGGCCGGTATCAGTGGCCGTATGTCCACCTCGGCCACCAGGCCGCGGGTCGACACCACTCGCCACAGGGAGGCCAGCAGCGTGTCCTCGCCGACATAGGCGGGCACGGTGCTGGCCTCGCCTGCTTCCAGCCGGTAGTGCAGCCGCACCGGCTGCACGGGCGCGCCGGCGTCCAGGGCGGCCTGGAACACGGCCCGGCGGAACCGGCCCTGGGCCCGGCCGCACCAGGTACTGCCCTCCGGGAAGGCGACCACCGCGGCGCCCTCCCGCAGCGCGCCCGAGATCCGGCCGACCGTGTCCGGCAGCGCGCGCAGCCGGTCCCGGTCGATGAACAGCGCCCCGGCGCCGGCCACCAGCGCGCCGGCCACCGGCCACTCGCGGATCTCCTTCTTGGCGAGCATCCGCGCGGGCCGTACGGCGGCGAGCAGCGGGATGTCCATCCAGGAGATGTGGTTGGCGACCAGGAGCACCCCACCGGTGCCCGGGGCACTGCCGGTGGTCCGGACCCGGACCCCGGCGGCCCGGACGACCAGCCGGGAGAACCGCCGCACCCACTCGGTGGGAATCCGCCCGCCGACCGGGAGCAGCACGATCGCGACCAGCATCAGGGCCACGACCGCGGCGAACCGCAGCACGGCGCGGGGCAGGACCGTGAGGGACCCCGCGGACTCCACGCACGCGCCGGGGGTGCACGGCGCGCTGGGCAGCCAGACGCTCATCAGGCCGGGACGAGCGAGAGGAAGTGCCGCAGATAGCGCGCGTTGACCCGGCGCATCGACAGCAGGACGTACATGTCGGCGACCCCGAAGTCGGGGTCGTGCGCGGGCTCGCCGCACACCCAGGCGCCCAGGCGCAGGTAGCCGCGGAGCAGCGCGGGCAGTTCGGCACGGCCCTCCGGGGCCGGCCCCTCGGGCACCCACCGGCGCAGCGGTCGTACCCGCAGTTCCTCCGGGGCCAGGTGCTTGGCCCGCACCCGCTCCCAGGTGGCGGCCGCGAGGGCACCGCCGTCGGCGAGCGGGACGGAGCAGCAGCCGGCCAGCCACTCGTGGCCGCGGTCCACCATGTAACGGGCTATGCCGGCCCAGATGAGGCCGATGACGGCGCCGTCGCGGTGGGCGGGGTGCACGCAGGAGCGGCCGACCTCGACCAGTCCGGAGCGGATGTCGGCGAGCGGGCTCAGGTCGAACTCGCCCTCGGAGTACAGGCGGCCGGCGACGGCGGCGCGCTCGGGCGGCAGCAGCCGGTAGGTACCGACTACTTCGCCGGTGAGGGCTTCCCGGATCAGGAGGTGGTCGCAGAACGCGTCGAACGCGTCCACGTCCAGCCCCGGTTCCGGCCCGTCGAGCCGGGCGCCCATCTCTCCGGCGAACACCTGGTAGCGCAGTCGCTGCGCGGCCCGGACGTCGTCCTCGTCACGGGCGAGCTGCACCAGATAGCCGGAGTCCCCGGGCGGGGCGGCGAGAGCAGGGGGTGAGGCGGGCATGGCGGTCATGGAGGTCTCCTGCGCCGAGCGGTAGCTGAGGAAATCTGCACCTGCTTTCTTCCTTGGCAGGCTGGACTCGGCGTGACGTGCGCGGGACCCGTGGATGTGCGGCTGCTGAATGCCGGGATTCGGTGGGTGACCCACCCCCGCGCGTGCCCCTATGGACGCGCTGAAGCAACGCTACCGTGACCCGGCCGGGCCGTTGCGCGCCCCTGGCACGACGGTTGGCGAACGGCGAAACGGGGCCGGGGAGCACCAGCCCCGGCCCCGCCCGTCCGCACTTGTCGGCGAACGTTCATTTACGCGCCTCCTACGGCGCTACCGCTTTCCCGCCTTCCGGGTGGCCCGCAGCCACTCCTTGTTCATGCTCGTGATGGACACCAGCGGGATGCCCTTGGGGCAGGCCGTCGCGCACTCCCCCGTCAGCGTGCAGCCGCCGAAGCCCTCGTCGTCCATCTGGGCCACCATGTCCAGCACCCGCGTCTCCCGCTCGGGCGCCCCCTGGGGCAGGACGTTCAGGTGGTTGATCTTGGCGGAGGTGAACAGCATCGCCGCTCCGTTGGGGCAGGCCGCCACGCACGCCCCGCACCCGATGCACTCCGCGTGCTCGAACGCGAAGTCGGCGTCGGCCTTCGGCACCGCCGTGGCGTGCGCCTCCGGCGCGGCCCCGGTCGGCGCGGTGATGTAGCCGCCGGCCTGGATGATCCGGTCGAACGCGGACCGGTCGACCACCAGGTCCTTGATCACCGGGAAGGCGGACGCCCGCCACGGCTCGATGTCGATCGTGTCGCCGTCCTTGAAGGACCGCATGTGCAGCTGGCAGGTGGTGGTCCGCTCCGGACCGTGCGCGTCGCCGTTGATCACCAGGGAGCACGCGCCGCAGATCCCCTCGCGGCAGTCGTGGTCGAAGGCGACCGGGTCCTCGCCGCGCAGGATGAGTTCCTCGTTGAGGGTGTCGAGCATCTCCAGGAAGGACATGTCGGAGGAGATGCCGTCCACCTCGTACGTGGACATCGCGCCGTCGGCGTCGGCGTTCCGCTGCCGCCAGACGCGCAGGGTGAGCTTCATGCGTAGCTCCGCTGGGTGGGGTGGACGTACTCGAAGACCAGGTCTTCCTTGTGCAGCACCGGGGCGTCCCCGGTACCGGTGAACTCCCAGGCGGCCGCGTAGGCGAACTCGTCGTCCTTGCGGGCGGCTTCGCCGTCCGGCGTCTGGGACTCCTCCCGGAAGTGGCCGCCGCAGGACTCGGCGCGGTGCAGCGCGTCGAGGCACATCAGCTCGGCCAGTTCCAGGTAGTCGACGATGCGGTTGGCCTTCTCCAGGGACTGGTTGAACTCCTCGCCGGTCCCCGGCACCTTGATGCGCCGCCAGAACTCCTCCCGGATCTGCGGGATGCGCTCGAGTGCCTTGCGCAGCCCCGAGTCCGTCCGGGCCATGCCGCAGAACTCCCACATCACTTCGCCCAGTTCTCGGTGGAAGGAGTCGGGGGTGCGGTCGCCGTCGACGGACAGCAGCAGGTTCAACCGGTCCTCGGTCTCGGCCAGCACCTCCTGTACGACGGGGTGCTCGACCGTCACCGCCTCCTGGTGGGGGTTGCGGGCGAGGTAGTCGTTGATGGTGGCGGGGAGCACGAAGTAGCCGTCGGCCAGGCCCTGCATCAGCGCGCTCGCGCCGAGCCGGTTCGCGCCGTGGTCGGAGAAGTTGGCCTCGCCGATCGCGAACAGCCCGGGGACGGTGGTCTGGAGGTCGTAGTCGACCCACAGCCCACCCATCGTGTAGTGCACGGCGGGGTAGATCCGCATCGGCACCTGGTACGGATCCTCGTCGGTGATCCGCTGGTACATGTCGAAGAGGTTGCCGTACTTGGCCTCGACGGCCTTGCGCCCCAGCCGCGCGATGGCGTCGGCGAAGTCCAGATAGACGCCCTGTCCGCCGGGCCCGACACCCCGCCCCTCGTCGCAGACGTTCTTCGCGGCGCGGGAGGCGATGTCGCGTGGGACCAGGTTGCCGAAGGACGGGTAGATGCGCTCCAGGTAGTAGTCGCGCTCGTCCTCGGGGATCTGGTTGGCGGGCCGGGTGTCGCCCTTGGCCTTGGGCACCCAGATCCGGCCGTCGTTGCGCAGCGACTCGCTCATCAGGGTGAGCTTGGACTGGTGGTCGCCGGTGCGCGGGATGCAGGTGGGGTGGATCTGGGTGAAGCACGGGTTGGCGAAGTAGGCGCCGCGCCGGTGCGCCCGCCAGACGGCGGTGGCGTTGGAGTTCATGGCGTTCGTCGACAGGTAGAAGACGTTGCCGTAGCCACCGCTCGCCAGGACGACGGCGTCCGCGAAGTAGGTGTCGATCTTCCCGGTGATCAGGTCCCGGGCCACGATCCCGCGCGCCCGCCCGTCGACCACGATCACGTCGAGCATCTCGGTACGCGGATGCATCTCCACGTTCCCGGCGGCGATCTGCCGGCTCAGCGCCTGGTAGGCGCCAAGGAGCAGCTGCTGCCCGGTCTGCCCACGGGCGTAGAAGGTGCGGGAGACCTGGACACCGCCGAAGGACCGGGTGTCGAGCAGACCGCCGTACTCCCGTGCGAACGGCACACCCTGCGCCACGCACTGGTCGATGATCTCCACGGAGATCTGCGCGAGCCGGTGGACGTTGGACTCCCGGGCCCGGAAGTCGCCGCCCTTGACGGTGTCGTAGAACAGCCGGTGGACGGAGTCACCGTCGTTGCGGTAGTTCTTCGCCGCGTTGATCCCGCCCTGCGCGGCGATGGAGTGGGCGCGGCGCGGGGAGTCCTGGTAGCAGAACTGGACGACGTGGTAGCCCTGTTCGGCGAGGGTGGCCCCGGCGGAGCCGCCGGCGAGACCGGTGCCGACGACGATCACGGTGTGCTTGCGCCGGTTGGCCGGGTTGACCAGCTTGGCCTCGAAGCGGCGGGTGTCCCAGCGCTCGTTGACCGGTCCGGAGGGGGCCTTGCCGTCGGCGAGGGCCTCGCCGGTCGTGTAGTTCACGTAGTCGGTCATGTTCAGCTCACCACTCCGGTCATGACGCCCACCGGTACGGCGATGAAGCCGGCCGTGAGCAGCAGCGCGAGGACGTTGGCCGTGGCCTTGAGGGCGCGGTCGCGGGTGCGGCTGCCGACGCCGAGGGTCTGGGCGGCGCTCCAGAAGCCGTGCCGGACGTGCAGGCCGAGCGCGAGCATCGCGACGATGTAGATGACGTTGCCGTACCAGGTGGAGAAGGTGTCCACGACGTTCTGGTACGGGTGGCCCTCCTGGAAGCCGCCGGAGTGCACGGTACCGGTGGTCAGGTCGAGGATGTGCCAGACGATGAACAGGGCGAGGATGATCCCGCCCCAGCGCATGGTGCGGGTCGCGTAGCTGGCCCGGGGCCTGCCGTGCACGTACTTGGTGGGGCGCGCCCTGATGTCACGGCGGCTGAGCTGGTAGGCGGACGTGGCGTGCGCGACCACGGCGACGACCAGGACGATCCGGATGAGCCAGAGCGTCCACTCGTAGTGCATGAAGGGTTCGCCGACGGTGCGCAGCCAGTGGGCGTAGTGGTTGAACTCGCCCGCCCCGAAGTAGATCTTCAGGTTGCCGATCATGTGCACGACCAGGTAGGCCAGCATGATCAGGCCGCTGACGGCCATCACGCTCTTCTTGCCGACGGAGCTGTCCCACATCGTGCGTGCCATGGACGGCCGTCGGTCCGTCCGCGTTGCCAGAGCCATGTTCAGGACGGTAGGGCCCGGACACCCGATCGGTCCAAGACATGGTCCGGCTCGATTCCATAGCCAGAAGCTATCGTGTCACCATGCAGTTCCAGCAGCTTCAGTACTTTGTCGCCGTCGCCGAGACCCGGCACTTCACCCGGGCCGCCGAGCTGGTCCATGTCGCCCAGCCGTCGCTGTCCCAGCAGATCAGGGCGCTGGAGCGGGAGCTGGGGGCGGATCTTTTCCTGCGGGCCCGGGGCAACATCACCCTCACCGACGCGGGCGAGGCACTGCTGCCGCTGGCCCGGCGGATCCTCGCGGACGCGGACACCGCCCGGCACGAGGTGCAGGAGCTGGTGCAGCTGCGGAGCGGGCGGGTGCGGCTGGGGGCGACGCCGAGCCTGTGCACCGGGTTGCTGCCGGACGTGCTGCGGGCCTTCCACGACCGGTATCCCGGGATCCAGCTGCTGATCGAGGAGAGCGGCTCCCACGACCTGGTACGGGAGCTGGCGCGCGGGGCGCTGGACCTGGCGCTGATCGTGCTGCCGCTGCCGCCGGCGTCGCCCGCGCTGACCACGGTGGAGCTGTTGCGGGAGGACCTGGTGGTGGTGTCCTCGCCCGAGGCGACGGCGCCCGGGCGGGGGCGGGGCGGGGTGCGGATCTCCGACCTGGAGGGGGAGCGGCTGGTGATGTTCCGGCACGGGTACGACCTGCGGGAGCTGACCGTCGCGGCGTGTCGCTCCGCTGGGTTCGAGCCGGGTTTCGCTGTTGAGGGGGGTGAGATGGACGCGGTGTTGGGGTTTGTGCGGGCCGGGCTGGGGGTGGCCGTGGTGCCTCGGATGGTTGCCGCTCGGTCGGGGCGGGGGTTGCGGGTCACTCCGTTGGCCAAGCCGGGGTTGCATCGGACCATTGCGTTGGCTCACCGGAGTGATGTTGCCCCGCCTCGGGCTGCTCGGGAGCTTCAGAGGATGCTGTTGGAGAGGTGACGGGTCGTTGTGGGGTGCGGGTGCGTGGGGTCTGGTCGCGCCCATGCGGCGGAGCCGCATATGGATACAGCCCCGCCCCCCAAGAGGGTGCGTTGCAGGCAACGTCTATTCCTTGGTCGCCCCAGCCAGCATCCCCGACACCAGCGTGCGCTGGGAGAAGAGGAACAGGACCAGGACCGGCAGGATTGCGATGATGATCGCCAGCGCCAGTTCGGGGATCGTGATGTTCAGGCCCGCCCCTGCCACCGGGTTGAACGACGGGGTGGAGGTGAGGAGTTGGTTGAGGCCTACCTGGATCGGGAACTCGTCGCTGTTCGGAAGGACCAGGTAGGGGAGGAAGAAGTTGTTCCAGTTGCCTACGAAGCTGAAGAACGCGACCAGGCCGATCACCGGCTTCGCCAGCGGCAGCGCGATGCGGGAGAAGAGCTGCCATTCGGTGCAGCCGTCGATCCGCGCCGCCGCCAGCAGGTCCCTGGGCAGGCTGCTGCCGAAGTAGATGTACACGAGGTACACGCCGAACGGGTAGAAGGAGAAAGGCAGGATCACCGACCAGACGGTGCCGATCAGGTGGAAGCGGTTGAGTTCCAGGAAGATCGGCAGGACCAGAGTGGCCTGCGGCATGATCATGGTGACCAGGGTGATCACGAGAAGCGTTCTGCGGCCCCTGAACTTCGTCAGGGCCAGGGCGTAGCCGGCGGGGACGCTGACCGCGAGGGTCAGGACCAGCGAACCGCCGGAGTAGATCGCCGAGTTCCGCAGCCAGGTGAGCATCGCTCCGTCCTGGAAGGCGAAGAGATGGTGCCAGGCCGCACCGATCTGCCCGAACGATCCGAAGGACAGGGGATTGTCCCGGACCACCTCCCCCGCCGTCTTGGACGGGGCGAGCAGCAGCCAGATCACCGGCAGGACGAAGAAGACGAGGAGGAAGGCCAGCAGGAGGGCCACGATCAGGAAGGAGAGGGCCCGAGTCGGCCGGACGCGCCGGGTCGCCGCGGCCGGGGGGAGAGTTGATGGCGTCATGACTCATCCAACTTGAACAGGTTCGAGCGGGCGACCAGCAGGCCCGCGGCCAGGAGTCCCACGGCGAGCAGGACGACGGAGATGGCGGCGGCACCGTTGAAGTCGCCCTGCTGGAAGGCGTACACGTAGGCAAGCTGGTTGGGCGACCAGGTGGGGCTGACCCGGCCGAGGCTGGCCGTCTGGAGCAGCTGGGGTTCGACGAACAGCTGGGTGCCGGTGGCGAACGCCATGATGGTCATGTAGACGATCCACTGCCGGATCATCGGGATCTGGATGTGCCAGGCGGTCCGCCAGGGGCCCGCGCCGTCCATCCGGGCGGCTTCGATGACCTCGTCGGGGATGTTGTTGAGCGCCCCGTACATCACCACCATCCAGCCGCCCGCGCCGGTCCAGAAGGCGATGAGCATGAGGATCCACGGCAGGTTGGCGGGGGCGAGGACGGCCGCGAAGGTCTGCATGCCCATGCTCTTCAGCAGCCAGGACACCGGGCTGACGTCGGGATCCAGCATGAACAGCCAGACCAGGACGCTGGCCACACCGGCGAGGGCGCCGGGGATGTAGTAGAGGAAGCGGAAGAGGGCCGAGGTGCCGGGTCGGACCCGGCTGCGCAGGATCACGGCGACCAGGACGACCAGGACCACGAGCGCCGCCAGCCACAGCAGCAGGTAGACCAGCATGTGAGTGAAAGCCGGTCCGAAGCGGTAGTCCTGGACCACCTTCACGAACTGGTTCAGGCCGGTGAACTGGCCCCGGTCGTTGGTGAACGCCAGGTAGAAGGAGTACGCGGTCGGCACGATGCCGAAGGCGAGCAGCAGCAGGGCGTAGCCGGCGACGAAGCAGTAGCCCGCGCGGCCGCCGCGCCGCGGCGGGGCGCCGCGGCGCAGCGGGGAGACGGCGACGCGCTCGGTCTCCAGCAGGGTCACTGGCTCTCCACCTTGTATCCGTGTGCCTTCGCCTCGTTGCCGATCTCCTTCTGCCAGGCCGGGAGCGTGTCGGTCAGGCTCTTTCCGGCGGTCAGCGCGGGCAGGACGACACTGGACCAGGCGGTGGCGTCCGAGAACCTGGTGTTCGACCAGCCGGTCCACACCTCGTCGGCGGCCTGCTCGAACGCCGCGCTGACGTCGTCGGCGAAGTAGTCGCTGTTGGCGGGGTTCTTCAGCCACGCCTGCGCGGCCTTGGTGTAGGCGGGGTAGGTGGGCGCCGACGCCTGGTTCTCGTCGGACGTGGTCAGCCAGGTGACCAGGTCCGTGGAGGCCTTGAGGTTGGCGCTGTGCGAGGACACCATCCAGACCCCGCCGCCGACGTTGCCGGTGGCCGCCTTCGTCTCCCCCTGCCAGGTGAGCGGGGGCGCCGCGGCGACCTGCTTGGCCGGGGTGTTGAAGGCCGCCTTGAAGAGGTACTGGCCGTACCAGGACGGGCCGTACGCCATCAGGACCTTGCCGCCGCTCTCCTTGGCGAAGCCCTGGCTGAAGAACCCCTTGGTGGTGACGGCCTTGGCGTCGATCAGGCCGTCCAGGAGTGTGGCCGTGCGGGTGCAGTTCGGGTCCTGCAGGTCGGTGCGCAGGGTGTCCGGCTTCACCAGGTCGAACGCCGGGCACTGGCCGGACCAGAAGTACGACTCGTGGGAGTTGGTGTCGCCGACCGAGCCGACGAGGTAGCCGGGGTGCTCCTTGGCCACCTTCTTGCCGAGGGCCTCGTACTCCTCCCATGTGGTGGGGACCTGGTAACCCCACTTGTCCATGAGGGACTTGTTGTACCAGAGGACGACCTGCGCGATGTCGTTGCGCAGGCAGTAGGTGTGGCCGTTGAACTGGCAGGGGGTCAGGGAACCCTTGGCGAAGCCGTCCAGTGTGTTCTGCGGCACGAGCTTGTCGTCCAGCGGGGCGGCGAACGGCCGCACGCCCGGCTTGGTGGGCTCGGAGGCCCAGGTGACGTCGGTGGGCGAGCCGAACACCACGTCGGGCCAGCCGCTGCCGGTCCGGTCGAAGAGCTGCACCTTGGACTGGAGGTAGGTCGAGCCGTCGGCGCCGCCGTCGTACGTGACGATGTCCATCTTCACGTCCGGGTGGGCCTTCTGGTACGCCTGCACGGAGGGCAGGCGGGTCGAGTCCGCCCAGACCGTGATCTGTGAACCGACCTTCTGCGTGACCGGTTCGAAGGTCGACTGCCCGGAAGAGGGCTGCGCGGTGGTGTCGGCGCTGGCACAGCCGGCCAGGAGCGCCGCGGTGGTCAGGGAGAGCGCGGCGGCGGCCGTACGCAGAACGCCCGCTCTCCTGGAGACGGAAGACCTCATCGTCTTGCCTTTCTGTTCTTGCCGCTCAGCGCGGCTGTTCGACGAACGGCAGGAGTTCGCTGCCGTAGCCGAAGTCGAGGGGAAGGGCGATGCCGGGTGCGGTGGGGGCGTGCACCAGACCCCGGTCGTCCACGTGGCGCTCGCGTACGACCGTCGTCGCGGTCACCAGGGACTCGTAGTAGGTGGTGTTGGAGATGGCCATGCACAGGTGGTGGTTGGGGATGTCCGAACCGTGCACCTCGGCGCGGAGCCGGTAGGCGTCGGCGAGGTGGGCGGTGCGCATGGCGCCGGTGATGCCGCCCCGCAGGGTGGTGCCGGCCCGGACGCCGAAGGTGGCGGCGCCGGCCCGGATGAAGTCGGCGGAGTTCATGTGGGCGCCGTCGGAGGTCTCGGCGACCAGCAGCGGGACGTCCACGGCCGCGGCGAGCTGCCGGTAGGCGGAGACGCTGAACTCGCGCATCGGCTCCTCGTACCAGAGGTAGTCGGCCTCGGAGAGGGCCCGCCCGAGGCGGATCGCGTCGGGCAGGTCGAAGCCGGCCGAGCCGTCGTACATCAGGGGCACGTCCGGGCCGACGTGCGCGCGCAGGGCCAGGCAGAGCGCGGCGTCCCGGCGGGCGTCGCCCCAGGCATGCAGTTTGATGCCCCGGTAACCGAGGTCCAGGCACTGGTCGGCGACGTCGAGGAACTCCTCGGTGGTGGCGAACGTCGACGTCGAGGCGTAGGCGGGGATGGACTCCCGGAAGCCGCCGAGCAGCCGCCAGACCGGCTGGCCGTGGTAGCGGCCGGCCAGGTCCCACAGGGCGATGTCGATCAGGCCCAGGGTGGGGAGCGGAAGTTCGTGGATACGGTCCAGCTCCCACACCCGGTGCCACAGCCACTCCCGCTGGAACGGGTCGGCCCCGACCAGTTCCTCGCGGAAGACCCGGTCCACCAGCTCGGTGAGCGTGGTGAAGGCTCCCGGGCGGGCGAACAGGGCCACTCCCTCGGCCCCCTCATCCGTGCCGATGCGCAGCACCGCGCCGTCGCCGACCGGAGCGCTGCCGCTCAGACCCTCCCGCCAGCGGAAGGGCGGACTGGCCGCCGGAACGTCGATCCGGTGTACTTCGACATGGGTGATCTTCATCCTGGCTTTCGTTTCTGTGGGTGCGGGGACGGCACTTCGGCTGACCGTTCAGAAGCCGCCGTACGCCTGGAGCTCGTAGACGCTGCCGCCGTTCCAGCTGGAGCCGGTGACGGTCAGGCGCAGATATCGGGCGGTGACGGGCTCGTCGGCGAAGGAGTAGTTGGTCTGCGCGACGGTGTTGTCCGCGGTGTGGTCCTCGAACGTCGACCAGGTCGCGCCGTCGGTGGAGTACTCCAGGCGGTACTTGTAGCCGCTCGCCTTCTCGAAGGTGGTGACGACGGCGGAGACGCCGGTGTCCTTGCCGAGGTCCACCTGGAGCCAGGACGGGTCGGGCAGGCCGAGGCCCTGCGCCCAGCGGGTCGACAGGTCGCCGTCGACCGCCTTCGCCGGGACGTTGCCCTCCGAGTCGGAGGAGGCCGTCGCCGTCTTGTCCAGGGCCAGGTCGTCGTCGGGCGGGGTGGTGACCTCCGCCGCCGTACTGGGGTCGGAGGCGTTGAGCTCGGCGTCGCGGGCGACGACGGTGAAGGAGTACTTCGTACCGGGCTTCAAGTCCGAGACCCGGTAGGTGGTGTCTCCGGTGACGCCGATCCGGGTGCCGTCCTGGTAGACGACGTAGCTGGTCACGCCGGTGTCGTCGGTGGCGGGGGGCCAGCTGACGTCCAGCAGGCTGGGCAGCAGCGCCTTGGCGGTGGGCCGGCCGGGGCTGCTGGGGGCGGTGTGGTCGGAGCCGGGGGCGCGGGCGGTGCCGTAGACCTGGAAGTCGTAGATGCTGCCGCCGTTGCCGCTGGAGCCGGTCACGGTGAGCCGTACGAAGCGGCCGGTGACCGGGGTGCCGGCGTCGGCGTAGTCGGTCTGCGCGGTGGTGCTGTCGGCGGTGTGGTCCGCGAGGGTCCCCCAGTGGACCTCGTCCGGTGACACCTCGATGCGGTACTTGTAGCCGCTGCTCTTCTCGAAGGTGGTGATCGCGCCGCTCACGTCGTACGACGCGCCGAGGTCGACCTGGATCCAGGACGGGTCGGGCAGGCCCAGGCCCTGCGCCCAGCGGGTCGACAGGTCACCGTCGACCGCCTTCGCCGGGACGTTGCCCTCCGAGTCGGAGGACGCGGTGACCGGCCTCTTCAGCGCCAGGTCCGCGCCGTCGGGCATCGTGACCTTCAGCGACCCGCTCGGCGCGGACTCGTTGCCGGCGGCGTCGCGGGCGGTGACGGTGAAGGTGTACGTCCGTCCCGCCGTGAGGCCGAAGACGCGTACGGAGGGCTTGCCGGAGGCGTTGACCAGCTTGCCGTCCTGGAAGACCGAGTAGCCGGTGACGCCGGTGTCGTCCGTGGCGGCGGTCCAGCTCAGGTCGGCGACGGTCGGGAAGTCGGTGACCGCGGCCGGGGTGCCGGGGACGGTGGGCGCCTGGTGGTCGGTGACCGTGGGGCCCGGGTCGAGGTGCTGGTAGGCCTTCTCCAGACCGGCGTTGTGCACGACGGACGCGGGGAGCTGGTCGCAGGAGCCGACCGTGATGTTGCCGCCCACGTCGTTGTTCTGGCTCAGGTACTGGACGCTGAAGGCGGGCTGGGTCGTGTAGTTGCCCCGGGCCGTGTTGTCCTGGGCGTGGTTCATCAGCAGCCACTGGAAGGCGACGTCGCAGAACGCGTTGCCCGAGTTCTCCCAGTGCCGACTGCCCTCGTCGTGGTAGACGGCGCCGTAGGCGGGCGCCGGGACGCCGTGGATGTAGTTGCCGGTGACCTTGCCGCCGGGGTCGCTGCTGAGGGTGTAGATCGCTCCGCCGTCGGCCTGCGACCGCATGATGTCGCTGATCTCGTTGTCGCTGACGACGTTGTCACGGCTGATGGTCGGGGTGTCGGAGACCGGGACGCCGGCGTTGCCCGGGTAGGCCGAGTTGCCGCCCTGGTCGGTCAGGCCCCAGCCCCAGCCGACGGAGATGCCGCTGTAGGGCAGGTCGTGGACCTTGTTGTGGGTGATCACCGTGGAGTCGGTGTAGCCGGCCAGGATGCCCAGCGACCCGTTGTACTGGTCGGCGGCCTTGGTGACGACGTTGTCGTTCACCAGGGTGTCCTTGGTGATGTCACGGGGGTCGTCCGGGTGGGCGTCGCCCCAGGTGACTCCGCCGATCTGGATGCCGGTCGCGGCGATCTGGCGGAAGACGTTGCCGGTGATCGTGGTGTGCTGGGTGCCGGTGTTCAGGTTCAGGCCGACCGCGCCGAGGTGCGTGAAGGTGTTGCCGGTGAACTCGATGCCCTGGCCGTGGCTGACGTTGACGGCTCCGGGCGTCTTCTTCCAGTTCAGGCGCGTGGAGTCGAAGGTCGGGTTGTCGTCGCCGACCATCCGGAAGCCGGCCTGGCCCTCGATGAGCCCGTCGGCCGAACTCGGTTCGAGCCAGGTGGAGTAGGAGAAGGTGATGCCCTGGAAGGACACGTTCGCGACGGGGTGGTCACGGGTGCCGTTCAGGTCCACCAGGTCCTGGACGACGGGCACGGTGACGTCCGCCGTCTTCATGTTCTCGCCCTGCTCGGGCATGTAGTAGATTTCGCCGGCGCTCGTGTCCAGGTACCACTCCCCCGGGCTGTCCAGCAGCTCGCGGGCGTTCTCCAGCCAGGTCGGGTTCTGGATCTCCTGCCCCTGCTGGAGGTTGGCGTTGTGCCAGCACGGCTGCCGCATCGTCATCGTGGTGCCGGAGATCGACGCCACGGGGCAGCGCATGAGCTTCCAGCCCCAGGAGCTGACGACTTCGAGGTCCGCGGGGTGCTTGTAGGCGCTGATGGCGCTGTCGGTGAAGGTGTAACCGGTGGCCGTCTTGCTGAAGCCGGAGGGGTTCTTCCCACTGCGGGCGCGGGTCTTCGACTCGCCGTTGACATAGAGCTGGCGGGTGTCGAGGCCGGTCAGCTTCGCTTTGTAGACCTTGCCGTCGGCATCGGCCTTGGTCCAGCCGGTGACCTGCTTGCCGCCGCTGACCACCGGGTGCGCCCCGGGCGCGGCCTCGTAGACGATCCGCTGCCCGTCCCGGCCGGAGTCCTGGGCGGTGAGGGCGAAGGTACGGCTGAGCCGGTAGGTGCCGGACAGCAGCCGGACATGGATGTCGCCGTCGACCTTGCTCTTGGTGTCGCGCACGTAGTCCCGTGCGTGTTCCAAGGTCTTGAAGGGATGGTCGGCGCTGCCCCGGCCGGCGTCCGTGCCGGTCGGGGAGACGTAGACGGTGAGCCCGGCCGCTTTCGAGGCCGCCTGGGCCGGGGCGACGGCCAGCGGAGCCACCGCCAGGGCGAGGGGCAGGGCGGCTATGAGGGTTCTCGGCAGGGGCACGGCTCTGCCCCTGCGCGCAGACAGAAGAGACACGGAGATCCAATCGTCTGAGGAATGAAGCATCGGAACTGGGTCGTCCGCCCGGTTCCCGGGGTGCGGGCCTTCGTCGTACGGGTGCGGGCCGGTGAGTGGTTGCTCGCGCCCACGCGGCGGAGCCGCACATTGATACGGCCCCGCCCCCCTTTCAGGGGCGTGCACCTGACGCCCCTTCAGGGGCGCGGAGAACTGGGCGACCAGCCCCCACCGGCCCGCACCCGTACGGCGTCGACCGGCCTACGACACCGATGTCTGCGGCGGAAGGCCGGAGTCCCCGGGACCGCTGTCCGCCGACGGCCGCGTGGGTGCCCCGGGGACGGCGCGGTCGCCGAGGTTGAACAGCCGGTCGCGGATCTTCCGCTCGAACTGACTCTGGGTGGTGGCGATGTGCTCCACCATCAACTCGCTCGCGAGATCGGCCTCCCCCGCGGCGACCGCCTCTGCGATGGCGAGATGCTGCCGTGCGGCGACCTCCAGCGAGCCGGGGGCGTCGCCGTGGAAGAGCAGCACGTCGGACTGGGACGCGAGGCGCCGTACCCCGGCGACGCTCGACCGCAGGAACACGTTGTGCGAGGCCACGCCCACCGCGTCGTGGAAGGCCTCGTCGGCCCGGGCGAAGGCATGTCCGTCGTTCTGCTGCGCCGCCGTCAGTGAACTCCGCGCGCCCTCCCGGATGGTGCGGACCTCGATGGGTGTGGCGAGGCCGGCGGCCCGGCGGGCCGTCTCCGACTCGATCACCGTGCGGTAGTCAAGGAGCATCAGCACGTCTTCCATGCTGGTCGGCCGGAAGTGCGACAGCTGGTCGTCCACCAGCCCGCCGGACACCTCCGCGACGAAGATGCCGGCACCCCGCCGCACGCTCAGCCGGCCGATGGCGGCGAGGACCTTGACGGCCTCACGCGTGACATTGCGGGACGCCCCCAGGATCTCGGCCAGGCCCGCCTCCGTGGGGAGCCGGTCGCCCGGTCGCAGGTCCTGCTCGGCGATGTACTCCAGGAGTTGTTCGGCGACCAGCTCGTATCCCGGCCGGTAGGGACCGTCGGAGACCGGTGACGGATCGGCCACGATGTACCACCTCATCGATGTTCGGATTAATCAGGTTCATCGGCGGTGGTCACTATGACATCCGCGTTACACGGAGGGAAGATGCCGGACCGAACTGGTTTCAAGTGCCGGATGAGGCAAGGGAATACCGCCCGTAGGCGACATCTCGCGGAACCATTGCGCGGGAAGGATCAGATCCTTAGGGTCCTGCCCATCAGATGAAGCTGATTCTTCGTTGTTCGTCCTTCAGGAAGGAAGGTGAGTGCGATGCAGCGCTTCGCCGCCGTCATCCGGTTGCGCCCGGAGAAGGAGTCGGAGTACCGCGCGCTGCACGCCGCCGCGTGGCCGGGCGTGCTGGCGGCGCTCAAGCGTGCCGGGATCGGCAACTACTCGATCTTCCTGCGGGACGGGCTGCTGTTCAGCTACCTCGAATACTCGGGCACCGACTACGCCGCCGACACCGCGCGGATCGCCGCCGACCCGGTGACACGCGAGTGGTGGGCGCTGACCGACCCCTGTCAGCAGCCGCTGGACACCGCCGCCGAGGGCGAGTGGTGGGCCCCCGCCGAGGAGGTCTTCCACCTCGACTGAGGGCCCACGAAGGGACGCCGGGTCGTCAGCCCGTCGCGTCCACCAGCGCCAGGTCGTGCAGGCGCTCCGGGGGGCCCGGACGGGCGTAGTACCAGCCCTGGGCCGTGTCGCAGCCCAGTATCCGGAGTTGTTCCGCCTGGGCACCCGTCTCCACGCCCTCCACCGTGACCGCGAGGTCCAGGCTGTGGGCCAGGGAGACGATGCCCTCCACGATCTTGAGGTCGACCGGGTCCGCCGGGAACTGCTGCATGCTCTGGGTGAAGGAGCGGTCCAGTTTGAGGATGCTCACCGGGAGCCGGCGGAGGTTGGCGAGGTTGGAGTAGCCGGTGCCGAAGTCGTCCAGGGCGATGTCGACGCCCATCTCGGCGAGGCGGCGCAGGGGCTTGAGGAGGTCGTCGTCGGCGCCGATCAGGGCCGACTCGGTGACCTCCAGGCAGAGCGCGTCGGGAGCCACTCCGGTCCGCTCCAGGATGTCCACCGTGTCCTGGACCAGCCCGGGGTGGCTGAGCTGGCACGGGGACAGGTTGACGTTGATCCGCAGCGGGCCGGCGCTGGTCTGCTCGCCGTAGCGTTCCCGCCATTCGCGCGCCTGGCGGATCGACTCCTCCAGCACCCAGCGGCCCAACGGCACGATCAGGCCGGTGTGTTCGGCGAGCGGGATGAACCGGTCGGGGCCGAGGACACCGTGCTGCGGGTGCAGCCAGCGGACCAGCGCCTCGGCGCCGCGCACGCTGCCGTCGCCGAGGTGGACCAGCGGCTGGTACTCGATGAAGAACTCGTTCCGGTCCAGGGCCGCGGGGAGCGCGGTGGTCAGGCCGTGCCGGGTGATGGCGCGGGCGTCGGCCTCCGGGTCCGCCAGCTCGAAGCGGTTGCCGCCCGCCGACTTGGCCCGGTACATCGTGATGTCGGCGCTGCGCAGCACCTCGGCCGGGGTGCGCTCGCCCGCCGGGCCCTCGACGATGCCGATGGAGCCCCGGACCATGAGTTCGCGGCCGTCGATGCTGATCGGGGTCACCAGTGCGTTCATGATGCGGTCGGCCAGGTCGTCGACCTCACGTTGGGTGGCCGGTCCGGTGGTCAGCGCCACGAACTCGTCGCCGCCGAGCCGGGCGACCATCTCGCCGGGCGCGGTCGCGCAGGACTGCAGCCGGTCGGCGACCTCCACCAGCAGCCGGTCACCCGCGGAGTGGCCGAGGCTGTCGTTGACGGTCTTGAAGCCGTCCAGGTCGAGGTAGCACAGCCCGAAGCGCTGGCCCTCACCTGCGGCCAGGGCCTTCTCCAGACGCTCGAAGAACAGCGTGCGGTTGGGCAGGCCGGTGAGCGCGTCATGGGTGGCCTCGTAGCGCAGCCGCAGGTTGAGCAGCCGGCGCTCGGTGGTGTCCTCCATGAGGGCCAGCTGGTACTGCGGGTCGCCGTCCGGGTCCCGGAGCAGGGAGACGGTCAGGTTGGTCCACAGGACCGTTCCGTCGGAGCGGTTGAACGCCTTCTCGACGTGGTAGTGCTCGCGGTCGCCGCGCACCAGCTCCTCGTAGAGCCGCCAGGTCTGGGGCGCGTCCTCGGGATGCGCCCACTCCATGACCTTGCGGCCGCGCAGGGTCTGCTCGGAGCCGCCGAACATGCGCAGCAGCGCACCGTTGACCTGCAGGACGTTGCCCTCCAGATCGGCGATGCAGATTCCTATCGCCGCGCCCTCGAAGACGGCGCGGAAACGGGCCTCGCTGGCGTGCAGCGCCTGCGCGACCACGCCCTGGGCCCGCAACGCGGCCTGGGCGATGGCCTCCTGCTCGGCCAGCGTACGCTCACGCAGCGCCTGGGCGAACCCGGCGGCCATCGCGTGCTGGATCCGCGAGGAACGCATCCGCAGCTCGTCCTGGGGGCCGTCCGCGCCGCAGTACAGGGCCAGATAGGCGTCGACGCAGTCGAGGGTGCGGGTGAGCGCCTCGGGGTCGGTGCAGTGCGCGTCGATCAGCGCGGCCCCCACCTGCCGGGTCTCCTCGGCGTCGAAGCCGTGCGCCAGCAGCACCTCGCTCAACCGGCGGGCCAGCGGGAGGAGTTGCTCCTCGAACTCCGGCCGGGTCAGGGACGTCGAGGTCACCGGGAACACCGCCCGGCTCCAGATCGTCGCGAACCGGCGCAGTCTGTCCTCCGGGCCGTCCGGCTCCGCGATCACGCCGCGATCCCCACGCCGGCGAATCCGGAGAAGGCATACGGATCCTCGTCCTCCGGCGCCGACTCCGGCCGCCAGTGCGGCATCGGCACCAGTCCGGGTTCCACCATGTCGTACCCCTCGAAGAACCTTGCGATCTCGTCGCGCGAGCGCATGACGAGCGGGTTTCGAATGTCCTTGTATACGTCCACCGCGCTCTCGGCCCGCTCGGGTGCCAGCGGGATTCCCTCGTACGAGGCATGCGTGAGGATCAACAGGCTGCCGGGCGCGAGTGCTTCGCGCAGCTGTGCCACTGTCCCGTACGGGTCGTCCGCGTCTTCCACGAAGTGCAGTATGGCAACGAGGAGCAGGGCGACTGGCCGATTCAAGTCGATGAGGCTGCTCACCTGAGGGCTCGACAGGATCTCCTGGGGCTTGCGGAGGTCCGCGGCGACCACGTCCGCGTCCTCGTTGCCCGCGAGCACGGCCTGGCTGTGGGCCACGGCCACCGGGTCGTGGTCGACGTACACCACATGTGCGCCGGGGTGCGCCGTCTGGGCCACCTCGTGGACGTTGCCGAAGGTGGGGATGCCGGAGCCGATGTCCAGGAACTGGTCGATGCCGGCCCCCGCGGCGAAGTGGACGGCGCGCCGCATGAAGGCGCGGTTGGCCTGCATGATCTTCGGCAGGCCCGGCAGGTACGTCATCGCCTTGCGGGCCGCTTCCCGGTCGACCTCGAAATTGTGCGAACCGCCCAGGTAGTAGTCGTAGATACGCGAAACGCTCGGCACCGAGATGTCGATGCTCCGTGGGGCCCAGGCAGGACGCTCCATGTATCTCTCCAAGGCTGAGGCGATCCGGTGTTCGAGCAGAGGCTACTGATCGCCCGCGAACTGGGCGAGCGGAACCGGAAATTGACCGTCCGTTCCCGGTCACCACCTGGGAAATCCGTGCGCGCTTTGGGGGTGTTCGGGCAGTCCGCCGGATGCGGGTGCGCCGCAGGACACCTGCGGGAGCGACGCAGGGCACCTGCGGGAGCGACACAAAGCACAGGAGCCCGCCCCCTCCGTGCGGTGTGGAGGGGGCGGGCGGTCGTGCGCCGTTGTTTCGTCGTCCGGGACTCTCGCTGGCCTCTGCCCTCCCTTCCGCGATGCGCGAATGTGGACTTGGGCGGGGCGATCAACCCTGGGGAGGTGATCCCTTACTTGCTCGGCGCGCCGACCAGCTTTCCTTCGGGCGAGACGGCGTACCAAGTGCCGCCGACGCCCTGGCCGTTGGTGTCTCCGGCCTTCGCGTCGCCGGAGAAGGTGTAGATGGGCCAGCAGTTGACCGTCTGCTGCTTCGCGCCGTTGTCGGGCCGGGTGAAGCCCATCAGGCCCTTTTTCACGATGCCCTTGGTGTCACTGGAGGCGACCTCCGCGACGGCCGGCCACTTCGCCAGGCAGTCACCGGTGCAGTTCGAGACGACCTTGGGCCATGCCTTGTCCTTGATGAAGCGGTAGACCGTCATGCCGTTCTTGTCGACGACGATGTCACCGAGCTTGGCGTCCTTGCGGACGGACAGGCCGGGCAGGTCGGCCAGGGTGGCCTTCTTGCCGTCGGGGGCCGTCGCGAACCACTTGCCGCCCACGCCCTGGCCGTTCACGTCACCGGCGTTGACGTCCTTGGCGTAGCGGTAGACCGGCCAGCCGCCGACGGTCAGCTGCTTGGTGCCGTCGGTGCGGGTGACCTCGCCGAGCAGCGCCTTGTCGATGCCCTCACCGGCCGTGGCGTCGTCCGCGGGCACCGGCGGCCAGGTGGTGGCACAGTCACCGTCGCAGTTCGACTTGGGGGGATTGGCGGTGTCCGCGTCGAAACGGTAGAGGGTGAGGCCACTGCCGTCGGTCAGCACCTTGCCCAGATCGGGGTTGCCGGCAACGGTGAGCTTCCCCGCGGGGGCGACCGCGGCCGGAGAGCTGGAAGCCTGACTGCCGTCCGCGCCATAACCGTTGCCCGCACCGGTGGAGGGGCTGGTCACACTGCCCACGCTGCCGACACCGGCTGGGGCCGTGGCACCCACGTTCTGGGCCGCCGAGGACGGGGTGGTCACATTGTCCTGACCGCATCCCGTCGTCAAGGCAAGCACGCCCGCGGCCGTGGCCACCAGAGAGGCGCTCCTCCAGGAGGTCTTCATCTTCAACTCCCCATACATCGCCTGGATATTGCAGCGCCTGTGTTCCGCCGCACGACACCAGGTACGGACGCCGGGGGCCGAAGTGTTCAACGGCCGCACAAATTTCTTTCCGGACACTGTGCCGCCGGCGCCCGTCCCGCACGGACGTACGCTTCGAGCCAATCGACGGGCCATGTGATTCAAACCGGTTTACGCCATCTGTCCCCCGTTCGGGGCAATCCCTCCGCACTCCGGCGTGCGACGGCACCCGACGCCTCATGATCTCGGTCGTGCATGCACCCGAAGCGACCCGACTCGCGCCCGTCCCGAGGGTGTTGGCTCTGCTGACACTCACCTGGACCCTGGTGGGCTGCCCGGTCGGCACGGCGTCGGCCGACGCCTGCGCCTACGCATCGACGGGCCCCGACGGCATTCACGCGGTGGCCGTCGCCGGCGGCTCCTGGCCCACTCCCCCGCCCTGCCCGCCTCCCACGCCGCCGCCCTGCCCCACGCCGACACCCACGCCCACCCCTACTCCGACGCCCACACCACCTCCGAAACCGACCCCCACGCCCACCCCCAAGCCCACACCGAAACCCACCCCGAAGCCGCCGCGCCCCACGCCGCCGGCCCCGGCACCACCGCCGCCACCCCGGCGGGCCCCGGAGCCCGTGCCCACCCCGCCACCGGCTCCCCGGCCCAAGCCGAGGCCGACGCCCACCCCGACCCCGTCACCGAAGCCCACCCCGCGGCCCTCACCGACCCCGGTGACCTATCCGCCGTACCGCATCCAGTCGACCGGGACGACGGCCCCGAACCGTACCTCTCCGGTCACCTACGTCCTGCTCATCGCCGTACCCGCCATCGTCGCCATCGCCGCGTTCCGCGCGCGCTGACGGCCGGCCCGCTGATTTCTGGAGGCTTCCGTTGCCGGATTGGCTTGTTCTCGTCCTCGCGATGCTCGCGGCCTGTGCCGTGGTGGTCATCATCACCCTCGTTCGGCACAAGAGGGCGGCGGAGGACGAGGATCCCTCCGAGACGCCGGACGTCATCGAATACATGACCATGTGGATCGGCGTCATCTACGCCATCGTCCTCGGTCTGGCGGTGGCCGGGGTGTGGGAGGCCCGCAGCGCCGCCCAGGACCATGTGCAGGCGGAGGCGCAGGCGCTGCACGAGATCTATGAGCGGGTACGGGTCTATCCGCCCGACGCCCGCGACCGGATCCGCGCGGACGCCGACGCCTATGCCCAGCAGGTCGTCGGCAAGGAGTGGAAGGAGATGGCCGACCACGGCCGTCTCACCCCGCGCGGTGCGGAACTGCTCGCGAAGATCCGTCAGGACGTCACCGACTACCAGCCGAAGACCGACTTCCAGGCGCAGGCCTACCAGCCGCTGGTGGACCAGGTGGCCGCTCTCGACCAGTCACGCAGCGCCCGGGCCGACTCGACCGGGGCGACCATGCCGAACGTGGTGTGGTTCGGGCTGCTGACCGGGGCCGCGGTCACCATCGGCATGGTCTTCGCGCTGCAGATCAGGCGCACCCGGCGCGAACTGATCCTGGCCGGGCTGTTCTCCGCGACCATCGCCTTCATGCTGTTCCTGATCTGGGACTTCGACGAACCGTACAGTCGGGGCATCACGGCGACGGCGCAGCCCTTCCTGAACCTCTTCCCGCACATCAGGGGTTAGGGGTCCCGGACCGCCGGGGGCCATCCGCGGGGACATCCCGCCGCGCCACACCGCGGGTGTCCCCCGGGTGCCGTATCCGCATCCCCCGGTCGGCCCAGCCACCTCCCCCGTTCGCACTACTGCGTTCGCGCGCATGTGCGGATGTTCCTAGCGTTCCGATCATCGAGGTGCGTTTCCGGCACGAGCGGAACAGGTCCGCGGACAGCTCCTCGGGGACCGGAGGAACGACCATGCACGCAATACGCCTCGCTTCGGCCGCGCTGCTCGGCGTCGGCGCCCTCGTCCTCGGCGCTCCGGCCGCCCTCACGGACGACCGGGCCGACGGGGGCCGCGACAGCGGCCGGAGTGCCTCCTTCGGCGTCCACGTCACGCCGTCCACCGTCTCGGCCGGCGGCCGGGTCAGCCTGCGACTGAACCGCGACGACGGCTGCCGGGGTGCCGCGACGGTCAGCTCGGACGTGTTCGACACGGTGCGGATCCCGGCGGGACGGGACTCGGCGGCGGCCACGGTCCACCGGGACGCGCGAACACAGGCCTCGTACCGGGTGACGTTCGACTGTGACGGGACCAGCGGGTCGACCGAACTCAGCATCGCGGGCAACCGGTCGGAGGGACACGGCGACGGCGGCACGGACAGCCGCGCGGACGGCCAGTCCGAGGGGCACACCGACGGACGCACCGACGGCCAGTCCGAAGGGCGTACCGACAGCCCCACCGACGAGCAGGCCGATGACCAGTTCGACGACCGCACCGACGAGCGCGCGGACGGCCGTACCGACGGTGGTACCGACGTCGGTGCCGACGGGCAGTCGGACAGCCGTAGCGACGGGCGTGCGGAACTCAACCCGCAGCCGCTCCCGCCCGATCGCGGTGTGCGGGCCGGTGCCGGCGGCAGTGTCGGCGGGTTCGATCCGAAGGAGATCGGCCTCGGCGCCGCGCTGGTCGTGGGCTCGGTCGGCACGGCGTACCGCATCGCGCGCCGGCGGACCGGCGAGGGCGGTGAGGGCGGCGCCTGATCGCTCCCGACCCGTCGGCCCGGCGTGCGGATCTCCGCCCCGGTCCTGCGCGGGGCCGGGGCGAAGACGGCCCGCACGGGTCAGAGCCGCTTCTCGTGCCGACGACGCAGCCAGAACCCGCAGCCGGCGAGCACGGCCGCGCCCACCAGCCCACCGCCGATCGCCATGTCGGCCGGGGTGGCCCCGCTGGAGACGCTGCCGCCGAGGCCGCCCCTGACCCCGCCGAGCACGAAGAACGCGGAGGGCCGCGTCAGGGTCCGCCCGTCGCACCGGACCGTCAGGTCGTAAGGGCCGGGGCGGGCGTCCCGGTTGATGGTGGCGACACCGCGCGCCATGTCGCCGCCGAACGGGAACAGCGAGGCCGTCCCGAAGGCGCGGGAGCTCATGGTGCCCCTGCGGCAGCCGTTGACGGTGACGGTGAGGCGGGCGCCGGTCGTGATCGCCCTGGGCTGGGCGAGGATGTTGCGCACCCCGAAGCCCCGGCCGCCGAACCCGTCACCACCGTTCCCGCCCCCGAACCCGTCGTCACCGTTCCCGCCCCCGAACCCGTCGTCACCGCGGCCACCGCCGAACCCGTCGTCACCGCGGCCGCCGCCGAACCCGTCGCCGCCCCGCCCGCCGAACCCGTCCCCGCCCCGCCCACCGAAGCCCTCGCCGCCCCGCCCACCGAACCCGTCCCCGCCCCGCCCACCGAACCCTTCTCCGCCCCGCCCACCGAACCCTTCTCCGCCCCGACCGCCAAAGCCCTCCCCGCCCCGCCCACCGAAGCCGCCGACGCCGAACCCCCCGACGCCGTACCCGGGAACGACGACCCCGGGAACCGCCGCGATGCCAGGGGCGACCCCGACGCCGGGCGCGACACCGACGCCGGCCCCGGGGGCGACACCGGCCCCGGGTGCGACGCCCGTCCCACCGACGACCGGAGCCTGGGTGTTGGGCGGGCCGCCGGGGTTGCCCAGGCCGTCGGCGACGGCCACCGGCGCGGCGGCGCCGAGAACGGCGACCACGGTGCACGCGGCCGCCAGCGCACGTGAGTTTCGCATCTCTTCCTCCGCGGAAGGCGCCCCGGGAACCGTCCCCGGTAGATCGGCGAGAAAGCACCTCCCGAATAGACCCTCAGATGCCTTGAACACGCCCGCATTTCGAGAATGGTCCGTCCTGGTGAGGGGACACGCCGAGCGAAAAGCACACAATCGGATATTGCCGCAGGTCACGGACCGTCAGAAAAATCCTGGGAACGGCAACTCGGATGGCGCACCGGAATGGGCGCGGGCCACCCGTTCGCCCGTTGCCCCGTCGCCGCTCGCGCGCGCGGGACTTAGCGTTTTCCCATGCGCGCTACGGACATGCGCGCCACGGACATCGCGGCCACCGCGTCGAGAGGGGATGGCGAATGTCTGCGTCCGAACTTTCCGAGCTGGCCGACGAGGAGGAGCGGCGGCGGAAGCGTGCCCCCTGGGGGGTGATAGCGCTTGTTCTGCTGACCGGTCTGGCGCTCATCCGCAATGGTTCGGGCGAGTTCGACGTCGGTCCGCCGCAGCCGGCCTCGGCCGCCGCCCCGGACAGCCGTAGCACGGTTCCGGACGCCTTCGCCACCGCGCCCGCCTCGCTGCCGTACTCGGCGGCGGACCGGATCAGGATCCCCGCGATCCGGGTCGACGCGCCCGTGATGCCGGTGGGTCTGGACGCGGACGGCTGGGTCGCGGCACCGCCGCCGGACGACCCGAATCTGGCCGGCTGGTTCACCGGGGCCGTCTCGCCCGGCGAAAAGGGCACGTCCGTGATCGTCGGCCATGTCGACAACACGAAGGGCCCGGCGGTTTTCTACGGGCTCGGTTCCCTGAAGAAGGGAAACCGGATCGAGATCCGGCGCACCGACGGAAGGACCGCGGTGTTCGAGATCTACGGCATCGAGGTCTTCGCGAAGGCCGATTTCCCCGGCGACCGGGTCTACGGTTCCAAGGGCACCCCGGAGTTGCGGGTCATCACTTGCGGCGGCGGCTTCTCGAAGCAGAACGGTTACGACGGCAACGTGGTGGTTTTCGCCCGCCTGGTCGAGGCCCGCTGAGGCGGACCCGGCCGGGCGGGCAAGGCCCCCTGCACGGCAACGGGCCGATCCGGTTCAGGTCCGGCGGCGCGGCACGGTCAGGTGGTAGCCGTTGTCCAGGAGATAGGGCAGATATTCGCGCAGGGCCTGGACGCTCTGCGAGCGGTCGCCCCCGGCGTCGTGGGAGAGGACCACGACGCCGGGGGCGGCGCCCTTCTCGATCGTGTCGACGATGGTGCGGGTGCCGGGGGTCGTCCAGTCGGTGCTGTCGACGGTCCAGGCCATGGGCTCCATGCCCATCTCGGCGCCGAGTTGGAAGGCCGCGCGGTTCCAGGCGCCGTAGGGGGCGCGGAACCACTGGGGGCGTTCGCCGTAGGTGTCCTCGATGGCGTCACTGGTGCTCTCCATCTCGTCGCGGATCTCACGGCGCTTCAGGGTGGTCAGCAGCGGATGCGTCCAGGTGTGGTTGCCCACGACATGCCCCTCGGCGGCCATGCGCGCCACCAGCTCCCGGTTCTCGACGATGCACTCCCCGCAAAGGAAGAACATCGCGCGCACGTCGTACTTGGCGAGGGTGTCCAGGATGTGCGGGGTGTAGGCCGGGTTGGGTCCGTCGTCGAAGGTGAGCATCATGCGCTGGTCGCTCGAGGAGATCCGCATGATGGGTTCCTTGCGGACCTTGAGCTTGCGCGGCTCGTTGGGTGGCGGGCCGTACCCGGTGAGCGGCTGGAGCCGGAAGGCGGAGGACTTGAGCGCCTGACGGACGGGCGGCCCGGCGGCCGGGGCCACGGTGCCCGCGGCCTCCTCGCCGTCGCTCGCCAGCACGATGCCCGCGGTGCCCGCGGCGCCCAGAGCGGCGGCGCCGGCGAGCAGCAGCCGGCGTCGGGTGAACAACTGATCCTTCTGCATGACTCATCAGTCGCCCGGCCGGGCTGGGGCGCACCACTTAGACACCCTGCGGGCGGCGTGAAAACACCCGCACGGACCAGCGCGGGGAGGTTTCGGAAAGAAATGGTCAGGTGCCCCGGACCGAAGGCGTGTCCGGGCACCGGGGAGGCTCAGCGGCGGCGGACCAGCGGGAAGGGCAGCGTCTCACGGATGGTCAGGCCGGTGAGGAACATGACCAGCCGGTCGACGCCGATACCGAGTCCGCCGGTGGGCGGCATCGCGTATTCGAGAGCGTCCAGGAAGTCCTCGTCGAGTTCCATCGCCTCGGGGTCCCCGCCGGCGGCGAGCAGCGACTGGGCGGTCAGCCGGCGGCGCTGTTCGACGGGGTCGGTCAGTTCGGAGTAGGCGGTGCCGAGTTCGGTGCCGAAGGCGACCAGGTCCCAGCGTTCGGCGAGCCGCGGGTCGGTGCGGTGCTGCCGGGTGAGCGGGGAGACGTCGGTCGGGAAGTCCTTGTAGAAGGTGGGCAGCTGGGTCCGCTCCTCCACCAGGCGCTCGTACATCTCCAGGACGACGTCCGCGGGCCCGTCGTCGGCGGTGTACGGCACCCCGGTCCGGTCGCAGTGCCGGTGCAGCCGCAGTAGTTCGGTGCCGGGGCCGATCTCCTCCCCCAGCGCCTCGGAGATCGCCCCGTACACGGTCTTGACCGGCCAGGCGCCCGAGATGTCGTACTCCCGCCCGTCCCTGCGGGCCACCGGGGAGCCGAAGGTGGCGGTCGCGGCGCCCTGGATCAGTTCGCGGGCGAGTTCGAGCATCACGTCGTAGTCGGCGTACGCCTGGTAGGCCTCCAGCATGGTGAACTCGGGGTTGTGCTTGTAGGAGACGCCCTCGTTGCGGAAGGTGCGGCCGAGCTCGAAGACCTTCTCCATCCCGCCGACGCACAGCCGCTTCAGATACAGCTCCGGGGCGATGCGCAGATAGAGGTCGAGGTCGTAGGCGTTGCTGTGGGTGGTGAAGGGGCGGGCGTTGGCGCCGCCGTGGATCTGCTGGAGCATCGGGGTCTCGACCTCCAGGTAGCCGCGGTCGAGGAGGCCCCGGCGCAGCGCCTGTACGGCGATGGAGCGTTCGCGTACCACGGCGCGGGCGGCGGGGCTGGTGGCGAGGTCGAGGTAGCGGCGGCGGACCTTCGCCTCGGGGTCGGCCAGGCCCCGGTACTTGTCGGGCAGGGGCCGCAGACACTTGGCGGCGAGCTGCCAGTCGGTGACGAAGACGGTGGGCTCGCCCTTGTCGCTGAGACCGGCCCGGCCGGTGGCGGTGATCTGGTCGCCGATGTCGGTGTCGGCGGTGAAGCGGGCCAGGGCGGGGCCCGACCGGTCCCGGGTGAGGGCGAGTTGGCGGTCGCCGGACCAGTCGCGCAGCGTCACGAAGACGATGCCGCCGAAGTCCCGGACCAGCATGATCCGCCCGGCCACGGTGACCGTCTCGCCGTCCCGGATGTCGGCGAGGGCGCGGGTGGGCCGTACGGTCGCCACCGGGTAGGGGTCGACGCCCGCCGCGCGCAGCCGGTCCAGCTTGCCGCGCCGGACGCGGAACTGGTCCGGCAGGCCAGGCTCGGGGGCGCCGGCCCCGGGCTCGTCCCCTCCGTCGAGACCGGGCACCGGCGAAGACCGCCGCGCCTCGACGGGCCGCGGTCCGGACTTCGGGTGCCCTTTTCCCCAGAGTTTGCGCAAGGAAGGTACGGAGACGAAGCCTTCGGCGATCCCGGAGGCGACGCCGATACGGGCGAGGGAGCCGGCCTCGCCGTAGCAGAGGAAGCGCGGGTACCACTCGGGGCGGTACTTGGCGTTGGAGCGGTACAGGGCCTCCAGCTGCCACCAGCGGGAGAAGAACAGCAGCAGCCGGCGCCACAGGCGCAGCACCGGTCCGGCGCCGATGCGGGCGCCCTCCTCGAAGACCGAGCGGAAGACGGCGAAGTTCAACGAGATCCGGCGAACGCCGAGTTTGGGGGCGGCCGCGCACAGGTCGGCGACCATGAACTCCATGACCCCGTTGGGAGCGGCGCGGTCACGGCGCATCAGGTCGAGTGAGACGCCGTCGCCGCCCCAGGGCACGAAGGAGAGCAGGGCGAGCAGCCGGCCGTCCTCCGCGAGGGCCTCGACGAGCAGGCAGTCGCCGTCGGCGGGGTCGCCGAGCCGGTCCAGGGCCATGGAGAAGCCGCGCTCGGTCTCGGTGTCGCGCCAGGCGTCGGCCTTGTCGACGACCTCCTCCATCTCGGCCTCGGTGAGGGTGGCATGGCGGCGCACCCGGGTGGTGGCGCCGGAACGCCGGACCCGGTTGACGGCCTGCCGGGTGACCCGCATCTCCCGGCCGCCGAGGTCGAAGCCGGCGACGTGCAGGATCGCCTCGTCGCCCAGTTGCAGAGCGCCGAGCCCGGCGCGGACGTAGGCCTTGGCGCCTCCCTCGGAGGCGCCCATCACCGCGGGCACCCAGGCGTGCCGGCGGGCCACGTCCAGCCACGCGGCGACGGCGTGCGGCCAGGCCTCCGGGTCGCCGACGGGGTCGCCGCTGGCCAGGCAGACGCCGGCTTCGACGCGGTAGGTGACGGCGGCCTTGCCGCTGGGCGAGAAGACCACGGCCTTGTCGCGCCGGGTGGCGAAGTAGCCGAGGGAGTCCCGGTCGCCGTAGGCCCTGAGGAGGGCGCGGATGCGGGTCTCCTCGTCGCCGTGCAGTGCCGCTTCCAGGCGCTGTGAACGGAACAGGGTGGCGGCGGCGTTGAGCAGGGCGAGGGCGCCGAAGAGGCCGAGCAGGAAGGCCACGAACCGGGGCGGACGGCCGCGGTAGCTGCCGCCGTCGACCAGGCCGCCGCAGACCCGGTCGGCGGCCCAGGCCAGGTGCTGGCCGTGCGGGAGCGAGCCGGGGAAGAGCGAGACCAGGCCCCAGCCGGCCAGGATCGCCACCAGCAGGCCGACGAGGAGAACGGCGAGGGCGCGGCGCACGGCGGCGCGGCGGGAGGCGGCGTAGAACTCGCCTCTGGCCGCGATCAGGAGGGCGAGGGCGAGTCCGCACACCAGCAGTGAGCTGAAGGAGTACCAGTCGAAGCCGAAGGCGACGGTCAGGATGTCCGCCAGCACCAGGAGGCCGAGGTAGATCACCACCAGCCACCAGGCGACCTTCTTGCGGGCGGCGGTGGCGCCGCCGAGCAGGAACAGGAAGACGGCGTAGGCCAGGTTGGGGCTGACGGGCACCACGACGGCGTTGAGGAAGTGCACGACCGGGCGGAGCAGCGTGCGCAGCGGGGCTATGAAGGAGAGCAGGGCGCACAGCAGGGCGAGGGCGGCGAAGAAGGTCCCGAAGGCCTCGGGCACCCAGGTGAGCCGCCCGCCGCCGCGCGGGCGCGGCGGCCCCGCGGTCTCCTTCCCCGGGGCGGGCTCGACGGCGGAACTCATGTTCCGACTGTAGGAAGCGCCCGTCCACCTCGCCCGTCGAGCGGCCTGCGGCCAAGTGGGCACCGCTTGCCCGTCGAGGAGCCCCGGCAGCCATGGGACCTGCGATTTCCGATAGCCTCGGGACGTGGCGGAACAACACCAGTTCGAGCGGGGCACCGACGGCCCCAAGGTCATCGTGGTCGGCGTGGACGGCTCGGACTCCTCGTGGCGCGCGGCCTCCTACGCCGGTGGTCTGGCCCGGCGGCAGCACGCGCTGCTCGCCGTCGTGTACGTGCAGCCGGTCCTGGCGGCCGGCGCGGCGCTCGGGGCGCCGGTGGCGGAGACGACCGACGAGATCGCGGAGGACCTGGTCGCCCAGATCCGGGACGCGGCCGAACGGCTCAAGGGGATATTCGAGGTGCGCTGGGAGTTCCACACCTTCCGCGGTGACCCCTATACCGGTCTGGTGAAGGCGGCCGACGAGCTGAAGGCGGACGCGGTCGTGGTGGGCGCCTCCGAGCAGGCCGGCCACCGGTTCATCGGCTCGGTGGCGATCCGTCTGGTGAAGGCGGGACGGTGGCCGGTGACGGTGGTGCCGTAACCGCCTTCCGGGGCTCCCCGAGGAGCAGGAGCGGGGTCGTGAGGAGCAGGACACCGGCCACGGCGATCGCGGTGCGGGGGCCGGTGAGGCTCGCCAGCAGGCCCCAGAGTGCGGTGAGCGCCGCCGTCGTGGCCTTGCCGGTGATCGACCAGGCGGACAGGGTGCGGGCGACCCGGTCGTTCGGGGTGCACTCCAGACGGCGGGTGGCGTACACCGGGCTGTAGACGGCCGAGCAGCTGATCACCCCGAACTCCAGGACCATCACCAGCAGCAGACCGGGCAGCCCGGGCCGGACGAAGGCCAGCCCGAGGGGCCAGAGGGTGCGCAGGGTGGCCGCGCCGCGCAGCACCCGCTGCTGCCCGTACCGGGCGGCCAGCGGGCGGGCCAGCCGGGAACCGAGGAGGCCGCCCAGGCAGGGCACGGCGAAGGCGAGGCCGTACTGCCAGGGGGCGAAGCCGAGCGGGCCGAGCATGAGGACGGCCAGGGGTGGTGCGGCGACCATGATCAGGGCGTTGGCCGCGAGGTTGTTGAAGAACAGCGGCCGCAGCTCCGGGCTGCCGAGGATGTGCCGCCAGCCGTCGAGGAGGTCGGTGGCGCGCAGGCGGTCCGTACCGGTGCGCTCGGGCCTGGGCTCGCCGCCGCCGACGGCCCGGATGCCGAGAGCCGACAGCAGAAAGCTGACGGCGTTCGCCATGACGGTGGTCACCGGGCCGAACACGCCGATCGCGGCACCGCCGAGCGGCGGTCCGAGGACCAGCGCGGTCCAGTTCGAGGACTCGAACCGGGCGTTCGCGGTGAGCAGCCGGCCGGCGGGGACGAGGCTCTTCAGGAAGGCGCCGGAAGCCGCGTTGAAGGTGATGTCGGCCGCCGCGACGAGTACCGAGACCAGCAGCAGCTGGCCGAGGCCCAGGCCGCCGAGCGCGTAGGCGGCGGGGACGGTGAGCAGCGCGGCGCACCGGACCAGGTCCATCGCCATCATCACCGGCCGCTTGCGCCGGAACTCCACCCACGGCCCGAGCGGCACGGCCGCCACCGCGCCCACGGCGGGCCCGCTCGCGGCGAGCAGCGCCACCTCGGCGGAGTCGGCGTGCAGCGCGATGACCGCGATCACCGAGAACGCGTCGAAGGCGAGACAGGTGCCGACCGCACTCACCGAGTACGCGGCCCACAGCCACCCGAACCGCCGCCCCATGCACAACCTCCCGTTGACCCGGGACATGAAAACGTGCAGGTGGCCGCCGAATCAAACAACTCACGGACCATCTGCCACAACCAGCGGTTGTACGGTGTCGGGGTGGACCTCAGAGCCGTACGCACCTTCGTCGCCGTCGCCGACTCGGGACAGTTCCAGGAGGCCTCCGCCGTGCTTGCGGTCACCCAGCAGGCCGTGTCCAAGCGGATCGCGGCGCTGGAGAAGGAGCTGGGGGTGCGGTTGTTCAGCCGTACCCCCCGCGGCGCCGACCTGACCGTGGACGGCCGGACCTTCCTGCCGCACGCGCGTGAGCTGCTGCTCGCCGAGGAGCGCGCGACCGCCTCCGTGCGGTCCGGGCGGCGTCCGCTGCGGGTCGACGTGGTCGGCGCGCGACTCGCTCCGGCGGCGCTGCTGCGCGGCTTCCACGAGGCGCACCCGGAGACCGCCCTGGACGTCGTCACGCTCTTCGACGTGGACTCGGCACTCGCCGCCCTGCGCTCCGGTGCGATCGACGCGTCCTTCCGGGCCGTCGCGATGCCCGGCCGCCCGCTGCCCAGGGGCGTCGAGGCGGCCCGGGTGTACGACGAGCCGGTCCAGCTGCTCACCGGCCCGGGGCACGCCCTGGCCGGCCGTCGCGCGGTCTCGCCCGCGGAGCTGGCCGGGCACCGGATCTGGATGCCGGGCATCGTGGAGGGCACCGAGTGGGCCGCCTACTACGCCTCCCTCGCCGCCGAGTTCGGTCTCACCATCGACTCCTCGGGCCCCAACTTCAGCGGGGCGGTGCAGGACGCGGTGGCCGCCTCCGACACCCTGGCGACGCTGGTCAGCGAGGGGACCCGGCTGGTCTGGCCGGAAGGCCACGATCTGCGTCGTGTCCCGCTGCTCGACCCGATCCCCGTGTACCCGCACTCGCTGGTGTGGACCGCCACCAACCCGCACCCGGCGCTGGCGGCCCTGCGCGCCCATCTCGCCGGCACCCGGCCGCCCCGCCCCGCGACCCGGAGCTGGGTGCCCGGCTGGGCCGAGAGCGTGCGTGGCGTCTTCCGTCCGTGACGCCCCTGAGCCATCATGATCCGCCGTCAGCCGTTCGCGATCGGCGAAGAGGTGAGGCACATGGCCAAGCTCCGTCTGGGTGAAGGAATTCTCCGTCGCAAACCCATCGAACACATCGAGGAGACGGAGGTCGGCGAGGGACCCCAGCTCGACAGATCGCTCGGGCTGTGGCAGCTGACCGCGATCGGGGTGGGCGGCATCATCGGCGCGGGCATCTTCACCCTCGCCGGCACGGTCGCCAACGGCACGGCCGGACCGGCCGTGCTTGTCTCCTTCCTCATCGCCGGGCTGGCGAGCGCCTGCGCCGCGCTGTCGTACGCCGAGTTCGCCGGGCTGATCCCGAAGGCGGGTTCGGCGTACACGTACGGCTATGCGGTGCTCGGCGAGTTCGCGGGCTGGTTCATCGGCTGGGACCTGCTCCTCGAGTACACGGCGATCGTGGCGGTGGTCGCGATCGGCATCTCCGGGTACTTCGGCTTCCTGGTCGAGGAGATGGGCGCGGAGCTGCCGCGGTGGATGCTGGGCGCGCCCGGCACCGGGGCCGGTCACCGCGTCGACCTGTTCGCCGCCCTGCTCTGTCTGCTGATCGCCTACCTGCTCAACCTCGGCATCCGCAGCGCGGCCCGGTTCGAGACGGTGGTGGTGGTGCTGAAGGTGCTGGTGGTGCTGCTGGTGATCGGCGTCGGTGTGTTCCACATCAACTCGCGGAACTACCACCCCTTCTTCCCGTTCGGCGTCAGCGGGGCGTTCACGGGTGCGGCCACGGTGTTCTTCGCGGTCTTCGGGTACGACGCGATGTCCACGGCGGCCGAGGAGTCGAAGGACGCGCAGCGGCACATGCCGAAGGCGATCATCTACTCGCTGGCGATCTCCATGGTGCTGTACGTGGCGGCCTGTCTGGTCCTGACCGGCATGCAGAACTACAAGGACATCGACCCGGAGAGCGGCTTCTCGACGGCGTTCAAGTCGGTGGGGCTGAGCGGGCTCGCGGACGTGATCGCGGTGGGCGCGATCATCGGCATCCTCACCGTGATGTTCACCTTCATGCTGGGCGTGACCCGGGTCTGGTTCTCGATGTCCCGGGACGGGCTGCTGCCCGGCTGGTTCGCGAAGACGCACCCGACGCGGCACGTGCCGACGCGGGTGACCTGGATCGTCGGGGCCGCCTCGGCCCTGCTCGCCGGGTTCGTGCCGATCGGCGAGGCGGCCGAACTCACCAACATCGGCATCCTGCTGGCGTTCGTGGTGGTGTGCGTGGCGGTGATCGTGCTGCGCTACCGGCAGCCGGATCTGCCGCGCGGCTTCCGTACCCCGTGGATGCCGTTCGTGCCGGCGCTGGGTGTCGTCTTCTCGGTCTGGCTGATCACGTTCCTGGCGTGGCAGACCTGGGTGCGGTTCGCGGTCTGGTTCGTGATCGGGTGCGTGATCTACTTCGGTTACTCGTACAAGAGGTCCCGGCTGGCCGGGCGTTAGAGGTCGCGCAGGAAGCCCAGCAGGATCGAGTTGAAGATCTCGGGCTGCTCCAGGTTCGGATAGTGGCCGACACCCTCGACGACTTCGGCGCGGCCGTTCGGGACCTCGCGGGCGAGGCGTTCGGCGGCGGCGAGCAGATCGGCGGGTTCCAGGCCGCCGTTGATCGTGAGGACCGGGACGTCGATCTTCGGGACCCGGGGCCAGGAGTCGGTTACCCGCACGTGCCGGTCGGGCTCGTCGGGCGTGTGTTTCGAGATCGAGTGCAGGGCCATCTCCCGCAGTCGGCGCGGGATCTCCGGGTCCACGGCATCGAGGGTGCGGTGCTCACCCGGTACGACCTTTACGAAGGCCTCGAGCCAGCCATCGATGTCACCGGCGCCCAGGGTGCGGGCGTACTCGGCCTGGAGCTCCCGGTGCCAGGGATCCGTGTACCGGAAGTCACCGGTGACGGCGCCGCAGGTGACCACCGCACGGACCAGCTCGGGGTGTTCCAGCACGGTGTCGGTGGCGATCACCCCGCCCATCGACACGCCGACCAGGACGGCGGGTCCGGCGTCCAGGTGGCGCAGGAGTCCGGCGAGGTCGTCGGCCCAGCGGAACGGCTCACTCGCGTTGGCGGAGAAGCCGTGGCCGCGCACGTCCGGGGCGATCACCCGGTACTCGTCGGCGAGCGCCGGGATCTGCCGGTACCAGAAGCGGTGGTCGACGTACCCGGCGTGGAGCAGGACCACCGGGTCGCCGGAGCCGGTGTCGAGGTAGGCCAGGTCGCCGTCGGAGGACGGGAAGAAGCGGACGTCCGCAACATCGTTCATGACAACCAAGGTGTCATCTCTGGGGAAGTTTGACAACTGGATTGTCATCATGAGTTCGACACCCCGGTTGTCGAGACGGCCCGGTGCATGATGGCCGGGTGAACGACATCGACAAGCCCCTCGCCCCCGACGAGCTGGGCGAGCGCATCACCGAGGTGTTCGATCTGATCGGCCCGCTCTACCGGCACGCCTTCCGCAAGGTCGAGCAGGGCGAGCAGATCGAGGGGGCCTCGGTCGGGGTGCGCTCGGTGCTGGACCTGCTGCGCCGGTACGAGCCCATGACGGTGCCCCAGATGGCCCGGATCATGGCGCTGAGCCGGCAGTTCGTGCAGCGCATGGTGAACGACGCGGTGGCGCGCGGCTGGGCCGAGGTCACCCCCAACCCGGCGCACCAGCGCTCCTCCCTGATCCGGCTCACGGACGAGGGACGGTCGACCATCACCGCGGTCCTGGCCCGCGAGCACGCCCTGAACCGGCAGGTCGGCGGCGACCTGACCGACGCCGAGATCACGGCGTGCGTGCGAGTGCTGAAGGAACTGCTGCGCACGTTCGACCACGTCGACGTGGAGTGACCGCCGCTACTCCCCCATCACCAGCCCGTCCTTTGCGGCCCCGCGGCCGAGCACGACGTCCCGGATGCCGTCGCGCACGGAGGTGAAGTCGGCGCCCTGGTCGATGGCCGCGTTGAGGTTGACGACCCGGCCGGCGTCGAGGTCGTACAGCTGGGGGATGAACTCGGCCTTGGCCACCTCCCAGCGGCCGCCGGGGCGGGTGGGCGGGGTGAAGGTGAAGCGGGCCAGGGTGGACTGGTTTCCGCGCGGGTCCTGGTGCCCCTGGCCGTTGTTCAGCTCGCCGGCGATCTGGTCGCCGAGGCTGTAGACGACCCAGGTGCCGTTGACCTTCTCGTACGCCTGCGGGATGTGGGCGTGGGTGCCGAGGATCAGGTCGATGTCGGGGCGGCCGCCGGTCCGGGCGGCGGTGAGTCGTTTGGCGAGGGTGAGCTGCTGCTGGTCGGGGGCGTCCTGGCCGTCGGTGCCCCAGTGCACGGAGAGGACGACCACGTCGGCGCCGGCCTGCCGGGCGGCGCGGGCGTCGGCGAGGATGCGGTTCTCGTCGAGGAGGTTGACCGCCCAGGGCTGTCCCGGCGGCAGGGTGTTCCCGTTGACGTCGAAGGTGTAGGAGAGGTGGGCGACTCTGGTGCGGCCCGCGTTGAGCAGGGTGACGGCGGCCGCCTCGGCCTGGGTGCGGGCGGTGCCGGTGTGCCGCAGGCCCGTCCGGTCCAGGTCGGTGAGGGTGCGCTGGATCCCGTCGGCGCCACCGTCCAGGGCCCGGTCGGAGGCGGTGGAGCAGCTGTCGTAACCGACGGCGGCGAGGCCCTCGGCGAGCTGCGGCGGGGAGGTGACACCGGCGGAGCCGGACTCTGCGCCCTCCGCGTCGGTCACCGTCGCCAGGTGACAGAGCGCCAGATCGGCATGGGAGACGACGGGTTCGACGCCGGCGAGCATCGGGCGGAAGTCGTGGCCGTTGCCGCCCGCGTCGAAGTTCGCGTGGTCGATCGCGGACTTCTGCGGCATGACGTCGCCGGAGGCGACGAGGGTGAAGCCGCCACCGGGAGCGGGCACGGCGGGTGCCGGCTGGCCGGGCGGGGCGGCGTTCTCCTGCCGCACGTGGTTCTGGCAGGCGGCTGCGGTGGCGAGGAGGGCGGTCAGGGCCAGAGCCACCTGGCGTCTGCGATTGATCATCAGGAGCACCCCAGAGTCGCAAGCCTTGTCCGATTTACAGATCAATGGGTACGAAGCCGAGCAGGGTCGCAAACAACTCAGGCGCCCCGATTGACCCATCCGGGTCGGGTAAGGGGTGTGACGGACCGTTCGTCGCACCGTTCGCCGACGCGATCGACCGTCCGCCGCAGACCCCTGTGCGCCCCCTGTCCCCCGGCCCGGCCCTGCGATGCCATACGGCCATGACGGCCGGAACCACCCTTCCCGACGGGACGACGACCGCCGAGCACGAGCTCGCCGCACTCCAGCGCGAGCACGGCCGCCCGCTCTTCGCGCTGCTGCTGCGGCTCAGCGACGGGGACCGGCAACGGGCCGAGGACCTCGTGCAGGAGACCCTCGTACGTGCCTGGCAGCACCCCGAGGCACTGCGCGCCGACGACTTCGACTCCGTCCTGCCCTGGCTGCTGACGGTCGGCCGGCGGCTCGCCATCGACGCGCGCCGGGCCCGGCAGGCGCGGCCGCCCGAGGTGCACGACGCCGTGCTGGAGAACACCCGGGCCCTCGGCGACCACGCCGAGCGCGCCGCCGCGACGCTGGACGTGCGGGAGGCTGTGAAGACTCTCACCCCGGAACACCGTGAAGTCCTGGTGCTGGTGTATTTCCAAGGGGCGAGTGTTGCGGAGGCCGCGGAGACCCTCGGCATTCCACCCGGTACCGTGAAGTCGCGGGCGTACTACGCGCTGCGCGCCCTGCGCCGGGTTCTGCCCGGTTATGCACCCGACCTGCGATGAAACCGTAAGCCAGGTCAAACCTCGGTAAAGCGCCTTGCTGAGGACCATGTTTGAGCAATCAGCTGTCTTCATCCGTGTTCCGCACCGGGAGAGGGACGGACCCGGGGTCGGGGCCACGCGCGCACCGGAGGAAGGCAGGACGGGATGCTGCACAGAGGTCAAGAGAGCACGGACGGGGCCGGGAGCGGGGAACTGGCGGTCCCGATGGCCTGGTTGTACGCCGAGTACATCGCCGACGAGCTGCTGCGCACCGGCGATCTCATGCCCCCGACGTCCTTCGAGTTCCGGGCCGGCCGGGACGCACTGGCGCTGACGATCTTCCTCTCCGACACGGACGGCGAACTGTCGGGCATCCGGGTCGTGTCCCAGTTGGAGAACTGGCTTTCGCTGACGGCGTACGACCAGCCGTGGCAGGCCTGGGTAGGGGAACGTATGTCCAGGCTGGCCGCCGAGACGGTCGAGTCGGGCGGGCCGTCACCCGACCTGGATCTGGCCACCGCCGCCTGGCGCTGGCTGGAGGAGACCGAGCTGCTCGCACCCGACCTGGACGCGGTACCGGGCGGCGGCTCGGTGTTCGGCGAGGACGACGGACCGAAGGTGTGGACCCCCGCCTGGCGGCTCGGTCTGCCCCTGGGACATCTCGCCATCCATCTTTTCTGAATCGGCACCAATCCGCGGGCCCGGCCGCTCCGAATCCGTTGATTACGATTCTGTACGTGCCTTGAGTGAAACAGCGGCCGACTGCGTACGGGTGGGAGCAAGGAGCAATGAGTAACCCCCACCCGCACTCACGGCACGAGGATTCGGCATGAGGTCCCTGGAAAGGCATCGCGACGTCGGCGCGTACGCGCTCGGCGTGCTGGACGAGGCGGAGGCCTTCCGCTTCGAGGACCATCTCATGGAGTGCCCGAGCTGCTCGGCACACGTGACCGAGTTCGGCCCGGCGGCACGGCAGTTGATGCTGTACCGCAGGGCCACGCCGCGCTTCGTGCACCCCATGGCCCAGCCCGGCCCCCGGCTCCTTGACCGGCTGCTCGCCGAGGTCGCGACCCGGCACCGGGCCAAGCGCCGCAGGCTGCTGTACGGCCTCGCCGCCTCGGTGGTGTTCGCGGTCGTCGGCCCCGGCATCGTGGCCTACGCCGGCCATGACGCCCCGCCGGCCGTACAGGTCACCGCGGCCACCGACGCGCAGTCGGGCATCTGGGCGCAGGTGAAGTCGGCGGACACGGACTCGGGCAGCATGATCGAGTTGCAGGTGAAGGATGCCGACGGGCCGCGCTCCTGCCGGCTGGTCGCGGTCGGCCGGGACGGCTCCGAGCAGATCGTGACCACCTGGGCCGAGCGGGACCACGACGACCGGGTGTCCACCATGACGGGCGGCTCCTCGATGCACCCCGACGAGATCGACCGCTACGAGGTGCGCGACGCCGACGGGCAGCGCCTGGTGACCCTGGACCCCAGGTGACCGCCGGCTACTTGAGCAGCCGGGACATCCGGCGGTCCGCGAGCGGCTTGCCGCCCGTCTGGCAGGTCGGGCAGTACTGCAGCGAGGAGTCGCTGAAGGAGACCTCGCGGATGGTGTCGCCGCAGACCGGGCAGGGCTCGCCGGTCCGGCCGTGGACCCGCAGCCCGCTCTTCTTCTCCGACTTGAGCCGGCCCGCCGCCAGGCCGTGGGAGCGCTCCACCGCCTCGGTGAGTGTGGTGCGCAGCGCCTCGTACAGCCCGTGGACCTCCTGGGGCGTCAGGGACGCGGCCAGCTTGAACGGGGACATCTTCGCCGCGTGCAGGATCTCGTCGCTGTAGGCGTTGCCCACTCCGGCGATCAGGCTCTGGTCGCGCAGGGCGCCCTTGAGCTGCCGGCGCTCGTCCCCCAGCAGGGCGGCGAGCCGGGCCTCGTCGAAGTCGGCGGCGAGCGGGTCCGGACCGAGCCGCGCGATCCCGGGGACCTCCGCCGGGTCACGGACGATGTACACGGCGAGCTTCTTCTGGGTGCCGGCCTCGGTGAGGTCGAAGCCCGCGCCGGTCTCCAGCGCCACCCGCAGGGCGAGCGGACCCTTCCCGGGCCGGGGCGGTCCGTCCGGCAGCCGGTCCTTCCAGTGCAGCCAGCCCGCCCGGGCCAGATGGGTGATGAAGCGCAGGCCGCCGTCGCCCTCGATGTCCAGGAACTTGCCGTGCCGGTGCACGGCGACGACCTCGCTGCCCTCGAAGGCGCCGACGGGCGGGTCGTACGTCTTCAGGACGCTGATGGCGACCGGCAGGACGCGCACGACCTCGTGGCCGACCAGGTTGTCGGTCAGGAAGTCCTTGAGCGCTTCGACCTCGGGCAGTTCGGGCATGCGTCCAGGGTGCCATCCGTGGCGCCGGGGGTCAGGTGGGCTCCGGCATCCGGAACTCGCACCAGACCGCCTTGCCGCCGCCGCGTGCCTCCACGCCCCACACGTCGGCGATCTCGTCGACCAGCAGCAGGCCCCGCCCGGACACCCCGTCCGCCCCCGCCTCGCGCCGGCGCGGCAGGGCGCTGGAGGAGTCCTCGACCTCGACGCGGAGCCGGCGGTCACCGCCGCCGAGCACCCGGAGGGTGACGATCGCGGAGCCTTCCGTGTGCATCAGCGCGTTGGTGATCAGTTCGTCGGCGACCAGCTCGATCTCGTCGGCGCGGTCCCCGGCGCCCCAGGCCCGGACGGCGGCCCGGATCATGTGCCGGGCCAGGGTGAGCGCCTCGGGGTCGCCGGAGGCCACATGCTGCTGCAGACGGCCGACGGCCTGCGCGGCGTCCGGTCCGCGGCGGCGCAGCAGGAGCAGCGCCACGTCGTCGTCGCCGCCCCGCTTCTCGGCGATCTCGATCAGCCGGTCGGCGAGCTTCCGCACATCCTCCGGCCCCTCGGTGACCTGCTGGATCAGGGACCGCATCCCGTCCCCCAGGTCGGTGCCCGGCTGCTCGACCAGCCCGTCGGTGCACAGCAGCAGCGTCTCGCCGGAGTCGAGCTCCAGGGCGGACACCGGGTATTCGAGGCTCTTGAACTCGGCGGACAGGCCGAGCGGCAGGCCGCCCTCCACGGGGACCCGCCGGCAGCTTCCGTCGGCACCGCGGATCAGCGGGTCGATGTGCCCGGCGCGGACCACCTGGACGACGCCGGTGGTCAGGTCGGCCTCGGCGTACAGGCAGGTGGCGAAGCGGTCGGTGTCGAGTTCGTTCAGGAAGACGGAGGCGCGGGCCATCACGGTGGCGGGGGCGTGGCCCTCGGCGGCGTAGGCGCGCAGCACGATCCGCAGCTGGCCCATGACGGCCGCCGCGTGCGTGTCGTGCCCCTGGACGTCCCCGATGACCGCGCCGACCCGGCCGCCGGGCAGCGGGATCAGGTCGTACCAGTCGCCGCCGATGTCCCGGCCCAGGGCACCGGCGGCGGTCGGGGAGCGGTAACGGACAGCGATGTCGGCGCCGCGCACGCTGGGAATGGTGCGCGGCAGCATCGCCTGCTGGAGTCCCTGGGCGAGGTCCTTCTCCTGCTCGTAGAGCATGGCCCGCTGCAGGCTCTGCGCGATGCTGCTGCCGAGGGCGACCAGGACGGCGCGTTCCTCGGTGGAGAAGCCGAGCCGGTCGTTGTAGAGCAGACCCATGGCGCCGATCGGGCGGGCCTGGGCGATCAGCGGGAGGTAGGCGGCCGAGGTGATGTGCAGCTCGGTGATGTGCGGCCACAGTATCGGGTACCCCTCGGCGAACTCCTCCGGTGACTCGATGAAGCACGGGCTGAGGGTCCGCACCACCTCGCCCATCGGATAGGGCTCGTCTGTCCGGGTGATCCGGGTACCGGGCACGAAACTGCCCGCCGGTCCCTCGGCGACCAGCCGGATCCGGCCGGCCTCGACCAGGCCCATCACCAGGCTGGTCGCGCCCAGGTTGGGGATGCCCTGGGTGTCCTTGAGGGCGTCGATGACGTCCTGGACGCTGCGGGCGTGCGCGAGGGCCGCGGTGACCACCTGGACGACGCCGGACTGCTGGCGCAGCGCCTGGTCCTGGGCGGCCCGCAGACTGCGCGCCTCGCTGTCCTCCAGCTCCTGGGTGGCGTCCCGGACCACGCCGACGACCCGGCGCGGACGGCCGGTCTCGTCCCGCCGGATGTAGCCCTGGGTGTGGGTCCAGCGCGGGGTGCCGTCGCGGCGGCGGATGCGGAAGTACGCCCCGTAGTTCTCGCTGCCGTCCTTGATGGCCTGGGCCACCACCGCGTCCAGCCGGATCCCCTCCGTCAGGGGTACCCGGACGGCGAGGCTCTCGGGGTGCCCGTCGTACTCCTCGGGGGTCAGGTCGAACACCTCGTACGCCGGGGCGTCCATGTGGAACAGACCGGCGTCCAGGTCCCAGTCGAAGGTGCCCAGGCGGTTGAGCGCCAGGATCGGGTGGTCCGGGTGGGCGGGCCAGTCGTCCGGGAGAGACGGAGCGCTCGCTCCCCGATCAGCCATGGGGCCACCTTGCCAGGGGAACCACAGCCGGGCAATTTCTCCCGTATGGCCCACTTCACCCGCCCGGGTTACGTGAGCGGAGGGACGCGGTACACAGGGTGACAGGCCCTTTCCCATCGCCGGGACCGCAGGCCGGAGAGAGGCAGGAGCGCACGGCCGTGGACTGGTTCACCGCACACGAGTACTGGTTGAGCCGACTGGTCTTCCAGCGGGCGCTGGCCGGTGTGTATCTCGTCGCGTTCCTGGTGGCGGCGCTCCAGTTCCGGGCCCTGCTGGGCGAGCGCGGGATGCTGCCGATCCCGAGGTTCGTCGACCGGGTCCCCTTCCGGCGGGCGCCGAGCCTCTTCCACCTGCACTACTCGGACCGCTTCTTCGCGGCCTGCGCCTGGGCGGGCTGCGCGGTGTCGGCGGCGCTGCTGGCCGGCCTGGACTCCCTGCTCCCGCTGTGGGCCGCGATGGTGCTGTGGCTGGTCCCCTGGGCCCTGTATCTCTCGATCGTCAACGTCGGCCAGACCTGGTACGCGTTCGGCTGGGAGTCGCTGCTCCTGGAGGTCGGTTTCCTCGCCGCCTTCCTCGGCAACGACGAGGTGGCCCCGCCGGTCGTCGTCCTGTTCCTGCTGCGCTGGATCCTGTTCCGGGTGGAGTTCGGGGCGGGTCTGATCAAGATGCGCGGGGACGCCTGCTGGCGCAAGCTGACCTGCCTCTACTACCACCACGAGACCCAGCCGATGCCCGGCCCGCTGAGCTGGTTCTTCCACCACCTCCCGAAGCCGGTGCACCGGGCGGAGGTGGCCGCGAACCACGTCACCCAACTCGTGGTCCCCGTCCTGCTGTTCACTCCGCAGCCGATCGCGACGGCGGCCGCGTCGCTGATGATCCTCACCCAGCTGTGGCTGGTGGTCTCCGGCAACTTCTCCTGGCTGAACTGGATCACCATCGTGCTGGCCGTGTCGGCGCTGCGGCTGCCGGCCGGCCGCTCCTCCGCGCCGGGCACCCCGCTCTGGTACGAGATCGTCGTCCTCGCCGTGGCCGCGCTGCTGCTCTTCCTGAGCTACCGCCCGGTGGTGAACATGGTCTCGCGCCGCCAGGTCATGAACCGCTCCTTCGACCCACTGCACCTGGTCAACACCTACGGCGCCTTCGGCAGCGTCAGCCGGGTGCGGTACGAGGTGGTGGTCGAGGGCACGCTGGACGACGCGCCGCGCGAGGACTCGGACTGGCGGGAGTACGAGTTCAAGGGCAAGCCCGGCGATCCACGGTACTGGCCGCGCCAGTTCGCGCCCTACCACCTGCGCCTGGACTGGCTGATGTGGTTCGCCGCCCTCTCCCCCGCGTACGCCGGCGACTGGTTCGGCGGCCTGGTGGAGCGCCTCCTGGAGAACGACCGCGACACGCTACGGCTGCTGCGCCGCTCCCCCTTCCCGCCCGACGAGCCCCCGCGCTTCGTCCGCGCCCGCCTCTTCCGCTACCGCTACACCAGTTGGCGGGAGCTGCGGGAGACGGGGGCGTGCTGGGAGCGGACGTATGTACGGGAGTTCATGCCGCCGACGCGGCTGACGGGGGCCGCTCAGAGGCCGTAGACGCGGGTGGCGGTCGTCTCGAAGACACGGGTGCGTTCGTCGGGTCCGACCAACTGCGTCGCCGCGTCGAGGACTTCGCCATACGTCCCGGCCAGGACGCACACCGGCCAGTCCGAGCCGAACATCAGGCGGTCCGGGCCGAAGGCGTCCAGGACCGTCTCGGCGTACGGGCGGAGGTCGTCGACCGTCCAGGAGGCGGGGTCGGCCTCCGTGACCATGCCGGAGAGTTTGCACACGGTGTTGGGCAGGGCGGCGAGGGCGCGTACGGCGGTGGCCCAGGGTTCGAGGGTGCCGGAGGCGATGGGCGGTTTGCCCAGGTGATCGAGGACGAAGGTGAGGTGCGGGTGGGACTCGGCGGCCTTGACGGCGGCCGGAAGCTGGTGGGCCTGGACGACCAGGTCGTAGACGAGGCCCGCGTCGGCGATCGCGGCCAGGCCCCGGTGGACCTCCGGGCGCAGCAGCCACTCCGGGTCCGGTTCGCCCTGGACCTGGTGGCGGATGCCCTTCAGGTAGGTGCCGCCGGGGAGTTCGCTGAGGCGGGCGAGTTCGTCGGCGATCGCCGGGGCGGTGAGATCGGTCCAGCCGACGACTCCCGCGACCAGGTCGTGGGTGTCGGCGAGGGCCAGGAACTCGGGGGTCTCCTCCGGGACGGTGATCGTCTGGACCAGGACCGTGCGGGTGACACCGGCCGCCCGCGCCTCGGGTTCGAGGTCCTCGACGGTGAAGTTCCTTCTGAGCGGCTGGAGTTCCGGTCCCGCGATCCAGTCCTGGTCCCGTACCGAGAGGTCCCAGACGTGGTGGTGGGCGTCGACGGTCATGGCAGCTCCCCTACGACGGGCAGGCCGACGTCCGGGCCTGCCTCGGAGTGGTGGTGGACGACGTCGAGCAGCTCGGCCGTCCGGGCCTGCCAGGCCGCGTCGACCGGGAGCTTCTCCAGTTCGGCGAGGAGGCGGCCGTGGTCCGCGCCGGCGCCGACGGCCCGGATGGCTTCGGTGAGTTCTACGGGGAGCTCGCGGTGGGTGGCCTCGGACGCGGGGATGCGGGCGGCGCGGACCGTGGTGTGCGGGGTCGCTGTCATGACGGGTCCTCCGTGGGTACGGGGGCGTCGGCGGGCAGCAGGCCGGTGGCGTGCAGCTCCTGCCAGAAGGCGGCGGGGACGTGCGTGGCGAACTGCCGGGCCCCGTCCTCGATCTCGGCCGCCGAGCGGGCGCCGACCAGCACGCTCGCCACGGCCGGGTGGGCGGCGCAGAAGGCGAGGGCGGTCGCGCGGAGCGTGGTGCCGTGCTGTTCGGCGAGTTCCTTGAGGCGCAGGGCGCGGGCGAGCAACTCGTCGGAGACCTGGGAGTAGTTGTAGGTGGCGGCCGGCTTCGGGTCGGCCAGCAGACCGGAGTTGAAGGCCCCGCCGATCACCACCGACGTACCGCGTTCCTCGGCGGCCGGGAGCAGATCGGCCAGGGCGCTCTGGTCGAGGAGGGTGTAGCGGCCGGCGCACAGCACCACGTCGATGTCGGTGTCGCGGACGAACCGGGTGAGCATGGCCGTCTGGTTCATGCCAGCGCCGATCGCACCGACGACCCCCTCGGAGCGGAGCTTCTCCAGGGCCGGGTAGCCCTCGCGGAAGGCCTGTTCGGCGTGGTCGTCGGGGTCGTGGAGGTAGACCGCGTCGACCCGGTCGAGGCCGAGCCGCTCCAGGCTCGACTCCAGGGTGCGGCGGATGCCGTCGGCGCTGAAGTCCCAGACCCGGCGGTAGGTGTCCGGCACGGCGAAGCCGTGGGCGAGGTCGTCGCCGTCTCCGGGCCCCGGCTCCAGGCGGCGGCCGACCTTGGTGGAGAGGGCGTAGGTGTCCCGGTCGTACTCCCGCAGCGCCTCGCCGAGCCGCCGTTCGGACAGGCCGAGGCCGTAGTGGGGGGCGGTGTCGAAGTAGCGGATGCCCTGCTGCCAGGCGGTGGTGACCGTGTCGTGGGCCTGCTGGTCGGGGACTTCGGTGTAGAGGTTTCCGATCACGGCGGCGCCGAGGCCCAGGGGGCCGACCCGGACGCCGCTTCGGCCGAGGGTGTTCACTGGCCCTCCGGGCGCAGCCTGAGGCCCTGCATGCCGCCGTCGACGGCAAGGGAGGTGCCGGTGGTGGCGCCGGAGAGCGGGCTCGCCAAGTAGGCGATCGCGCTCGCGACCTCGGCGGCGGAGACCAGGCGCCCGGAGGGCTGGCGGGCCTCCAGGGCGGCGCGTTCGGCGGCCGGGTCGGCGGCCCGGTCGAGCAGCCGGCCGATCCACGGGGTGTCCGCCGTACCGGGGTTGACGCAGTTGACGCGGACGCCCTCGCGGAGGTGGTCGGCGGCCATGGCAAGGGTGAGCGAGTACACGGCGCCCTTGGTGGCGCTGTACAGGGCACGTTGCGGCAGCCCCGCGGTGGCGGCGATGGAGCAGGTGTTGACGATCGCCGCGTGGTCCGAGCGGCGCAGGTGCGGGAGGGCCGCGCGGGCGGTGCGGACCATGCCGAGGACGTTGACGTCGAAGACGCGGCGCCATTCGTCGTCGTCGTTGTCCTCGACCGTGCCCTGGGCGCCGATGCCGGCGTTGTTGACCAGGACGTCGAGGCCGCCGAGGGCTTCCACCGCACTCTCCACGGCCGCGCGTACGGAGGCGTCGTCGGTGACGTCGGCCCGGAAGCCGAGCAGCGGCTTCTCGACGGCGGACGGGTCGAGGTCGAGGACGGCGACCTGGGCGCCGCGCTCGGCGAGGAGTTCGGCGGTGGCCCGGCCGATCCCGGAGGCCCCGCCGGTGACCAGTGCTTTCAGGCCCTCGAAGTCGGTCATGCCGCCTGTCCCTTCCGCGTCTGCGTGTGCGTCTGTGTCTGTGTCTGTGTCTGTGTCTGTGTCTGTGCGTCGGCGGCCCAGAAGGTGCCGCCCGGATAGGTGTACTCCGCGATGGACTCCGGTCGCATGGCGGCGGAGAAGCCCGGTGCGGTGGGTGCCGTGTAGTGACCCTCCCGGATCACCACCGGGTCGCGGAAGTGGTCGTGCAGATGATCGACGTACTCGATGACCCGGTCCTCGGTGGTGCCGGAGACGGCCAGGTAGTCGAACATCGAGAGGTGCTGGACGAGTTCGCACAGTCCGACGCCGCCCGCGTGCGGGCACACGGGGACGCCGAACTTGGCGGCGAGCAGCAGGATGGCGAGGTTCTCGTTGACGCCGGCGACCCGGGCCGCGTCGATCTGGACGATGTCGAGGGCGCCGGCCTGGAGCAGTTGCTTGAAGACGATGCGGTTCTGCACGTGTTCGCCGGTGGCGACCTTGACCGGGGTCACCGCCCGGCGGATGGCCGCATGGCCGAGGATGTCGTCGGGGCTGGTGGGCTCCTCGATCCAGTACGGGTCGAACTCGGCGAGGGCCTTGGTCCAGCGGATCGCCTCGTCGACGCTCCAGCGCTGGTTGGCGTCGACGGCCATCCGGATGTCCGGGCCGACGACCGAGCGGGCGACCCGGCAGCGCCGGATGTCGTCCTCCAGGTCGGCGCCGACCTTCAGCTTGATCTGCCGGAAGCCGTCGGCGACCGCCTGGGCGGCGAGCCGGGTGAGCTTCTCGTCGTCGTAGCCGAGCCAGCCGGCGGAGGTGGTGTAGGCGGGGAAGCCGCGCTCCAGCAGCCGGGTCCGGCGCTCGTCGGCGCCTTCGCGGGCGCGCCGGAGGATACCGAGGGCCTCCTCGGGGGTGAGGGCGTCGGTGAGGTAGCGGAAGTCGACCTGGCGGACGATCCACTCGGGTTCGGCGTCGGCGAGCAACTGCCACAGCGGCTTGCCGGCCCGGCGGGCGGCCAGGTCCCACACCGCGTTGATCACCGCCCCGATCGCCATGTGCATCACGCCCTTCTCGGGGCCGAGCCAGCGCAGCTGGCTGTCGCCGATCAGGTCCTGGTAGAGCGCTCCGGGGTCGTCGCAGATCTCGTCGACCGGGCGGCCGAGCACATGGTTCCGCAGCGCGCCGATCGCGGCGACCTGGACGTCGTTGCCCCGCCCGATGGTGAACGTGAACCCGTGTCCCTCGTGCCCATCGGCCGCGTCGGTGCGCAGCACGACATAGGCCGCCGAGTAGTCGGGGTCCGGGTTCATCGCGTCGGAGCCGTCCAGCTCGCGCGAGGTGGGGAAGCGGATGTCGTAGGTGTCGACCGCGGTGACGCGAGCGGAGGGGCCGGGGCTCGGGGACACGGATTGCCTTTCCGTCAGGGGGAGTTCGGGACGCGGGCCGCTCAGTCCTGGGCCCGTCCCGTGGTGACACGGGCGATCATGAGGGCGACGAGGATGATGCCTCCGTAGATGGCCTGGATCCAGAACGACGGGACCTGCGCCAGGGTGAGCAGGTTCTGGACCACACCCAGGAGGAGTACGCCGGTCAGAGCGCCGAACATGGTGCCCTTGCCGCCGTCCAGGCTGATGCCGCCGATCACCGCCGCCGCCATCACCGTGAAGATCATGTTGTTGCCCTGGTTGGCGCTGATCGCGCCGACGTAGCCGGTCTGCATGATCCCGCCGACGGAGGCGAGGACACCCGCGACGACGGAGACCCCCAGCACCACCCGGTCGACGCGGATACCGGCCGCGCGGGCCGCCTCCGCGTTGCCGCCGATCGCGTACAGGGCGCGGCCGACCCGGTGGTACTTGAGGATCAGTCCGGCCACCCCGAAGGCGACCGCGGCCAGCCACACGGACAGCGGGACCCGCAGGAAGGTGGAGGTGGCCAGGGAGAAGAACGCGTCGGGCATGCCGAACAGCGTCTTGCCCTTGGTGGCGCCGACGAGCAGCCCGCGCAGCACGATCAGCATCGCGAGGGTGACGATGAAGGCGTTGAGCTTGAACTTCACCACCAGGACGCCGTTGAAGGCGCCGATGACGCCGCCGACGACGAGGACGGCGAGCAGGGCGAGCCCGGCCGGCCACCCGGTGCCCCAGCCGGACTCCGCGGTGGGCAGCACCAGCAGGGCGCCGACGGCGGGGGCGATGCCGACCACCGACTCCAGGGAGAGGTCGATCTTGCCGCTGATCAGGATCAGCGACTCGGCGAGGACCACCATCGCCAGGGCCGCCGAGGCGCCCAGGATGGAGATCAGGTTCCGTTCGGTGAGGAACGAGTCGTTGACGATCGCACCGAGGATCAGCAGAACCAACAGCGCGGGTACGAGGGCGAGTTCACGGACCCTGCGGAGCAGCACGGTCTTGGCGGCACGGGCGTCGGGGACGCGCACGGGGCCGGCGGTCGAGGCCGACGGGGCCTTCGTGTCAGCCATGGTCCACTCCTTCGGCCGGGGAGCCGGCTCCTGCGGGCATGGAGTCCACTCCTTCTATGGAAGCGATCAGCTCGTGGTCGCGCCAGCCCGCCGGGTGCTCGGCGACGACGCGGCCGTGGAAGAGGACGAGGACCCGGTCGCAGCGGCGCAGGTCGTCGAGTTCGTCGGAGACGACCAGTACGGCGGTGCCGTCCTCGCGGGCGTTGTCCATGCGGGCGAGCAGCGACTCCTTGGACTTCACGTCGACGCCCGCGGTGGGGTTGATCAGGACGAGCAGCCGGGGGTCGGAGGCGAGGGCGCGGGCCATGACGACCTTCTGCGCGTTGCCGCCGGACAGGTCGGAGACGGGCTGCTCGGGTCCCTCGGCGTGGATGTCGAGGCGCTCGATCAGCTCGTCGGCGAAGCGCCGCTTGCGGTCGCCGGCGATGAAACCGAAGCGGCCGAGCCGGTCGAGGACGCTCATGGTGGCGTTGTCGCCGATGCTCATGCCGAAGACCAGTCCCTGTCCGTGCCGGTCGCGCGGCACACAGCCGACGCCGGCCTTCAGGGCCGCTTTCACATCGCCGAACGGCAGCCGCTCGCCGTCGAGTCGGGCGGCACCCCCGGTCGGGGTGTACAGCCCGGCGAAGGACTCCGCCAGCTCGATCTTGCCGCTGCCGCTGGATCCGGCGATCCCGACGACCTCGCCCCGGCGCACGGTGAGGTCGATGTCCTGGTACGACGGTGAGGTCAGCCCTCGCGCGTCCAGCACGACGGGGGACTCGTCCGCCACCGCCTCGCGGCTGTGGTCCTGCTCGGCGATCGACTCCCCCGCCATGGCCTCCACCAGGGCCCGGCGCGGGAGTTCGGCGACGGACGCGGTGGTGATCCAGCGTGCGTCACGGAGCACCGTGACGGTCTGGCAGACCTCGTAGACCTCCTGGAGGTGGTGCGAGATGAACAGGAAGGTCACGCCCGAGTCCTGGAGCGCCCGCATCCGGCTGAACAGCCGCTCGATCTCCCGGTTGTCGAGCTGGGCGGTCGGCTCGTCGAGCACGATGAACCGGGCGCCGAAGCTCAACGCCCGGGCGATCTCCACCATTTGGCGGTCCTCGACCTTGAGGTCGGCGGTACGCGCCTCGGGGTCGACATGGACGTCCCAGGTGTCGAGCAGGGCGGCCGCCTCGCTCCGCAGCCGCCGCCAGCTGATGAGACCCCGGTGCAGCGGCTGCCGGTTGATGAACAGGTTCTCGGCGACCGTCAGCTCCGGTACGACCGTGGGCTTCTGGTAGACGCAGGCGACCTTGCTCCGCCAGGCGTCCCGGTCGCCGAGCGGGGGCGCGGGCTCGCCGTCGAAACGGACCGTGCCCTCGTCCGGGGCCTGGAGGCCGGTGAGGACGCTGACCAGAGTGGACTTGCCGGCGCCGTTGCGGCCGACGAGGGCGTGGGACTCGCCAGGCAGCACGGTGAGCCGGCCGTCGGCGAGGGCGACGGTGGGGCCGTACCGCTTGACGATGTCCCGGGCCTCAACAAGTGGCGTGCTCATTTGACCGTGTTGCCCCACAGCTTCGGGTCGTCGACGTTGTCCTTGGTGACGAGCGGCGCGGGCAGCTGGTCCTCCAGGATGCCGCTGGGCAGCTTGACGATCGTGGAGTCGTGGTCGGTCGGACCCGGCTTGAACGTCTTCCCCTCCATCGCCGCCTTGATGTAGTACATGCCGTACTTGGCGTAGGCGTCGGCCGGCTGGGAGACGGTCGCGTCGATCTCGCCCTTGCGGATGGCGTCGAACTCCTGCGGGATGCCGTCGTTGGAGACGATCGCTATGTGCCCGCTCTGCCCGGCCGTCTTGAGCATGCCCTTGGACTTCAGGGTCTGCAGGGTCGGGGCGAGATAGACACCGCCGGCCTGCATGTAGATGCCCTTGATGTCGGGGTTGGCGTTGAGGAGCGTGTCCAGCTTGGACGCGGCCGTGTCGGACTCCCACTTGGCGGGGATCTCCAGCACCTTGAGCTTCGGGTACTTCTTCTTCACGCAGTCGCGGAAGGCCTCGGAGCGGTCCCGGCCGTTCACCGAGGCCAGGTCGCCCATGATCTGCACGACCTTGCCGCTGGTGACGTGCTGGCCGAGGTAGTCGCAGGCCTTGGTGCCGTAGGCGACGTTGTCGGCGCGCACCACCATGGCGACCTTGCCCTTGTCGGGCGCCACGTCCACGGCGACCACCGGCACACCCTTGCGCTCGGCCTGGTCGAGACCCGCCTCGATGGCCGCACTGTCCAGCGGGGCGACGACCAGCCCCTTCACACCCTGGTTCAGCTCGTTGTTGATGTCGGTGATCTGCTGGGAGGGGTCGCTGTTGGAGTTGACCGTCTTCAGCGCCTCGACACCCTCGGACTTCGCCATCTTGGGTACGTAGTCGTTGTACGACTGCCAGAACGGCGAGGTCAGCAGGGGCAGGATCACCCCGACCTTGCCCGTGCCGCCGCCTCCGGCGCTGCCGCTGCCGGTGTCCTTCGTACTGCCGCACGCGGCGAGCGCGAGCGAGGCGCCGACGGCCACGGCCGTCGCGCCGATGATCCGGTACCTGTTCCGCTTCCCCAGTGTTCTGCCGGGCATCTGGCAGCTCCTCATCGAGCGTGTTCGAGCAGATGCCCGCATACTTATCAGACCACTCGGGGCCGTCAACACCCTTCGGACGCGATTTTTCGGCGATTCGAGCCGTAGTGGTCCGACCACATCGCTGGTTAGACTGCGGCGCACCGGCGACAGGAGGAGCGGTGTGGACGAGAGCGGTGTGGACGGGCCGGCCCCGCAGAAGGGCACGGTGACGCAGCGCGCCATCGAGCGGATCAAGGCGATGATCGGGGAGGGCCGCCTGGAGCCGGGCCAGCGGCTGCCGACAGAACGGGATCTCGCCGCCCAGCTGGGCATGTCCCGCAGCTCCATGCGCGAGGCGATCCGCGCGCTGACGGTCCTGGGCGTCCTGGAGGCCCGGCACGGCTCCGGCATCTACGTCACCCAGTTGGAGGCGGGTGACCTGCTGGAGACGTTCGGGGTGGTCGCCGATCTGTCACGCGGGCCGCAGCTGGTGGAGTTGCTGGAGGTGCGGCGGGTCCTGGAGTCGACGGCGACGGCGCTGGCCGCCGCGCGCATCACGGCCGATCAACTGGCCGAGGTGGAGAAGCACTTGACGGCGATGAACGCCACGGACGACCCGGAGGAGATCCTCGCCCACGACCTCGCGTTCCACCGGGTGATCGCCGGCGCCGCCGGCAACGACACGATGGCAGCGATCCTGGAGGGACTGTCGTCGCGGACGTTCCGGGCCCGGGTGTGGCGGGGGTTTCAGGAGGAGGGGGCGTTCGCGCGGACGCGGCGGGAGCACGCGGCGATCCACCGGGCCCTCGTCGCCCGGGATCCGGAGGCGGCGAGGGCTGCGGCGGCTGCGCATGTGGGTGAGGTGGAGGAGTGGTTGCGGGTGCAGCTGAGGGGTTAGGACCGTGGACTTCGGCCGCGGGTGCGTTGTGGCTGGTCGCGCCCACGCGGCGGTAGCCGCCCATGGATACAGCCCCGCGCCCCTGAAGGGGCGCTCAGACCCGCGCCAGTCGCAGAGTCACCAACTCGAACGGCCGTAGGCGCACACAGACGCGGTTTCCCGCCCACTCGGGAAGGTCAGGCAACGGTCGTTCCAGCAGGTCCGTCACCTCGGCTCCCGCGACCTCGAAGCCAGCCGTCAGCGTCGCGCGGGCGCGGCCCCCGTGCGCCTCGTGGAAGCGGACCACCACGTCGCCGCTGCCGTCATCGGCCAGCTTCACGGCGGTGATGACCACGGCGTCGTCGTCGACCGTGACCAGCGGAGCCACCTCATGCCCGCCTGCCACCCTTCGCTCCGGCAGGTTGATCCGCCACCCCTCCCGCACCGCGTCCGCGATTCCCGCGCCCGGTACCAGTGCGTGCCGGAAGCGGTGGACGCCCTGGTCGGTCTCGGGGTCGGGGAAGCGCGGGGCGCGCAGCAGGGAGACGCGGACCGTGGTCGTCGTGCCCCGGTCGCCGTCGGTGCGGACCGTGCGGGTCACGTCGTGGCCGTACGTGGAGTCGTTGACGATCGCCACGCCCCAGCCCGGCTCGTCCAGGTGGATGAAGCGGTGGTTGCAGGCCTCGAACTTCGCGGCCTCCCATGAGGTGTTGGTGTGGGTCGGGCGGTGGAAGTGGCCGAACTGGGTCTCCGACGCGTAGCGGTCGGCGTGCAGGTCCAGCGGGAAGGCCAGCTTCAGGAACTTCTCCGTCTCGTGCCAGTCCACCTCCGTGTCGATCAGCAGCCGGCGCTCGCCCGGCGGCAGCGACAGCACCTGGGTGACCCCTGAGGAGCCGAAGGACCGCATGATCCGGACGGAATGACCCTCCTCGCCGACGGTCAGGCTGTCGAGGTCCGTGAGGTTCGTGACCGCGTTGCGGTAGAAGGCGTCGACGTCCCAGGCGTCCCACATGTTCGGGAAGTCCGGGTGGAGTTGGAGCAGGTTGGCGGCCGTACCGGGGGCGACGGACTCGCGGTCGGCGGCGAGGTCGTACACGGACACGACCAGGCCCCGGGCGTCGATCTCGATCCGCAGCAGGCCGTTGGAGAGGATCCGGCCGCCCTCGGGGCGCTCCGAGATCGTCACCTCCCCGGGCGGCTCCTCCTCGCCTGCGCCCCCGGCGGGGATGCCATGGCGGCTGTGCGGTGCCGAGTTGAAGACCAGGCTCCGCGTCCCCTGCCCCGCCAGGGCCCGCTGGGCCGCGTCGATGATCCCGTCGAGTTCGGCGGCGACCCGCTGGTAGGTCGCCCGGGCCTCGCGGTGCACCCAGGCGATCGACGAACCGGGCAGGATGTCGTGGAACTGGTGGAGCAGGACCGTCTTCCAGATCCGGTCCAGCTCCTCGTAGGGATAGGGGAATCCGGTCCGTACGGCGGCCGTGGTCGCCCACAGCTCGGCCTCCCTCAGGAGGTGTTCGCTGCGCCGGTTGCCCTGTTTGGTCCTGGCCTGGCTGGTGAGGGTGGCGCGGTGGAGTTCGAGATACAGCTCGCCCACCCAGACGGGCGGGTCCGCGTATTCGGCCTCCGCCTTCTCGAAGAACTCCGCCGGGGTCTCCCAGACGACCGCCGGCGAGCCCTCCAGATCCCGTACCCGGGCCGCCTTCGCCACCATCTCCCGGGTCGTGCCCCCGCCGCCGTCACCCCAGCCGGTCGGCGCGAGGGAGTGCCGGGCCCGGCCCTTGTCCTTGAAGTTGCGGGTGGCGTGGGCGAGTTCGCTGCCCTTCATGGAGCAGTTGTAGGTGTCGACGGGCGGGAAGTGGGTGAAGATCCGGGTGCCGTCGATGCCCTCCCACTGGAAGGTGTGGTGCGGGAACTTGTTCGTCTGGGACCAGGAGATCTTCTGGGTGAGGAGCCGGGTGGAGCCCGCCGCCCTGATGATCTGCGGGAGCCCGGCGGCGAAGCCGAAGGTGTCCGGCAGCCACGCCTCGTCGTTCTCGATGCCGAACTCGTCCAGGAAGAACCGCTTCCCGTGCACGAACTGACGGGCCATCGCCTCCGAACCCGGCATGTTGGTGTCCGACTCCACCCACATCCCGCCGGCCGGCACGAACCGGCCGTCCGCGACCGCCTTCTTCACCCGCGCCCACACCTCGGGCCGGTGCTCCTTCACCCACGCCCACTGCTGGGCCTGCGACATGGCGAACACGAAGTCGGGCTCGTCCTCGATGAGGGCGGTCATGTTGGCCGTCGTACGGGCCACCTTGCGGACCGTCTCGCGCAACGGCCACAGCCACGCCGAGTCGATGTGCGCGTGACCGACGGCGCTGATCCGGTGCGCGGAGGGCGCGGCGGGGACGGACAGCACGTCGGTGAGCCGTGCACGCGCCTGCCCCGCCGTGCCGTTGACGTCCTGGAGGTCGATCGCGTCCAGGGCCCGCTCGACCGCGCGCAGGATCTCCCAGCGGCGTGGTGCGTCCGCCGGCAGCTCGGCCATCAGCTCGCCGAGCACCTCCAGGTCGAGCACCAGCTGCCAGACGGTCTCGTCGAAGACGGCGAGGTCCATCCGGGTGAGTGTGTACTGCGGCTCGTGCCCGGCGGTGTCCTTGTCGCCCAGCCACGTGGGCCGGAAGGGGTGGTAGTCGAGGATGACGGGGTTGGAGGCGGCCTCGATGTGCAGCCGTACCTGCTCGCCGCCCGCCACCGGGGCGCCGATCCGGACCCACTGGTTGCGCGGGTTGAGGCCCTTCACGGGGGTGCCGTCGGGCCGGTAGACCAGGCCCTCGCACTGGAAGCCGGGCATGTTCTCGTCGAATCCGAGGTCGAGCAGGGCCTCCACGGTCCGCCCTGCCCACTCCTCGGGGACGGTTCCGGTCACCCGGAACCAGCTGGTGCCCCACGGAGCACCCCACCGGGCGCCCACCTCGATCGGCCCGGGCTCGGCGGCGAGCCCTTCGGCGACCGGCACGGGCTCGCCGGGCGCGTGCCACACGGCGACGTCGAGCGGCACGGACTCGGGGTACACGGCGGGGCGGACGCGCTCGTCGAGGACGCGCCTGAGGCGGGCTTCCACCAAGCTGCGGTCGTCATGCATGTGGGGTGCTCCGTTTGTTCGTTACCGGTTACCAGGTGTGCGTGACGGTCACGGGATCCGACGAGGTGTACAGCTCCCCTACCGCACGTACTTCGAACCGTGCCGACGCCTCGCCCTGCTCCGGCTGGAGCCCCGTCAGGTAGTAGGCCCGCTGGCCGGTGGCGCCGAGGAAGCGCCGGGTGCCGTCGGGGAGCAGCCGGTGCAGGGTGTAGTGCCGTGGGGCTGACGCCATTACTTCGTCGTCGGCCCCGGGCGCCGCGCTCCAGGCGAAGCGGAGGGAACCCCCGTCGGCCGCTGTGATCGCCGGGTCGGCGGGGGCGGCGGGGGTGCTCACCGCCTCCCGCACGGCTATCGCGCCGAGCCGCCACCGCACGGGCCCGCCGGTCGCGGTGAGCCGGACACCGAGGGCGTGGACGGTGCCGGAGAGGCCGGTGAGCGGGACGGTCGCGGTCGACCAGCCGTCGCCCGGGTCCACCGGCAGATAGGTGTACGGCGGTGCCGCACCGGCGCTGCCCGGCTCGGCGGTGGCGACGGCGAGCTCGACGTCCACGCCGCCGGCGTCGGTCCGGTAGGTCAGTTCGACAACCGTCTGGGCCGAGATCGGCAGCTGGGTCGCGTAGAGGTCCAGCACGACGGGCTGGTCCAGCGCACCGTTCACCAGCACGCTGCTGCCGCCCCGCCAGGCGTCCGCGAAGTCGAAGGTCACGGTCGGCCTGGTGCCCGCCGTCCGCACCGCCCACCGCCGGGACGGCAGCCGGTCCTGCAGACCGAGGTGGTTCCAGGCGGCGTCCGAGGTGACCTCGCCGTCCTCGTACCAGCGCAGCCCGTGCCCGGTGTTGAAGACGCTCGCGAACGGCACCGCCGAGACCGTCGACCGGTCCGCCACCGACACGGCCGGCGCCCGCCACGGGTCCGTGCCGTCCGGCCGGGACGGGTCCAGCGACCGCCCGGTCCAGAACCGGTCGTCGGCGGCGTGGAAGTCACCGGGGGTACGGCTCGCGGGGAGGTGGTTGCGCGTCCACTCGGGCCGGTAGAAGCCGACGGACGTGATGTGCGCCGAGCCACTGGGCACCATCGCGTCCCAGTTCACGGAGGTGTTGGAGCCGTTGGACTCGACGTCCACGCCGGCCCACAGCTCGTAGCGGCTGCGGCCGAGCTGGACCGCCTTCGTGCCCGACGCGGCGAGCGTCGAGGCACTCCAGCGGAAGTCCACGAACATGTCGTCGGCGGCCTGGAAGAAGGCCTGGTTCTGGCTGTTGAGCGCGCCCTGCCAGCTGACCGTGCCGTTCACGGTCATCGCGTCGTACCAGGTGACCCGCTGTCCCCGGGCGGCGGCGAGGGACTTCAGCTCGGTCATGAAACCGAGCATGGCGGTGCCGAGGGCGGTGTTGCCGCCGCCGGTCTCGGCGTTGACGAACCAGCCGTCGAAGCCGTAGGCGGCGGCCACCGCGACCAGTTGGGCGGCGAGTGGACAGTGCCCGGTGGAGTCCTGCTGGACCAGGTCGCGGGTCCACTGCAGCTGGCCGCCGTAGGCGGTGGGCGGCAGGAAGATGTTGCCGAGGACGGGCACGCCGTGCCGGTGGGCGGCGTCGACGATCGGAGCGTTCGGGGCGAGGATGAGCCCCTCCCCCGCCGAGCCGCCCCAGAAGACCAGCTCGTCGAGGTAGGACCAGTGGGTGAGCGCGTAGTAGTCGGCGGTGGCCGAGCCCTGGGAGGGGTTGCTGGAGGTGGGCCCGAAGGACACCAGCGCCTGGACGCGGGCCTGCCCGGAGCGGGCGGTGGTGTTGGCCGGGGTCGGGGTGAAGCGGGCGGCCAGCGGCACTGAGGCGGCGTTGAAGGCGAGGTCCGTGTCACCCGCCGCCGTCCAGCTCTTCAGGCTGCGCCAGGTGATACCGGCACCGGGGCTGCCGGAGGGAAAGGAGTCCGGGTACCAGTAGGAGGCGTGCGGCGGGGTGACGGCCGCCGCCTCGGTCGCTGCCGTCGCCTCGGTCGCTGCCGTCGCCGGCAGGGAGCGGGCCAGGGCCGCCGCGGTGGCGGCGATCAGGACGGTACGTCTGCTGGGGTTCACGAGCGGGTGCCTCCTGGTGGGGTGGGGAGTACCTGATCGGGAGTGACGACCTCGGTGATGCCCCGCGCGGCGAGATGGTTCTGGTCGTCCGCATGGGTGTCGAGGACGGTGGTGGGGCGGGCGCCGTCGGCGGCGAGCCGGAACCAGGCGTCGAAGACGGGCCCGCCGGGCGCGCACCGGGAGCGCCGGGCCGGGTCGGAGGGCACGACGAGCGCGGTGTCGCGTGCGCTCGCCACCCTGGGCTCGGCCGCCGCGAGGGCGTGGGCGAGGTCCTTGGGCTTGCGGTCGTTGGTGAACAGACCGAGCCCGTATTCGAGTTCGGGGAAGTCGGCGAGGCTCCGGCTGACGTCGTGCGAGCACCACCAGGTGACGCCCCACAGATCGGGGCAGTCCAGCACGGCGGTGAGGGTCGCCTCGGTGAACGCGGCCGCGTGCTCGGCGGGGATCAGCGGCGCGGGCGCGCCCACTTCCTGGAGCCATACCGGCCGGTGCGCGTCCTCGGCCCAGGCCTTGCTCAGCTCCACCAGATACGCGGCGTGCTGCTCGGTCTGCGGCGCGGTACGGCCGTGGCGCTGGGCGGTGCCGTCGAACACCCAGGAGTGCACGGCGGTGAGGTCGCCGAGGCGGGCCGACTGGGCGGGGGTGAAGGGCTGGTCGTCCTGGTACCAGGCGGCGTCGTAGGAGGCGTGCAGATGGAGCCTGCCGGGGGCGCCCTCGGCACAGGCGGCGAGCAGCCGTACCAGCCAGCGCTCCGCCTCCTCCTCGGTGGCCCGGTCCGGATCCGGATGCGGTCCCGCGGCGAACTGGTTGACCTCGTTGCCGATCGTCATGCCGATGAAGTTGGGCCGGTCCGCGAGCGCCGCGGCCAAGGTGCGGAGATAGGCGGTCTCCCCCGCCACGACCTCGGGGTCGGTGAAGAGGTTGCGCCGGTGCCAGGTCCGGGTCCAGGCCGGCAGGAAGTCGAAGCTGCTCAAGTGCCCCTGCAGTCCGTCCACGTTGACGTCGAGACCGCGTTCGGCGGCCGCGTCGGCGAGGGCGACGAGCTGCTCGACCGCGCGGGGCCGTATCAGGGTGCGGTCGGGCTGGAAGTAGGGCCACAGCGGAAAGACCCGGATGTGGTCGAGTCCCAGAGCGGCGATCGAGTCGAGGTCGGCGCGTACGGAGTCCAGGTCGAAGTCGAGCCAGTGGTGGAACCACCCTTCGCTGGGGGTGTAGTTGACGCCGAAGCGCACGGCCGGAGGCATGCGGTCTCCTTGCGGGAACGGGGGTTCAGCCTTTGACGGCGCCTTCGCCGACCCCGCGGAAGAAGTACCGCTGGAGGCAGGCGAACAGGGCGATGAGCGGGGCCACGGCGATCACGGTGCCGGCGGCGACGAGGCGTTCGTCGTTGGCGAAGGTGCCGTGCAGGTAGTTGAGTCCGATGGTGAGCGTGAACCTGGACGGGTCGCTGAGCACGATCAGCGGCCAGAGGAAGTCGTCCCAGGCGCCCATGAAGGCGAAGATCGCGACGACGGCGACGGTGCCCTTCACCGACGGCAGGGCGATCCGCAGGAACCGCTGCCAGACGTCGGCGCCGTCGACATAGGCGGCCTCCTCGATCTCGTAGGGCAGGTTGAGGAAGGCGTTGCGCATCAGCAGTACGTTCATGGCGCCGATGGAGCCGGGCAGCACGACGCCGATCAGGGTGTTGTTGAGGCCGAGTTCCCGCATGGTGGTGAACTGGGCGATGATGATCCCCTCCACCGGCACGAGCATCGCGAGGACGAAGACGAGGGTGGCGGTCCGGCGCCCTCGGTAGCGCAGCCGGGCCAGGGCGTATCCGGCGAGCGCCGAGCCGACGCAGTTGGTGACGACGCTCGCGCTCGCCACCTTCAGCGAGTTGAGGGCGTAGTCCCAGACGGGGATGGTGTCGGCGACCCGCTGGTAGTTGTGCAGGGTGGGATGCTCGGGCAGGAAGCTCGGGGGCGAGCTGAAGATGTCCTCGGTCGGTCCCTTGAGCGAGGTGGACAGCTGCCACAGGAACGGTCCGACGGTGACCGCCAGCACGAGCAGCAGCAGGGCGTAGCGCAGGACCAGCTCGCCGATCCGGATGCGGCGCCCGTTTTCGTCGGTGAGGCGTGCCCGGTGGGCGCTCACGGGCGGTCCCTCCGGTCGGCGCGCAGCACCAGGAGCATCAGCGCGACGGTGACGACGAAGACCACGACGGAGAGCGCCGAGGCGTAGCCGACGCGGCCGGTCAGTCCGGTGCCGGTGCGCTGGACGAGCATCACGAGGGTGGTGTCCTCGCCGGCCGGGCCGCCGCTCGGGCCGGCCATCAGGTACACCTCGGAGAACACCTTGAACGCGGCGACCGAGGAGAGCGCGGCGACCAGCACCATCGTGGAACGTACGGCGGGCACGGTGACGGAGAGGAAGCGGCGCACCGCCCCCGCGCCGTCCACGGCGGCGGCCTCGTGCAGCTCGCGCGGGACGTTGGCGAGCGCCGCCAGATAAATGATCATGTAGTAGCCGAGGCCCTTCCAGACCGTGACGGCCATGGCGCTCAGCAGGAGCAGCCACTGATCGCTGAGGAAACCGATCCGGCCGATCCCGACCGTCTCCAGCAGGGAGTTGACCAGGCCGCGTTCGTCGAGCAGCCAGACCCAGACGAGCCCGACGACGACGATGGAGGCGACGACCGGGGTGTAGAAGGCGGACCGGAAGAAGGTGATGCCCGGGATGTTCTTCTGCACCAGCAGCGCGAGCAGCAGCGGCAGGACGACGAGGGCGGGTACGACCACGACGACGTACAGGGTGCTGTTGCGCAGACCGGTCCAGAACATGTCGTCGTGGATCAGCTCACGGAAGTTGGCGAGGCCGACGAACCCGCCGGGGATCAGGGTGCGGCGGTCGGTGAAGGAGTTGACCACCGTCGAGACGAACGGATAGAGCACGAAGGCGCCGATGACCAGCAGCCCGGGAGCGGCGAACAGCCACGGACTGGTGGGCAGTTGACGCCGCACGCGGGACACGCCGGCCATGCCTCGCCCCTCAGCCCTGCTGCTGGAGCAGCTGGTCGCAGGCCTTGACAGCGTTGTCCAGAGCCGTCTTGGGGCTCTCCTTGCCCTGCAGGGCCCTGGCGACCTCGTTGCGCAGCGCGGTCTTCATCTGCTCGCTGAACAGCACCGGCGTGTAATTGACCGCGCTTTCCAGGGACTTGGCGGCGGCGACCCGCACCCGGGTCTCGTCGGTGCCGTCCTCCTCGGTGAAGTACGGGTCGTCGAGGGAGCCGGCGGTGCTGGGGAAGATGGCGACCTTCTTGGCGAAGGACATCTGGTTCTGCGCGTCGGTCACGAAGTGCGCGAAGGCGACGGCGGCCGGCGTGTGCTTGGTCTTGGAATTGACCATCACGCCCATCACGTACATGTTGACGTGCCCGGTGCTGGTGATCTGGTCGGTGATGCCGATGTTCTTGTACAGGTTCGGCGCCTGCTTCTGGAAGTTGGCGAGGTCGAGGGCGCTGCCGGGGTTCATGGCGACGGCCTCGGTGAGGAACTTCTTGCCGGAGGACTCCGGGGTCGCGGTCAGCGCCTGCGGGTCCAGCGCCTTGGCGTCGTACAACTCCTTGTACTTGGTGAGCAGTTCGATGCCCTTGGCGTCGTTGAAGGCGAACCCGGTCCCCTGCTTGTCCATGAGCTCGACGCCATAGCGCCCGAAGTCCTCGATGGTGGGGATGTTGGCGAGGGTGGCGACCTTCCCGTCGCTCTGCTGCGCCATCTTCAGTGCGTCGGCGAAGAGGTCGTCGTAGGTCTTCGGTGGCTGCGCGGGGTCGAGTCCGGCCTGCTTGAACAGGGTCTTGTTGTAGAAGAGCGGCCCGGTGTTCAGATACCAGGGGAAGGCGTAGGTCCCGCTCATCCCTGGTATCTGATGGCTGGCCCAGGCCCCTTCCAGATACTCGGGCTTGTACGTGGCCGCGGCCTTGTCGAGGTCGAGGGCGAGGCCCGCCTTGGCGAGCGGGGCGACGAGGTCCGGGGAGACGTTGACGACGTCGGGCAGGGTGCCGCCGGCCGCGTCCGCGCTGATCTTGTCGGCGTAGCCCTCGGCGGGCTGGTCGATCCACTTCACGTGGGTGTCCGGGTACTTCTTCTCGAACTCCGCGACCAGGCCCTCGAAGTACGGTTTGAAGTTCGCGCGCAGGTTCCAGGTCTGGAAGGTGATGTCGCCCTCGACCTTGCCCGAGGCGTCGGTGGAGCCGCCGCCGTCCTCCCCGGCACCGCAGGCGCTCAGCGGGAGGGCGAGGACGGCGGCAGCGGCGAGGGCGAGGGCTCTGCGGGAGATACGCATGGTCCGTTGCTCCTTTGCAGCGGGGGTGGCCGAAGGTGCCGCGCCAGACCTTGCACGCCGATTCCGCGAAGAGTCAATGGATTCGGCACAGCTAAAGTCATTAGTGGCTCAAAACCCCTGCTCAGCCGGGTGTTACAAGCGTATTGCGGTCGATCACTAATACGCTTTAGAGTGTTCGAACTCAAGCGCATTAGCGGATCACGGTCCGGACCGAATGAGGGAGCGAGTTGGCGGAGAAACGCGTCCCCGCGCGCCGGCCGACGATGAAGGACATCGCGCGCCGGTCCGGAGTCTCCGAGAGCGCGGTGTCCTTCGCGCTCAACGGCCGCCCCGGGGTCTCCGAGACGACCAGGGCCCGGGTGCACCGGGTCGCCGAGCAGCTCGGCTGGCGGCCCAGCACGGCCGCCCGCGCCCTGTCCGGCGAGGGCGCGGCCACGGTCGGCTTCGTCCTCGCCCGTCCCGCGCACTCCCTGGGCGTGGACTCCTTCTTCCTCCAACTGGTGTCCGGCATCCAGGAGGTGCTCGCCGAACGCCATCTCGGCCTGCTCTTCCAGATGGCGGAGGACGTGGCCGACGAGTGCGCGGTGTACCGCCGCTGGTGGGCGGAACACCGCGTCGACGGCATCCTGATGGTGGACCCGCGCGCGGACGACCCCCGCCCCGGCCTCCTCGACGAACTCGGCCTGCCCGCCGTGGTGATCGGCGGCGCCCCCGACGAACGCCACCCCGGGCTGTCGACGGTCTGGGCGGACGACGCGGCCGCGATGGCGTCGGTGGTCGACGAGCTGACCGGGCTGGGGCACCGGCGGATCGTCCACATCGCCGGCCTGCCCGGCCTCGCGCACACCCAGCGGCGGGTCCGGACCCTGCGCGCCGAGGCCGAGCGGCGCGGCCTGGGCGAGGTCCACTCGGTCACCACCGACTACTCCGACGCGGAGGGCGCGGCCGTCACCCGCCGCGTCCTGCGCGCCACCCCGCCCCCGACGGCCCTGATCTACGACAACGACGTGATGGCGGTGGCCGGAGTCGCGGCAGCGGCCGAACTCGGCTACTCGGTCCCGGACGACGTCTCCGTCGTCTCCTGGGAGGACTCGGCCCTGTGCCGCATGGTCAAGCCATGGCTGTCGGCGCTCTCCCGGGACAGCGCCGAGTTCGGCCGGGTGGCGGCACGCGAACTGACGTCCCTCCTGGACGGTGGTGCGGCACGCGCCGCCCGGGTACCGGTCCCCCGGCTGACGGTACGGGGCAGCACGGCGGCGGCCGCCCGCTGCTAGACGGTACGTCGGCAGGGGCGTCAAGGCTGCCGCGGTCCCGAACAGCCGCGGCAGCCTCTTCCTTACCTCACCCGTGCCACTCCACCTTGAACACCCACACGTGCTCTCCCGCCCGCCGGGCCGCCTCGGGCACGTCGATGACGAGCGACCCGTTGCTGACGGTCCAGGTCAACGGCCGGTGGTGGCCGAGCATGGTCACCTTGTCGCCGGCCCGGACCGGCACCGGTGCCTCGACGGTGAGCTTGGCGCCGGGCCGGGTCAGGGAGTGGATGTAGAAGGCCTCGTCCGGGCGGACGGTGAACCGCAGGTCCTCGCCGAGCTGGGCCATGCGCGACCAGTAGGTGGTGCCATGGATCGCCTCGCCGTTGACCGCGAGCCAGGCGCCCGTCTCCCGCAGCCGGGTCTGCATGATCTCCGGGATGGTGCCGTCGGCGCGCGGGCCGATGTCGAGCAGGAAGTTGCCGTTCTTGGAGACGATGTCGACCAGGCTGTGCACGACCTCCTCGGTGGTCATGTAGGCGTCGTCCGGGGTCGCCCGGTTGTAGCCGTAGCTGCGCGGGTCGAGTCCGCGGCTGGCCTCCCACTTGGCGACGACCGTGTCGGCGTACGTCGTGTACTCGGGCGTGGTGAAGTCGTGGAAGCCGATGCCCGAGCGGTCGTTGACGGTCACGTCGACCGGACGGGCCCGGTTCTTGGCGTGGTTGAAGTACTCGGCGAGGACGTGGACGCTGTCGTTCGCGCCGCCGATGTCGCACCAGATGATCTCCGGGTCGTAGCCGTGGATCAGTTCGAGCATCTGCGGGGCCTGGAAGTCCCTCACGTAGTCCTTGCCGGAGGTGTACCCGGTGTACGGCAGCGGCTCCAGCGTGTACGGGTTGCGCGGGGCGTGGCCCATCCAGGGGTTGTCGGGGTTGAACCACTCGGGCATGGAGAAGTAGAGGCCGCGGTGGAGTTCGGGCGTGTACCGGCGGGACGCCTCGAACAGCTCCTTGACCAGGTCCCGTTTCGGGCCCATCTTGACGGCGTTGCGGTCGGAGACCTTGGTGTCCCACAGGGCGAAGCCCTCGTGGTGCTTGGAGGTCAGTACGTGGTACTGGGCACCGGCGTCCCGGAACAGCTCCACCCACGCCCGCGGGTCGAACTTCTCAGCGGTGAAGCGCGGGATGAAGTCGTCGTAGGCGAAGTCCTCGCCGTAGGTGTCCCGGTGGTAGGCGTAGGTGGGGTTGTTCGGGTCCTGCATCTGGTCCCAGTACCACTCGGCGTACTGCACTCCGACCGGCGCCCACGCGGGCACCGAGTAGACGCCCCAGTGGATGAAGATGCCGAACTTGGCCTCGTTGAACCAGTAGGGCGCCTGGTGACCGGCCAACGAGGTCTCGCTGGGCTGGTAGTCGGCGGCGCCCAGCGTCAACGTGCGCTTGGCGGCGGCGACTTGGCTGCCGCGTCCGCGCACGCTCACCGTGCCGTCCCGTTCGGTGCCCGGCGCGGTGCCGGTACGGCTGCGGATGCCGACGTGGACGCGTGCCTGTTCGCCGGGGTCGAGGCGGCGGATGCGGGCGGGCTCGACGGTACGGGCGCCGGGGACGTCGACGCGTACGGACACCGCGTCGTGGGCCAGGATCGCGACCGTGCCCGCGTTGACGACGGTGGCCTCGACGCTCTGGGCACCGGTGGCGTCCAGCAGGGAGCCGGTGGAGCGGGCGTCCCGCAGGGCCAGCGCCCGCCCCTGGGCGACGGGCTGGAGGGAGAGCGCGAAGACGTGCAGGGCGGTCTTGCCGGCCTCGGCCGGGTTGCCGACCGGCAGGGTGAGGGCGACGGCCTCGCGTTGCGGGTCGATCCACACCTCGGAGGTGCCGATCCCGACGCTGTGCTGGTCCTTGCCGCCGTCCGGCTGGTAGCGGTACGGCGCCGTCAGCGGGCCGCCCACCGCGTACCAGTCGCCGCCGCTCAGGCCGGCGGTGGTGGTCGTGCCGTCGCTGTAGTGGACGGTGGCCCGGCCGGAGGCGTTGCCGTAGCTGCCGGCGGTGAGGAAGACGGCGGACAGGTAGTGGCCCTTGGGGAGGTCGACGCGCTGGCCGAGCGCGACAACGTTGTTCTTGGCGCCCGCCGCCGCGGCGGGGAAGTCGAAGGGGACGCCGTCGATTTCGATACGGCCGGCCGGGAGTTCCTCGCCCGGGAACGTGTAGCCGGAGCCGTCGAAGTCACCGCCCCGGGCGCCGGCGGTGTCGATGCCGTCGTTGTCGTAGAGGGAGTCGAGCGGTACGGGGACCGGAGTGGGGACGGGGACCCATGACGAGGCGGCACCCGCATCGGCCGACCCGGCGGCGCCGGCCTCGGCGGGCTCGGCGGCGTGGGCCGGGGTCGTCGCGGCGAGCGGCAGGGCGGCCGCCGCGGCGACACCCGCCGCGGCCCCCAGCACCTGGCGTCTGGGATAGGGAGACATGCTCATGCGCGGCTCCATTCATCGGATGTCTGATGATTGAGCGGGCCCAGAAGCCTGTCAATGGGGTGTGCATGTGCGGGAGTTGAGGAAGTGGTCGGATGACCTGTGGGAACAGGGCGGACACCGACGGCCGGTCCAGGGCACACCTCACCCGCGTGACCGGCGGTCGATGCTCTCGACGGGAAGCCCGCGGCGAGGCAGAGTGCCCTTTCGTACCGACGAGTAAGCCTCTCTCGCACCCCCAGGAGCGCCCGTGACCAGCTGGGTCGGCCGGACCGCCGCCGAAATCGCCGCCGCCGTACGAGAGAAGCGGGTCACTCCCCGGGAGGTGGTGGCCGAGCATCTGGAGCGGATCGCACGGCTGGACGGGCGGATAGGCGCGTTCCGGAAGGTCCGGGCCGAGGCGGCGCTCGCCGAGGCGGACGAGGTCGCGGCCCACGCCGACCTCGGTGAACTCCCACTGGCCGGTGTGCCGTTGGCCGTGAAGGACAACCTGGCGGTACGCGACGAGGCGCATCTCGACGGTTCGGCCGCGACGCCGGACACGCCCGCCGACGCCGACCATGCCACCGTGGCCCGGCTGCGGGCGGCGGGCGCGGTGGTCGTGGGGCTGACGAACGTGCCCGAACTCTGTGTCTTCGGCACGACCGACGGGGTCCACGGCATCACCCGCAATCCGTGGGACACCCAGCGCAGCGCGGGTGGCTCCTCGGGCGGCAGCGCGGCCGCGGTCGCCGCCGGGCTGGCGCCGATCGCCCTCGGCAACGACGGCATGGGCTCGCTGCGCATCCCGGCGGCCAACTGCGGTCTGGTCACCATCAAGCCGGGGTTCGGGGTGGTCCCGGCCGGGATCGGCCACGGCGACTGGTTCGGCATGTCGGAGAACGGTCCGCTGGCGACCAGCGTCGAGGACGCCCGGCTGATGCTCTCGGTCCTCGCGGACAAGGGGTTCGAGAACACCGCGCACGGCAGTCCGCTGAGGATCGCCGTCTCGCGGCGCAGCCCGCTGGTCGGGACGACCGTGAGCAGGCCGTATACGAACGCCGTGGCGCAGGCGGCCGGGCTGCTGGCAGGCGCCGGGCACGAGGTGCGGCGAGCCGAGCCGCCGTACCCGATGTCGATCGGTGTCACCGCGCTCCGGCACTGGACCGCGGGGACCGCCGTGGACGCGGCCGATCTGGACCCGGCGCTGCTGACCCGGCGCACCCGGGTGCACGCGGCGATCGGCCGCCGTTTCCTGAGCGGGGTCCGGGCGGGCGACTCCCGTGAGCGGCTGCGCGCCCGGCTCACCCCGTTCTTCGCCGAGTACGACGTGCTGCTCACCCCGGCGCTGGCCCACCGCGCCCCGGAGGCAGCCCCCTGGCACGAGCGCGGCTGGCTGCGCAACGCGCTGGCCGGATCCACCTACTCACCGCTCACCCCGGCCTGGAATCTCACCGGCTGGCCTGCGATGTCGGTGCCGTTCGGCACCCTGCCCTCGGGCACCCCGTGCGCCGTACAACTGGTGGGCCGGCCGGGCTCGGAGGCGGTCCTGCTGGCGGTGGCCCAGACGCTGGAGACCCTGCGGCCGTGGCAGCGGACGGCGCCCGTCGACAGGCCCTAGTTGTGCTGTCCGGGGAGGTTCACCGGCTCGCGACGCCCGGCACGGCACCTCGCCGCGTTGTCGCACCACCCGAGTACATCCCGTACGCGGGTGATGCTCCGCCTTGCGACGCACCGCACCGGACGTCGCGAGCTTCCCGGCAAACCTTTCCGGTCACAGCACCAGCTACGACTTCTTGGGCTCGGTCATCCGGCGGGCCGCCTCGACGACCGCCTCGCGGTGCAGGGCCAGCCGCTCCTGCGGCCAGGACTCGCTGACCTCCTTGGGGTCGACGCCCTCGGCGGCCCAGAACCAGGCCTGGGCCGCGGCCAGCACCATGGTCAGAAGGTCGTCGGGCGCCATGTCCCCATCGAGGTCGCCGCGTCGCTGTGCCTCGGCCACGAGCGCCGCCTTGGCGCGGAACGCGTCGTGTTCCAGTCCGGTGGCGGAGGGGCGCTCCAGCAGCTTCCACAGCCGTAGACGCATCAGGTCCGGCCGTGCCACCAGGTGGTCGAAGATCGCCCCGGCGTATCCGGGCAGGTTCTCGACGTCGAACGGCACGGACTCGGCGCCCGCCGTCATCGCCCGCTGCAGCACCTCGTCGAAGAGCTGCTCCTTGTTGCCGAAATAGACGTAGATCAACCGCTTGTTCGCCCCCGCGGTCTCCGCTATCCGGTCCACCCGGGCACCGGCGATGCCGTAGGCGGCGAATTCGCTGAAGGCCGCGTCGAGCAGCCGGGCCTTGGTGGCGCTGGAATCGCGTGACATGCCCACCACCCTAACAGTAACTATCTAGTTATTGACATCGCTGGGCAGGCGGGTCTACGGTCGTGTATCTATCCAGTTAGTTAGGGAATCGAGGGAACCTCATCATGGAACAGCGAGCACTCGGCGGCCGGGCCCTGACCGTCGGTGTCCAGGGCCTCGGCCTCATGGGCATGAGCGTCTTCTACGGCGCCACCGACGAGACCGAGTCCCTGGCCACCATCGACCGGGCGCTGGAGCTGGGCGTCACCCTGCTGTCGAGTACTCGCTCTTCGAGCGCGGCATCGAGCACGACGGTGTCCTGGACACCCTCAAGGAGCTGGGCATCGGCCTGGTCGCCTACTCCCCGCTCGGCCGCGGCTTCCTGTCCGGCGCGATCACCAGCCCGGCCGACTTCACCGAGGACGACTGGCGCCGGACCGACCCGCGCTTCCAGGGCGAGAACTTCGACCGCAACCTCGATGTCGTCCGCGAGGTCCGCCGGATCGCGGCCGAGAAGAACATCACGCCCGGTCAGCTCGCCCTCGCCTGGGTCCAGCGCCAGGGCGCGGTCGCCATCCCCGGCACCAAGCGCCGCCGCTCCCTGGAGGAGAACGTCGCCGCGACCGAGGTGACGCTCACCGGCGCCGACCTCGCCGCCATCGAGGCGGTCGCCCCGCACGGCGCGGTCGCCGGCGACCGCTACGCGCCCGAGCACATGGGCACCCTGGGCGGCTGAGCGCCCGCCCTCCCCGACCCGCGGCATCTCGAAAGGACGTCGCTCCCGACCAGGCCCGCAGGTGCGCGACATGCGTGCTCGGGCGGCCGGACACGGTGATCGCCCCGGGCACTTCACGGACGAGGTGTTCGGCCGGGTCACCCGCGAGGGCGACAACCAGTGCTGGACCCCCGTCGGCGCCACGCCGGCGTCCCGGTAGGCAACCGGGCCGGGCACAGCCCGGCCCGATCCACTTCTCAACTCAGGAGACACCCGACATGTCTGTACCCGAATCCCCCCGCACCTTCAGCGCCACCACCACCGCCGCCGAGGTCGTCGACGGCGTCGACCTGCACGGCCGACGGGCCGTGGTGACCGGAGCCAGTTCCGGAATCGGGGTGGAGACGGCCCGCGCCCTCGCCTCGGCCGGCGCCGACGTCACCCTGGCCGTGCGCAACACCGACGCGGGCGACCGCGTGGCGGCACGCCTGGCGGCGGAACTGCCGCCGGAGTCGGGCAAGCTGACCGTGGCCCGGCTCGACCTGGCCGACCGGTCGACGGTCGCCGCCTTCGTGGCCGACTGGCAGGGCCCGCTGCACATCCTGGTCAACAACGCCGGAGTGATGGCGCCGGCGGAGATCACCCGTACGCCCGACGGCCGGGAACAGCAGTTCGGCGTCAACCACCTCGGGCACTTCGCCCTCACCACCGGCCTGCACCCGGCGCTGGCGGCGGCGAACGGCGCACGGATCGTCTCGGTCAGCTCCACCGGCCATCTCTTCTCCCCGGTCGTCTTCGACGACCTGGACTACCGGTTCCGCCCCTACGACCCGTGGACCTCCTACGGGCAGTCGAAGACCGCGAACATCCTGTTCGCCGTGGCCGCCGCCGAGCGCTGGGCCGACGACGGCATCACCGCCAACGCCCTGATGCCGGGCAACATCGCCGACACCAACCTGGCCCGGCACATGGACATGCAGCAGGTCGCCGCGTTCATCGCCTCGGGCGAACTCACCCTGCCGCCGCAGAAGACGGTGGAGCAGGGCGCCGCGACCTCGGTGCTGCTGGCCGCCTCGCCGACCGTGGCGGGCGTCACCGGCCGCTACTTCGAGGACTGTGCGGAGGCCAAGCCGGTCACCGAGCGGGCCGGCTCGGTCGGCGGTGTCGCGCCGTACGCCCTGGACCGGGACAACGCGGCCCGTCTGTGGTCGGTGTCCGAGGCGCTCGTCGGCTGACCGTGCTCAGAGGGCGCGGTACATGACGTGCAGGCCGACCAGCCCGTGCTTCGGATGGTCGAAGGCGGCCGGGATCGTGCCGACGATCGTGAAACCGAGGGAGGTCCACAGGGCCACGGCGGGGTTCGTCTCGACAACCGCGTTGAACACCATCGCCCGGTAGCCGTGGCTCCTGGCCTCCGCCAGGATGTGTTCGGCGAGAGCCCGCCCGATGCCCCGGCCGCCCTGGTCGGGGTCGACCATGAAGCCGGCGTTGGCGACGCCCGCGGCGGGGCCTCCGTAGTTGGGGGTGAGATAGGCGGAGCCGACGACGGCTCCGGTGGGGTCCTCGGCGACGTAGACACGTTTCGCCGGGCTCATCCACAGGGCGCGGGCCGCCTCCTCCGAGGTGTCGGGGTCCCATCCGTACGTCTCGGCCGCGGCGACGATCCGGTGCCAGAAGGGCCAGATCTGCGGCCAGTCGGCCGCGGTGGCTGCTCTGATGTGCATGGGCGTGAGTCTCGCACGCCCATGCGTCGGCGATCGCGGATTATCGACCGGCGGTCAGTCCACGCTCGGCAGGATGTGGGGCTCGGCGAGATCCTCCTCGTAACCCGCGAGGCGGATCGGGGCGGACCGGGCCCACACGTCGAGGCTGCCGAGCTGTCCGGGCCGGCTGCCCGAGCGCTCCGTGCGTTCCTTGGGGCGCTGCTCGAGATTCGTCTTCTCCGGTGTCACCGCGCACTCCTTATGTGTCGGTCACCCTCGGGGCGTACCGGACGGCCTGCGTTCCGGTGCTTGAGCGCCCGCTCGGGTCTGGATGGAAGGCCGGTTCGGACGCGGTGGCGCCGGTAACTCACAAGAGAGCAGGCCGTTGTCGACCGGCTTGTCCCGGGACGGACCGTGGGTGTGGGTGGGACCCCTTACTGCTGTCCGTCCCCTACAGATTAACCAAATGAGCACAGGCCCGCTCGATAGGGAGTGCAAACAAGGTGTAACTATCGCGAGTCGTTACGCACTTTGGGCGCCCGTAAATACATCACTTCGTAACATAATGCCCCGCTTATCCCCCGCCCGCTCTGGCTAAGCTGTCGAACACAAATTCGATACGTCGGGCCTCCGCTCCCTTCACAGGGCTGTGCAGTTCAGGTTGCGTTGGCCGGGTCGAAAACTCGACATGATCCGATGGCACAGGACAACGGCTGTCTCGCGGAAGGACTGACGCATGGAGTTGCGCAGCGTCGAGGAGCTGATGGATCTGCTGTACGCCTGCCGGCACCAGCGCGCACTGCGCACTGCGGCTCTGCTGCGCCGCAGCCGCCCCGCCGACAAGGAGCTCCAGGTCGCGGGCCTGGTGCACGGCATCGAGGAACTGCTGGGCCCGGCCGACAGCGCCGCGCACGCGGTACGGCATCTGCTCGGGGAGCGGGTCTACCACCTGGTACGTGGCGGCGGCGCCCCCACCGACGACGACCTGCTGCGGCTGCGGCAGGCCGACGAGGAGAGCCGCACCGCGGGGCTCGACGCGGGCGTCCTGGAGGACTGGCGGACCATCCTGGAACTGGTCGCGTCCCGCAACTCCCGCCTCGGGGCTGTTGACTGACGGTCCGTCATGAGACGGTACGGCGATGACGTCGTCGTACGGGCTCAGGGGCAGGGCGGCCGTCGTCACCGGCGGTACGCGTGGGATCGGGCGCGCGGTGGCCGGGGCGCTCGCCGCGGCCGGGGCGCTGGTGTGCGTGAGCGCGCGGGACCCGGACGAGGTCCGGCGTACCGCCGCGGAGCTGGGCGGGACCGGCCTGGCCGGCAGTGTCGCCGAGCCGGAGCACGCCCGGGAGCTGACCCGGCTGGCGCTCGGCGCGTTCGGGCGGCTCGACATCCTCGTCAACAACGCGGCCACCAATCGGCCGTACGGGCCGCTCATGGATGCCGATCCCAGGGCGTGGCGGGACGCGTTCACGGTGAACGTCGAGGCACCGCTGCGGCTGACGCAGTGCGCGTGGCGGGGCTGGATGCGGGAGCACGGCGGCTCGGTGGTCAACATCTGCACGGAGGGCGCGGCGCACGTCGGCCCCGACGTGGGAGCGTACGGCACCAGCAAGGCGGCGCTGCTGCACCTGACGCAGCAGCTGGCGGGGGAACTGGCACCCCGGGTGCGGGTCAATTCGGTCTCCCCGGGGCTGGTGCGCACGGAGATGGCCCGCTTCATGTGGGAGCCGCGGGAGGAGGAGATCGCCGCCGGGCTGCCGCTGGGGAGGATCGGGGAGCCGGAGGACGTGGCCGGGGCGGTGCTGTGGCTGTGCTCGGACGCCGCACGGTGGGTGACCGGAGCGGACCTGGTGGTCGATGGCGGCACCCGGGTACGAGCGGCACACCTGCCTGCCTGAAGGGGCGCGGGGAACCGCGCGAGAAATCACGCACGACCCGCGCGGGCCCGCGACCCGCGCCGGTCCTCGGCCCCTCCGCCGCAGACACCCGCACACCGGCGCCTTCCCGAACAGCGGGGCGCCGGTGCCGGTGGCCGCCAACGGTCAAGCGGGGTCTACCACTTGCCCGGTTCGTAGTCCTTCAGGAAGACCCCGTACACGTCCTCGCCCTGCTCACCGCGCACGACCGGGTCGTAGACGCGGGCCGCGCCGTCGATCAGGTCGAGGGGGGCGTGGAAGCCCTCCTCGGCCAGCCGCAGCTTGTCGAAGTGCGGGCGCTCGTCGGTGATCCAGCCGGTGTCGACGGAGGTCATGAGGATGCCGTCGGTCTGGAACATCTCCGTCGCGCTGGTCCGCGTGACCATGTTCATGGCCGCCTTCGCCGCGTTGGTGTTCGGGTGCCCCGCGCCCTTGTAGCCGCGGCCGAAGACGCCCTCCATCGCCGAGACGTTGACGACGTACGACCGTCCGCGCGCCGCCTTCTTCGCGGCCGCGGCCATGGCCGGCCGGAGCGCGCTGATCAGGATGAACGGCGAGGTGTAGTTGCAGAGCTGGGTCTCCAGGAGCTCCACCGGGGAGATCTGGTCGATGGTCTGCACCCAGGTGTTGGTGTCGACGACGTCCGGGACGAGGCCGCCCGCGTCGATGGCGGTGCCCTCGAGGTGCCGGGCGACGCTGGCGTTGCCCGCGACCAGCGCCAGGTCGGCGACCTGCTGGGCGTCGAGGCCGCTGATGCCGACGGGCAGCGCGGCGAGGCCGTCCACGGCACCCGAGTTGAAGGCGCCGATCACGTGGTGGGCGGGGAGTTCACCGGCGGGCAGCGGGGCGCTCTCGCCGTCGACCAGGGCCGCGTAGGCGGCGGGCAGCCGGCGTACGGTCTGGGTCGCGTTGTTGATCAGGATGTCGAGCGGGCCCGCCTCGGTGACCCGCTCCGCCAGGGCGACGGCCTGGGCCGGGTCGCGCAGGTCGATGCCGACGACCTCCAGGCGGTGCAGCCAGGCCGCGGAGTCCTCCATCGCCTTGAAGCGGCGAATGGCGTCCTTCGGGAAGCGCGTGGTGATCGTGGTGTGCGCGCCGTCCCGCAGCAGGCGCAGCGCGATGTACATACCGATCTTGGCGCGGCCTCCGGTGAGCAGGGCACGCTTGCCGGTGAGGTCGGCGCGGGCGTCCCGCTTGGCGCGGTTCAGGCGAGCGCAGTCCGGACAGAGCTGGTGGTAGAAGTAGTCGACCTCGACGAAGCGGGTCTTGCAGGTGTAGCAGGAGCGCGGGCGCTGGAGTATCCCCGCGATCCTGCCCTCCGCGGTCCGCGAGGAGGGCAGCAGACCCTCGGTCTCGTCGTCGATGCGTTCGGCGGAGCCGGTCGCGGTGGCCTCGGTGACCGCCTTGTCGTGCGCGGTCTTGGCGGCCCGGCGCTCCTGGCGGCGGCGCTGCTTGACCGTGCGGTAGACGCCGGCCGTGGCCCGGCGCACCGCGATGGCGTCCGGGTGGTCGACCTCCAGCTTGTCCAGCTCTTCGAGCACGCTGAGGCAGACGGCGAGCCGCTCGGGGTCGATGCCCGGGCCGTAGACCACCTGGTCCTCGGCCGTCGGGCCGTCCTGTGTCACCGTCATCGCGCTGCCGCTTCCCTGATCCACCAGCGGCGCTCCGACTCGCGCCCGCTATCGAACAGGGAATTTTACGGAGCGCCGGGCAATACCTCCAAACCCGACCGGATCATGGATCGCAGACCGAGATCAGCGAGCCCACCTCGTCGGTCACCGCGCGGGCCAGCACATCGAGGTCCGGGACCGCGGCCGCGTCGGCGACCAGGCCGTAGTGGACCTGGTTGCGGTAGGTGGAGATGGCGACGGCCAGGGACTGGCCGGGCGCCAGCGGGGCCAGCGGGTAGACGGCCGTGAGCGGCTGACCGCCCAGGCGCAGACCGAGGCCCGGCAGCGGGACGCTGGTGACCAGGATGTCGAACCAGAGCCGGGCGGCCTGGCCGACGAGCGGTCCGCCCAGCCGGTGCCCGATGGCGGGCACATGGTCGGCGAGCAGCGCGACGGCACCCGCGCCCCGGTTGGGGCCGGCGTCCTTGTTGCGGACCATCGCCGTGCGGACGCGGTCGAGCCGGGCGAGCGGGTCTGGGTTGCCGACCGGAAGCCGTATCAGGTAGCCGGAGAGCCGGTTGCCCTGGGGGGTGGCGGTGCGTGGGCGGCGCTTGGAGACGGGGATCAGGGCGCGCGGGGCGACACCCTCGGTGCCTTCGCCGCGCTCCTCCAGCCAGCGGCGCAGTGCGCCGGCGACGACGGCGATGAGGACGTCGTTGACGGTGCCGCCGACGGCCTTGCGGACCCGGTGCACATCGTCGATGTCGAGGTCGACGCCGGCGATGCTGCGGGTGCCGGTGGGCTCCGACCTCAGCGCGGCGGAGGAGCTCACCCCGAGGGCGGACAGGGCGACGGAGGCGCCGATGTCCAGGGCCCGGCCCACGTCCGAGAGCGCGCCGCGCACCAGTTCGGGCATCCTGCGCACGTCCGGCAGCGCCGGGAGCCGGCGCGCCGCCTCGATCGGGCGGGGGGCGCGCTCGGGCAGGTCGAGCGGGTCCATGACCCCGGCGGCCAGCTTGAGGGCGCGCAGGCCGTCGGCGAGGGCGTGGTGGAACTTGAACAGCACCGCGAAGGACACCCCGTCCTCGCCGGGCAGCACATGCGCCTCCCACGGCGGCCGGCCGCGCTCCAGCGGGCGTTGCATCAACCGGCCGGCGGCGGCCTGGAAGTCGGCGGTCGGGGCGTGCAGCCGGACGTGGTCGAGGGGATCGAAGTCCGGGTCGGTCTCGCGGGCGGCACCGCCGAATCCGAGCGGCTGCCAGACGTCGCGGATGCGCATGCGCAGGCCGGGCACGGCGGCGGCGCGGGCCGCGAGCAGATCGGCCGCGTGGGCGCCGGCGGTCGGCGAGTGCGCCGAGAAGACGCCCAGTGCGCCGAGGTGCATCGGATGCCGGTCGGACTCGATGTTCCAGAAAGCCAGATCGAGAGGGGCGAGCAGATCAGCAGTCGCAGTCATCAAAGAGGGTGCCTCGCGTCGACGGAGGGGGGATCAGGAGTCAACCGCAGTCAAACGCCGACACCTGATTACGGTCAAGTACGATCACGCTACGCTCAGTTAACAGCAGATTAAGCCCCGCCTCCTCCGAAAGAGGCGGGACTCAAGGGATACCTGAGGTCACCTCAGCGCCGGTGGCGCCGCCTCGGGTGACGTACCCCACTCTGACGGGCGCGGGCCGACCGTGAACGCCAGCGAGCGCAGGGTGCGCAGCGAACCGTTCGTCAGATAGGTCCGGCCGTACTCCGATCCGTCGACCCGGGCCGTCTGGACGTACCGGTCGGCGGCCGAGGTGCCGGGCGCGGTCACCGTGAAGCCGCCGCTCGGCCAGTAGCGGCGGTCGAGGCGGACGTCGACCCGGTCGAAGACGGGCGTGGACAGGCCCCAGGTGCTGTAACCGGGCTGGACAGGGAAGAGGCCGATGGACGACAGCACGTTCCAGGCGGACATGGTGCCGAGGTCGTCGTTGCCGGTCATCCCGGACGGGCCGTCGGTGAAGAGGGTGAGCGCCGCGTGCACCACGTCGGTGGTCTTCCAGGGCTGACCGGTGGAGAGGTAGGTGTACGGGGCGATGAGGTCGGGCTCGTTCATGGGGTTGTAGACGGCCGCGTTGTAGTAGGCGTAGGCGTTGCCGTGCACCCACACCTCGCGCGCGGTCTTCTCGGGGTCGGCGAGCAGTCTGTCGTAGGCGAAGAAGGAGTCGAGGCGCCGGTTGGTGGCGTGCTCGCCGCCGATCAGGGAGATCACGCCGGGCAGGTCCTGCGGGACCAGCCACTGGTACTGCCAGGCGGTGCCCTCGTGGAAGCCGATGCCGCGGGCCGGGTCGGGGTCGCCGGTGAAGACGCCGGAGGCGTCCCGGGCGCGGAAGAAGCCGGTGGAGGGGTCGAAGACGTTGCGGTAGTTCTGGGCCCGGGTGGCATAGCGGGCCGCGTCCGCGCCATGGCCGAGGTCCCGGGCCATCTGGGCGAGCATCGCGTCGGACAGCGCGTACTCCAGGGTGACGGAGGCGCCGTGGTCGTAGTCGGAGTCGCCGACCTTGGTGTGCGGGCGGCCCTTGGCGTAGGGCGCGAAGCCGTCGGCGAGGTACTCGGCGTTGGCCTCGCGGCCGACGCCCTGGTTGGCGGCCGGCGGCAGGCCGTCGGCGTTCTTCCGCAGCACCCGGTACGCCCGCTCCTCGTGCCCCTTGAGCAGGCCCATCTGGTAGGCGGTGGTCAGGAACGGGGTGACCGGGTCGCCGGTCATGATGTTCGTCTCGACCGTGCCGTAGCCCCACTTGGGCAGCCAGCCGCCGTCCTCGTCGACCTTCAGCACCGACAGCGCCATGTCCCGGGCCTCGCGCGGGGCGAGCAGGGCGAGCAGCTGGGCCTGGGTGCGGTAGGTGTCCCAGAGCGACCAGTTCTGGTAGTAGGTGAACCCCGCGGAGCGGTGGATCCGCCGGTCCCAGCCGGTGTAGCGACCGTCCGCGTCGTCGCCGACGTTGGGCGCCAGGAAGGCGCGGTACAGGGACGAGTAGAAGGTACGGCGGAGGGTCGCGCCGCCGCCCTGGACGCGCACCCCGCCGAGCCGCCGTTCCCAGGCGTCCCGGGCCTGCCCTCGTACCGTGTCGAACGAACGGCCGCCCTCGGCGCGCAGGTTGACCTCGGCGCCGCGCGCGTCGACGTACGACAGGGCGGTGGTGGCCTCGACGGTACGGTCCCGGGTGGCGTCGAAGCGGACATAGGCGCCGTCGGCTCCGGTACGGGCGCCAGGGGTGACCGCGGCGCCGTTCCAGGTGCCGTAGGCGGTGAAGGGACGGCTGAAACGGGTCACCGTGTACACGGTGTAGGGGGCGGTCTCCCGGCAGAAGCCATGGCCGGTGATCTTCGTACGGACGGTGTGGTCGTCGAGGATCTCGACCTCGCTGCTCACCGGCTTGTGCAGCGCCTGGGCCGCGTTGAGCAGGACGTTGGCCTTGTCGGTGGCCGGGAAGGTGTAGCGCTGGACGCCGGTGCGGGCGGTCGCGGTCAACTCGGCGCGGACGCCGGAGTCGAGGCCGACGCGGTAGTAGCCGGGGCTCGCCTCCTCGTCGGCGTGGTCGAACCCGGCCGCGTACCGGGCGTAGTCCGTCTGTGTGACGTCCCCGGTGGTGGGCAGGACGGGCAGGTCGCCGCCGATGCGGCAGCCGACGCCCGAGAGGTGGACCAGGGAGAAGCCGCGGATCCGGTGCTGGGCGTAGTCGTAACCGGTGCTGTGCCCGGTGTCCGGGGAGAGCTGCACCATGCCGAAGGGCACGGCCGCGCCGGGGAAGGTGTTGCCCTCGTCCTGGGTCCCGATGAAGGGGTTCACCAGGTCGGTGAGGTGGCCGTCGGTCGGTTCGGCGGCCCCTGCCGCGGGGGCGGTGAGCAGCGCGGACGCTGTCAGCACCACGGCCAGGCACAGCCGTGTGCGCCGGGTCCCTCTCATGTCGGATGACCTCCGAAGGTTCGACATCGTTGTCTGCATCGTGAGGGGGAAAGACCGCAAAGCCCGGCACCTGGGTGGTTTCGTGTGCAGCGCGTCGCACGACCGGCGGACCACCGCACGGGAAGCGCAACGGGGCGGGCCCGGCGCGGGAACGGCGCCGGGCCCGGAGTACGCGGAGGGAGCTACGAGACCAGCTGCCCCTTCCCGAGGGCGATCACCCCGCCCTTGGAGACGGTGTACAGCTCCGCGTCCCGGTCCGGGTTGACGCCGATGGTGGCGCCGGGCGGGACCTCGACGTTCTTGTCCAGGACCGCGCCGCGCACCACCGCGCCCCGCCCCACGACCACGTTGTCGTGCAGGATCGACCCCTGGACCACGGCACCCGGGTCGACGCGCACGCCCGGTGACAGTACGGACCGGGTGACCTGGCCCCGGATCAGGCAACCGGCGCTGATGATGGACTCGCTCGCCATGCCGCCGGCGTTGAAGCGGGCCGGGGAGAGCTGGTAGGAGTGCGTGTAGATGGGCCAGCTGCGGTTGAAGAGGTTGAAGGCGGGCCGCTCGGCGATCAGGTCCATATGGGCGTCGTAGTACGCGTCGAGGGTGCCGACGTCCCGCCAGTAGCCGCGGTCGCGGCTGGTCTCGCCGGGGATGTGGTTGGTGCCGAAGTCGTAGAGCTGGGCCTCGCCGCGGGCGGTGAGCTGGGGCAGTATCGAGCCGCCCATGTCGTGCACGGAGTCGTCGTCCTCGGCGTCCCGGTGCAGGGACTCGACTAGGGCCTTGGTGGTGAAGATGTAGTTGCCCATGGAGGCGAAGACGGTGTCGGGGGCGTCCGGCAGCCCCGGCGGGTCGGCCGGCTTCTCCAGGAAGGTCTCTATCGTCTGCCCGTCCGAGCCCGGGGTGATCACACCGAACGCCGAGGACTCCACGCGCGGTACGCGGATGCCCGCGACCGTGACCCCGGCGCCGCCCTCGATGTGCTGCTGGAGCATCTGCCGGGGGTCCATGCGGTAGACGTGGTCGGCACCGAACACCGCGACGTAGTCGGGCTGTTCGTCATGGACGAGGTTGAGCGACTGCAGGATGGCGTCGGCGCTGCCCAGGTACCAGCGTGGGCCGAGCCGCTGCTGGGCCGGGACCGGTGTGACGTAGTTGCCGAGCAGACTGGACATCCGCCAGGTGGTGGTGATGTGCCGGTCCAGCGAGTGCGACTTGTACTGGGTCAGCACGCAGATGCGCAGCACGTCGGCGTTGACGAGGTTGGACAGCACGAAGTCCACCAGACGGTACGTCCCGCCGAAAGTGACAGCTGGTTTCGCGCGGTCGGCGGTCAGGGGCATCAGGCGCTTGCCTTCCCCGCCCGCGAGCACGATCCCGAGTACCGAAGGCCCACCACGACGCATGGCCGCTCCCCTCACCCTGGTGCTCCATGCCTGCCCTCGAAGCACTCCTGCTAAGCCTGTACCCCGATCGCGTCGAACAGGCGGCCTGCCAGTTACGACTGCTTGAGGATCTCCTCGTAGAGCAGGACCGTTCGCCGGGCCACCGCGTCCCAGCCGAACTCGCCCACGGCGCGCTCCCGTCCGGCCTCGCCCATCCGGCGGGCCGTCTCGCGGTCGCCGACGACAGCGTCCAGCGCCCGGGCCAGGCCCGCCTCGAAGTCGTCGTCCAGGTCGACCAGCAGCCCCGTCTTGCCGTCCTCGACGACCTCCGGGATGCCGCCGACCCGGGACGCCACCACTGGCGTGCCACACGCCATCGCCTCCAGGTTGACGATGCCGAGCGGTTCGTACACCGAGGGACAGGCGAACACGGCCGCGTGGGTGAGGAGTTGGATGACGTCCGCGCGCGGCAGCATCTGCGGGATCCAGTGCACGCCCTCGCGGACCCGGCGCAGCTCCTCGAAGAGCTCACGGAACTCCCGGTCGATCTCGGGGGTGTCGGGCGCCCCGGCGCACAGCACGACCTGCGCCCGCGGTTCGATGTCCCGTACGGCGCGCAGCAGATGCGGAACACCCTTCTGGCGGGTGATGCGGCCGACGAACAGCACATAGGGGCGGCCCGGGTCGACGCCGATCCGGGCGAGGACGTCGGTGGAGCGGTCCGGCCGGTAGAGGGCGGTGTCGATGCCGTTGTGCACGACGTGGACCTTCGCCGGGTCCAGGGCGGGGTAGCAGCCGAGGATGTCCGCGCGCATGGCCCCGGAGACCGCGATCACCGCGTCGGCGGCCTCGATCGCGCTGCGCTCGGCCCAGCTCGACAGGGCGTATCCGCCGCCGAGTTGCTCGGCCTTCCAGGGGCGCAGCGGTTCCAGCGAGTGCGCGGTCACCACGTGCGGGACGCCGTACAGCAGCTTGGCCACATGGCCGGCGAGATTGGCGTACCAGGTGTGGGAGTGCACGAGTTCGCGGCCTTCGAGGCCGGCGGCCATGGCGAGGTCCACCGAGAAGGTGCGCAGCGCGTCGTTGGCGGTGTCCAGCGCGGACCAGGGGCGGTGCCGGACGACGCCGACCCCGCGGCCCTCGCCCCAGCAGTGCACCTCCAGGTCGACCAGGGGCCGCAACTCCTTGGCGAGGAACTCGACATGAACACCCGCACCGCCGTAGACGTCCGGAGGGTACTCCCGGGTCAGCAGTCCCACTCGCACCCGCAACCCCCTGATCTCCACGGCCGGTTGTTCCATGGTCACCCAGATGCGGCGCGCGGGGAAGAGCGCGGTGGTTGTGTGAAACAACAGTCACCGCAGACCCCGCCGCCGGGCACCCGGTAGTAGAGACAGCAGCTGCGCCGCCGGAAGGCCGGGCCGGTGCGGATGCCGGTGGCGCTCAGCAGGGGGTGCTCGAAGAGCGCGTCGACGAGGGCGCGGGTCCGGTCCGCGGCCTCGGGGCGGCCGTCGGCACGGGCCCACCGCTCCAGCTCGCGGGCGGCGGCGGCCAGCGCGGAGCCCGCGTTGCCCCACAGCAGTCCGGCGGCGACACCGTAGCGGGCCCGCAGGGCCTCCGTCAGGGGTTCGAGATGGCCCTGTACGACGGCGTCCGCGAGCGTGGCCGGTCCGGCGCCCCCGGGCAGCGGCCGGACCTCGGTGAGCCAGAGGTCGTCGGGGGCGGCGGCGCCGGCGTCCCAGCGGAGCAGACGGGGGTCCAGGTCGGGGAGGCGGCCGTAGCGGGCGGCGCAGCCGAGGGCGACGGACCAGAGCCGGGCGGCGAGTCCCTGGTGGGCGATGGAGGCGGCGACCCGGAGCTCCGGAGTGCGGAGACGGTCCGCCACCAGCCCAACACGGAAAGTTAGCACATTTTCGTAAACATCCGATGTGACCTTTTTATAGGCCTTTGCGAGGTGTGACAGCTCGGCGATCCGTACCGCCTCCCGGTCTCCGGCCGCCGATCGGAGCGAGCGCAGGACGAAGAAGCCGCCGAGCGGCCGGAGCGCGGCGAGATCGGGGTCCAGGTCCACGAACAGCAGTAGTACCAGGCTTCTTGGGATCCCGTAGCCCCGGCTCTCCACCCGCCGTCGCCCACCCTGGGGATGATCGGAGACCTCCCCTACTCCATCGGTAGTACGAGGCATTGGGTGCTCAGGTACGACGACGGGAAGCGTTCGGGCGGGCAGAGTGTTGCTCATGGAAGCCGACCGTTCACCGTGCGGAACCGCCCTGCGGATCCGCCTGACGCAGAGGAGCCCTGCATGAGTTCCCTCGCGTTGTCCGTGGTGCTGTCCTTCGTGTCCGCCGTCGCCTACGCCGGCGGAGCGATCGTGCAGGAGCAGGTCGCGGTCACCTCCCCTGACGAGCAGTACGCGCCGCTGCGCCGCCCGAGCTGGTGGGGGGCGATGGCGCTGAACGGCCTCGGTGGACTGCTGCACGTCGTGGCGCTGGCCTACGGCCCGCTCAGCCTGGTGCAGCCGCTGGGCGCGCTCACCATCGTGTTCGCGCTGCCCATGGCGGCCCTGTTCGTCGGCCGCAAGGCCGGCTCCACCGCCTGGCGGGGGGCGATCATGGCCACCGTGGGTCTGGCCGGCCTGCTCTCCCTGGTGGGCTCCTCCGACTCCCACACCCTGGACTCCGCCGGCCGGACCGGGGTCGCGCTGGTCACCGGCGCCGCGATCGTCACGCTGATGGTCGCGGGCCGGGCCGCGCACCGGCACCCGGCGGTGCGCAGCGTGCTGCTCGCCGTCGCGTCCGGCATAGCCTTCGGCATGTCCTCGGTGTTCACCAAGGTCGTGGCGATCGACTGGGACGGCGGGATCGCCCTGTCCGACGGGCTGTGGCTGGCCGTGATCGGTGTCTACGCCGTCGCCGGCGTCATGATCTCCCAGGCCGCGTACCGCGGCGGCGGCCTCGCCGCGCCGCTGGCCACGCTGACGGTGGTCAACCCGGTGCTGGCCGCCGCGGTCGGCATCACGATGTTCGAGGAGACGTTCCGCTACGGCACCACGGGCACGATGCTGGCGCTGGCCTGCGGTGTGGTGGCGACGGGCGGCCTGATCCTGCTGACGACCGACCGCCTCGAGCACACACCGCACCCCGCGGACACCACACCGGAGCCGCTGGTCGAGGCACTCGTGGAACTGGCGGAGACAGGCTTGACGAACACCGGCCTCCCGAAGACGGACCTGACGACGGCGACCGACCTGACCGAGGTGGGCCTGGCGGAGGGCGGTATGGCCGACGCGGGCCTCGCGACCGCCGGTACGGCAGAGGTGGACCTGGCGGCGGTCGCCGGTCTGGCGGAGGCGGGCGGAGTCCTCGCCGGGGCGTTGGCGGACGGGGACGACCGGCCCCCGCGGGTCGAGATGCCCCAGCAGCGCACCGCGTCCGTGACAGACGTGGCCGACGTCCTGCTTCCCGCCGCAGGCTACGTGCCGGCCCCGGTGATCGACCGCCGCCGGATGCGGGTCAGATCCTGACGCCGCCGGCCCGGAGATAGGCGACCGGGTCGATGTCCGTGCCGAAACCGGGCCCCGTCCGCACCTCGAAGTGCAGATGCGGGCCCGTGGCGTTTCCGGTGGCACCCGAGCGGCCGATCCGCTGCCCCGTGGACACGCCCTGCCCCGCCCGCACGGAGATGGCCGAGAGGTGGCCGTACTGGGAGTAGCGGCCGTCGGCGTGCCGGATCACCACCTGGTAGCCGTACGAACCACCCCAGCCGGCCGTGACGACCTGCCCGGCCTCGACCGCCTTGACGGAGGTGCCGGTGGGCGCGAGGAAGTCGACACCGGTGTGGTAGCCCTTCGACCAGTGCGAGCCGGACGCGTGGTACGGCGTACCGATCGGGGCGTCGACCGGGGCGACGAGGGAGTGATCGCTGTGGGAGGAGGCCTTCTTGGTCTTGGCCTCCGGCTTGGCCTTGGTCTTCGTCCTGGCCGGCTTGGACGTCTTGGCCGCCGTCTTCTTCGCCGACGGTTCGGTCTTCGCGGCCTCGGCGGCGTGGCCCGTCAGGCTCAGTCGCTGGCCGGGCAGGATCAGGTCGGGATCGGAGCCGACCGTCGCACGGTTGGCCGAGTACAGCCGGTGCCAGCCGCCGGTGACGTCGTGTTCCTCGGCGATCCCGGAGAGCGTGTCGCCGTGCACCACGGTGTACATCTCGGCCTTGCCGGCCCGGGACTGCGGTGTGGTCTGCGGCTGTACGTCCCGTACCGAACTCTTGGCGGGGCGGGTGGCGGCGCTCTCGGTGTGCACCTCGGGTGTGCCGCCGCCGCGGGTGAGCCCGGCCTGGACCGAGCAGACGGGCCAGGCGCCCGGCCCCTGTCCGCCCAGGACCTTCTCGGCCACGGCTATCTGCTGGTCCTTGGTGGCGAGGTCGGCGCGCGGCGCGTACCGGGTGCCGCCGTAGGCCTCCCAGGTGGACTGGGTGAACTGGAGCCCGCCGTAATAGCCGTTGCCGGTGTTGATGCCCCAGTCGCCGCTGGACTCACAGGCGGCGACCTTGTCCCAGGTGGACACGGAGGCCGCGTCGGCGCTCCCGGCGGCGGCCAGCGGCAGCGCCAGCCCGGCACCGCCCGCCGTGACGGTGAGTGAGGCTCGGTTGATCCTGTTCGGCTGGTACCGGCGGTGCCGCCCGCGTTCGGCCATGTCTGAGATCCCCCTCGCCACGCGCGTCAGGAAGGCCAAAAGTAAGTGCCCCGAACAGGCCATGACAAGACAGCAATCAGCCGCCTCTCGTACCTGGGGGCACCGCCGTCACGCCGTGAAGCGGCGCGGGTCGGAGCCGAGTTGATCCGCCGTCAGCCCGGCGGACCGCACGGCACCCCTGGGAAGTGTCTCCCGAGGCTACTGAGGCGTCGGCGCCTGTGGTCCGTATCTGCAAGTGCGGCCGGTCGAACGGCGAGTCAGGATGGCCTTTGGGCAATACTGGCGGGCATGAGGGGCGGCAGCATCCCTTGCACGTTCTACGGGATCGACTTGATCTTTGAGGAGCAGGCGGTATGAGCACTTCGGCGCAGATCGGCGTCACGGGTCTCGCGGTCATGGGCCGCAACCTCGCCCGGAACTTCGCGCGCAACGGCTACACGGTGGCGTTGCACAACCGCACGGTGTCGAAGACACATGAGCTGGTGGAGAACTTCGGGGACGAGGGCGACTTCATCGCGGCCGAGACCGCCAAGGAGTTCGTGGAGGCCCTGGAGCGGCCCCGCCGGCTGGTCATCATGGTCAAGGCCGGTGACCCGACGGACGCGGTGATCGAGGAGTTCGCACCGCTCCTGGAGCCCGGCGACATGATCATCGACGGCGGCAACGCGCACTTCGCGGACACCCGGCGCCGCGAGAAGGCGTTGCGCGAGCAGGGCATCCACTTCGTCGGCATGGGCGTCTCGGGCGGCGAGGAGGGCGCGCTGCACGGGCCGAGCATCATGCCGGGCGGGCCGAAGGAGTCGTACGACTCGCTGGGGCCGATGCTGGAGAAGATCTCGGCGAAGGCGGCCGACGGCGCGCCGTGTGTGACACACATCGGCCCCGACGGCGCCGGGCACTTCGTGAAGATGGTCCACAACGGCATCGAGTACGCCGACATGCAGCTGATCGGTGAGGCGTACCAACTGCTGCGGGATGTCGCCGGGTACTCCCCCGCGCAGATCGCGGACGTCTTCCGGACCTGGAACACCGGCCGCCTCGACTCGTACCTGATCGAGATCACGGCGGAGGTGCTGGCGCACGTGGACGCGGCGACCGGCAAGCCGTTCGTGGACGTGGTGGTGGACCAGGCCGAGCAGAAGGGCACCGGCCGCTGGACCGTGCAGATCGCGCTCGACCTGGGCGTGCCGGTGTCCGGGATCGCCGAGGCCGTCTTCGCCCGCTCGCTGTCGGGCCACGCGGATCTGCGGGCGGCCTCGCGCGGGCTGGCGGGGCCGAAGCCGACGCCGCTGTCCGAGGCGGAGGCGGGAGCCTTCGCGGACCGGGTGGAGCAGGCGCTGTACGCGTCGAAGATCGTGTCGTACACGCAGGGCTTCCACGAGATCCAGGCGGGCAGCGACGAGTACGACTGGGACATCGACCTCGGTGCGGTGTCCTCGATCTGGCGGGGCGGGTGCATCATCCGGGCGGCGTTCCTGGACCGGATCCGCGCGGCGTACGACGCGCGGGCGGATCTGCCGAGCCTGCTGTCCGACGAGACGTTCGCCCGGGAGATCGCCGGGGCGCAGGACGACTGGCGTGAGGTGATCATCGCGGCGACCCGGGAGGGGGTCGCGGTGCCCGGTTTCTCGGCGGCGCTGGCGTACTACGACGCGCTGCGGGCGGAGCGGTTGCCTGCGGCGCTCACGCAGGGGCAGCGGGACTTCTTCGGGGCGCACACGTACCGGAGGGTGGACCGGGAGGGTGCGTTCCACACGCTGTGGGGCGGGGACCGCAGCGAGGTCACCGCGTAGTCGGGCCTGGTTGTTCAAGACGGGTGCGGGTGAGCTGCGGGCTCGCGCGGTTCCCCGCGCCCTCGATGAGGGCCGCTTGTCGGTCGGGCGCGGGTCCGTCGTAGGTCTTGCGAAGTTCCCCGCGCCCCTGAGGGGGGTGGGGCGCCCAGGCTGTTGGCCGGGTGCGGGTCCGTCGTGGGATTTGCGCAGTTCCCCGCGCCCCTGAGGGGGGTGGGGGCCGAGGTTTCGGTCTCGGGTGTGGGGCCGTCGTGGGGTTTGCGTAGTCCCCGCGTCCCCTGGGGGTGTCTTTGGTGTGGGGTGTTGGGGGGGTTCGGGTTCTCAGGTGAGGGGTGGGCCCGGTTCCGGGGTGGGGTCTGGGTTCGGGGGGACGGGGGGTGGGGTGGGGGTCGGTGGTGGGGGCGGTGTGGGGACGGGGCCCGGGGCTGGGGGTGGTTCGGGGGTGGGGACCGGGCTGGGGTAGGGGTCCGGAGGCTGGGGGTCAGGGGGTACCGGGGTGGGCTGCGGGTTCGTCATGGTGTCCTCCGGCCAGTGGCTCGACTTCACCTCTGGGGTGTACATCCCACGTACCCGAACGGGGCCGGTGCACTCTCACCCTGCCGCCCGCGCTGCCGCCGCCAGGCCGGGGCGTGGGCTGGAGAGGATCGGCACGGCTGTGGTCGTCAGCCGCTGGGCGGAGGCCATCGAAGCCTGTGCCAGGACGATCACGTCGGCGTCGGTGACGGCGTCCGCGGCGGCTGCCACCAGGCGGGCGCATCCCTCGATGTCGCCGGCCTCGAAGTGGGTCCAGGCGTCCGGCACGACCTGAGCGCTGGCGCGGATCGGGCGGTCCGCGCGGCGGGCCTCGTCCTCGATCAGGGCCAGGGTCGGGGCCAGGGTGCTCTCGACCGTCGCCAGGACGGCGACGCGGGGCCCCGCCGTCACTGCCGCCGCCGCCATCGGACGATCGCCCCGAATTATGGGGACGCCGACCTTTCCGGCGGCCCGTTCCGCCACCTCGCCGATCGTCGAGCAGGTGCAGAGCACGGCCCGCACGCCGTCCGCCGCCGCTCGCTCCAGGGCCGCCGTGACCTCCGGTGCCACCGCCTCGGGGCCCTCCCGGCGGGCCCGGGCCAGGAGTTCCGGTGCCACGAGGTGCCGTAGCCCCAGACCAGGGTGGTCCTCGTCGCGCAGGGCCTCGAAGACGGGGATGTGGAGGGGAGACGTGTGAAGGAGGGCGAGCACCTGTGGTTCCTCAGAAGCGGCCGGGGTGAGCGACCAGCCACTCCTTCGCCGCGCGCAGCAGCTCGGGGTCCGCCGCCGGCGCCACCTCGGGGTGGCGTTCGGCCCACCTGACGACGTACGGGCAGAGCGGGGCCACCGGGGTGTCCTCGCGCTCGGCGATCGCGTACAGCTCGCGGGCGAGGGAGCCCGCGATGCCCTTCCCCTCGTGTTCCGGTTCCACGATGGTGTGGACCGGCACCAGGGCCCGGGAGGGCGACTCCAGCACGAAGTACTCGACGTGGCCGACGACTTCGTCGCCGGCGACCGCCTCCAGACGACCGGCCTGCCGGTCGTCGCGGATCTCGATCTCGCTCATGTCGCCCTCCTGGTCCGCCGGTCAGGCCGACACGGCCTGCGGGCTGCGCTCCTGGTCCGAGCCGGGTACCGGCTCGGACGGGTCGGCGCCGAGCGCCACGACGCGGTTGTCGTGGTCGACGTGCACGACCCGCGGCCGAAGCGTACGCGCCTCGGCGTCGGTGACCTGAGCGTAGCTGATGATGATCACCAGGTCTCCGGGGTGCACGAGATGGGCGGCCGCCCCGTTGATCCCGACGACTCCGGAGCCCCGCTCGCCCTCGATGACGTACGTCTCCAGCCGGGCGCCGTTGCTGACGTCGACGATGTGCACCAGCTCGCCGGGGAGCAGGTCGGCGGCGTCGAGGAGGTCGGCGTCGATGGTCACCGATCCCACGTAGTGCAGGTCGGCCTGGGTGACGGTGGCTCGGTGGATCTTGGACTTGAACATGGTGCGCAACATTGGGGCACTCCCACAAGTAGGCTCCCTGCCTGCGTTTTTGCAGGTCAAGGGCGGTTTCCACACCCTACAACGAGTCGCGTGTTCCGGCAGCTGTCCCCAGGTTTTTCAGGACTCATGCTGACCACTTGCCGACGTTCCTGACGCCCCGTCAGGTAGCCGGGGAAGGCTTCGCCCACTCTCGCGGACCCCACCGTGGCGACGGCCCAAGCCTACGCAGCACCCCCGAAGGACGTCCGTGATCACCGTCACGCGGACGGTCTGGACGGCAGTCAGGAGCGAAGGCGCTCGACCGGAAGTATGAGGTAGCCCCATGCCGTTGTCGCACGACCACATCCGCACCACCGTCGATACTTACCTCGCTCGCACCCTCATGAGCGCGAGCAGCTCGGCGACCTCCTGGAAGCCCTGGACCGGACCGGTGACGACATTGCCAGCCGTTCCACCTTCACCGGACACGTCACCTGCGGCGCGGTCGTCGTCGACCAGCTCGCCCGTGTCCTGCACGTGCTGCAGCTGGCGAGCGGGAAGGTCCTCACTCCCGGCGGACACACCGCGCCCTCAGACGACTCCCTGGCATCATCAGCGCTGCGAGAGCTGCACGAGGAGACCGGCATCCCGCCCCAGTCCGTCACGCCGTGGCCCGGCTACGAGACCGTTCCTCTGGACATCGACATCCACGACATCAACGCTCACCCCGGCAAAGGCGAACCCGGCTGTCAGCACTTCGACCTCCGGTTCCTCTTCCGCCTGCACACCACGACCGAGGCACCGGTCATGCTGCAGGAAGAAGAGATCGGCGGCATCGAGAGGCGGCCCGGGGACCGGGTGACCTCCCGACCGTGCGCGAGAAGCTGCTCAAATTCCGGCCGTCAGCCGAACCGGAATTGGCCAACGCCTCCGCCCTGATCTACAACTTACCGACCGCCCCACGAGTCCCAGCGTCACTCGTTCGGACCCTCTCCTCCACTGTCCCGTTCGTATTAACCAACCTCCCCAGTTGTCTTCAGGACATGGGAAGAATCAGCGAGGAGGCACGAGTGGCGCGTAGTCGAGTAGTACTTGGGGATCTCAGAGTCCAGGTGTTGAAGAGATCGGGCGGCGGGCTGTCGTACTCGATCGTCTGGCCAGACTGTTCGGTCGACGAGGAAGCGGACTCGTATTTGTCACGAAGTGCATTCAGTCCGCCACCTTCAACGGCGCCCGCCGCGTGCTCCGGTTCGGGTTGGACTCCGGTGATGCCGAACGCCTCGGCCTTGACCGCCGGTTCGCGCTTGCGCTGCCGGGCGGCGACATGCGAACGGGGCGTAGGCGCCCCTTTCCAGATGTTCTCGCTCGGGCCGTCGCCAATCAGCAGAACCTGGAGAGGTTAGAGGAAGCCGACGAAGACGACCGTGGCATCCGGGATATCTGGGAAACCCAAGTCCTCACCGGGCGGCGAGGAAAGGAGGTTCGCGAGGTACGACTGGATTGCATCAGCCGCTTGAACGGCGTTCCCCTGTTCTGGCACGACCAAACGAAAGTTGGAAATCTCGACGAGGCGATTCGGATTCCCGAGCGGCTATACCTTCGCCTTGAGCGGCGCCAGAAAAAGACAATCGATCGATACATTCAGAGGGTAGGTTACCCGCCAGCACCACAAGAACGAAGCCAGATCGCCCTATTTCCGCGTCGAGCGAGTAACCGGCAACTACTCAAGAGCGTCAGCTACAAGTGGTTCCTCAAGCTGTTCCGCACGTGGCTGGAGACACTCGACGTAGGTCATGGAGTCCCTCATCAGGCAAGGCACACGCTAGCCACAAAACTCCTCAAGGCAGGCGCGAACCTCACTCAGATTAAACGGTACTTGGGGCAGATCTCGGCGGTGATGGCCGAGCACTACGTACACATCGCCAACACCGACTCCGAACTCAACGACGCGCTGAATGCCGTTTGGGTCGCCGGCCCCGGCGCCGCCCAGCCCGGCCTCGCTCTCACCTCAGGCAAACCCATGACCCGCGCAGAGGCCGAGGCCCTTGCCATCGACCTCTCGCGCAAGTCGACGCCTGCCGAGGGTGGCTTCTGCACCTTCCAAGCAGTTGTCGACGGGCAGGCGTGCCCGTGGAATATGGACTGCCATAACTGCGACAAGTTCGTCATGTCCGGCGCTGACCTCGTCTACTGGCACCGCAAGCGCGAACAATGGCACGCCATGCGAGGGGGCATCCGACAGTGCGACCGCGGACTACCTGCACGACATCTTCGAACCCACGGCCCGCGCAATTGACGGCCTCGAAAAGACCCTCGGAGCCGTCGGTCTACTCGATGAGGCCCTCGCACTCGATCTCCGCCGGCCACAGGAGTACTTCGGCCGTGTCTGGGCCACCGCCTTCCGCGCTCAGGGACTAGCCCAGCACCAGACAGACGGGACCGCAGCATGAGGCCCACCGTCCCCGAGGCCGCCATCGCCGCTCGCAAGCGCCAAAGCGAGGAGAAGCTCGCCTGGGTCGAAACTGCGATCCGCCACCTACGCCGCGAACGCGGACGTCTCACTGTCAAAGCGATCGCTCAGCGCGCGGGCGTCTCCGCCACGTTCCTCTACGAGAACGTCGGCGCCCGCGCCCTCGTAAAGAACGCGGTCGCCGATAGCCGCAGCCGCCACGACCAGAAGAACCAGCACGAACACGATCGCGTTGAGGCCACCTGGCGCGAGCGCGCACTCAACGCCGAGGCGGAGCTGGCCCGAGCCCAGAAGGAGGTACGCACTCAGCGGCAGCGCATCGGTGAACTCATGGGTGAACTACGCGACTTCGACCAGATGGTCCCCGGCGAGTCGGTGCAGGCCCTCACCACCGAGAACACCACCCTCAAACACCGGGTCAACCAGCTCACACAGGAGCACCGCAAGCTCCAAGAGCGACTCGAAGGTGCCCGCTCCAACCTCCGCTTCGCCGACAAACGCATCGCGGACCTCGAGGTCCAACTCCTGGAAAAGGACCCCTCATGCACCCCGCCCCCGATTCCGCCCCAGTCGCTCTCGACCGCCAGACGATCCACGCCCTCGCGTCGGTCATGAGGCAACTGGAAGCGTTCCTCGACGAGTGCGACGAGGGCGTTTCTCATGGGCCACCGAGGATGAACGCGGCACCAAGAACGCCCGGTGAGTCTGTCCACGAACGTCCGGGCCGGTCAGTTCAGCAGGGCAGCCGTGAACGTCTTGCGGTGGTCCACCAGCCAGGTCTGCATGCGCTCCCAGCGTTCCCATCCACCATGCTCGGCCAACGCCTGGAGATAGACAGGGTCTCCGCCGGCCACGCGGCGGGCGACGAAGGCCCGGCAGACCTCCGTGGCCTGCTCGATGACGCCGGGCAACTCGGCGCGGTCCCCCGCCGAGAGGCCGTAGCTGTCGGCAAGAATCCGCAGCCGTGCGGCCGCATCCAGCCCGGGGGGATAGAGAGCGGCCGCAGACCCGGGATCAAGCATGGGCACCCAATAGCGGGCAGTCATGGCGATGTCCCAGAGGGCACGGCCCGGGGCCGCCAAGTCGAAATCGATCACGGCCGCGGCACGACCGTCGCGGAAGACGACGTTCTCCGGGCACACATCGTTGTGGCACAACATCGTTCCCCCCTCCGGGTCGGCAAGGTCCGGGGGCCACTCGGCACGGGTGTCCACCGCGACGACCGCGCTGGTCTCATGCAGACGCCGCAGCAAACTCCCCACGGATTCGAGGGCAGAGCTCGTCATCGCCCAGTCCGGGAACGGCGGCAGAGCCGCGTCGCCAGAGATGAAAGTCAGCTGCTCACGGCCATCCGCCGTGAGACCGACAGGGCCCGGCGCCGCGTCGAAGCCGTGCTCCTTCAGCGCAAGGAGATAGGCATGCAGGGCGCGCGCGTTGCGCGGTGCCGGTCGCTCCACCAACTCCCCCCGGCGAAAGACCGCCCCCGCGTTCGCCATCCCGCCGACCAGCGCCTCGTCTTCAGCCGTCATGAGGATCACGCTATCGCCAGATCGACCCCCCGCGGGCCGGGCCGCAAACTCGGCACAAACAAGCGCCGAAGGCTCACACGCAAGATCGGGGCCACCCAAGCTATGCCTGTCACGGACACAGTCCAGGGGACGCCGGTAGCCCCCCAACCTATCCACCCGACCCGTTTCCGACGGTACGGACACACACGGCTTCATGCAGACCACGGCAGAAGTCGCCCGATAGAGGTGGCCCCCATTCTCGCTGCCGATCATGAGCCTGCGACGGTGTCCACCGCCTTCACGAACGGAGCAACGTGGTCCCCGTTCTCACTGCCCAAGTGGTCCTCTCAGACCACAGAGGGCCTTCGCACACGACGTGGATCAGCGCACGATAGAACGCGCGACGCGGAATCCCACGTCGTCGACCTGGAAAGTCGGGTGGCTGCGGCGCCGCGCGGAGGCCCGGCAACTCCAGTGCTCATCGAACCAACCACCGCCACGGAGCACCCGGTAGGCGCCATAGACCTCGGCGTCGTAGACGTCCCAGCACCAGTCCCAGACGTTGCCGAGCATGTCGTAAAGCCCCCACGAGTTGGGGCGCTTGCCGCCCACCTCGTGGATGCGCTCATCCGAGTTGCCGCGGTACCAGCCGATCTCGTCGAGCTCCCCGTAACGCGGTCCTGCAGTACCGGCACGGCAGGCGTGCTCCCACTCGGCTTCGGTCGGCAGCCGATACCCGTCGGCGGACGCGTCCCACTCGATTTCTTCGGCCTCGGCACCGAAGTGGTACGCGGGCGTGAAGCCGGCGCACTGGGACAGGGCGTTGCAGAACCGTACCGCGTCCCACCAGGCGACGCACTCGACGGGCAACTGGTCCCCAGGGGTGGTACTCGGCCGCTGGCCTGTGATCTGTGCGTACAACGCCTGGGTGACCGGCCATGCCGCGAGCTGGTAAGGCGCGAGCTCGACCGACCAACTGCGCTGTGTCCGCCGGTCCGACAGCGTCACCTGCCCCGGCGGGATGGCGATCATCTCGTTCCCCATCATCACGTCCATCATCAGGAGATCCTAACGAGACCTATCAGTGCGAAACGACAAAGCACCAACGGTTGTCCTTGGCTGGCACGAATCTGCAAGTCGTCACCCTTAACTGGTGCCAAGTCGCATGCCCGGTTCGGCAAGCGGCTCCGAGGAAACGGGCCGGTCGAAAGACCGGTACCGCGCCCCGGGCCGACTTCACCAGGAGGCCGCGCTGAAGATCTCGAATCGGCCCTCGCTGGCAGCCCACCACGTCACGTGTGGATGGGCAACACAACACCCCAGCTCAGAGCCGACCCGGTCACGTCCATGGCCGGTAAACACGACGATCGCGGCGAGTACCTGCTCCTCCTGCGCGAGCGTTCAGGCCGGGCGCGCGGAAACAGAAGGCCGGCGCATTACTGGGGCCGGCAGATGGTGTAGCAGTTCCTTCGGGGCCCTGGTGCCGACACGGCGCCAGGGCCCCTCCACGCGTTCCACAGAGAGGTGCAATGACAGCAGACGACTCGTTCGGGCGTCTCGATGACGACGATTACCCCGCCTACACCATGGGCCGGGCCGCCGAGTTGCTCGGCACCACGCAGGGCTTCCTCCGCGCCGTCGGCGAAGCCCGCCTCATCACCCCGCTGCGCTCCGCAGGCGGCCACCGCCGCTACTCCCGCTACCAGCTGCGCATCGCCGCCCGCGCCCGCGAACTCGTCGACCAGGGCACCCCCATCGAGGCCGCCTGTCGCATCATCATCCTCGAAGACCAACTCGAAGAAGCCCAGCGCATCAACGCCGAACACCGCCGCGCCGCGGAAGCGTCCACACCACCCGCATCCTGAGGCAGTGCGTGGTCATCGCCTCAGATGACAGGTGTACGGGTGAGCAGCGCCTGCGTCAGCTGTCATGGTTCGGAAGTTCTCCATCGCCCACGTCTTCGGTGTGGGAGTTCTGCCGTGCTGCTGGGACCAGGCGGTCACCTCCGCTTTTGCGCATGTCGCGGGAGGCGTACATCGGCTGGTCGGCTTGAGACATGGCCGCGTCCGGTAGCTGCCGACGCCCATGCGGGTGGTGCTGTCGGCCGGACAGTGGGCCCCCACTCGCGGGTGGGGGGTCTGTCACAGACAGGATCGGGGTCGCGCGGCCATGAGCTGCGCGACCCGAGGTGCAGCCGAGGAGGGCGCTACCTCCGCCGAGAGTTGCTGAATGTCGGCGTCCGCTGAGAGCGTTCAACCGTCGTCCAGACTAGAAGCGACGACGCTGTGGTCCTGGTCGCCTGCGTGCTGATCGCTGGCGACCGGGGTGTGCCTCGGAAGGGGCAGGGGTACCGGGCCGGATGAGTAGGGATACGAGGTCGTGGCTGCGGGCCGCGTGGCGGCTGGGGCGCCGCGGCCCCGGTGCGGCTGTCGTGCGGTTTGGAGGAGCAGACGTTCAGGCGCTCGTCCAGGCTTCGAGGAAGGCTTTCCGTCCAGCAGGGTCGTCCGACCTCCGGTCCGCGTGCAGGACGTGCCAGGCGGTGAGTTCGAGATCACGGAGCCACAGTTCTCCGATGACCTGTGTCTTGAGGTCGGGGAGATGGTCGGACTCGGCGAGGGCTTGACCGATCACCTCCCCAGCCGCGACGCGTTGGGGCGGGGTCATCTCGTCGACAGCCGAGAGGATCTGTCGGGCCAGGGCGGTTCCTTCGCCTGTCAGGGCTTGCAGCACCTCGGCCTTGATGTTGGCGGGGAGCAGGTAGGCGGTGCCCGAGGACCTCCACAGGTTGGACCAGAAGCGTTCGCCTGCCTCGGTGGGAGCAGGGAGCGCGGCCAGCAGCCCGAGGAGATGGCCGATGGACGCGTACCCACCGGAGTGGGCAGCGGCGACGACCGCGATACCGGCGACACGCTCCACGTCGAGATGCCGGGCTTCGAGGTCGGAAACGAGGCCCAATTGGTGTTCCAACTGGTTGGCGAGCGGGGCGGACACATGGGGGCGGACCTCAGGAAGCATCGGCGATCCTTGCGGGTAGGCGAGCGGAGATGCCCGTTCGGAAGCCCTGATCGTTCCCCAGGACCAGCGGCTCTACTCGGCTTAAGGCGGCCCAGTTGGCGGGACCTGGAAGCCGCACCGGTCCATCCGCCGTGAGAGAGTCCACGCCCGGCCGAGGCGGCGCCTGGTTTTCGGGCCAGCTTCTCGAAAGGCGGTCCTGCGAGATCTCCTAGCATGAACACATGTTTGCCAGGGGCGCTCGGGAGTCCGGGGGAGGACGGGAAGCCATGTCGCGTGACACCGCTGAGGTTGGGCCGTGTGGCTCTGTGCCGCCGCCACCGCGGCCGTCCGCGCAGCCGGGGCACGTCATCGTGGGCTCTTGGGAAAGGCCAGCTCCTTGCCGGGGTGTCGGGCACGGCCCGGGGGCGCGGGAGAGAGGTGCTGCCAGTCTCCAGGCGGCTGGTGGCGGCTACCAGTAGGGGCGGCGGCCGCCCACGGCGTGGCCGACGGAGCCGAGGACGAACAGGATGAGTCCGATGACAAGCAGGATGATGCCGATCGTCCACAGAATGCCGATGTGGTCGAGGGCGACGCTCACCGGGAGCCTCTCATGGGGAAGCCGCCGCGGTGTCGTCCCTGGGACAGGGAAAGGTGTCGGGAGGAGTACCCCACTTCGCGGGGTTCTGCCGGTCCGGCAGGACCCCGCAGCTGAGGAGTGTGGCCGTAGTTCCGCCCGGCTGGGCGATCTCGCGGATGAACACCGCCTTGTCAGGCGGGAATTTGTTCTTGCCGTCCAGTTGCAGCACGCCGGAAGCGCCGGGGTACTGGGACACGCCGTGAGCGGTGAGCCACAGGTAGATGTCGTTGGGCTGGACGTCGTCGGAAGCCGGCAGCAGGTCCTCGATGACCTTGCTGACGACACCCACGGTGTCGAACCCGCCGGCGGCGTCCGCATCCGCGCTGCGGCCGCCGAAGACGGTGGCGAAGTCCTGGGCGAACTGGGCATAGGGATCCCGGGAGTCCGGGGTGGGGGCGTTCGTCGTCTCGTAGAAGAGCGTCATGTACGGGTAGGCGCGCGCCGTCTGTTCGGGATGGAGCTGGAAGTCGATGGGGGCGCTTTCGGTGATCATCGGAATGGTCGTGCCCTCCGGGGGCTGGCACTGACCGCCCGCACGCTGCATCGCGTTGAGGAGGCTGGGAAGCACACCGGACCGGGCGAGGTAGACCACGATCCCGTGCGTCGCAGCGACCTTGTTGCACACTTCGCTCGCGATGTCCTCCGGCGTGCTCGCCCCGGGCTTCTCGCTGTACTTGACCTCGTCGACACCGCCGTGTGCGCGGTAGGCGGCGACGAACAGGTTCTTCAGGTCGGTACTGAAGGCCGTGTCGGTCGGGTCGTACACGACCACGGCGTGCGGTGTGCCGCTGGTGAGTTCGCGGACCGCGGGAGAGTGGCCGATGAAGTCGGCCAGGACCCGCGCGACTCGCCCGTCGGGCGCCGAGATCTGGAAGTACCGCTGCGGCGAGTCCGGGCCGACCATGGTGCTGCCGGACACACCGTTCGCAATGACGGGGATGCCGGCCTGGTCGAGTTCCCGGGCCGCGTTCAGCGACTCGGGACGACTCTGGGTGATACCGATGACCGCGGCGATGTGGTCCTGCCGCTGACGGCTGATGATCATCTGCGCGACGTCCGGGTCCTTGGGCGCTGCGGCGGCGTGCGCGCCGTACTGGAAGTACTGGCCGGTGTTGGCGATGAGCAGGCGGATCGGCATCTTGTTCTGGCGGACCCCGGTGTTGAGCTTGTGCTGCTGGGCGATGGCACCGCGCAGGATCTGCAGACCGATCGGCGGGTCGTCGTACACGCCGTTCTGCAGACTCAGCGGAGCGAGGAAGACCAGGGTGCGGTAACGCCCGTCCGGGATCTGAGCATTCTCCTTCGCGACCTGGTGCTCCAGGTCCCGCAGTTCCTTTCCGCGGTCTCCCGGCACGGCGAGATCACACTGGCTGCCGTCGGTGACGCCCACACGCTCACCCGTCTTTACAGTGACGCATGAGGCAGGCGCGGGGGGCGGAGTGGGCCAGAGGTAGTGCGGGGCCAGGAGGATACCCGCGGCCGCCGCGGCCATGACGGGCAGAGCGGCCGGACGCAACCAGTCGAGCGGGTGGTCCCGGCGAGCCATGACGCCCCAATGGGTGTCGATCTTCGTCTTGGCCGTACCCTCCGTGTCGTCCCCGGCCGGCAGCGTGATGAGGCGTACCGGCTCGTCACTGCCCTCGTTGAGGAACGTGAAGACCTTGTCGGCAATGCCGTTGGGCCGGTCGGCTTCGGCGCCCAGCGGCGCGGCGTAGTCCGGAGGCGGACCCGCGCAGGCGGCCAGGACGAGCAGCGGCTTGGACGGATGGTCACCGGCGAGCTCCTCGAACGTCCCGAGGAAGGCACGGCCGGGGCCGTCCGCGTCGTCGATCTCGGGAATGAGGACGACGAAGGACCACCGGCGCCGTGCCCACAGATGACTCAGCCAGGTCCTTCCTCGGGTCGCCTTCCGCAGATCGGTGAGCAGCGCGCGCAGGAGGATACGCCGCACGCGCGGGTCCTCCCTGTCCAGCTCGCCGTCCTGGCAGAAGGCGAGCGCGGCGTCCAGGAAGCAGGTCGCGTTCGCCTCGTCCGCGACCCAGCGCAGGCCCCAGTGCCGCAGGTGGAACCGGTAGCAGAGCTTGGGAAAGCCGACGATCAGGGCTGCCACGAGTCCCTGCAGCCAGCCGGTCAGGAGGTGCTGACCCAGGAAGTCTGCGAGGCGAGCGCAGGCACGCAGCGTTTTCCGCCTTTTGAGCAACGCTGCGTACAGGTCATCGAGAATCGGCTGCTGCTGGGCCTGTAAGTCGCCCGCGCCGCGTTCGCAGTCCAGTACGGCCCGGCACGTGTGGAAGGCCGGCAACCGCAGTCTTCCCGACGGCATGGTGAGCTGGAACCGCAGTCCGACTCGGTCGATCGCGGCAAGGAAGCCTCCGCTCAGCTCCGCGTCGTCGACGACGGCGTGCGGCACCTGGAAGTGAGGGTTGCCCCGCGGTCGCGACAGCCGGTGCTCGTATTCCCGGACCATGAAGGCCGGTGCCCGGACATCGCCGCCGTCCTGCCTGGTGAGGATCAAGGCCGGCACCTTCTCGGCACTTGATCGCGTGGCAGCGAAGATGTCGAGCTGACGTATGAGGCGGTCCGACCACCTGGGGTATCGCGGGGCCGAGCCCGTGGGCGAGTTGGGCACGCAGTTCCTCCCTCGGGGAAGCAGGGAGGCCAACATGCCATGTAAGAGAGGTGTGAAAATGGGCTATTTCTGTCACTGACTCCTAATGAGTGATTCTGAGCGTTTCGCGCCCTCCCCCAGGTCCGCTGCCACCGGACATGCTCCGGGTGGCCGAGGCCCTACGCGACCCGGACCCCGTCGAGCTTGATGATCACGACGGTGCACAGGACTGACCGGGGCACGGTCAGCCGACGGTGGCCAGCGGTGTCGTGCTGTGTGACGTCGAAGCCCTGTAAGGACCCCCTCACCGCCCCAGCGAGCCCCTGGTGAGGGGACTGGCAGGAATCACAGGTTCGCGTGACGATTCGAGGCGATCACGGCGCGCTCGCCAGCTCCCCGGCCTCGCCCGGGCGCTGCGGTTCGGCAGGTACGACACTGAAGGGCCGCTTATCCCATCAGCCGCCCACGGCCCTTCCGGCGGTGCGGTGCGGTCGTCGGCCTGCGAGCCGCAGGGCGGCGCGCCATTCATGGACAGGCTGGCGTTCAGCGACAGCCGGGTGCGAAGGTGACGTTGCGTTCGCGGTCATTGGTGTCGAGCTGGACGGCCTGGTAGCCGCCCTCGCCGCCGATGGCCGGTCGCCGTGCTGCAGCGGTGCGGGCCCTTGGAGGATTATCGGGTTCTGAAGCGGCGGAAGAGGTTGCGGGCCACGTACACGCCCGGGCCGCCGAAGCCGACGATGTCGACGCGTCCGTCACCGGTGATGTCGGCGACGAAGCGGGGGTGGTGGCCGACCCGCCAGGCGCCTGCGTCGTCGTTGTAGCCGAAGCCGCGGCACACCAGCTGTGCCTGCTCGAACCGGCCGTCGCCACAGCTGTGCGAGACCCAGACCCCTTCGTCGCCGAAGCCGACGATGTCTGGGTTGCCGTCGCCGGTGACGTCGGCGAGGAACCGGAGGTGCTTCTTGCTCGTCCACCCCTGGGCGAGCCCGAAGTCGTTCAGGACGAGCTCGGAGGGCTCGAATGTGCCGTCGCCGCGACCGCGTGCGAGGACGACGCCCTGCGGGCCGAACCCGATGATGTCCACAGCTCCGCCGTCGGCGGTCCGGACCAGGGACCGGGGGTGCTCCTCGATCGAGCTCCACCCTTGGTCGACCCCGAAGTCGTCCAGGATCCACAGGGGGTCGGCGAACTTTCCTTCCTCGTCCTGGAGTGCAATCCAGACGCCGTCGTCGTGGAAGCCGACGATGTCGGCGCGGCCGTCACCGGTGGTGTCGGCGAGGAAGCGGGGGTGCCTGTCGGCAACCCACCCGCCGGCCGACTGGCCGTGGCCGAACGCCCGGAGAGCCGGTTCCGCGGCGAGGGGCGCGAACTTCCCTTCCTCGTCCTGGAGTGCAATCCAGACGCCGTCGTCGTGGAAGCCGACGATGTCGGCGCGGCCGTCACCGGTGGTGTCGGTGACGAAGCGGGGGTGCCTGTCGGCAACCCACCCGCCCGCAGGCTGGCCGTGGCCGAACGCCTTGACGACCGGCTCGCCGCTCGCGGGCGCGAACTTCTTGTTCTTGTCCTGCAGGAACACGCGGACACCGTCGGCGGCGAGGACGACGACGTCCGGCCTGCCGTCGCCCGTCGTGTCCCCGAGGGTCCACAAGTCCTTGGGACTCGGAGAGGGTACGGGCGGGTGCAGGACGCGCTCGTCGTCCTTGAAGGTGCCGTCGCCCTCGCCGGCGGCCGTCACAGCGCCCTTCGCTGGTTTGAGCCCGACGATGTCCGCTTGCCCTGCTCCGGTGGTGTCGGCGAGGAACCGGTCACCGAGCCCGGCCCACCAGCCCGTCTGTGCGCTGGGAGTGCGGGTGGCTCCGGCGCTCTGCCATGCGCCGGCGTCCTGGTCGCTTCCGAACCGCTTGACGACCAGCAGCATGTCGCTGAAGGTGGGTGTCGCCGCGGGGGCCGGCCGCAGCGCGGCCGAGCGGGCCAGCCGCCATGACTGGCGGCTGTTCCAGTGGCTCAGTGGTGCCCAGCGCAGGACAGGGTCGCTGGTGCGCTCGGGGGTGGCCGGGACGAACCGCCAGTGCTGGCTTGTCGCGCTGTCGTCGTAGGCGCGCAGGACGACCCGGATGTCGTCCGCTGTGGGGTCGGCGAGGTCGAGGACGACCCCGTCGGTGGCGCCCTCGATGAAGTAGAGTCCGGCTTCGCCCTCCACGGGGACGACGTGCCAGTGCTGGCTCTTCTTGCCGGCGGTGGCGTCCCACTGGCGGACGCCACGGTCCGCGGCGGCGGGATTGTCGAGGACCTTGCCGCTGACCGCGTTGCGGATCACATATGCCTGCTCGTCTTGTGCGGGCCCGCCTTGCGTGGCCTGTACGGGGGTGAGCCGCCACTGCTCCGGGCTCGGGCCACCGTCAGGGAAGTCGCGCACGACCAGTGCCCCGTCCGTTCCCGGCGTGGCCTTGGCGCCGAGGGTCTTCCCTGTGGCGACGTTGACGATCTCCAGTTTCAGTTCTTGCGTGGGCACGGGCATCGTGGTGCCTCTTCCAGGCGGTACGGGTGTGGGCTCGGGAGGGGCGTGGCGCAGCGCCGGTGGCTGCGGGTCACGTGAAGACGTGGTGGTAGGGGACGTTCCACTCGTTGGGCAGTCGCGGGTAGAACGTGTTGATGACCGTCCCGGTGAAGTCCCCGCCCCAGTTGTAGGTCACGCGCACCTCGCTGTCGGCCGCCACCGCGTGGTCCTTGAAGCCGAGGATGGCGTCGGGGTGGGTGATCGGCACGAAGGTGATCCCGCCCCACGGTGTCACCGTGACGACCCACAGCTGGGTGTCCTCGGGCGCGCCGTTCTTCCCGCGCCACAGGTCACCGACCTTGTCGGGCAGGCCCACCTGGACGGTGTCGGCCGTACTCTCGGGGGCTTTCTGGTGGACGGTGATGCGCCGGCGCTGCGGCTTGGGCACCCCGTCGTCGCCGCGCCCGGCATCGGCCTGGCCCGCACCGGCGGGCTTCGGCGGCACTGGGCCCGCGGCGCTCTCGACGAAGTACAGCGGCCGCTGCCCGAAGAAGCCGGCTGGGGTGATGTACCACAGGTGGCCCTGCGCTTCCTTGGTGGCCGAGTCGAGCGCGGTGGACAGCTTGACTCCCTTGTCGTGGACGCTGTCCTTCAGGTCGGCGGGCCGCAGGAAGCCGCCGTTGAAGGCGTGGACGAGCATGACCGGCCGGTTCTCGACGAGCGCGGCCACGATCGCGTTGTCGTAGCTGTTCACCGCCACCGGGCCGCCGACCACCAGATTCGACATCGCCGTGCGTTCTTGGGTGTACATCGCTAACCTCACCTGTTCTTGAAGTGGAGCACAACAAGCCAGCCACAGTGCAGCGCTTTATTGCGCGGCGTTACCGCCGGGATTTGAACGCCCCGCATCGAAATAATCCCGGTCTTAAATGGACGACCGAACCAAACACCCCCGCCACCACACCAATCACGGGTGCAACACGCATCCGGAAGGCTTTTTGACGACGTCGGCCGAGCGGCCTGGAGCACTTCAACTTACCTTTCTCGTTGGCGAGTTGGGTATGCCCGGTGAATGCTCTTCACTCGATTGAGCGTGATGCACGAAGGCACCTTCCCAGGAAATGAGGTCGCCGGTACCTTCGAATTTCGGAAAACTCACAGCTGCCTGCTTCCATTCCGTCCGGCGCGTTTCGGACAGATCAGTCGAGGACGGGGAATGCCTTCCACCGCGTACAACCTGGAACGGTTCAAGCGCCATCCGCTGACGAAGAAGAACCTGCGGGAGCTCGGCATCGACCTGCCGTCCCTCCTGAATCACCCCAACCTGGTCTACACCGACAACAACGGCGCGCAGCACAAGCCCGTCGGCATCTCCATCAACAAGTCGAGCTCCGGCACTTTCGCCGGCTCCGCGTTCGATCTGGGCTGGCTCGCCTACATGAATCTCGGGGAACCGCTGATCGAGGAGCGCGGCGACATCACCCCTCCCCGACCCGACACGTTTTCCTCACGCGCCTACGTCAATCGCAGCGACACGCAGGAGATGACCTTCACCGACTCGGTCGACTTCACCGTGTCGAACGGGGTGACCTGGTCGCTTCACGGGGATGCCAAGCTCACCTTCGGCGGCAGCATCGGCGCGCAGCTGCAATTGCAGTTGCAGAACCAGCTCAAGATGGACCTCCAGGCTCAGCTCGGGACGCAGCTGCGCAACGACATGGCGAACAAGAACGCCAACACGGTGACCAACAAGAACAGCAAGGACAGCGTCGGGGTCGACAATGCCAATGCCACCGAGACGGCCACGACGAACTCGACGGGCAACTCCGCGTCGAACTCGGTGACGAATTCGGTGGCGTTCACGACGCAGGGCAGCGCCACCGGCAGCGCGTCGCTCAACGCGCAGCTGGCGCTGGGCCTCGCGGCCAGCGTCGGCGGCTCTCTGACGACCAGCTGGGTCTCGAAGTCGCAGATCTCCGGCAAGGTCCCGGCGGACTCCCGGGTGGAGACCATCGCCACGCAGCGGCGTGCCCACCGGCATTACGAGTACGAGATCCCGGTGACCTTCGCCGGGTTCCTCGCGGTGCAGTACGCCGTTCCGGTTCCGGTCCTGTCTCCCCCGCAGCCCGGGGCCTTCCCCGGCCTCGCCCAGGTGGTCGCCCGCGACATCGCCGACATCGACCTGGCCGGCGGCGGATACCGCATCAAGGGGCGGATGGAGGTCGTCTCCTCTCTGGACGTCCACCACACGATGTTCGAAGCCGAGCCCCTGACCTTCAGCCAGCGCGCCCTGCACAAGGGGCCTTGACCGGGCGGCAGCACCGCCACAACGACGACCAGGGGTGATGACCATGGTGTTCGACAACATCTTCGGCTTCGCGCAGAACAGTGCGGGGCTGTTCTCAGTGAAGGCCGGCGAAGCCGAATCGCAGCCGGCTGCGGACGTCGACTTCGAAGACGCCCAGGAGGACACATACGACGACAAGAGCACGAGCCTGTTCACCCACGCGATCCACGGGGCTTCCTCCCGGGCGAAAGTCGTACAGGAGCAGTCACCCCAAGCGCGGGCCATCCTGGGCATCCTCGGCTCCTTCATCCAGACCACCCGCGACTCGGCCGGCACACAGGCCCAGTACGCCCACGCCAGCTCAGTCTCCGGCACAGCGTCCGCCGGCATGAAGAAGGCCAGTGACACCGTGAAGAACGAGGACGGACTGAAAAAGAACAAGGACCTGGAAGACACGCCGGACAAGAGCGCTTACTCCAAGGCACCCAAGTCTCCGGAGGAACCCAAGGCCGCAGCGCCCCCCAAGGCGCCCCCGGCGGCCGCCGAGACTCCGCAGAAGCTGGGAACAACCAAGACGACCGAGACGACCACCGAAAAACCGTCCGGCTCCCAGTAGTGCTGAAGCCACGAGAGCCAGGGGCATGAGCGCCCCTGGCCTCCTCGTGCGTCATACCGGGAGCAGCTGCCACCGACGGTCCTGGGGGGCACCCGCCGCCTCGTACTGCTTGATCACCGTACGGGCGTTGGTGTCGACTCCCAGCAACAGACCGCTCTTCCGGTTCGCGATCTCGTACACCCGCGGGGTGCCGGTCACCGGGCCCACCGGGATCAGCCGCCAGTGCTGGTGGTGCGCGTCAGCACCGTCGTAGGCGCGTTGCGCCACCACCGCCCCCTCGATCTCCTGCGCTCCGACGACCTCCAGAACCTTGCCGCTGCGCACGTTCTCGATCCGGTACAGGACCTCGCCGTCGTCCTGGCCCGCCGCGATGAGCCGCCACCGCTGGTGATCCCTGGGAACGGTGAGCGTCTGGTGGACCTCGGCCCCGTCGCTGATGGACTCACGCACGACCGCCATCCGCAACCTGCTGCGCACGCTGGCCCAGGAGACCACCGTGCCCGAATCGGGCAACCCGGCCATCCTCGCCGACGTGACTTTCCGGACCCGGTTGTTGGCGTAGTCGGGGATGTAGAGAGTGTCGACGCAGTCCACGGCGATCCCGTGCGGAAGGTTGAGCTGGGCCGAAGCGGCCGGGCCGCCGTCACCACCGAAGGTCGCGGCGCCCGTGCCGGCGAGCGTGCTGATCGTTCCGTCGGCCGCGACCTTCCGAACACGGTGGTTGCCGTAGTCGGCGATGTAGAGGGTGTCAGTACTGTCCACCCCCACCGCCATTGGGGAGTTCAGGGGGGCTGTGGTTGCTTGGACGCCATCACGGATGTACGTAGCGCTGCCTGTGCCGGCGAACGTTCTGATCTTCCCATCGGCCTTCGCGACTTTCCTGACCCGGTGGTTGCCGTACTCGGCGATGTAGAGGTCGCCGGTGCTGTCCACCGCAACCGCGCTTGGGCCCTTTAGCTGGGCGGCGGTGGCGAGGCCGCCGTCACCGCCGAAGGTCGCGGCGCCCGTGCCGGCGAACGTGTGGATCTTCCCCTCGGTCATCGTGATCTTCCGGATCCGGTTGTTGTGGTAGTCGGCGACGTAGACATCGCCCGCGCTATCCACCGCAACATCGAACGGAGTGTTCAAATGGGCGGCAGTGGCGAGGCCGCCATCACCGCCGAAGGTCGCGGCGCCTGTGCCGGCGAACGTGTGGATCTTCCCATCGGTCATCGTGATCTTCCGGATCCGGTGGTTGCCGGAATCGGCGATGTAGAGGTCACCCGCACTGTCCACGGCAATCCCGCGCGGATTGGTCAGCGGGGCCGAGACAGCAGCGACACCTTCTGCCCCACGTCCCGGGCTCCCCGTCCCCGCGACCGTACTCATCTGCCCGTCGGTCGTGACCTTCCGGATACGGTGGCCGCCGTATTCGGAGATGTAGAGGGTCCCGTCGCGGTCCACCGCGGCCCCGTACGGACCGTTCAACAGAGCCGAAACGGCAAGCTCCTTGCCTCCTTTGGGCGCCCCCGCAGTACCGGTTCCCGCGACCGTGCTGATCAAGGGAGTGAACTCCTCGCCGTCTACAACTCCCGTGCTACCAGTGCTCATCTGCATCCCTTCACCGTTCACCCGACCGCCGACTTGATGATGACGTCGACAGCGGACAAACGGAACGAAAAGTAGGACGCCGGATCACACCATTGTCTGGAAACGGAGCGTTTGCCCACTCGCGGCTTTGGACCGCCTCCTGCACGAAGCGAACCAGTCGTCGACACGCGACCGAAAGGTCAGCCACCCTCACGAGGGAACAATAGGCGCGGCGTTGACGAAGCAGACTCCGCTGTCGGTGTCGCGGCATGCAGCGGTGACAACCGTCCCGCATCGCCGAGAGGCGATCACCCTGCGAAAGTCGTGACGACAGGCCCAACCAGAGCGCCTCGCCCGCTGCTGCGCATCGTGGAGGCGTGCGCGCTCAAAGCCGAGCGCGTCTGCCAGATTGCCCAGGCGCCGCGGCTGCTCGTCGAGCAGCCTGCTTTCGACCGGCTCGACCATCTCGATCTGCTCGTCGGACGCTCACGACCTTCCACCGGCGGACGCCGGCGGCATCGAGCGCCACCCCTGCCCGCGCTGCGGCGTCCAGTCCGGCTCGCCGTGCCGCTCGCGTGGCGGCGCGGTCCCTGGCGTCTACCACACCGGCCGGTTCACGAGTGGTGGGGGCGGTCGGCTCACTGGCTCCTTGGCTGCCGGGCGGCCTGGGGGGCGTCCTGTGGGCGCGGGGTGCGCGTTCCCCCGTTCGGCCGCATCCTGGAGCTGGCTCCGCCAGGTGCCACAGACCGACCTTCCGGGAGGTGCTGTGATCCTGCTCGCCCTGCTCACGCCCGTGGCGATGATGGCTCTGCTGCTCGGAGTGACCGCCTTTGAAGAGCGCCTTTTCCCGCAGCCATCGGTCACAGAGGACGCCGGCCCGGCGGCACGTCATGCACCCACCCGCTGAGCAGCAATGTCCCGCTGGTCGAACTGCCAGTCCGTCCAGTACGGGGCCGGTCCGCCGATGGTGGCCGCGGTCGGACGCGACGTGGCGCACTGGGCGAGCTGGCCCGCCGTGGCCTTGGTGAGTCCCTTGGCGTCCGTCCAGGCGGGGGTCAGCCGATCCTGCGCGTCGCAGGCGAAGACTGGGTGTCGGAGCTGTTCGGACGAACGCACGGTGACCGCCGGGCTCACGACCCTGAGGGGCGCCCTCCAGGGGGCGAGTGGCAGCCACGCCGGCGCTGGCAGAGGATGAGAGCGCTGCTCCCGCGCCGCCAAGGAGGCCCGGACATGCGCTGGTGGTCCTCGCTGGTCACGATCAGCCGGGACGGGCTGCGCGTTCAACGGGCATTCGCCGCCCCGTCGGCGATCGCACGGGCCGTACTGTCCGTGCTGCTCGCCACGGTCCTCGGCCTGGTGCTGGACGACCCGGTGGCTGGGGCCATGGCCAGCGTCGGTGCGTTCATCTGCGGCGTCGGTACGCTACTGAGCCCGCTGCGACACCCTGTGGTGAACGCGCTCGAGATGGCCGCGGCCTTCAGCGCCATGGCGGTGCTGGGGGCCCTGGTGCACGGCACTACCTGGCTGTTCCTGCTGGTGCTCGCGGTCGCGGCGTTCGCCACCGGGCTGTGGCGGACGATGGGCATCGCGCCCGGCATTCGGGGTTGCCTCGCGGTCATCGGGCTGATGATCACGGCTGATCTCGCTCCCGACGTACAGGGCGGCCTGGTGATCGCCGGCTGGATCGCGGTCGGGACCGGACTCGTCGTGGTGGTGCAACTGCTCCCCCCGTACGGTCCGCGGTTCGCCGCCCAGCGCCGCGCCCTTGCAGCTCTGTACCAGTCGCTCGCCGAGGCTTCGGTCGCGGCCGGCTCCGCCGGCCTGGGCGGGTCCGCTCCGTTCACGGCGGCCCGGCAGGCCCTGGACGTGCTGCCGCAGTTGAGCCGACCGGCGGCGGCGGCCATGTTCGGACTGCTGGGAGAGGCCGAGCGCATCCGCCGCGCGCTGCACACGGTGCGGCTGACGGTAGCGGCGGCCGGGAACCAGGAGGCACTGGCCGCTGCGGCGCAGGTGCTGGGCGACATCTCCCGTACGGTGGCCTCCGGCCGCGAGCACCGCACCCCCGAGGAAGCTTGGACCCTCCTGGAGTCCTGGGCGGCCCTCTCGCCCGTGCGCGGCCCGCGCGATCTGGCCGCCCGGCTACGGACGGCCGAGCAGCTGGCCCGACGCTCGACCGACGACCGCCTGGGCGATGTACTGGAACCCCACACCGAGGTGCCGGGCCTGTACGCGGGCACCCCCTCCGTAGCACGCACGGCCCGGCGGATCCGGGCGCAGCTGCACCCCCAATCACCGATCTTCCGCCATGCGGTGCGGCTCGCAGTGGGCGTGGTGCTCGCCGAGGTCATCGGCCGGTCGATCGGCGGGTGGGGCGGGCTGGGCATCTCCACGCACGGCTTCTGGGTGGCCCTGACCACCATGCTGGTGCTCTTCCCCGAGTACGGTCATACCCTCGCCCGCGGCTGGGGACGTACGGCCGGGGCCGTGCTGGGCGGCCTGTTCGCCTGGGTTCTGTCCCTGCCGAACTGGACGCCCGTCGGCCTCGCGGTCGTGGCGGTAGTGCTGGCCGCTGCGTCGTTTGTGACCCTGCGGACCGGGCAGTTGATGCTCAACCTATGGCTGACCACCTGGATCGTCTTCCTGATCCACCACGTCGGCGGGCTGCCCGGGCCCACCGCGTGGGCGCGCGCCGCCGACACCGTGGTCGGCGCCGCGATCGCCGTGCTCATCTTCCTGGTCTGGCCGACCTGGTCCACCCGGCGGGTGCCGGGCCTGCTCGCGGAGTGGCTGCGGGTGCAGGACCGGCTGCTGCCAGAGCTGCTGACCGGCTACGCCGACGTCGGGGCGACCGACCCGGCAGCCGTCGACGCGCTGCGGGCGCGGTCACGGCAGGTCAGGGAGCACCTGGAGGCCGCGGTGGAGCAGTCGCACGCCGAGCCGGCAGAGCACCGCGGCCCCTGGTCGAGTGTGCAGCTGGAGCAGATCAGGACTCAGGTGTCCACGGTTGCCGGATGCGCCACCCTGCTGGGCGAACACCTGCCGCGTACTCCTCAGGACACCGTGCCGGAGCTGACCGAACTGGTCGATCCGCTGCACGAACACCTCACGGCCCTGGCCCGCGCCGCCGCCGGAGCCGAGACGGTGGCCCCGGGGGCATTGCGGTCGGTCTTCGACTCCTTCACCGCCCGCTCCGGCTTGCCCGCCGAGACACCCGACGGCTTCAGCGCCACGACCAGCCGCGCCGTCGTCCTGAGCACCGCAACCGTCGACGCCGTGGAGGCCCTGACCGCCACCATCGCCTCCCGCCACCGCCGCGGTCGCCACGCGGCAGCCTGAGACTCCGCAAAGTCGCTGTCCGCCCTGACCGTGGGGTCCCTCCCGGGGGGGTGACGGGCGAAGCCGGATAGGCCCTGGGGATCGACGCCAGTGCAGGGCGGCGCGACGCGTTCCGGATCCCTACCCCGACCTGACCATCAAGCCAGTACCTGTCGAGTTGCGCGCACGCGCCAGGTCGCGCGACAGCAGTTCCGTGCCGATCGCCCCGGTCAGCATGGCCGACCCTTGCGTTCACCAGGCTGCCAGTGTCGTCAGCGGTCGGGCGAGGGCGTCGATGGTGCAGTCACCTGGCAACGGCAACCGTAGATCGGCAATCTCGATCAGCAGGATCCAACCATCGCGCAGCGATGCCGCGACAGGCTGGTCGGCCGTGGCCGAAGCCTTCTCAGTGGCGTGTTGACGGGCTTGCCCATGGTCATCGCGCACCCTGTAGCCGTGCCGGCATCACGACCGCCTTGCCATCGCCGGTGGACGCGGCTTGCTACCGCAGGTGGCGGACCGATGGGGAAAGGGTGGTGCGCTCACCTGCGGATGACGTGGTCCGACGGATACGGGGTGGTCGGCGTGACAGGTGGAACTCCGGCCGCTGCCGCCATCGGTTGCGCGTAGAGAAAGGGAACCGGAACCGCAGAGGTGGGAGGAAAGCCCGGCCTGGCGGCGTCGAGATGGGCATCCAGGCTAAGCGCGGCGGTGACAAGGGCGAGGTGGGTCAATGCTTGTGGGAAGTTGCCGAGTTGCTCGCCGGTCAGCCCGATCTCCTCGGAGTACAGGCCGAGATGGTTGGCGTAGGTGAGCATCTTCTCGAAGACGAGTCGCCCTTCACGCAGATGGCCGGCGCGAGCGAGGGCTTCGACGTACCAGAAAGTACACGCCGAGAAGGTGCCCTCGAAACCGAGCAGTCCGTCGGGAGAGGCAGAGGGGTCGTACCGGTATACGAGGCCGTCGGACACGAGATCGTTCCTGATCGCGTCCAGGGTCGAGAGCCACCGCGGATCCTGCGGGGGGATGAACCCTACCGCAGGCATCCGCAAAAGCGCGGAGTCCAGGACGTCGCTGCCCAGGTACTGCGTGAACGCTGCACGCTCCGGGCTCCACCCTCGCCGCAGGATCTGCCAGTAGATGGCGTCGCGTTCATTCGTCCAGCGCTGCACCTCGGCGGGGCGGCCGCTCCGGGTGGCCATGCGTATGGCCCGATCCAGCGCGGTCCAGCTCATGAGTCGTCCATAGGTGAAGTCCTTGTCACCGCCCCGCGTTTCCCAAATACCGGCTTCGGGACGGTCCCAGTTCTCGCACACCCAGTCCACCGTGTTGATCAGCGTCTGCCAGATGCGGCAGGTTGTCGGCAGACCCTGCTGGTCGGCGAAATGGAGGCACTCCAGTGCCGATCCGTAGATGTCGAGCTGCAGCTGGTCAGCGGCACCGTTGCCCACCCGCACCGGAGCGGAGTGCCGGTAGCCCTCCCAGTGGCCCAGGGTCTGCTCTGCCAGGTCGGAGGAGCCGTCGACGCGGTACATGACCTTCAGAGGGTGTTCGCCAGGACCGGTGTATTCCTGAACGCGGTCGCCCAGCCACTCGGTGAACGCCACGGCCTCCTCGGTGAATCCCAGTCCGAGCAGCGCATGGAGGGACAAGGAGGCATCACGTACCCACGCGTAGCGGTAGTCCCAGTTGCGCTCGCCTCCGACCTGTTCCGGCAGACTGGTGGTCGGAGCCGCGACCATGGCCCCGGACGGGGCGTACGTCATGAGTTTGAGCGTCATGGCCGAGCGGTTGACCGTCTCCCGCCACCGTCCGGTGTAGCGCGAACGCGCCAGCCAGTTGTGCCAGAAGGCGATGGTGTCCTCCAGTAGCTGCTCGCATTCCTGCGGCGAGACGATGCGTGGCGCACCGTCAGCGCACGTCTCCAGCACCAGGCCGCGGGTCATACCAGCCCGTAGCCTTACAGTCATGCACACGCCATCCGACCGAATCCTGCGGTCGCTCACGCACTCGACGTCAGGTGTGTCCACCACATGGACGGTCACATCCGCATCTCGGCTGGCAAAATGCCAGCCGCCCATATGCGAGGTGACCTCACATGGTTGCTGCGCGTAGTCGAACCGAGGGGCGATCTCGATGTCGAACGAGATCTCGCCGCGTGTGCACCGCAGCATGCGGACCAGCCGGTGATTGCTTGTCGGAGTACGTGGAGAAGCAGGCGGCATGAAATCCACGACCGATCCGACGCCTTGCTCGGTCATGAATCTGGTGAGCAGCACACAGGTGTCCGGGTAGTAGAGCTGCTTGGTCGCATACGTCGGCGCCTGGGGAGCAATCGTCCAGTGACCGCCGTTCGCACCGTCGAGCAGTGCTCCGAAGATACTCGGCGAGTCGAATCGCGGGCTGCAGAACCAGTCGATCGTTCCCTCGGTGGAGACCAGCGCGGCCGTCTGCAGGTCACCGATGAGTCCGTGGTCGTCGATCAGCGGATATTCGTTCATGGGGCCTCTTCCCATCCCGCCTGGCGCGAGCGGTGACGTCGCCGCTACCGCCGTGCCCCTCGCGGACACACCTTGCGCCCCCACCTCCAGACTGCCCGGCATGCCGCGGGTTCGCATTACTCCCCCGGTAGCTTCAACCTGGCCGCCTCGACGGCTGACCGAAGCCGGAGCAACGAGGCACGGTGCGAAGGGAAGAGGGAGATGGCGGAATCCTTCGTCATCCGCGCCGCTCGACAGGGTGCGGGCGATCAACCGGTGGACCGTGGTGATGGGTCGGTACGCGGCCCAGACACTCGGTGACCCCGGCCCAGACACTCGGTGACCTCGGCGCCGACGTGATCAAGATCGGGTCGTCCTCCGACACCGTACGGGTGGGCCGGCACCGCGTCCCGCCGGTACGACCACACTGAACCGGAACGCCAACTGCACCCAGTGCACGCGGACGTCGCCGCACGCAATCCGGCCTTGCCGGCGTCGACTACGCCAGACTGGACAGAGGGGTGCGCCAGGCACAGCATCCCGATGGCTCCCATGCTGGAGCTGGAGCACGCCCACGGCAGCCCGCTGCCCGATCTCGCCCTTCCCTCACACCACGCATCCTTCCAGGAGGGCACATGCCTACCCTTGACCGCCAGGACAACGTCTTCGTGCTCGACCTCGGAGACGGTGAGAACCGCTTCCACCCCGACTGGATCGCGTCCGTCGACGCCGCCCTGAACGAGGTGGAGAAGGCAGCAGGACCGCGAGCCCTGGTGAGCGCCGCGACGGGCAAGTTCTACTCCAACGGCCTGGACCTGGAGTGGCTGTCCGGCCACGCCGACCAGCACCAGGACTACATCGTCTCCGTCCATGAGCTCTTCGCCCGCGTGCTCTCGCTACCGATGATCACCGTGGCAGCCCTGCAGGGGCACACCTTCGCCGCGGGCGCGATGTTCTCCCTCGCGCACGACTTCCGCGTCATGCGCGCCGACCGTGGCTACTGGTGCCTGCCCGAAGCCGACATCAACCTCCCCTTCACGCCCGGCATGTCCGCCCTGATCCAGTCCCGGCTGGCGCCGCAGACCGCGCACGAGGCCATGGTCACCGCCCGCCGCTACGGCGGGTCGGACGCCGCGGCCCTCGGCATCGTCGACCGGGCGGTCGCCGAGGACGCCGTGCGCTCCACGGCCGTGGAGATCGCCCAGGCACAGCTGAGCAAGGCCGGCGGCACCCTCGGCACCATCAAGGCTCGGCTGTACGGCTCGGCTCTGGCGTCCCTCCGCGACACGGTCAACCCACGCGGCTGACGCCGCAGGCAACCGACGGAGGGCGCCGGGCCCCCACTGCTGCGGGTGCCCGGCCCAGCGGCCGGACCAGTGTGATCCTGGGAATGAGCCGGGCACGTGGCCCGGTGGTGGACGTCTGCGAGCATCACGACCACCAGCGCCCCGCACCACTGCCTCGGAACACCGTCCGTATCTCGCCCACCCCCGACCTCCGCCCAGCAGGGGGCATACGTCCGACGCGGTTGATCACTGGTCCGTCACGCCGAGTAAACCAAGCGCGCGGGCCAGGACCGGCCCCAGGGCTCGGGCGCAGCCGTCCTCGATCTTGAGGGCCAGGGCACGGGCACGGCCGTGGGGCAGAGCGACCGCTTGGACCGCTTCCGCGCCCACCTCCGACAGGACGCCCGGTACCTCCCGCATGAGCCAGGTGTCGTGGCGGCGGGTGCCGGCGACGTCCTTGGGGGTGGGCTCGCACGGCGTCGGCAACCTGCCGCTCGGGCGTGGTGGGGACGGCGAGTACGAAAAAGACGGTGGGCTGGTTCTACGTGCTGATCTGTCGGTCAGGTCAGGGCTTGCCGACCAAGGAGGTCGGGGGTCCAGCAGTGTGCGGTCGAACTCTCCGGGCGCCCGCACCGCTTTATCGAAAGACTCCTGCGAAGTAGGCTCCCTGTCTGCGTTTTTGCAGGTCAAGGGCATTTTGAACAGCTTGTGGCCAGTAACGCGTTCGGGGTGGCGTCTCCCAGGTGTCGCAGAACCCGCACTGATCGATGCCCCCGGACCCCCACCCCACGACCGGGCGGGATCAGCGTACGCGACGGTGTTCGAAGGCCGGCCCGGTGCCGGATGGCATGCGCAGGCGTGCTCAATACCCGTACGGCGCGGGCGCGATGACCCGACCGGCCCGGCCGGGAGTGCTTGCCCGGCGACTCTTCGGGTACGGCGTTTGCATAGGTGATACATGCAATGACCGCGGGACTCTGAAAGCGATGCCTCCGTGACTGGTCTGAGTGATTCCAGGGACGAACCATCAGGCGGACCGCGCGACGGCCCCGTCTCCCTCTCCGCGGCGCTGGCCGACGCCGTGGACCGTCTGACCCACCTGTGGTCGGACGCCGCACAGAGTGCGAGCCTGCGCCTGTCGCCGCACCAACTGCGCGCACTGCGGATTCTGGAGGATGAGCCGGGCCTCAACCTCACCGCCTTGGCGGTGGGCATGAAGATCGGGCTGCCGACCGCCAGCAGGCTGTGCGACCGGCTGGAAGCGGCCGGTCTGCTGGAGCGCGTGCTGCATCCGCACAAACGGCGCGAGGTACGACTGCTCCTGACAGGGCAGGGCCACCGGATCCTGGACGAGGTGGCCGTGCGCAGAGCACGCGCCCTGGCCGTCGTGCTCGGGGCGATGGAGCCGGCCGAGCGGGAGGCTCTCGGGCAAGGGCTCCAGGGGTTTCTGGCCGCCCACGACCGCGGAACGCGGGGACGTCCCGCCCCCGGCCCCTGACGGGGCCCCGGGGCGGGTCGGCCCCGCCGGGCGTTCCCGCGGCAGGGGGCGAGGACCCGCGGAGCGGGTCAGGACTGCTGGGGGCGTCCGCGCCAGTCCAGGCAGACGACCAAGGCGTCGTCGGTGGCCATGACGGCTTCACCCCGGTGTCCTGCCAGTTCGCGCAGGATGGCGCGGGATACCTCGGCGGCGGGAAGCAGTCGGGTGGAGTGGATGGCCCGGGCGAGCGCCCGATCCCCGTATGCCTCGCCCTTCGGGGAGTGCACCGCGTGGACGCCGTCGCTGACGAAGACGAGCCGGTCCCCGGGCTCGACCTCGAATTCCTGCGCCACGTAGTCCGTCTCCTCGAACATGCCCAGGGGGAGTTGCGCCTCGAAGGGGACACGTTCGACGGTGCCGCCGCGCAGCCGCAGGAGCTGTGGGGAGCCCGCGTCCACGACGCTCACCCGTCCGGTGTCCAGGTCGAAGTCGAACATGAGGACGGACAGATAGCGCTGGCCTCGGTAGTGGGCGTAGACGGCCTGGTCGGCGAGGGCCGCCTGGTCGGCGATGGAGATGCCGGCGCGGCGCGCATTACGCAGGGCGTTGATGGCGAGGCTGGTCAGCAGAGCCGCCTCTATGCCCTCGCCCATGCCGTTCGTGACATACAGCATCAGACGATCGGCGGTGGCGGACCAGTCGAAGTTGTCGCCGAAGACGGCGTAGGCGGGCTCCAGCTGGCCGCCCAGGTCGTACTCGGGCCGGGTGCAGGAGCGACCGGGCAGCAACTGCCACTGGATCTCGGCCGCCAGGGTGAGCCGGTCCTTGCGCCGGGCCTGGAGATACAGGTCCGTGTCGCGCTCGGCCACGAGCACCTCGTGCGCCAGCACATCGGCGATCTCGGCCAGTTCGGACACACATCCGCGTGCCGCGTCGCCGTCGGGCAGCGTCACGGACAGCACGCCCAGCCGGTCGCCGCGCACGCTGACCGGCAGGTGGACGTGCATCCGCCGGTCCTGGCCCTCTTCGCAGTAGGGCTCCTGCGAACCGAAGGCCCGCCCGGCAGGGCTGCCGTGTACCGGCACCGGCACCAGGTTGTGCGGCCGTACCGACACCGGCTGCAGTGCCGTCAGGCCGTAGTCGGCCATGAAGAGCTCGACGGCCTCCGCGCCGTACAGCTCGGTGAGCACGACGCGGACGGCGTCCAGCAACTCGTGGGGAGCCGCTGTGCGCACGGCGCGCTCAGCGGTCTGGAATCTGTTCACGATGAGGAATGCACCATTCTTTCTCCCGGCAACGTGCGGGCCCGGCCGCGTGGGCGCGGCGTCGCGAAGAGCCGCGTCGGTCGTTCCGAGGGAGGTGTGGGCTGGGGCTCCTAGTAGGCTGAAAGGTGCCCCAGTGCCTGTGAGAGTGTGATCGTGACTGCCTTGCGCCGCCGCCCAGAGCCCGATGAGGTCGCACGCGTGACCACCAAGGCTGTTGAGCTGCTGGAAGTTGTGTGGGGCCGTGCCTCGACCGCGCCTACCTCTGCCTCCCAGTTGCGGGTGCTGCACATCCTGGAGCACCACGACGGCATCAACCTGCGCACACTCGCCGAATCCCTGGCCTCCACCCCTCCGTCCACGAGCCGACTGTGCGACCGGCTACAGGCCGCGGGATTCATCGAGCGCGTGATGGGTGCGGAGGACCGACGGGAGGTACGGCTGCATCTCAGCGGCCGGGGCCGCTCCTTCCTGGCCGACCTGCGTGCCCGTCGGGAGAGTGAGCTGCAGAAGGTGCTGGCGGACATGCCCGCCGCCAAGCGTGTCGCCCTTCTGGAGGGACTTGAGGCGTTCTGCGCCACCGCGGCGACGCAGATACCCGACGAGGCCCCCGAATCCGACAGCCGGACCGCCTGAACAACCCTTCACGGCACCGGTGCCACCACCGCTCCGTGACGGTGGCGACCGGCGCCAGTGGCCCCTGTCCACCGGAACATTCCAGGTCCTTCCCCGTGTACGTCCGACTCGGCTACTCTGTTGCCTCATGGCTACTATTGTCAAACGACAACAGTTCCTGATGTGGCTCTTACACCGTCCGACTACCCTTGTATTGACGCGAACCGCGTCAATTGTGCGAAATGTCTCATAAATCCGGAAACTGGAAGGGACCTGGAACGGCCCAAGGGTGACCGGAACGCGCGCACGTACCGCACGGCCCGTCGAAAGCCAATGACACGAGGAAGGCGCGATGCCCGCGGCTCCCGAACTGAGAGTGCATATCGACCGCGGCGAGCAGACCTTCGTGATCACCGTGCGCGGTCAAGTCGACTACGCCGACGCCGAGGGCTTCGAACAGGCATGGGAAGCGGCCGATCGTGCGGCGATGCCCGTGACAGCGGTCGATCTGACGCAGGTCACCTTCGCCGACAGCATGCTCCTCAACGCCCTCATCGAGGCCCGTCTCCGCCATCGGGCCACCGGGCGCGACCTGGTGCTGATCGGACCCCTGCGACCGGCCGTCGGCCGGCTCCTGACGATCACCGGCGCCATCCGGCTGTTCACCATCACCGAGACCGGCCCCCGCGGCGACGGGGCGGCCGCCTCGTGAAGGAGGGCGACAGCGGGTGGGCCAGTGTCCCCGGGTGACGCTCAGCGCGCCACGCGGTGATGCCTTCCCCCGTGTCGCAGTCGGACCGCGGCGTAGACGAGGTCGGCGAGAAGCACTACCCCACCAATGATCAGCAGGTAGAACAGTCCGTGGGCGGCGAACCCGATGATGCCCAGGACGAGGGCAACGAGGATCAGAAGCAGGAACAGGCTCATCGGCTCTCCTGTCGGCCGTCGGCTTCGGTGGGTTCGGTGGGTTCAGTGGGTTCAGTGGATTCGGTGGGTTCGGTGGGTCAGCGGCGGGCGAGGCGGCGCTCACCGCCCGCGCCCGGGGTGTAGGCGAGTTCGTAGTGCGCGAACACCGCAGGCTCCTGCGAGGCCGGCAGCTCGCCGTCCGTGTCGATGGCGGGGGCCTTCTTGACGGTGTCCTTGTCGTAGGCGACCTTCAGATAGGACGGACCGACGGTCGCGTCCGCGAGCGGAACGAACACCAGGCGGCGGCGGGTGGGCAGACCGACCGTCACGGTGGCGTAGAAAGGCTGGTCGGTCGCGGTGTCGACGTAGACCGATTCCAGGACGCCGACCTTCTGCCCGGAGGCGTCGACCACATCGTGACCGCGCCACTCTCGGATATCGCCTGCTTCGAACATCAGGTACCTCCGTGGGGACGGGTACCCCTGATCGCCCGGTTGACGCCGTCGACCGGGCAGGCCGCCGTGGGGGGGGGCGACTACCAGCGCATCCGCGCGACCGCACCGCCGGGCCGCCCGCCGCACCGCCGGGCCGCCCACCGTACCGCCGGGCCGCCCGCCGGACCGGCGCCGCGAGCCCGGCGCGCAAGCGTGGCGCGCGGTGCACCTGAACCATGGGTTTCTCCCGCGCCCGGTCAGTCCGCCGTGTGCGCCGCGACCGGTGGTCGCTCGGCGGGTCGGGCTGTGCGTCAACGGGTCGCCGGTCCCCGCCGGCCCTCGCGCTCGCGCTCGCGCCGGCTCCTCAGCACGCCGGTGGTCCCGCCGCCCGCGCATCCCGGGATCGGACAGACCGTCGGCCACGTCTGGGACGAGGCCCCGCGGACGGAGGCGTTCCCGGACAGCGGTGAGGACATCGCCGCCCTGCGATACGACAGACTCCACCACGACCAGCAGTGCTGAGGTCCCCGTCGCGTCATCGGGGTATCAGCACGCCGCCACCCGGATGCCCACGAGGCAGGTGTCGTCGTCGGTGTCGGATCTGCTGTGGGTCAGCAGGCGGTCCAACTGCTGCTCCAGGGTCGACGGAACCGTGCGCGCGGTCGTCAGCATCTGCGCCAGGGATTCCTCCACGGACCGGTCACGGCGCTCGATCAGGCCGTCCGTGTACATCAACAACGTGTCGTCGACGGCGAGTTGAACCTCGTGCTCCTGGTACTCGGCCTCGGGCACGGCACCCAGCAGCAGCCCTCTGACCAGGGGCAGCGGCTCCGCCTCACCGCCACGGACCAGCACGGGCGGCAGATGACCGGCCCGCGCCCAGCGCAGGGTGTGGCGGTCTGGGTCGTAGAGACCGCACACCGCGGTGGCGGTGACGGAACCGGTCAGGTGATGGGTCACCATGTTCAGCCAGGACAGCAACTGCCCCGGTCCGGCGCCGGTCACGGCGAGCCCGCGCAGCGCGTTGCGCAGGACGACCATGCTGGTGGCCGCCTCGATGCCGTGTCCGGCGACGTCGCCCACGCACACCAGCACCAGCCCGGACGGCAGCACCACCGCGTCGTACCAGTCGCCGCCGACCAGATGCTGGGTCTCCGCGGGCCGGTAGCGCACGGCCAGGTCAAGGCCGGGGACCTCCAGCGGGGCCTGCGCGGGCGGCATGATGGCGTGCTGGAGCTGGAGGGTGAGCCGGTTGCGTTCGCTGGCCTGCTGCTCGGAGTGGGCGAGCTGGACGCGGGTCGCGGCGAGAGCGACCTCGGTCCAGTGGTGTGCGGAGATGTCCTGGTATGCGCCGCGTACGACGTACAGCTGCCCGCTGGAGTCGAGGACGGGTTCGGCCGCCACCCGGATATGGCGGGTGACCCCGTCGGGGCGCTGCAGGCGGAAGGCCGTGGACGCGGGCCGGCGGTGGTGCAGCAGGGTGCGCAGGAAGCGGCCGATGGTGACGGCGTCGTCGGGGTGGGCATGGGCGGGCAGGTCCTCCAGCGGCACCGGGGCGTCGGAGGCGGGCTTGCCGTACAGGTGGTACAGCTGGCCGTTCCAGGTGATCTCGCCGGTGAGGAGGTTCTCCTCGAAGCCGCCGATACGGCCGAGGCGCTGCGCGTGCTGGAGCAGGCTGGCCAAGCGGGCCGTCTCGTCCTCGATGCGCCAGATGAGCAGGACGCAGTCTCCGTGCCGGCTGATGTTGATGTCGGCGACCGCCGCCAGGGGGACCTCGTCGACCAGGGCGGTGAGCCGCATGCGGTGGGCGCGGTAGGGCTCACCGGTGGCGTAGACGCGCTCGACGCGCTCGAAGAGCTCGCTGTGGCCGGCGGCCATCGGATAGGTCTCCAGCAGCAGGGCGCCGTTGATGACGGCCCGGGGCCTGCCGCCGGGGTCCAGGAAGCGGCCGTTGACGTGGTGGATGCGGAAGTCGACGAGGTCACCGTCGGCGTCCAGATGCGGCAGGAGCACCAGGGCGGGGTCGTGGAGTCCGTCGGCCAGGTCCATCAGCTCGGTGACACCGGGCAGGACGGGCCGGCCACCGTCACTGGGGGCCTGGTCCGGGGCTCCGGTGTCCAGGGTGTGCGCGCACAGTTCGGCCAGGGCCTCGATCTGCCGGAACACCGGCGCGGGAGGCGTGTCCAACGGGGCGGGCCAGACGATCTCCAGTACGCCGTGGATGCGCCCGCCGGTGCCGGCCGCCACGGCGACCCGGCCGCCCTCGGGATAATAGTGCTGGCCGATGGAGGGCAGCCCGGTCTCGGCCAGGCTGCGGATCCAGTGACCCGATCGCTCGGCGAGGCCGCGGCGGCCCACCGTCGCCACCCCCGGCGGCACATGCCGCCAGCGCCCGGCCTCGGCGGAGGAGAATCCGGCGTGGCCGGCCAGGGTGAGCGAGCCGTCGGCGCCCAGTGACCAGATGGCGACCGCCTCCGCACCCAGGGGGGCCAGCGCGTGTTCCAGCAGGGACTCGGCCACGGCCTGGGTGTCCTGGGCGGCCAGCGCACCGCTCTCGGCGGCCCGCAGCCGTACGGCGGAGGAGTGGCTGCCCGCCGAGTCGGCGGCCTCGGTACCGGCCGCAGTGGCCGCGAAAAAGGCGGCGGTCACCTCCGACATCCGGTCCTGTGCGGCCTGGTTGATGACATCGACCGCCAACTCGAGCGGTGTCACCCCCGCCTGCTCGGCGAGCTCGGCCAGCTGCCGGGCCGCCTGCGCCGGGCCACAGCTCAGCCGCTCGACCAGGATGCCCTTGGCCAGCTCGATCAGGGCCCGCCCGTCGGCCTCGGCATGCGCCGCCCGCACCTCGCGGCGCAGCCGCTCCACGGTCGCCGCCAGTCTGCCGAGGGGGGACGACCGGCCGGGCTCGTCCGGTTCACCGGTGGCGGCTTCCCGGGTGCCGCCGACCGCACCGGGCAGCTCGACTCCCGCCGGGGCGACGCCTTCCGGCGTGCACGGCTCACCCGCCAGGTCGTCGGAACCGGGCGGTTGGGGAGGTTCGGGCGATGGACGGAGATCACTCACGGTGGGCCTGCTTCTCGGCTGGGGGCACCCGGGGCGTTACGCGGCCGGCTGGTGGAAGCGGTGGGGTGGCGCGCTGTCACACGGCCAGCCAGCGACGGACGCGGGCGATGAGGTCGTTCGCGTCGACGGGCTTGGTGATGTAGTCGTTGGCCCCCGAGGCGAGGCTCTTCTCCTGGTCCCCCGGCATGGCCTTCGCGGTGACGGCGATGATGGGCAGCTCCGCGTACCGGGGCATGGCGCGGATCTCCGCGGTGGCGGAGTAGCCGTCCATCTCCGGCATCATCACGTCCATCAGCACCAGGCAGATGTCCGGGTGGGCTAGCAGCATCTCGATGCCCTTGCGGCCGTTGTCGGCGTGCAGGACCTCGAAACCGTGCAGTTCCAGCACCCCGCTGAGGGCGAAGAGGTTGCGTGCGTCGTCGTCGACCACCAGGACCGTCCGGCCGAGGAAGGAGTCGTCCACCACCTGCGCGGCCGGGCGGTGCGGCTCCTCGGCGCGCACCAGCGACAGTACGTCACCGGGCTGTTCGGCGGACAGGTGCAGGGTGATGCGCTCGCGCAGCTCGTCCAGACTGGCCAGGAAGTCCAGCGGACGGCCGCCCGCGAGGGCGCGCAGCGCCTGCTCCTGCGCCAGATCCACCCGATGCCCGGTGTGCACCAGGACGGGCACGCTGGCCAGCGCGGAGTCGCCGCGCAAGGCCTCCAGGAAGTCCGCGCCCTCCTTGCCGGGCATGCCCAGTTCCAGGACGACGCAGTGGCAGGGTTCGGCCGCCAGCGTGCTCGCCGCCTCCTGCGCCCCTACGGCGGTGATGAGGTCGATCGCACCGTGCGGATCGCCGGGGTCGTGCGCGAGGTCCGCCACGGCCCGCTCGGCGACCAGGGTGAGCAGACCGCGCGGGCGCTCCTCGATCACCAGGAGGCGGCGCCTGCGGTGCTCGGGGACCGGCACGGGACCGGCCGCCAGCCGGGGCGCCGGTGCCGCCTCGGACGCGGCGACGGCACTGGGCTGCTCCACCGGCCGGCCGCCGGTCTCCAGCAGCTCCTCGAAGTCGGCGCGTGCGACGGGCAGGTACAGCGTGAACGTACTGCCCTGGCCGGGGGTGCTGTCGACGGTGACGGCGCCGCCGAGCAGATGGGCGATCTCCCGCGTGATGGACAGGCCGAGACCGGTGCCGCCGTACTTGCGGCTGGTGGTCCCGTCGGCCTGCTGGAAGGCGCCGAAAATCGTCTCCAGCTGCTGACGGGGGATGCCGATGCCGGTGTCGACGACCCGGAAGGCCACCACCGGACCACCGCGGAGGACGACCGGCGGCACCTCCCGGTCGGCGGCCGGTTCGATCCGTAGCTGAACGCCGCCATGCTCGGTGAACTTCACCGCGTTGGACAGCAGGTTGCGCAGGATCTGACGCAGCCGGGAGTCGTCGGTGAGCAGATCGGCGGGCGTGCCGGTGGCGGTGGCCACCGTGAACTCCAGGCTCTTCTGGGTGGTCATCGGCCGGAACGTCGCCTCGACGTACTCCAGCAGCTGGCGTAGCGGGACCCGCTCGGGCGTCACGTCCATCTTGCCGGCCTCCACCTTGGAGAGGTCGAGGATGTCGTTGATCAGCTGCAGCAGGTCCGAGCCCGCCGAGTGGATGATGCCCGCGTACTCGACCTGCTTCGGGGTGAGGTTGCGCGAGGGGTTCTGGGCCAGCAACTGGGCCAGGATCAGCAGGCTGTTGAGCGGGGTGCGCAGCTCGTGGCTCATGTTGGCCAGGAACTCCGACTTGTACTTGGAGGCCAGCGCCAGCTGCTGAGCGCGGGTCTCCAGTTCCTGCCTCGCCTGCTCGATCTGGAGGTTCTTCGCCTCGATGTCACGGTTCTGCGAGGCCAGCAGGGACGCCTTCTCCTCCAGCTCGGCGTTGGAGCGCTGCAGTTCGTCCTGCTGCACCTGCAACTCCTCCGACCTGGCCTGCAGTTCGGAGGTCAGCCGCTGGGACTCCCCCAGCAGCTCGTCGGTGCGGGCGTTGGCCACGATGGTGTTGAGGTTCACGCCGATGGTCGGCATCAGCTGGGTGAGGAAGTCCTGGTGGATCTGGGTGAAGCGGCTCAGCGAGGCCAGTTCGATCACGCCGAGGACCTGCTCCTCGACCACGATGGGCAGCACGACCAGCGCACTGGGCACGGCCTGCCCGAGTCCGGAGGAGATGGTGACGTAGCCCTCCGGCACCTCCTCGACGGTGATGACACGCCGGTTGCGTGCGGCCTGCCCGACCAGGGAACGCCCGACCGGGATCCGGGTGGGCCGCTCCGCGTCGTCCGGATAGCCGTACGAGCCCACCAGGCGCAGTTCCTGGCCGCGCTCGGTCTCCTCCGCCAGGTAGAAGGCGCCGTACTGGGCCGACGCCAGCGGGGTGAGCTCGTCCATGATCAGCTCGGCGACCACGGGCAGGTCGCGGTGGCCCTGCATCAGGCCGGAGATCCGGGCGAGGTTGGTCTTGAGCCAGTCCTGTTCCTGGTTGGCCCGGGTGGTCTCGCGCAGGGACTCCACCATGGAGTTGATGTTGTCCTTGAGGTCGGCGACCTCGCCCGACGCCACCACGGTGATGGAGCGGGTCAGGTCGCCTTCCGCGACGGCGCTCGTGACCTCGGCGATCGCCCGCACCTGCCGGGTGAGGTTCCCGGCCAGCTCGTTGACGTTCTCCGTCAGCCGCTTCCAGGTGCCCTCGACACCCTCCACCTCTGCCTGACCGCCCAGCCGGCCCTCGCTGCCGACCTCGCGGGCGACGCGGGTGACCTCGGCGGCGAACGACGACAGCTGGTCGACCATCGTGTTGATGGTGGTCTTCAGCTCCAGGATCTCGCCCCGGGCGTCGACGTCGATCTTCTTCGAGAGGTCGCCGTTGGCCACCGCGGTCGTCACCAGGGCGATGTTGCGCACCTGCCCGGTGAGGTTGTTGGCCATGGAGTTGACGTTGTCCGTCAGGTCCTTCCAGGTCCCCGCCACGTTCGGCACATGGGCCTGCCCGCCCAGGCGGCCCTCGGTGCCCACCTCGCGCGCCACCCGGGTGACCTCGTCGGCGAACGCCGACAGCGTGTCGACCATGGTGTTGATGACGTCCGCCAGGGCGGCGACCTCGCCCTTGGCCTCCACGGTGATCTTCTGCGAGAGATCACCGCGCGCGACAGCCGTGGCGACCTGGGCGATCGAACGGACCTGCCCGGTCAGATTGGACGCCATCACGTTGACGTTGTCCGTGAGATCCTTCCAGGTCCCCGACACGCCCCGCACGATCGCCTGGCCGCCGAGGTTGCCCTCGGTGCCGACCTCGCGGGCGACGCGGGTGACCTCGTCGGCGAAGGCGGAGAGCTGGTCGACCATCGTGTTGATGGTGTTCTTCAGTTCCAGGATCTCGCCCCGGGCGTCCACGGTGATCTTCTGGGAGAGATCGCCCTGCGCCACCGCGGTGGCCACCTGGGCGACATTGCGGACCTGCGCGGTGAGGTTGCCCCCCATGAAGTTCACGGAGTCGGTCAGGTCGCGCCAGGTGCCCTTGACTCCCTTGACGTCCGCCTGTCCGCCGAGCCGGCCTTCGGTGCCGACCTCGCGGGCGACACGGGTGACCTCGTCGGCGAAGGCGGAGAGCTGGTCGACCATCGTGTTGATGGTGTTCTTCAGTTCCAGGATCTCGCCCCGGGCGTCCACGGTGATCTTCTGGGAGAGATCGCCCTGCGCCACCGCGGTCGTCACCTGGGCGATGTTGCGGACCTGCGATGTGAGATTTCCGGCCATGAAGTTGACCGAATCGGTCAGGTCACGCCAGACGCCGGCGACCCCGGGCACCTGCGCCTGGCCGCCCAGCCGTCCCTCGCTGCCCACTTCGCGGGCGACGCGGGTGACCTCGTCGGCGAAGGCGGAGAGCTGGTCGACCATCGTGTTGACGGTCTCCTTGAGCTGGAGGATCTCCCCGCGCGCGGGTACGTCGATCTTCTGGGACAGATCGCCTCTCGCCACCGCCGTGGCCACCTGGGCGATGTCACGGACCTGCGTGGTCAGATTGCCCGCCATGGCGTTGACCGAGTCGGTCAGATCCGCCCAGGTGCCGGAGACCCCGGGGACCTGCGCCTGGCCACCCAGGGTGCCCTCGGTGCCCACCTCGCGTGCCACCCGCGTCACTTCCGAGGTGAACAGGGACAGCTGGTCGACCATGCCGTTGAAGACCGTGGCGATGTCGCCCAGCAGGCCCTGTCCGTCGGAGGGCAGCCGGGTGCCGAAGTCACCGTCCCGTACCGCCGTCAGGCCGGCCAGCAGCTGCCGCAACTCCTGCTCGCCCGGCCCCTGGACCTGGGCGTCCATCGACATGCCGCTCATGCACACCCTCGTTCCGCTCCCCAGGGTCCCCACCCCGAGGACCCGGAACCTCGCCGGAGCAGTAGAGCTCCGCCCACCAGCGGCGATTCCGCGTTCGACGGTCTCGCCCCCACAAGAAATCGGTCGCAGGTTAACTCAGTTGTCGGCCGACAACCAAAGTCTGGCGCGACTATGAGAGCGCACCGAAATCAAGGGCGAGAAGGGCGGAATACCCGGGCCGGTTCGGGGTACCCGATGGGGTTCGCCCGAAGGTGGAGCCCTGGAAGGACGCCGACCCGGGATCCCGCCGATGGCCGCCACGGAACCCGGCCGGCCCGTCCCTCGGGAGCCGATCAGGAGCCCGCAGGACGGCCCCGGGGCCCGTGCCTCATCCCCGGCAGGCCGGCGCAGCCCGAGGGACCGGCGCGCCGGCCGCAGCCCGAGCGACCCGCACCGTCACCGCTGCCGCCGCCACCACGTTCCCGTTGTCGACATCACTGTGCTTCCGCAGTGTGCTTCCGTCGACGCCGTCACGCCGCGATGGCGTCCCGCACGGTCGGGTGGCAGGTGGCGAGGGTGTCGAGGCCCACCAGCTGCACGGTGCGCAGCACGGAGTCCCTGACCCCCGCGAGACGCAGCCACCCCTGCGCGGCCCGAGTCGCCTGGTGGGTGGCGATCAGGGCGTTGATCCCGCTGGAGTCCATGAAGGTGACCCCGCTCAGGTCGACGACGACCCGGGAGCCGGCGGTGGGGTCCGCCGGAGGCATGGCCCGGGCCAGAGCGCCCACACTCTCGTAGTCGATCTCGCCGCGGAGGCCGAGCACGGTGATGCCTTCGACGTCGGTCCGGGTGACGGACAGCTCGCCGTGATTCATCGCTCTTTGTTCGTCTGCCACGTGCGTCCTCCGCACCTTCGATCCGGGCCGCGTCACCTCGTCGCAGCCAACGTGCCCAGGGATGCGCAGTGCGATGCACGAGACGGGCCATCCGAATCCGGGCGGCGCGGGAGTAACACGGCGGATCGCCGGGTAGACGGGCCGCCATGAACGGGGTATCGCGGTTCGCCGGCAGGGAGTCCGTCCCGGCCGAGGAGTGTTGCCGGACGGCGGACGCCGCACCCGCCGATGCCACCATCGCACTGGACGGAGCGGATGGCTGTATCGCCGACGCGCGAACCCGGACAGCGGAGTTCCTGTCGCACGCCGAGTCCGAGCAGGGACTGCCGGTACCGGCCCGCACCCGCGAGCTGGCGCAGCTGGTGGTCAGCGAGCTCGTCACCAACGCGCTGAAGTACGCGCCGGGACCGGTGCTGCTGCGCCTGGGTGTCGCCGGTGGCGCGGTGGAGATCGAGGTGTGGGACACCGATCCGACCCTTCCGCTGGCCCGGACGACCGACGCCGGACGGGTGGGCCAGCACGGTCTGGAGATCGTGCTGGCCGTGGTACAGGGCTTCGAGGCACGACGGGAGTCCGTGGGCAAGCGCGTCACGGCCCGGCTGGCGTTGTTCGGCTGACGGCCGCCGGGCGGTGCGATCGTCCCAGCGGTGGAGTCGTCGGCCGGCCGCAGCGCGCACCGCACCCGTTCGGCGTAACGTGAGCCGCTGGGGCGGCTTCGAGCCACGCAGGGTGCCCATGCCGTGCGTCGGCCCGCCGGTCCCCGTGGCCTGCACCTCTCACGAGTCAGGAGCGCATCATGGCGACACCTGTCCGCCGGCCCGCGGGCCGCGGCCCCGCTGCCCGGCGCACCGCCGTCGGGCTCGCCACCACCTTGCTCGCCGTCGGCGCGTGCAGCGCCCCGGCCGCAGGGGAGGAAGCCCACCGCGTGTCCGCCACCACCTGCGCCGACAAGGTCTATACGGGAATGACCCAGGCGCAGCGGGTCGGCCAGCTGTTCATGGGCGGGGTCGCCGCCGCCCGCCCCAGCACCACGGATCTGCGCACCCTGCGTACCTACCATGTCGGGTCCGTCATGCTGACCGGGCGCAGCACCGCCGGCACCACGGCGACGAAGAAGGTCGTCGACGGGGTGCGCGCGCAGGCGGACACGGTCGCCGGCCACCGGGTCGGGCTGCTCGTGGCCACCGACCAGGAAGGCGGACAGGTCCAGGTGCTCAGCGGCCCCGGCTTCTCCGTCATGCCCAACGCCCTGACCCAGGGCACGTGGAGCACGACGACACTGCGCGCCCGCGCCGAGACCTGGGCCAAGCAGCTCAAGGCGGCGGGTCTCGACCTCAATCTCGCCCCGGTCGCCGACGTGGTGCCGGCGAGCCTCGGCACCCGCAACGCTCCCATCGGGCGCTACTACCGTGAGTACGGACACACCCCCGCCGTGGTGACCTCGGGCACCGGCGCCTTCGCCGCGGGCTTCCGCACGGCCGGGGTCATGACCACCTTCAAGCACTTCCCCGGGCTCGGCCAGGTCATCGGGAACACCGACACCACCGCGAACGTCGTCGACTCGGTGACCACCGCCTCCAGCGCGAGCCTCCAGCCGTTCCGCAGCGGGATCGCGGCCGGCACGCCGTTCGTGATGGTCTCCTCGGCGAAGTACACCAAGATCGACTCCAAGCACCTGGCCGTGTTCTCCCCGACCGTCATCAACTCGCTGCTGCGCACCAAGTTCGGCTTCAAGGGAGTCGTCATCTCCGACGACATCGGCCAGGCGGTCGCGGTCCGCGCCTACACCCCGGCCCAGCGGGCGGTGGACTTCCTGACCGCGGGCGGCGACATGATCCTCACGGTCAAGGCGTCGACGGTGCCGGCGATGGTGCAGGGCGTGCAGGCCCGGATGGCGACGAGTGCCTCCTTCCGCGCCACGGTCGCGGCCTCCGTCCACCGCATCCTCACGGCCAAGGCCAACGCGGGCGGGCTCACCTGCGGCTGAGACCCGCTCCCGACCCGGACGGCCCGTATTTACTTACGGCTGGTTGAGCAGTCCAGACTGATAAACCTAGTATTAGTACATGTGAAGACAGACATAGCCTCCGAGGCCGGCGGTACCCGCGGTCCGAGCGACGCCTCCCTGCTCGCCGCCGAGCTCCGGCTCGCGGTGGGCCGTATGACGCGGCGGCTGCGGCAGGCCCACGCGGTGGGGGACGTATCGCTCTCGGGCGTGTCCGTGCTCGCCCGGCTGGCTGCCGACGGACCCGACTCCCCCACGTCGCTCGCCGAGATGGAGCGGGTGCGGCCGCAGGCCATGGCCACCACCCTCGCCCACCTCGAACAGCGTGGCCTGGTCCGCCGTACCCCCGATGCCGCGGACGGGCGGCGGAGCATCGCGGCCGTCACCGACGAGGGGCGGGCCATGCTGGCCGAGCGGCGCTCCGAATCGGTGCAGCGGCTCGCGCAGGTCCTCGACACGTTCTCCGCCGAGGAGCGCGAGACCCTGGGAGCGGCCGTGCCGCTCCTCGCCCGGCTGGCGGAACAGCTGTGAGCGCCCGTATCCGGCCCGGCTCCCCGCGCTCGGGCCGCCACAAGGACACCCCGCCCGGGCCGGGCTACAAGTGGGTCGCGCTCTCGAACACCACCCTGGGCGTGCTGATCGCCACGATGGACGCGTCGATCGTGATCATCTCGCTGCCGGCGATCTTCCGCGGCATCGGCCTCGACCCGCTCGCACCGGGCAACATCGGGTATCTGCTCTGGATGATCCTGGGGTACCTGCTGGTCTCCGCGGTCCTCGTGGTCGTACTCGGGCGGCTCGGCGACATGTTCGGGCGGGTGAGGATCTACAACTTCGGGTTCCTGATCTTCGCCTGTGCGTCGGTCGCGCTGTCGCTCGACCCGTTCCGCGCGGGGGCGGGCGCGCTGTGGCTGATCCTGTGGCGGATCGTGCAGGCCTTCGGCGGGTCCATGCTCACCGCCAACTCGGCCGCCATCCTCACCGACGCCTTCCCCACCCGGCAGCGCGGCATGGCGCTCGGCATCAACCAGATCACCGCGCTGGCGGGCCAGTTCCTCGGTCTGCTCGCGGGCGGTCTGCTCGCCGTCGTCGACTGGCGCGCCGTGTTCTGGGTGAGCGTCCCGGTCAGCATCACCGGAACGATCTGGTCGTACCTGAGCCTGCGCGAGACCTCGACGGGCCGGCCCGGCCGGATCGACTGGCTGGGCAACATCACCTTCGCGGCGGGCGCCGGGATCCTGCTGGCCGGGATCACGTACGGGATCCAGCCCTACGGCGACAGTGCCACCGGCTGGGGGAACCCATGGGTGCTGACCGGCCTGATCGGTGGCGTCGGTCTGCTGCTGGCCTTCTGCGTCATCGAGACGCGGGTCGCCGAGCCCATGTTCAACCTGGCGCTCTTCAAGAACAGGGCGTTCGCGGCGGGCAACGTGGCCGCCCTGCTGACCTCGATCGCGCGCGGCGGCCTGCAGTTCATGCTCATCATCTGGCTGCAGGGCATCTGGCTGCCGCTGCACGGCTACGACTTCGAGGACACCCCGCTGTGGGCCGGCATCTTCATGCTCCCGCTCACGCTCGGGTTCCTCGTCGCGGGCCCGGTCTCCGGCTATCTGTCGGACCGGTTCGGCGCCCGGTTCTTCTCCACCGCCGGACTGGTGGTGGTCATGCTGTCCTTCCTCGGCCTGCTCGCGCTGCCCGTCGACTTCGACTACGGGCTGTTCGCGGCGCTGCTGCTGCTCAACGGGCTCGGCCAGGGCATGTTCTCGGCACCCAACACGTCCTCGATCATGGGCAGCGTCCCGGCCGAGTACCGGGGTGTCGCCTCGGGCATGCGCTCGACCTTCCAGAACTCCGGTACGGCGCTGTCCATCGGCGTCTTCTTCTCGCTGATGGTCTCCGGCCTCGCCTCCTCGCTCCCGGAGACGCTGAAGAGCGGGCTCATGGCACACGGCGTGCCGGCCGCCTCCGCCGCGCACGCCGCCTCACTGCCGCCGGTGAGCACGCTCTTCGCGACGTTCCTCGGCAACAACCCGATCCAGCACCTGCTCTCCTCCGAGGGCGTCCTGGACCATGTGACCCGGGCCCAGCGGTCCGTCCTGACCGGTCACACCTTCTTCCCGCAACTGGTCTCCGGTCCGTTCCACCACGGCCTGGGCATCGTGTTCGGCGTGGCCGCGGGCATGGCCCTGGTCTCCGCCGTGGCCTCGGCCCTGCGCGGCAGCCACCGGCCCGGCCAGGACCGCCAGGACCGTCCGGAGCCGAAGGACCAGCCGCAGGTGCGGACGGCAGAGCCCCGGCACAACGCTCCGTCCTGAAAGACACGGGTGCCCCGGCGGAGGTCCGCCGGGGCACCCGTGTTCCGCTCAGGGAGCGACGGTCACGGGTACGAGGCGAGGTTCGCCACGTTGGTCGAGGAGTTCGACGGGCCTCCCGTGTTGTTGATGACGTGGCTGATGGTGCCGGTGCCGCCCAGCGAGACCGTCACCATGCTGGTGAAGCGGACGCCCGAGTTGTTCGGTGCCTCGACGGCGTGCGCCGCGACCACGCTGGGGTTGACGTTGAAGTAGCAGTAGCTGCCGAGGCCGTACACCTGGTGGCTGGTGACCGAGTCGGCGACCTTGTAGGCCGCGTAGCCCTGGGTCGAGCCGTTCATCCAGGCCGCCTGGTTGGGCGGGTCGTACGGCATCTCGTTCTGGTAGAAGTACGTCTTGCCGCCGTTGCCGTTCCAGACGGTCTGGTACTTCTGGAAGTGCTCGACGAACAGGCCGTACATCGTCACGTTGTCGCCGTTGACGACCAGGCCGGTGTCGGCGGTGTTGCTGGTCCAGCCGACTCCGCTGCCGTGGTCGGCGCGCCAGATCCACATGTGGTCGCCGATGACGTTGTCGCTGTTGACGACCAGGCTGGTGGTGGCCTTGCCGACGCCCGCTCCGCCGACCCGGAAGTACACGTCGTGCAGCGAGGTCGGGTCGGCCGCGTGCGAGGCCGAGGAGTTGCTCGGCCCGACCTCCACCAGGGTGGACGAGTTGGTGGTGCCGGCGTCGAAGAGCAGGCCCGCGATCTGGACGCCGTCGACGTCCGCGACCTTCATGGCGGTGACGCCGTTGTCCGGGACGAAGGTGGCGAGGCCGAGGCCCAGCACGACGGTGTCGGCGCGGTTGATCTGCAGGGTCTGGTCGAGGTGGTAGACACCCGGGGTGACCAGGAGGTTCTTCCCCGCCGTGAGGGCCGCGTTGATCTGGGAGGCGGTGGCCCCCGGCTTCACGATGTAGAAGCTGTCCAGTGAGAGCGACGACCCGGCGGCGGAACCCGAACTCCAGCTGGTTCCACTGGTGTTGGACCGTGCGGACGGCACGAACACCTGGTAGTTGCCGGCGCCGTCGACGTACAGGAACGGCTTCTCACGGGTCACCGGGCTCTGCGCGACCGTGGTGTCCGGCGGGCTGGGGAAGGTGGTGGACGGCACGCCCGTGCTGCCCACGAAGACCATGTTCCAGTTGGAGCCGGTCCAGCTGCCGAGCTGCGAGTTGCGGGTCAGCCACTGCTGCTGGCTGCCGGAGTTGACCTGCCCGGTGATCTGGCTGTCGGCGATCAGACCGCCGCTGGACCAGCCGCCGTCGTCCAGGGCGAGGTTGCCGCGCAGATGCACCCGGCGGTAGGCGGACGCCTGCGAGACCGCCCAACGGTCGCTGCCGCTCGTCGGGTTGACGGAGAGGTTCTCCGCGCCGCGCCAGAAGTTCTGGGTGGCGTTGCCCTGGAACCAGTCGGCCTCGGTGTGCACCGCGCCGTTGACCGAGACCGCGTCCGGGGACAGCCCCAGGCCGAGGACCTGGGTGTAGAAGCCGACGTTGACGTCCGCGCTGTAGGCGCCCGGCTTGAACATCACGGCGTAGCGCTGGGAGCCGAACTGGTTGGTCTGCTGCTGCTGGAAGATCGAGTCCAGCTTGCTCTGGATGGTCGCGGCGGACATCGACGGGTCGAAGATCACCACGTTGGAGCCCAGGTCAGGGTTGCTCGTCTGAGCCACGGGCACGACCTGGAACCGCTGGGCGGCGGTGCCGTTGCAGGTGTACTGCACGAACTGCACACTGTCGGCGGTGGAAGCACCGGGGTCGTCCAGGCACTTGCCGCTGTTGCGGTTGACGAAGTGGTAGGCGCCGCCGCCGTCGTCCACCGGCAGCCACTGCTGGTTGTTGCCGCCGCCGTAGGTCCACAGCTGCACGGCCGCGCTGTCGGCCGTGGAGACGCCGGTGACGTCCAGGACCTCGTTGGTGTTGTTGGCGTTGTTGATGCGGACGTAGCCGTCGCTGGTGGTGGTGAAACTCCACTGCTGGGCGGTGGAGTTGTTGCAGGCGTACTGCTGGACGACGGTGCCGTCGGCGGTGGCGGCGGCCTTGGCGTCCACGCACTTGCCGCTCGCCGCGTTGAGCAGGGTGACGTTGCCGGTGGGCAGCGTGGCGGCGGACGCGGGCGCGGCGGCGCCGGCCGCGGTCAGCAGGGAGGCGGCGACAACGGCCACCGCTGCGGCGGCCGTTGCTCTGCGGCGCCGGGGAAGGCTGGGCACGAGTTCTCCTGTTCGGGGGTTCAGCCGGTGTAGCCGGCGAAGACGCGCGTGTAGTCCCAGTTGGACTGGCTCACGCCGGAGCAGCTGTCGGCGGACCCGCCGGTGCAGGGCCGGTCACGGTTGGCGGACCAGAAGGTGAGCCGGGCCAGATGGTGCTGCTGGGCGTAGGCGAGGATGGTCCGGAAGTCGGCGACCGTCACGGTCTCGCTGTTGTCGGTGATGCCGTTCATGGACGAGATGCCCATGTCCCGGTAGGCCGTGTCGTCGCTGTAGCCGTACGCGTTCTTCAGCGCGTTCTTGAGTCCCTCGGCCGCCTGGGTGGTGAGGTTGCCCATGTTCTGGCCGGCGCCGCCGAAGTCGAACGGCATGATGGCCCAGGCGTCGACGGTCAGCCCGGAGGACGCGGCCCGGTTGATCAGGCTGGTGTCGGGGCCGCTCTGGCCGGTGCCGATGGTGATGTACACCTTCAGGCCGGAGTTGTTGGCCTTCACCGTCTTCAGCGCGTCCACGACCCGCTGCTGCACGGTCCCGTTGCTGTAGGCGTCGGCTTCGAGGTCGATGTCGATGGCCTTGAGACCGCCGTAGGCGTTGATGACCTTCTGGTAGGCCGCCGCCAGTTCGCCCGCGCTGGAGCAGGAGCTCTCCAGCTTGTTGCCGCTGTAGCCGCCGAAGGACGGGATGACGTCACCGCCGTTGGCGCGCACGGTGTTGATGGTGCTCTGGTCGACGCCGCCGGTCAGCGCCCGGCTGCCGTCCCACTGCGGGTTGCAGTAGCCGTTGCTGAGGACGAACGCGAGCGTGTAGTACTTCACGCCGGTCGCGTTGGTGATCGTGGTCGGGCTCGGCGGGTCGCCCCAGCCATTGTACAGGTACGGCGCCACGGCCATCGGCGAGGACGGGGTGGTGCCGCCGCCGGCCGCCGGGGCGGTCCACTTCTGGTTGGCGGTGCCCGCGCAGGTCCAGATCTGGGCGCGGGTGCCGTTGGCGGACGAGTTGCCCGTCGCGTCCAGGCACTTGTTGGCCTGCGGGTTGACGATGTCGTGGGCGGAGGTGACCGTCCACTGCTGGTTGGCGCCGCCGGAACAGGTCCACAGCTGGGCCTTGGCGCCGTCGGCGGTCGAATTGCCGGTCACGTCGAGGCACTTGCCGAGGGCGCGGATGGTGCCGTCGCTGCCGACCGTCCACTGCTGGGCGGCGGTGCCGTTGCAGTCGTAGAGCTGGACGGCCGTGCCGTCGGCTGAGCTGGCTCCGGCGACATCGAGGCACTTGCCGCCGAGGCCGGTGATGGTGCCGGTGGCCGCCTGCGCCGGAGCGGCGGTGAGCAGGCCTGCGGAGAGCGTCAGCGCGGCTATGGAGACAGCCGTGGGGAGAGGTCTGGCCATATGCGGGGGGTGGCCTTTCACGCGGGGGGTGGCAGCACGATGTGTCCCAACACCCCTTGTTCAGGTGGGTGTTGGCTACACACGTGAGGCTTTGTTTAAGGCGTGAAGCTAAAGGTCCGGACCACAGTCGTCAAGTGGGGGAGCGCTCCCCTCCTCGACTCACAGGAAAACGTGACGGTGATGTGAACGCTCTGTCAGGGCGTCGTCACTTCGGTGAACTGGGTGCGGTGCAGTTCGGCGTACCGCCCGTCGGCCAGCAGAAGTTCCTCGTGGGTGCCGCGCTCCACGATCCGGCCGGCCTCGACCACCAGGATCTGGTCGGCGGCCCGGATCGTGGACAGCCGGTGGGCGATGACCACGGCCGTGCGCCCCTCCAGCGCCTCGGTGAGGGCCTCCTGGACGGCCGCCTCCGAGGTGTTGTCCAGGTGGGCGGTGGCCTCGTCGAGGATGACCACGCGCTGGCGGGCCAGCAGCAGCCGGGCGATGGTCATGCGCTGCCGCTCGCCGCCGGAGAGCCGGTAGCCGCGCTCGCCGACCACCGTGTCCAGGCCGTCCGGCAGGGACCGTACGACCTCGTCGAGGCGGGCCCGGCCGAGGGCGTCCCACAACTCCTCGTCGGTGGCCCCCGGCCGGGCGAGCAGCAGGTTGGCGCGGACGCTGTCGTGGAAGAGGTGGCCGTCCTGGGTGACCATGCCGAGGGTGGCCCGCAGGGAGCCGGCGGTCAGGTCGCGGACGTCGACGCCGCCGATGCGCACGGCGCCCTCGTCGACGTCGTACAGGCGAGGCAGCAGTTGGGCGATGGTGGACTTGCCGGCGCCGGAGGAGCCGACCAGAGCGACGGTCCGGCCGGGTTCGGCGCGGAAGGAGATGCCGTGCAGGACCTCGGCACCGCCGCGGCCGTCCAGGGTCGCGACCTCTTCGAGTGACGCGAGGGAGACCTGGTCGGCGGCCGGGTAGGCGAAGCGGACGTCCTCGAACTCGACGGCCACCGGGCCCTCGGGAACCTCGCGGGCGTCCGGTTTCTCCTCGATCAGGGGCTTCAGGTCGAGCACTTCGAAGACCCGCTCGAAGCTGACCAGCGCGCTCATCACCTCGACGCGGGCGCCGGCGAGGGAGGTGAGCGGGGCGTACAGCCGGGTCAGGAGAAGGGCGAGGGAGACGACGGCGCCCGGCTCCAGGGTGCCGCGCAGCGCGAACCAGCCGCCGAGGCCGTAGACCAGGGCGAGTGCCAGCGAGGAGACCAGGGTGAGCGCGGTCATGAACACCGACTGGGCGGTGGCGGTGCGCACCCCGATGTCCCGGACGCGGGCGGCGCGGGCCGAGAACTCCGCCGACTCCTCCTCGGGGCGGCCGAAGAGCTTGATCAGGGTGGCGCCCGGTGCGGAGAAGCGCTCCGTCATGCGGGTGCCCATGGCCGCGTTGAGCGCGGCGGACTCGCGCTGCATCCGGGCCATCCGGCCGCCCATCCGGCGGGCGGGCACCACGAACACCGGCAGCAGCACCAGCGCGAGCAGGGTGATCTGCCAGGACAGGGTCAGCATGACCACGAGGGTGAGCAGCAGCGTGACCAGGTTGCTGACCACGCCGGAGAGGGTGTTGGCGAAGGCCCGCTGGGCGCCGATCACGTCGTTGTTGAGACGACTGACCAGCGCTCCCGTACGCGTACGTGTGAAGAACGCGACGGGCATGCGCTGCACATGATCGAACACAGCCGTTCGCAGGTCGAGGATGAGTCCCTCCCCGAGCGTCGCCGAGAGCCGCCGCCCCAGCACCCCGAGCGCCGCCTCCGCGACGGCCACAGCCGCGATCAGCAGCGACAGCCGTACGACCGTCCCGGTGTCGTGCCCCGACACGATGGCGTCGACGACATGGCCGGCCAGGACCGGGGTCGCCACGGCGAGCAGGGCCGTCACCACCCCGAGCAGGACGAAACGGACTATGCCCTGCCGGTGCGGGCGGGCGAAGGCGGCGATACGGCGCAGTGCGGCCCGGTCGAACGGGCGGCGCTCCTGCTGGGCGGTCATCACGCTGTGCAGTTGCGTCCAGGCGGTGGTTTCCATACTCATGAGGGAGAACGTAGGACCTCAAGCTTCGTTGAGGTCAATGTCCGCTCGCCGTCCCCCCGTACGAAGGACCCGATGAGCCTCCCGAAGGCACCGCCCGGCTCTGCGAGAGCCCACGCGGAAGCCCATGCGAAAGCCCAGACAGGCCTCCCCCCTCCCCCGCTTCCCGTCCGTCATCCGGTGTCTCCCCTTCCGCCACCCGCCGTTGGCGCGGCGCGGAAAACCTCTCCCGGTGTGACAGCGGTAAGAATCCCCGGCTTCCGTGCGGGCCGTCTCCCCCGGCTCGCCCGCCGTCTCCCCTGGCGGCACATCCTCACCCTGATTCCGCTCTTGCTCGTCGCGGTCATCGCGGTGCAGCACCGGTCGGTCCTCGTCGAGGGCTTCGGCCACCTCCGTGACGCCTCCTGGCCCTGGCTGCTGGCGGCGGGCGCGGCCACCTGTCTGACCTGGGTGGCCGCGGCCGTCACCCGGCAGGGCGCGGTGGTCCAGCAACTGCCCCGCTGGCGGCTGCTCGCGACCCAGCTGGCGGCCGGCTCAGCCAACCATCTGCTCCCGACGGGCCTGGGCTCCGGCGCGGTCAACCTGCGGTTCATGACCGTGTGCGGGGTGCCGCTCGCCACCTCGTCGGCCGCGCTCGCCCTGTACCTGCTCGCCGAATCGGTGGCCCGGGTGGGCCTGATGGCCGTGTTCTTCGTGGCCTTCCCGGACGCACTGCAGCTCGGCGGCCTGCTCCCCGACGGGACGACGGGACCGGTCCTGGCCGTCGCCGGCGCGCTGGTGGCCGTGGCGCTGGCCGCGCTGTTCCTCGTAGGACGGGTGCGCGAGCCGGTGTTCCGCTTCGTGCGCTCCGCCCTGAACGAGGCCCGCTCGGTGCACACGCGTCCGTCCCGGGCGCTGGCCCTGTGGGGCGGCTCGCTCGCCTTCCCCGCGCTCCAGGCGGCCGGTCTGGTGGCGGTGGGGCAGGCGCTGGGCCTGCCGGTGCCGCCCGCGCACATGGCGCTGGCGTATCTCGCGGCCACGGTCGCCGTCGCGCTGATCCCCACGCCGGGCGGTCTGGGTTCCGTGGAGGCGGCGCTGATCGTGGCGTTGGTGGCCGCGGGCGGCCCGGTGGCGGTCGCCACGGCCGTCGTCCTCGCGTACCGGATCATCACCGTGTGGGTGCCGTTGCTGCCGGGAGCACTGACACTGGGAGCGCTGGTGCGACTGAAGGTCATCTGACACGGGGTGACCTTCCGAAGGAACCGACGGAAGGAAACGCATGCCGGTCCGCCTGGAACGCAAGGGTCCTGTCACCACGGTGGTGCTCTCCCGGCCCGAGGTGCGCAACGCGGTGGACGGGCCGACGGCGGCCGAACTGGTCGCCGCCTTCCGGGAGTTCGAGGCGGACGACGCGGCCCGGGTGGCGGTGCTGTGGGGTGAGGGCGGCACCTTCTGCGCGGGCGCGGACCTGAAGGCGATGGGCGGCGAGCGCCGCAACCGGGTGGCGGAGGACGGGGACGGCCCGATGGGCCCGACCCGGCTGCGGCTGTCCAAGCCGGTGATCGCGGCGATCGCCGGGCACGCCGTGGCAGGGGGCCTGGAGCTGGCCCTGTGGTGCGATCTGCGGGTCGCCGAGGAGGACGCGGTGTTCGGCGTCTTCTGCCGCCGCTGGGGCGTGCCCCTGATCGACGGCGGCACGGTACGGCTCCCCCGGCTGATCGGCGCCGGCCGGGCCATGGACCTGATCCTGACCGGCCGCCCGGTCCCGGCTCCCGAGGCGCACGGAATGGGCCTGGCCGACCGTCTGGTCCCGCCGGGCCGCTCCCGCGCGGCGGCGGAGGAACTGGCCGCCGCCATCGCCGCTTTCCCGCAGGCCTGCCTGCGCAGCGACCGGGCGTCGGTGCTGGACCAGGAGGGGCTGGACGAACCGACGGCGATGCTCGGCGAGATCCGCCACGGCATGGCGGTGTTGGCGGAAGGCCTGGACGGAGCGGCGCGGTTCGCGGCAGGAGCGGGCCGGCACGGGTCCTTCACGCGCGACTGACCAGCCACTCCAGCACCGCACCCGCGGCCTGCACCCCCTCCCGGGCCGCCGTCCGGGCGTTCTGTCCCGGGTGCGGCAGACCGCCGGCGGCGAAGACACCCGGGCGGTCGGTGCCCGGCCCGTGGGCGAGGGTGAGCCGGGCCCGGCGGGCCAGTTCGTCCTCGGCGACGAAGTCCCCGGTGAAGACGACCGTGTCGCAGGCCAGGACTCCCGTACGCCCGTCGACGTGCCGGATGCGGACGCCGGACAGCCGTCCGTGGCCGAGGATCTCGGTGACCGTGGTCCCGGTGAGCAGCGGGACGCGGGAGCGGAGCCGGGCGTCCACGGCACGGACGGAGGCGGCGCGCGTCACGTCGGTGACGGCACGGACAAAGGCGACGCTCGGCCGGTCGGTGCCGGCACGGACAAAGGCGGCGCGCGGCCGGTCGGTGCAGGCACGGACGGAGATGGCGCGCGGCCGGTCGGTGAGCATCGCGACGACCTCGGCGCCCGCGGCCCGTACCGCCCCGGCGGCCGCGTACGACACGTCCTCGGCCCCGACCACCACCGCCCGTTCGCCGATCGGCTGCCGGTAGCGGTGCACCGCCTGCTGCAGTTCTCCTCCGGTGTAGACCCCGGCGGGCCGGGTGCCCGGGATCAGCCGTGCCGTGCGGGGGCGTTCCCGGGCGCCGGTGGCGAGCACCACGGCCCGCGCGGTGACCGTCTCCGGGCCCCGCTCACCCACGGTGGTCAGGGAGAGCGGCCCGGCCCAGTCCAGGGCGGTGACCCCGGTACGGACCACCGCTCCGGCCCGCGCGGCCGCCTCGGCGAGCAGGCGGGCGTACCCGGGTCCGGTCGACGGCCTGGTCCAGGTGCCGAATCCGCCGTGGGCGCAGTGCCGTACCGCTCCCCCGGCCTCCTGGTCCCGCTCCAGCACCTCCACCCGGCCCGCTCCGGCGGCCGCCAGCCGGGCGGCGGCCGCGAGACCGGCGGGACCGGCACCGACGACCACGACGTCGACCCGGCGTTCGGCGGTCATCGGGTGGGCCCGGTCCTTTCGAACAGATCGCGTACGGCCGCCCCGCAGTGGAAGCCCTGGCAGCGGCCCGCCCCGGCCCGGGTGCGACGGCGCAGGCCGGCGAGGCTGCGCGGCGGGACCGTACTGACCAGGGCGGCACGGATCTCGCCGCGGGTCGCGCGCTCGCAGTGGCAGACGATGACGTCACCGCCGCGCTGGTAGGGGCGGGGGAAGGCCTCGCCGAGGTTCGGCATCCGGACCGGTTCCAGGTCGACGGGGTCCTTCAGGTCGAGGCCCGAGTCCCGCAGCAGTGCGGTGACATGGGCGGCGATGGCCAGCGAGGCGGTGAGGCCCGTGGAGCGGATGCCGCCGACGGTGACGTACGCCTGTTCGGGGTGGGCAGAGATGCGGTAGTCGTCGTGCTCGGTGGCCGCGCGCAGACCGGCGTAGACGGCGGTGACCTCCTCGTCGAGGAGCGCGGGCAGGATCCGGCGGCCCTTCTCGCGCAGGGCCGCCAGCCCCTCGGCGGTCGACCCGGTGGCGGTCCTGTCGTCCAGGTCCTCGGCGGTGGGGCCCAGCAGGACGTTGCCGTAGACCGTGGGGGCGACCAGGACGCCCTTGCCGAGGGCGGTGGGGACCGGCAGCAGGATGTGCCGGACCAGGTCGCGGGCGAACTTGTCGTAGACGATCAGCTGGCCGCGGCGCGGTGTGACGGTGAAGGCGCGGTGGCCGAGGAGACGGTCGAGGGTGTCGGCGTGCAGACCGGCCGCGTTGACGAGGTGGCGGGTGTGCAGGGGGCCGCGCGCGGTGGTCAGGGTGTGCACGCCGTCGTGTCGGCTCACCTTTGCCACGCGGGAGTTGAGGTGGAGGTCGACGCCGCCCCGCACGGCCTGGGTGGCGTAGGCCAGGGTCGTGGTCCAGGGGCAGATGATGCTCTCGCCGGGTACGTGCAGGGCGCCGAGCGCACCGGGGCCGAGGTGGGGTTCGCGGGCGTACAGCTCGGCGGCGGTCAACAGGCGTACGTCGTGGTGGTCGTTGCGTACGGCCTGCCGGGCGAGGTCCGGCAGGGCGGACCGTTGCTCCTCGTCCCAGGCCACCAGCAGGGCGCCGACCGGCTCGACCGGGATGCCGGACTTGGCGGCGTACGCGGTGAGGAGCCGGGAGCCCGCACGGACCAGGCGGGCCTCCAGGGTGCCGGGGTGGGCGTCGAAACCGGTGTGCAGGATGGCGGTGTTGGCCTTCGAGGTGCCCTCGCCGACATCGTCCTGGGCCTCCACCAGGGCGACCTCGAGATGCGGGTGACGGGCCAGTTCACGGGCGATCGCGCTGCCGACGACCCCGGCGCCGACGACCGTCACGTCGTACGGGGCGGAGGGCAGCGGCCCGTCGGCGGTGACCGTCACCCGGGGGCTCCGGCTCCGGCTCCGGCGCGCGCGAGCAATGCGGCGACGGCTGCCCGGAAGGTGCCCAGGCGGTCGGCGGCCTCGCCCGGCGAGATGCGCGGCTCGTAGACGGCGGACGGTCCCCCGTCCGGCAGGAAGTCGGTGGGGTCGGTGCCGAGGTAGGCGAGGGCCCCCACCCCGAGGGCGGTGGCGTCGGGCAGCGTGGACACCTCGACCGGGCGTTGCAGCAGGTCGGCCTGGATCTGCATGAGCAGCGCCGAGCGGGTGAGTCCGCCGTCGACGCGCAGCGCGGTCAGCGGGGTGCCGAGGTCGGTCTCGGCGGCTTCGGTGAGTTCCACCACCTGGGCGGCGAGGCCCTCGCACAGGGCGCGCACCAGATGCCCGGGGCCGGTGTCGAGGCCCAGACCGGTGAGCGAGCCGCGCAGGTCGCCGCGCCACCAGGGAGCGGCGAGCCCCGCCAACGCGGGAACGAAGGTGACCCCGCCGGTATCGGAGACGGTGCCGCCGACCCGGTCGAGGTCGGCGGCGCCGGAGATCACGCCGAGGTCGGTGAGCCAGCGGACGGCGGAGGCGGCCGTGTACACCTGGCCCTCCAGGCAGTAGCCGGTCTCTCCGGCGAGGCGCCAGGCGACACAGCTGACCAGTCCTGAGGTGCTGTGCCGGGGGATGTCGCCGGTGTGCGCGAGCAGGAACGCCCCGGTGCCGTAGGTGCACTTGGCGCCGCCCGGACCGGTGATCCGCTGGGCGAGGAGGGCGGCCTGCTGGTCCACGGCGAGTCCGGTGAGCGGGATCTCGCGCCCGAACTCCCTCGTCGTGCCGATGAGTTGGCAGTTGTCGACGATCTCGGGCAGGTGTTCGGCGGACAGTCCGTAGAGGTCGAGGGCGCGGGGCGACCACCGCACCCGGTCCAGATCGAGAAGTTGGGTGCGGCCGGCGGTGGCGGCGTCGGTGACATAGGCGCCGGTGAGCCGGTGGACCAGCCAGGCGTCGGTGGTGGTGACGACTCCCTCGATGGTGAGGTGACGGCGGATCCAGGCCATCTTGGGCGCGGCGAAGTAGGGGTCGAGGGGCAGTCCGGTGAGTTCCCGTAACTCGTCCGCGTGTTCGGCGAGTTCGGCGCAGACGGTCTCGGCCCGGCGGTCCTGCCAGACGATCGCGGTGGTGAGCGGGCGCCCGGTGCCGGGGTCCCAGGCCAGGACGGTCTCACCCTGGTTGGCCAGGCCCAGCGCGGTGACCGGTTCGCCGGCCTCGGCGAGCGCCCGGCGGCCGGCGACGAGCACCGAGTCGTACAGCTCCTCGGGGTCCGCCTCCACCAGGCCGCCGGGCAGGTGACGGGGGGTTATGGCGACGAATCCGGTGCCGATGACGCCCCGTTCGGGGCAGATCACCAGGGCCTTGGTGCCGGACGTGCCCTGGTCGACGGCGAGCACCGGACCTGTCATCGAGCCTCCCTGGCGATCACTGCGCGACAGCCTGCCGTCGTGCGACGGGCCGCGTCAACCAAGCACGGCGTGGCGGCAGTTAGAGCCGGACAGATTCAGCACAGTCCCGGCCGACAGGGGCCGCGGTGCGAACCTCTGTGCGGATTCGGTTCCGCGAATACGGCAGGATGAGCGGTTGCACTACCGAATGGGAGGTAACCGGTGGACCGAGCGCTCACCGTCGATGACCTGGTCCTGGCCGGCATCGCCCTGGCGGCGGGCCTGTTGCTGGCCTTTCTGTCACGCGGCATGCTGCGCTGGCTGGCCAAGCACGCGAAGCGGACCCGTTGGAGCGGTGACGACGTCATCGTGGACGCGCTGCGCACGGTGGTTCCGTGGGCGGCGCTCTCGGGCGGCGCGGCGGCCGCCGCGGCGGTGCTGCCACTGACCAGGACCGTCCAGCACCACACCAACCAGTGCCTGAAGGTGCTGCTCATCTTCGCGGTGACGGTCTCGGCGGCGCGCGTGATCGCCGGCCTGGTGCAGTCGGTCACCCAGTCCCGCTCCGGGGTGGCCGGTTCGGCGACGATCTTCGTGAACATCACCCGGGTGCTGGTCCTGGCGATCGGTTTCCTGGTGGTGCTCCAGACGCTGGGCATCTCCATAGCGCCGCTGCTCACCGCCCTGGGCGTCGGCGGTCTCGCGGTCGCGCTGGCACTCCAGGACACCCTGGCCAACCTCTTCGCGGGCATCCACATCCTCGCCTCCAAGACCGTGCAGCCGGGCGACTACATCCAGCTGAGCAGCGGCGAGGAGGGCTATGTCGTGGACATCAACTGGCGGCAGACGACCGTCCGCCAGCTCTCCAACAACCTGGTGGTCATCCCCAACGGCCAGCTGGCGAAGACGAACATGACCAACTACACGCGTCCCGAGCAGGAGTTGACGATCCTGGTGCAGGTGGGCGTGAGTTACGACAGCGACCTGGACCAGGTCGAGAGGGTCACGCACGAGGTCATCGCCGAGACGATGACCGAGATCACCGGCGCCCTCCCGGAGCACGAGCCGGCCATCCGCTTCCACACCTTCGGCGACTCGCGGATCGGCTTCACGGTGATCCTGGGCGTCGGGGAGTTCAGCGACCAGTTCCGGATCAAGCACGAGTTCATCAAGCGGCTGCACCGCCGCTACCGCGAGGAGGGCATCCGCATCCCGGCCCCGACCCGCACGGTGGCGCTCCAGCAGGGGGCCGTGGTGATTCCGCAGCAGCGCGTCACGGACGACCTGCGCTCCGGTCCGCCGCGCACCGACTAGAGTGCTGCGACCGGAAAGGTTCACCGGCTCGCGACGCCCGGCACGGCACCTCGCCGCGTTGTCGCACCACCCGAGTACATCCAGTACGCGGGTGATGCTCCGCCTTGCGATGCACCGCACCGGACGCCGCGAGCTTCCCGGCAAACCTTTCCGGTCACAGCACCAGCCCCCTGCCTTTCGCCTACAGGGTGGCCGAGTTGTCGTGGTGGTGGCCGCCGCGCAGGCTGGGCGGGGTGGCCGGGGACGGTGTCACCGGGGTGACCGTCCAGTCGGGGTGGCCGGGCATCCGCGGGGTCGTGGTGCCGTAGAGCCAGTCGCGGAGGAAGCCGGACCGGTCCTGGCCGGTGACCTCCGCGGCCACCGCGATGTAGTCCGCCGTCGACGCCGAGCGGAACCGGAAGCGGTCCAGGAAGGCGCGCTCCACCGCGTGGAAGGCGTCCTCGCCGACCAGCTCGCGGAAGGCGTACAGCGTCAGGACGCCGCCGAGGTAGCGCTGGTCGTCGAAGAGGTTGACCTCGTTCGGGGCGGCCACCGGCCCCGAGTCGTGGCGCCACTGGTCGCCGCGGGCGTAGGTGTCCTTCATCCGGGCCTCCATGGTGGTCATGCCCAGGGAGTCCGGCCAGCCGCGTTCGTAGCGGTAGAGCAGCCCGTAGAAGTCGGCGTGGCCCTCGTTCAGCCAGAGGTCGGCCCAGGTGGCGGGGGAGACCATGTTGCCGAAGTACGAGTGGACCAGCTCGTGCATCATGTGCGCGCCGATCTTCGCCTCCGCCTGGAGCAGGAAGTTCGGCTTGTAGAGGGTGAGGGTCTGGGTCTCCAGCCCTGTGAAGTCGAAGGCGTTCGGGGCATCGGAGTTGCAGGGCAGCAGGCCGTACGTCTCGAACGGGAAGGCGACGCCGAGCCGGTCCTCCAGCCACGCCACCTGGCCCGCGGTGAGGGCCAGCGCGGGCTCCAGCGCGGCGGCCCGGGCGACCGGGACGACGTCCCGCAGCGGCAGGCCGTGCGGGCCCCGCCGGTCCTTGATCACATAGTCGCCGACGGTGATCTGGACGAGTTCCGTGGCGATCGGCGACCGGGACCGGTACGAGTACGCCGTCCGGTCGCCGGGGAGGTTCTCGGTGCAGGTCGGCAGGCCGTTCGCGACCCCGCGCAGGCCGGTCGGGACGGTGATGCGGAAGGTGAAGTCCGCCTTGTCCGAGGGATGGTCGTTGCACGGGAAGACGGTGTGCGCGGAGTTCGGCTGCGGACAGACGGCGAAGCCGTCCGGGGTCGGCACCCAGGCGGTGTGCGGGAGGGTGCGGCGCGGATCGGCGCCGTACTCCACGCACACGGTGACCCGGTCGTGCTCCCGGAGCGGGCGTGCCGGGGTGATCCGCAGCTTCTCGTCGGCCTGCTCGAAGTCCGCGTCGCGGCCGTCGACGCGCACGGAGCGTATGTCGAGGCCGAGCGCGTCCAGGGAGAAGCGGGACAGGTTCCGCGTGGCGCGGAGGCGCAGTGTCGCGGTGCCGTCGACCAGGCGGGTCGTGGCATCGTAGGCGAGGTCGAGGTCGTAGGCGTGGACCCGGTAGCCGTCGTTGCCGAGGGCCGGGTAGACGGGGTCGCCGAGGGTCTCCGGGCCCGGGGCGGGCGTCTTGCCCCCGGTCCCCGCGTCGCCGCTTTTCTCCCCCGCGGAGAAGGGACGCGCGAGGGCCGGGGCGCCTGTGGCCAGTACGGTCGCCGTGCCGAGCAGGGCGGCCGCCGGGGCCGTCACTCTGATGCGATTTCTCATGGTCCGCTTTCGCTCGGGCAGCCGGGTGGTCGGTCCGGCCGCCGGTCGATGGTGGCTCGCTTGTCATGACCACCCTTTTGACCGATCCGGTTGCCCGTCGTATGACCATCGGATCTTCCGAGTCGCGGACCCCTGTCGAGCGCGGGTCGTTCACGAGATATCTTGATGTCGAGCAATGTTGCAGACGTGGAGCGGAGCACCCGGTGACTGACTCGACCATCATCTACACCTACACAGACGAGGCCCCGGCCCTGGCGACGCACTCGTTCCTGCCGGTGATCCAGGCGTATGCCTCGCAGGCCGGTGTCGCCGTGGACATCCGCGACATCTCGCTGGCCGGGCGCATCATCGCCCACTTCCCGGAGTACCTGAACGAGGACCAGCGCATCCCGGACGCCCTGGCCGAGCTGGGCGAGCTCGCCAAGACGCCCGAGGCCAACATCGTCAAGCTGCCGAACATCTCGGCGTCGATCCCGCAGCTGAAGGCCGCCGTCGCCGAGCTCCAGGGCAACGGCTACGCGCTGCCGGCCTACCCGGACGACCCGAAGACCGACGAGGAGCGCGAGATCCGCGCCCGCTACGACAAGATCAAGGGTTCCGCCGTGAACCCGGTCCTGCGTGAGGGCAACTCGGACCGCCGCGCCCCCGCCTCGGTGAAGAACTACGCCAAGACCCACCCGCACCGCATGGGCGCCTGGACCTCCGAGTCCAAGACGAACGTGGCGACCATGGGCGAGAACGACTTCCGCTCCACCGAGAAGTCCGTGGTGATCTCCGAGGCCGGCGCCCTGAAGATCGAACTGGTCGCCGAGGACGGCACCACCACCGTGCTCAAGGACTCCGTACCGGTCCTGGCGGGCGAGGTCGTCGACGCCTCGGTGCTGCACGTCGCCCAGCTCAACGACTTCCTGGCCGCGCAGATCGCCCGCGCCAAGCAGGAGGGCGTCCTGTTCTCCGTGCACCTCAAGGCCACGATGATGAAGGTCTCCGACCCGATCATCTTCGGCCACGTGGTGCGCGTCTTCTTCCCGAAGACGTTCGCGAAGTACGGCCAGACCCTCAAGGCGGCCGGCCTCAGCGCGAACGACGGTCTCGGGGGCATCCTCAAGGGTCTGGAGAACCTCCCCGAGGGTGCCGAGATCAAGGCCTCCTTCGACGCCGAGATCGCCGAGGGCCCGGCCCTGGCGATGGTCGACTCCGACAAGGGCATCACCAACCTGCACGTGCCCTCCGACGTCATCATCGACGCCTCGATGCCGGCCATGATCCGCACCTCCGGCCACATGTGGGGCCCGGACGGCCAGGAGGCCGACACCCTCGCGGTCATCCCGGACTCCTCCTACGCCGGTGTCTACCAGGCCGTGATCGAGGACTGCCGGGCCAACGGCGCCTTCGACCCGTCCACCATGGGCTCGGTCCCGAACGTGGGCCTGATGGCGCAGAAGGCCGAGGAGTACGGCTCCCACGACAAGACCTTCGAGATCGCCACCACCGGCACGGTCCGCCTGGTCGACGCGGCCGGCAACGTCGTGATCGAGCAGCCGGTCGCCGCCGGTGACATCTTCCGCGCCTGCCAGACCAAGGACGCGCCGATCAAGGACTGGGTGAAGCTGGCCGTCACCCGCGCCCGCGCCACCGGCGACCCGGCCGTCTTCTGGCTGGACGAGGGCCGTGCGCACGACGCGCAGCTCATCGCCAAGGTCAAGCAGTACCTGACCGAGCACGACACCGAGGGCCTGGACATCAGGATCCTGGCGCCGGTTGAGGCCACGAAGCTGTCCGTGGAGCGCATCCGCCGCGGCGAGAACACCATCTCCGTCACCGGCAACGTGCTCCGTGACTACCTGACCGACCTCTTCCCGATCCTGGAGCTGGGCACCAGCGCCAAGATGCTGTCGGTCGTCCCGCTGATGGCGGGCGGCGGCCTGTTCGAGACGGGCGCCGGCGGTTCCGCGCCGAAGCACGTCCAGCAGCTGGTCAAGGAGAACTACCTGCGCTGGGACTCCCTCGGCGAGTTCTTCGCGCTCGTCCCCTCCTTCGAGCAGTACGCCGACTTCACCGGCAACACCCGCGCCAAGGTCCTCGCCGACACCCTCGACCGCGCCACGGCGACCTTCCTCAACGAGGACAAGTCCCCGACCCGTCGCGTCGGCGGCATCGACAACCGCGGCAGCCACTTCTACCTGTCCCTGTACTGGGCGCAGGAGCTGGCCCGGCAGACCGACGACGCCGAGCTGGCGAAGGCGTTCGCGCCGCTCGCCGAGACGCTCGGCGCCAACGAGCAGAAGATCGTCGACGAGCTGCTCGCCGTCCAGGGCTCCCCGGCCGACATCGGCGGCTACTACCAGCCCGAGAAGGCCAAGGCGGACGCGGTCATGCGCCCGTCGGCGACCTGGAACGCGGCGCTCGCGGCCCTCTGAGCCGACACCCCGGCCCCCCAGGGGTCCGTATGAAGTCTCCGCCCCGGCAGGCATCCGCCCGCCGGGGCGGAGCCGTGTCCGGCCCCCGTGGCGGGCGTATGTGGTTCGTGAAGTCTGCGTGTCTCGTGCGGCGCGGCCCCGTTGAGGGTCTCGATCAGGAGCACCGCGCCGATCCGGTCGGCCGCGCGGGCCGCGAGGGTCAGGTTCTCCAGTGCGGCTGGTCCGCCGTGACCTGCCGTGGTTCGCTCGACACACGACGGGGTTTGTGACCCGACGCCACGTGGACCACGCCCGTGTCACCACCACCGGCTGTCCCCCCGAGCTGGCCGCGCTGATCCCGTCGGCCGACGGGCCGCGGCTGATCGGGTCGCCGTAGGGGCACGACGGCTTCCTGATCGAGACCGGACAGATGGGCGGCCTGATCCGGGAGCTGCTGGGGCCGTCGTCGATGTGAAAACCTTGATCCCGCACCCCGCCACCGACCACACCCCGGGAGCCGCCCGTGTCCGAGCCGTCGTACGAACTGCTGCCCGGCGCCGCGGAGTCACCCGTGGTCCTGCACGTGCCGCACTCGGCACGGACGATCCCGGCCGGGGTACGGGACGGCATCGTGCTCGACGACGCCGCGCTGGCACGGGAGCTGGACCACATCACGGACGCGCACACCGCACAGATCGCGGCGGCCGCGGCTCAGCTGGCCGGGGTGACGCCCTGGCGGTTCGTCAACCGGCTGTCCCGGCTGGTGGTGGATCCGGAGCGGTTTCCTGACGAGCGGGAGGAGATGCTCGCCGTCGGCATGGGGGCCGTGTACACGCGGACCACGCACCGGGGTGTGCTGCGGGAGGAGCCGTTCGATCCCGGGCCGTTGGTCGAGCGGTACTTCCGGCCGTACGCCCGGGCGATGACGGAGGCCGTCGCCGGGCGGCTGGCGGCGACCGGGCGGGCCGTCGTGATCGACGTGCACTCCTATCCGGGCCGGGCGCTGCCCTATGAGCTGCACGGGGCGGGACCGCGACCGCCGGTGTGCCTGGGCACGGACGGCTTCCACACGCCGGCCGAGCTGACGGAGGCGGCCCGCAGGGCCTTCGCGGGGTGCGGGGAGACGGGGCTGGACAGCCCGTTCGGCGGGGCGTACGTGCCGCTGGAGTTCTACGGGTCGGACGCGCGGGTCGGCGCCTTGATGATCGAGATCCGGCGGGACCTCTACATGACCGAACCGGGCGGTCCGGCAGGGGCGGGAGCGGACCGGCTCGCCGCCGCCCTCGCGGCGCTCGTGGACTCCGTCGCCCGCTGACCCTCCGGCTGGAGCATTCCCGCAGGACACGCGGTGAGGGCCGTACGACCGTGGAGGCATGACCACGGAGACGACCGCGCCCACGACCACGGAGCCGGCCGGGCTCACGACGACGGAACTGGCCCCGCCCCCGATGGCGGAGCCGGCCCCGCCCGTCTGCCCGGCGGCGCCGCCCGTACGGGACTGGCCCGCCTACGACCTGGAGGGGACCGAGTTCGACCCGATCCTCGCCGCGCTGATGCGGGAGGCGCCGGTGACGCGGATCCGGTTGCCGTTCGGTGAGGGCTGGGCGTGGCTCGCCACCCGGTACGAGGACGTCAGGACCGTCACCAACGACCCGAGGTTCAGCCGTACCGAGGTCACCCGGCGCCAGGTGACCCGGCTCGCCCCGCACTTCAAGCCCCGTCCGGGCTCGCTGGCCTGGGCCGACCAGCCCGACCACAACCGGCTGCGCAAGCCACTCGCCGGTGCTTTCACGGTCGGCGCGATGAAGCGGCTGCGGCCCCGGGCGCAGGAGATCCTCGACGAACTGGTCGACGGGGTGGTGCGGGAGGGGCCGCCCGCCGATCTGATCGAGCGGGTGCTGGAGCCGTTCCCGATCGCCGTGGTCAGCGAGGTGATGGGGGTGCCGGAGGCCGACCGGGAGCGGGTGCACGCCTGGACCCGGCAGATCATCTCCACCTCCGGCGGCGCCGAGGCCGCCGAAGGGGCCAAGCAGGGGCTGTACGGGTGGATCACCGAGACGGTACGCGCGCGGGCCGGCAGCCCGGACGACGACGTGTACTCGCTGCTCGGGAGTGCGGTGGCCCGGGGCGAGATCGGCGAGGAGGAGGCCGTCGGGCTGGCCGGTCCGCTGCAGATCGGCGGTGAGGCGGTCACCCACAACTGCGGTCAGATGCTCTACCTGATGCTCTCCCGGCCGGAGCTGCTGGCACACCTGCGGGACCCGGCGGTGGAGCGCGGGCCGGTCCTTGACGAGCTGCTGCGCTGGATCCCGCACCGCAGCACGGTCGGACTGGCCCGGATCGCCCTGGAGGACGTCGAACTGGGCGACGGCACCCGGATCGCGGCCGGCGATCCGGTGTACGTCTCCTATCTCGCCGCCAACCGCGACCCGGCCGTCTTCCCCGACCCGGACGGTATCGTCCCGGACCGCGATCCCAACCCGCATCTCGCCTTCGGCAACGGCCCGCACTACTGCACGGGCGCGGTCCTCGCCCGGCTCCAGACCGAGCTGCTGGTCGACACCCTCCTCGACCGGCTGCCGGGGCTGCGGCTCGCGGTGCCGGCCGAGGAGGTGCAGTGGCGCCGCAGGACGATGATCCGGGGGCCGCGGACCCTGCCCGTCGCCTGGTGAGACGGCGCCGGGTTCAGGCCCGCAGCCACTCCGTGACGATCACGTCCCCGCCGGTCCGCAGCCGGAGCGCGAACGGGCCGGCGGGCGGGGTGTCACTGGCGAACCGGCCCATGCCGTCGGCGGTGAGCGGGCGGGCCGCCGCCGGACCGCCGAGCACCTCGATCCGCGCGGACTGCGGGGGCAGCACCTGGCCCAGCAGTCCCTCGTCGGTGACCTCGATGTCCACGGTGAGATCGCCCGCCTGGAAGGTCAGCATCCGGGGCGGGGCCTCGGCCCCTCTGACCGGGATGGCGTCGACCAGCGAGTCGAAGGTCAGCTCGGCGACCCGGGCGTCCAGGTCGTGCAGCGCGTAGGCGTCCATGGCCAGTTGGAGCAGCCCGGCCGGGAGCGGGTCGAGGACGGCGGCCGCCTGGCGCAGCTCCTCCTCCAGGAGGTCCGCGTCGAACTCGGTGCCGTCGAGGTCCTCCGCCACCGGGAAACCGTCGTCGCTCATACCGCACCCCTCGCGTCGAGCCGGGCCCGCAGCCGGCGCAGACAGCGCTGGCGCAGCGGGCCGATGCTGCCCACCGCGATGCCCAGCGCCACGGACACCTCGACATAGCTGGGCGGCGGCGAGGCCATCAGGACCCGCAACAACTGCCTGCACCGGTCGCCGAGTTCCTCGAACTCCTGCCACAGCAGACGGATCCGCTCGGCCTCGTCCGCCCGGTCCTCCGCGTCGATCAGGGACTGCTCGGGCGTACGGACCTCGCTGACCCGGTCCAGGACCTGTGGATCGTCGGTCGGCAGCAGCCGGGTCAGCCCGCGGATCACCTTCAGGCACTCGTTGCGTGCCGTGCTGGCCAGCCAGGAACCGGCCTTGTCGGGCTCCCGGATCCGGCCCAGGTGCTGGGCGAACCGGAACCAGACGGTCTGGTACACCTCGTGCCCGTCGGCGTCGGAGAGCCGATGCGCGCGCACCACGGACCACACCAGTGGGCTCAGCCCTTCCACGAGCGCCTTCCAGGCCGCCGCGTCGCCGTCGACGGCGGACTGGACCAGCGCGCCGACCTCTGCTCGGTCCACGGTCCCACCCCTCGTGTACGGCAAGTCATCGTACGCCGTGGAGTGGAGTGTTCCGGAACTCAGGCCGTCGTCACCAGCCTGACGACCGGGACCGGCTGCCAGCTCGCCGGGCGGAGCGCCGGTACAGCGGTGCCGCGCACCTCGGCGTACTCCGAGATGTTCTGCAGGAGCCGGGTGCCCGCCGTACGCGGGTCGGTCTCCTTGTGCGTGGTCATCCGGTCGGCGACGAGGCCGGCCACGATGGGGGTGGCGAACGATGTTCCGCTCCACTGTGCGAACCCTTCGAACATCACTTGGTCCGGTTTGCCGGGGCCGGTCGTCCCGGTGTCGGTCAACACGCCGGTGTGGCGCGGGTACTGGCAGGTGCAGGCGTAGGTGAAGCCGAACCGGCAGGCCTCGTAGGTGGTGTGCTGGTACACGTACGGCACGGGTGCGTCGAAGCCGGCCAGGGCGCCGATGAGTTGCTCGCCGGGGGCGTAGACCTTGACCCAGCTGCCGTGGTTGGTGAAGCAGGCGCCGTACTCGCCGTCGCTGCGCAGCGCGCCGACCGACAGGACCGTGTTCTCGTAGCCGGGCAGACCGGCACAGGCTGCGGGCCAGAAGGAGGTGGCGCTGCCGTTGTTGCCGGCGGCGGCGACGAGCAGGGTGGACTGGTCGCGCAGGGCGTCCATGAAGGCCTCGACGGCGAGCAGTCCTTCAGCGCTGCCGTTCGGAGTGCCGGCGGAGAGGCTGATGACGTCCGGCCAGCCGTGCCGGTCGACCGCCTCGAAGAGCTTGGCTCCGAACTCGGACTCCAGGATGGCGCCCGCGTCGGTCAGGGTGTTGGTGACGGTGATGTCCGTGTTGGGGGCGAGGGCGGCGATGAGACCGGCGATGAACGTGCCGTGACCTACGTACTGCTGAAGGATCCCGTCGGCGTCGGTCTCGGTGAGCTGCGGGTCGCCCTGGACGCGGCCGAGGAGCGGGTAGGAGCGGTAGTCGTGCACCAGACCGGTGTCCATCACCAGGACGCTGACGGCGGTGTCCGGGTCGTAACTCCCGGTCACGGGCTGCGGGTTGGGGGCCTGGGTGAGCAGGGCGGGGAGCGGTTCGCAGGGGTTGCAGGAGTTGGCGTTCGGGGTGGTGGACACCACGTGGTTACGGCTGACCAGGCGGCGGCCGGTGCGGCCCTCCGCCTCCCGCAGGGCGCGCAGCGCGTGGCCGACGGCGCGGTCACCGGTGCGGTCGCCGTGGTTCGGGTCACCGACCCGGATGCGGGTGACACCGGTGCGGTTGGTCTCCGGGCCTGCCCGGTGCACGTGGTCGGCGAGCAGGCCCGTGGTCGCGGTGAAGTGGGCCCGCACGGTGTCCTCGACGATCCGTGCCTCCTCGCCGTCACGGGCGAGGACGACCCCCTTCTCGTACAGGAACTCGGCTGCGTCGTCCGGCCCCATCGCCAGTGGAACGTCCGGCATGGAACGCTGGATCTGATCGAACTGCTCATGGAATCGCTGAGCTGCCATGGCCTGTCCTCCCCCGGTAACGGCGTTCTTCAGTCAGATTCACGGGCCCGCCGCTTGATACAGCGACAAACCTGTGGGGCATGTATGCCCAGGCCACTACCATCCGAGGGGTGACTGCGCGAAGCGATTCGGTTACGGAACTGCTGCCGATGGTGTTCGCCGCCCCCGGCGAGGCCCTGGCGCGGGCGGAACGCGTCCTCCAGTCCGATCCGTCGCCGCTGGACGCGTCCGTCGCCCACCAGGTCATCGGCATCTGGCAGCGGGACTTCGGGGACCTTGCCGTGGCCCTCGACCATCTGCGGCGCGCTCGGGGCTTCGCGGCCCGCGCGGACTCGGCGGAGCGGGAAGCGGATGTCCTCGGCACCCTCGGAGTCGCCCTGGTGCATGCGGGGCGCACGCGACAGGGACTGGCCGCGTTGGACCGCGGGGTGGCTCGGGGCAACGGGCACACCCGGGCGCGGGTGCTGTACCGGCGGGCGTTCGCCTCGTGGGTACTGGGCCGGCACAAGGAGGCACTGGAGGACCTGCGGCGGGCGATACCGGTACTGCGGCAGGCCGGTGACGTCATCTGGACCGCGCGGGCGCTGAGTGTGCGGGCCACCGTGCATCTGGCGGTGGGTGCGGTGGAGCGGGCGGACGCGGACTTCACGGCGGCGGAGCTGCTGTGGGAGACGACGGGCCAGGAGCACGACAAGGCGGTCGCGGTGGAGAACCGGGGCCTGGCCGCGTACCGGTCCGGCGACATCCCGGCGGCGCTGCGGCTGCTGGCCGCGGCCAAGGAGCGGTACGACGAACTGGGCACACCGCCGTTCATGCTGTACATCGCGCGCTGCGAGGTGCTGATGGCGGCCGGGCTGGCGCCGGAGGCGCTGGCCGAGGCGGACACGGCGATCGCGGCCCTGGACCGGATCGGCGGGCAGTCCACCCGCAAGGCCGAGCTGCTGCTGGCCGCCGCCCGGGCCGCGCGTTCGGCGGGGGACGCGGGGACCGCGATCGCCCGTGCCGCCGTCGCCGTACGGCTCTTCTCGGGGCAGCGGCGCAGCTGGTGGGAGACGCATGCCCGGCTGGAGCTGCTCGAGGCGCGGGTGGCGGGCGGGGCCGCTTCCGGGCGGCTGGTGCAGGACGCGGCGGCGGTCGCCGACCAGCTGGCCTCCTTCGGGGCGCCGGCCGCGCCGGAGGCCTCGCTGCTCGCGGGGCGGATCGCGCTGGCGCTGGGCTGGACGGCGGACGCGGAACGGCATCTCGCGGTGGCCGCGCGCAGCAGACGCGGCGGACCGCCGCTGGCCCGGATGACCGGCTGGGCGGCGCAGGCGCTGCGCGCCCGGGCGGCCGGTTCACGCCGGGGCGTGCTGGAGGCCTGCCGGCGTGGCCTGGACGTCCTCGACGACCACCGGATGACGCTGGGCGCCTCGGAGTTGCGGGCCCGGGCCACCGCGCAGGGCGCGGAGCTGGCCGCGCTGGCCCAGCAGGCGAGCCTGGCGCATGGCGGACCGCGCCGGCTGCTGGAGTGGAGCGAACGCTGGCGGGCCACGGTCCTGTCCACTCCCCCGACCCGGCCGCCCGCCGACCCGGCTCTGCTCGCCTCGCTCACCGCGTTCCGTGAGATCGCGTCCCGCGCGGAGGACGCCCGCAGGCAGGGCCGCCCGGTGCCCGCCCTGGAGCGCGAACAGCGCCGTCTGGAAAGGGAGATCCGCTCCCGCACCCACCACATCCGCGGTGACGCCCCCGGCGAGGGCGACCGCTTCGACCCGGCCCGGCTGCTCGACCGGCTCGGCGACGCCCGCCTGGCCGAACTCGCCGTCCTGGACGGGCGGGTGCACATTCTGCTGTGCGGACAGGGCCGGGTACGGCGTTTCGAGGGCGGCCTGCTGGCGGAGGCCGTCGCCGAGGCCGAGCACGTCCAGGCGGGGCTGCGGCGGCTCGCGCATCCGGGGGCGGAGGGGCGGCTAGCGGTGGTCGAGGCCGCCGGGCGGCGGTTGGAGGAACTGCTGCTGGGCGCGGCCGCGGACCATCTCGGCTCGGGGCCGGTGGTGATCGTCCCGCCGGGGGCGCTGCACCGGGTGCCATGGGCCCTGCTGCCGTCCTTGCGGGAGCGGGTGCTCAGCGTGTCGCCGTCGGCGGGGAGCTGGCTGCGGGCCCGGGAGACCGAGCCGCCGCCGGGCGGCCGCCATGTGCTGGTGCGCGGGCCGGGACTGGCGACCGGGGGCGCGGAGGTGCCCGAGGTGGCGGGCCGGTACGCGACGGCACGGATCCTTGAACACGACGAGGCCCATGTCCCCCGCGTTCTCGAGGAGTTGGACGGGGCGACACTGGCGCACATCGCGGCGCACGGCACCTTCCGCGCCGACAGCCCGCTCTTCTCCTCGCTGCGCATGGCCGACGGCCCGCTGATCGTCCACGACTTCGAGCGTCTCGCCCGCAGCCCCTACCGGATCATCCTCTCCAGCTGCGACACCGCCCGCCTCGCCTCGGTCGGCGCCGACGAACTCCTCGGCCTGGTCACGGCGTTGCTGCCGCTGGGCACGGCCGGCGTGGTGGCGAGCAGCGCGCCCGTCAACGACGCGGCCGTGGTCCCGCTGATGCTGGCCCTGCACAAGGGCCTGGGCGCCGGGCTGTCGCTGGCGGAGGCGCTGCGGGACGCCCGGGCCGCCCTGCCGGGCGACGCGGTCCACCAGGCGACGGGGTGGGCGTTCGCGGCCTTCGGGGCGGCCTGAGCGGACCGAGCTGGGTCGGCTGCGGTTCGGCGGGGGCACGGCGAAGGACCGTCGTCGGCTGCGGTTCGGCGGGGGCGCGGCGAAGGACCGTCGTCGGCTGCGGTTCGGCGGGGGCACGGCGAAGGACCGTCGTCGGCTGCGGTTCGGCGGGGGCACGGCGAAGGACCGTCGTCGGGTGCGGCGCCGCCGTGGCTGGTCGTGCGGTTCCCCGCGCCCCTTCGGGGCGCTGGAGCGGTCACGCCGATTTCCGCTCGGGCTGTTCCACCAGCCACGGCAGCGCCGCCCGGTCGCTCCCGCCGAGGCGGGTGTACGCGCTGTAGAGGTGGTTGCCCACCGTCCGGACGGACAGGGTCAGCCGCTCGGCGATCTGGCGGTTGCTGAGGCCGGCCGCGGCCAGCGTGACGATCTGCCGCTGGCGGGCGGTGAGTTCGCCGAGGACCAGGCCGGACAGGGCCGGGGTGCGGGCGCCCTGGCAGCGGCGGGCGAGGGCGACGGCGCGGGTGCGGGACAGCCGGGCGGCCCGCGGGTCGCGGTGCGCACGGACCGCCTGGGCGTGCGCCTCCGCCGCGAACAGCAGCAGACCGCGCTCGGCCAGCTCCTCGGCGGCCCGGTCGAGCGCGGGTCCGTCGTCATGGGCGAGGGCCTCGGCGTGCCGCGCGAAGACCCCCTCCAGTCGCTCCGCGGCCCCCGCGGGCTCTCCCCGCCGTACTGCGCCGTAGTGCGCGAGACCCCCGTCCCCGCGCACTACGGCAGCTTCCCCCGCCTCGGCGGCGGCACGGGCGAGTTCGGTCCGGCAGGAGGCGTCGCCCGGCGCCGTCCGCAGTCCCTCCCTCGCCCATGCCGCCGCCTCTCGCAGCTCCCCCCGAAGCCGCGAGTACCGGGCACGCACGGCCGCGTACCCGGCCGGTACGGGCAGGCCTCCCGACGCCAGCCACTCCCCCACCGGGGCCGGCACCTCCCGTACGTCCAACTGGTCGACACAGGTGGCGAGTTGCTCCTGCTCGTCCTTCAGGGCGGGCTCGCACTGGCTCGGGGTGCGTGCCAGGCGGCGGGTCCGGAGCCAGCCCGCTCGGGCGCGCAGGGCGGGGCCGTGCAGCGGGTGGGCGAGGCGGACCGCGCCCCGGTCGTCGACCTGGATCAGGCCGTCCGTCTCCAGCCGTTCGAGGATGCCGAGGTCGAGGCCGTCGTCGAGGTGGGCCGGCAGCGGCTCGAGGAAGGCGAGCCGTTCGAGGGCGTCGCGTTCGCCGGGGTCCGGACGGTCCAGGAGGGGCGCGATCCGGTCCCGTACGGTCGCGGTGAGCGGCAGCGGGCCGTGCCAGGCCCATGCGCCGGTGTCCGGCACCCGGGTCAGCGCACCGGACGCGCGCAGGGCGCCGTGCAGCTCCCGCAGCAGCCGCAGATCGCCCCGGCACAACCGGTGCAGCCGGCGCACGGTGAGCGGCTCCAGTCCGCCGTCGGCGAGCAGCTGGGCCGTCTCGTCGTAGGGCAGCGGCTCCAGGGCGAGACGGGTGAGCAGTTCCCCGGTCCACAGCCGGGAGACCGCGCCGGGGAGGGGTGCCTGGTCGGCGGCGGCCACCACGAGCCGGGTGCGGCCGTGCACGGCGAGCTGGTGGACGAGGGCGGCCGAGGCCTCGTCGAGGAGGTGGGCGTCGTCGACGACGAGGAGCCGTACCCCCGAGAGGTTCTGGACCGCGCCGGGCAGCGAGAGCCGGCCGGGGAGCAGGTGCGCGAACGCCGCGAACGGGAGGGCGGAGGTCTCGGGGGTTCCGGTCACGCGGGCGCAGTCGGTGCCCCGCACCGCCTCCGTGATCAGCCGGGTCTTGCCGCGGCCGGCCGGTCCGGTGACCACGACGCCCTGCCGGCCGATGCCCAGCGACCGCCTGACCAGCTCCAGTTCGTCCTCCCGGCCGGTGAACGGCCAGGGGAGTTCGAGGGTCCGCGCGTCCTGTTCGTAACTCGTCACGTGAGTATGAGTCGCGTTACTCAGCTCTGATACACGGGGACTTGAGTAGCTCCCGACTCAGGCGTCCGGCCGGGGGGACCGGCAGTCTGGGCGCATGACCCGACGCTACTGCTCGCTTCCGCGGCAGTCGGACCCGGTGTTCGCCCCGGGGCTGGCCGCCGAGCGGCTGAGCGCGCTGGTCGGCGGGCGGCGGATGTGGGTCAACGGCACCGCCCTGCACTACTACTTCTTCGACGCCGACACCGACTCCTCGGTGATCCCGGTCCCGGGGACCGGGGAGACCCGCCGGGTGCCGTGGGCCGGTGCCAAGGAGCAGCGGGACGTGGTGCGCGAGTGCTTCCGGCAGTGGCGGGACCTGGGCATCGGGGTGATGTTCGCCGAGGTCTCCGACCGGTGCGAGGCCGAGCTGCGGATCGGCTTCCAGCTGGGCGACGGCTCCTGGTCGGCGGTCGGCCGGGACGCGCTCTCGGTGGGCGCGGGCGAGCGCACCATGAACCTGGGCTGGGACCTGACCGGGCCCGGCGGGCGCTGGATCGCCCTGCACGAGATCGGGCACGCGCTCGGGATGCGGCACGAGCACCAGAGTCCGTTCGCCGGGGTCCACTGGGACGACGAGGCGGTCTACGCCGACCTCGCCGGCCCGCCGAACCACTGGAGCCGGCACACGACGGACTTCAACATCCTGCGCAGGCTGGACCCGGCCGAGGCCAACGGCTCGGTGTGGGACCCGCAGTCCGTGATGCAGTACTCCTTCGGCCCGGGGCTGATCCTGGAGCCGGAGCAGTACCACGGCGGTCTGTACCCGCCGGGTTCGCTGTCCCCGGCGGACAAGGAGTTCGTGCTCCGCTGGTACCCGCCCACCGAGGCCCCGGCCACGCTGGTGCCGTTCCGCTCGGCGCCGCTCGGCCTGGGCCCGGGCGAGCAGGCGGATTTCGTCGTGGAGCCGCCGGAGACCCGCGTGTACGACGTGGGCACCTTCGGAGAGAGCGACTCCGTCGTCGTGGTCTTCGAGGAGCGCGACGGGGAACCGCGCTACCTCGCCGGCCACGACGACGGGGGCACCCCGCACAACACCGCGATCAGGGTCCGGCTCGTCAAGGGCCGCCGCTACTTCGTCCGCGTCCGTCTCCATTCCACGTGGGGGTCGGGGGAGACAGCGGTCATGTGCTGGTAACTCCGGCACACGACCGCGACGCGGAGGTCGGACCACTGTCCGACACCGGGGGAAGCGGTCGCGGCACGTAGCCTTCGGGGGAGGGATACGTGTCGCGACCACACCGGTGCGCTTGTCATTCCGCCAGGGATACGCCCCCAGGGGCGCGGGGAACTGCGCGACCAGCCCCCACGCACCCGCACCCGCACCCGCACCCGGCAGCGCCCCGCCCCACCCCTCCCTCTAGCCGCCCAACTCCAACGGTCGCGAAGGGTCCTTGGACCACTCCTCAAGCGAACCGTCGTACACGGACACGTCCTCACGGCCGAGAAGCGTGAGCGCCAGCGCCGCCCCCGCCGCCGAGATCCCCCCGCCGCAGTAGAGCACCACCGGTGAGGCGTCACCCAACTCCCGTACCTTCGCTTCGAGTTCGGCGGGCGGCAGCCCCCGCCCGGGCAGGCTGACGCTCCCCGGAATATGCCCCCGCCGGCTGTACCGCGTCGGCACGGACCCGGCGTACCCCCCGGAGGGCAACGCACACACCAGCACCCCGGGCCGCTCCCCCCTGCTGATCGCCGCCACCTCCTCGATGTCCGTCCAGAGTTCGGGCCGCGGCACCGGCGCCACCGGTACGGCGACCGCGGGCTCGGGGGCGTCGTCCCCCGTGGCCACCGGCCGCCCCGCCGCCTCCCAACCGGCCAGGCCGCCGTCCAGCACCGCGGCCGGGACCGAGATCGCGCGCAGCATCCACCACAGCCGGGCCGCCCAGATACCGCCGCCGGTGTCGTAGGCGACAACCTCGGCCCCCTCCCCGACGCCCAGCCGGGCCAGCGCGGCGGCCAGCGCGTCCGGGGCCGGAACGGCGAAGTGGTAGGGAGCGCCGGGGTCGGAGAGCTCGCCGGTGAGGTCGGCGTGGCGGGAGCCGGGGACATGGCGCTCGGCCCAGCCGGCGCGGCCGGAGGCGGAGCGGTGGTCGCCGTCGTGGCGGGGCGAGGGCAGCAGCGCGGTGGCGTCGAGGACGACCAGCCGCGGGTCGTCCAGGTGGGTCGCCAGCCAGGTGTCGTCGACGAGGGGGCCGGGCAGCAGGGTGGTCATGGCGGCCGATCGTACGCCCGTGACCTGGAGGTCTCACTGAATGGGCAGAGGCGTCCCACATTCCGGACTCCGCTTGCGCGGCAGGCGGGAGCTGCGGTTATGGTTTCGGCCATCTACGCGGGAGCCCCTCCCCGACCGGGCTGAGAGGGCGTCTGGGATCCGTTCGCCGAGCGCGCGCGGTCCCCATGGGGACGCCGACCGCACCAGCAGCGCTTTGCGCCCCGCGTAGGAGTCCACGTGTTCCCAGCAGTAGAGCCGCAGTCCCCGGCGCCTGACCGCGCTGCCCGCTCCTGTTGTTGTCGCACCTGCTGTCGCCGGTCCCGCTGACCGCCACCTCCCGCATCCCGCTCACCCCCGCGCGCTCGCGCACGCCATCTTCGGAGTACCCCCATGCCGCACATACGGGTCATGCTTGACTATTTCCACCCATGGCCCAATTCCGCCGGTCTCTACGTCGCCCGTGCCCACCGCTGGTACGCGGCCGCGGGTCTGGACGTCGAACTGGTGGTGCAGGATCCGGGGCGCGGGGACACGCTGGAGTACCTGGCCCGGGGCGAGGTGGACTTCGGGATCTTCCCGCCGAACCGGCTGCTCGCCCGCCGGGCGGCGCTCGGCCAGCCGCTGGTCGCGGTCGCCGCGATCAACCACCGTGGTCTGGAGGCGATCCAGACCACGACCTCCACCGGCATCAACCGCCCCCGCGACCTGGCCGGCCGCCGTCTCGCCTTCAACCCGACACCGCGCGGGCGGGCGATGGTCCGCCATCTGGTGGCGGCGGACGGCGGCGACCCCGACGCGGTGATCACGGTCGACGCGGGCGCCCGCGAGCTGACCGTGGACGACATCGAGGCGGGCGAGGCGGACGCGACCTTCGGCAACTACTGGTCCTGGGACGCACTCCGCGGCGACCTGCCCGAGCGGCGGCGCCTGACCTGGCCGGTCGACGAGATCGGCGCACCCCGCTACCACAGCTATCTGCTCGGCACGAGCGAGCGGCTGCGCGACGAGCGGCCGGCCCTGGTGCGGGACTTCCTGACCGTGACGGCCCGCGGTTACGCCACCGCCGCCGGGGAGCCCGACGCCACCCTGGAGATGCTGGAGCGGGTCATCCCGTACTTCCCGCGCCCGCTCATCGCCCGCTCCCTCGCCCTGATCGCGCCCACCTGGACCGATCCCCAGGGGCGCTGGGGTGTGATCGACGAGGGCCGTATGGGTCCCTACGCGCACTGGCTCGCCGAGAACGGCGCCATCGCGCACGACCACGACTGGAACCGGTCCTTCACCAACAGCCTGCTGGACGTGACCGCATGACCTTGCTCACCCGGCGGCTCGCCGTCGACTTCAAGCGGGTGGACAGCGCGCTGTGTCGGGCCTGACCGCCCCGCACCGCCGCCCGACTCCTCCTCCCCTCCCCGTACGAAGGACCCCTCCCGTATGCTCCGCCGCACCGCGCTGTCGGCCCTGGCCGCCACGACACTGTTCGCCGTCACCACCGCCTGCTCGGCCGATGCCGACTCCTCGGCCGCCGCCAAGGACGGCACCACCTCGGTCACCCTGGCCCTGGACTGGACCCCCAACACCAACCACACCGGCATCTACGTCGCCCAGGCCAAGGGCTGGTTCAAGGACGCCGGTATCGACCTGAAGATCATCCCCTACGGCTCGACCGCGCCCGAGACCCTGATCGCCAACCACAAGGCCGACTTCGGCATCTCCTACCAGGAGGGTGTCACCACGGCCCGCGCCGCCGGCCAGGACATCACCTCCGTCTACGCCGTCACCCAGAAGACGGACGTGACCGTCTCGGTACGCGCCGACCGCACCGACATCACCTCGCCCAAGGACCTGGACGGCAAGACGTACGCCGGGTTCGGCGCCCCCTACGAGAAGCCGCTGCTGCAGAAGGTGATCAAGAACGCGGGCGGCACGGGCGACTTCAAGCAGGTCACCCTCAACACCTCGGCGTACGCGGCGCTGTACGCGGGCAAGGCGGACTTCGCGATGCCGATGCCGACCTGGGAGGGCCTGGAGGCGAAGCTCAGCGGCAAGCCGCTCAAGGACTTCCAGCTCTCCGACTACGGCTTCCCGGCGATCTACTCCACGCTCATCGCGTCCTCCGACCAGTTCCTGAAGAAGAACCCGGCGGTGGCGAAGAAGTTCCTGGCCGCCGTCGACAAGGGCTACCGCTACGCGGCGGAGAACCCCGACCAGGCCGCCGACCTGCTCGTCGCCGCCAACAAGAGCGTGCTCACCAACACCAAGCTGGTGAAGGAGAGTGCGCAGCTGCTGGCCAAGGAGTACTACAAGGGCGCCGACGGCACCACCGGCACCCAGAGCGCCGCGCGCTGGAAGGCCTTCGCCGACTTCGAGTACGGCGCCGGGCTGCTCGTCGACGCGAACGGCAAGAAGCTGACCAAGGCTCCGGACACCTCGACGTTCTTCACGGACGCCTACCTCCCGGACACCAAGTGAGGTCCGTCCTGCGGTCGTTGTGGCCGCCCCTGCTGGTGCTGGCCGTGGTGGTCGGCGGCTGGCAACTGTATGTGACGGCGGCCGGTGTCGACCCGACCACGCTGCCCTCCCCCGCCCGGGTGGTCGGGCAGGGCTGGCTGAACCGCCAGGACCTGTGGGACCAGACGTTGCCCACACTCCAGGAGACGCTGCTCGGCTTCGCGCTGTCGTTCGCGGCGGCCTGGCTGGTGGCGGTGGTGCTGGACTTCTCGGCCGCCGCGCGCCGAGGCCTGTACCCGCTGCTGGTCGCCTCGCAGACGATCCCGATCGTGGCGGTCGCCCCGCTGCTGATCATCTGGTTCGGCTTCGGGCTGCTGCCGAAGATGCTGGTGGTGACGCTGACGACGTTCTTCCCGCTGGCCGCCAACCTGGCCGCGGGCTTCGCGGCGACCGACCGCGAGGCCATGCGGCTGCTGCGCTCGCTCGGCGCCGGGCGGTGGCGGGCGTTCCGGCTGGTGCGGGTGCCCAGTGCGATGCCGTACTTCTTCGCGGGGCTGCGGGTGAGCATCACCTACGCCGTGGTCGGTGCCGTGTTCGCCGAGTACGCGGGCGCCGAGTCGGGGCTCGGGATCTACATGCAGGCACAGAAGAGCGCGTTCCGGACCGACCTCGTCTTCGCGGCGGTGGCGGTGACGGCCGCGCTGAGCATCGCGCTGTTCGGGGCGACCTACCTGCTGCAGCGGCTGGCGCTGCCCTGGGAACGGAAGGAGCGGCGGCCATGAGCGGTCTCAGCGTCACGAAGGTGAGCAAGTCGTTCGGGGACCTCGACGTCCTGCGCGACCTCGACCTCACCGTGGAACCGGGCGAGTTCGCCGCCGTCATCGGGCCGAGCGGCAGCGGCAAGAGCACCCTGTTCAACCTGGTGTCCGGCCTCGACCGCCCCACCAGCGGACAGGTGCTGGTGGAGGACGAGCCCGCCGGGGTGGCCTCCGGCAAGGTCGCCTACATGCCGCAGAAGGACCTGCTGTTCCCCTGGCGGACGGTCCTGGACAACACCGCGCTGGGCCTGGAGGCGCAGGGGGTGCGGAAGAAGGTGGCGCGGGCGCGGGCCGACGCGCTGTTCGCCGACTTCGGCCTCGACGGCTTCCAGCAGGCGTACCCCTCCCAGCTCAGCGGAGGTATGCGGCAGCGGGCCGCGCTGCTGCGCACGGTGGTCCTGGAGCGGCCGGTGCTGCTGCTCGACGAGCCGTTCGGCGCGCTGGACTCCCTCACCCGCACCGAGATGCAGCTGTGGCTGGCCGGCATGTGGCAGCGGCACCGCTGGACGATCGTCCTGGTCACCCACGACATCCGGGAGTCAGTGCTGCTCGCCGACACCGTCCACGTTCTGTCCCCGCGCCCGGCCACCGTGGTCGACCGCGTCGAGGTCCCGCTGCCCCGCCCGCGCGGCGCCGACGACTTCACGGCACCGGAGTTCGCGGCGACGGAACGGCGGATCCTGGACGCCCTGCGGGGGACGACGGCGGTGACGGCTCCGTGACCGCGCATCGTCCTGCGGGGGACGGCGGCTGGGACGGCTCCGTGACCGCGCATCTCGCCCACGGTCTGGGCACCGAGCCGGTGGAACCGGACTGGCCGCCGCTGACCGACGCCGAGGTCACCGCCGTGACCGGCCCGGCCCGGGTGGTGTGGCGCAGCCCGCGTCCGCTGTCGGCGGCGGCCGTCGTGGAACGGGACGGGCGGCGGCTGTTCGTGAAACGGCACCATGTCCGCGTGCGCACCCCACGGGGCCTGGCGGAGGAACACGCCTTCCTGCGCCATCTGCGGGAGCGCGGGGCGCCGGTGGTGGAGGTCCTGGACGCGGTGGAGCGCGGCGAGTGGACGTACGAGGTGCACTCGGCCGGGACCGGCACGGACCTGTACCGGGATGCGCTGTCCTGGTCGCCGTTCCTGACTACGGCCCATGCCCGGGCGGCAGGCGAGGCGCTGGCCCGGCTGCACCTGGCGGCGGAGGGCTTCGCGGCACCGCGGCGCTCACCGCAGCCGCTGGTCGCCTCGTTCACGGTGTTCGCGGCGTCGGACCCCTGGGCCGCGCTGAAGACGTACACGGCCGAACGGCCGGGGCTGGCCGGGGCGTTGGCGGATCTCCCCTGGTACGAGGACACCCACCGCGTGCTGCTCCCGCTCCACGAGCGCCTGGCCCCGCACCTCCCGGATCTCACCCCCCTGTGGACCCACAACGACTGGCACGCCTCCAACCTCCTGTGGGGTGAGGACGGCGCGGTCGCCACGGTCCTGGACTTCGGGATGAGCGACCGCACCACGGCGGTGCACGACCTGGCCACGGCCCTGGAACGCAACACCGTGCAGTGGCTGGATCCCGACCGCCCGGTCCAGGAGAAGCACGCGATCGAGCTGCTGCGCGGGTACCAGTCGGTACGCCCGCTCAGCGCCGCCGAATCGGCGGCCCTGCCCGCTCTCCTGCCGCTCGTGCACGCCGAGTTCGCCCTGTCCGAGCTGGACTACTTCCACGGGGTCACCCGGTCACAGGAGAACGCCCGGCTGGCGTACGAGTACTACGTCGGCCATGCGGAGTGGTTCTCGGGAGGGGCGGGCCACCGGCTCCTCGAGCTGGTGGCCGCGCAGGTGTGAGTCTCAGCGCCGACGCCATTCCGCCGCGAGGAGTTCGTACGAGCGCACCCGGTCGGCCTGGTCGTGGGTGATCGTCGTGATGAGCAACTCGTCGGCTCCGGTGGCCTCCTGGAGCTGCTCCAGACGGTCGGCGACATGCCGGGGGCTGCCCACGAACTGGGTGTCGAGGCGGTCCTGGACCAGCTCCCGGTCCTCGTCCGTCCAGACGTGGGCCCGGGCCTCGTCGGGCGTGGGGAAGGCAATGGCGCCCTCGGCGGTACGGATGCTGCGGACCCAGGCGCCGTAGCCGGTGGCGAGTTCGCGGGCGGTGGCGTCGTCCTCGGCGACCACGACGTCGGCGGAGACGCTGACGTACGGCTTGTCGAGGACGTCCGAGGGCTGGAAGTACGACCGGTAGCCGTCCACCGCCTCCAGGACGGTGGCGGGGCTGACGTGGTAGTTGGCGGCGAAGCGCAGGCCCCGGGCACCCGCGACCTGGGCGCTCTCGCCACCGCTGCTGCCCAGGATCCACAGCTCGAGGTCGGCGCCCTCCCCCGGGACGATGTGCGCCTCGACGCCCTCCTCGGTGCGGTAGGTGCCGGCCAGCAACGCGAGGATGTCGTCGATCTGTTCGGCGTAGTCCTGGGACTCGGCGCCCGGGAGCAGGAGCAGCTTGCGATGGAGCGCGATCCGCGGGGAGCCGATGAGGCGGGCGAAGGAGAACCGGGGCGGGATGACCAGGCCGTTGGGGGCCCGGCCGTCGACCACCGGGGTCGTCGTCGGGCTCTCCGTCCTCTCCGCGGGCGGGCGGCCGCCGGAGCGGCCGAGGCCCAGGTCGAGGCGGCCCGGATACAGGGCGTCGAGGAGGCCGAACTCCTCGACCGTGGACAGCGCGGTGCGGTGTCCGAGCTGTACGGCGCCGGAGCCGAGCCGGATGGTGGAGGTCGCGGCGGCGGTGAGCGCCAGGACGACCGCGGGGGACGTGCCGGCCACCCCCGGGTTGAGGTGGTGCTCGGCGAACCAGTAGCGGGAGTAGCCGAACTCCTCCGCGCGCTGGGCGAGTTCGATGGAGTTGCGCAGGGCATCGGCGGCGGTGGCACCGCTCGGGATCGGTACCAGGTCGAGGACACCGAGGGGGATGTCAGACATGTGCGCGCTCCTCGGCGGCCGGCAGAACGGGTGCCCACGGGAACGGTGGGTCGGGGATGTCCTTGCGCAGGACCGGGGCCACCGCCGCCTGGAACAGCTCCAGCGAGTCGCGGTGCTGGGTGACGGTCAGCCCGCCGGCGTCGGCGTGCAGATGGAGGACCGTGTGCCCGAACTGGTCGTGGTAGCGGTGCACTTTCTCGATGACCTGCTGCGGACTGCCGATCAGCGCCGAACTGCGCTCGGCGAAGTCCTCCAGGGTCTCGAAGACCACCGGCAGTCCGGCCCGCCGGAAGAAGGCCAGGTTCGCCTCGAACACCGGGCGGTAGGCGGCCAGCGCCTGCTGGCTGGTGGGCGCCACCAGGACGCCCGCCGTGCCCGCGCCGACGGCGATGTCCGCCGGGTCGTGACCGTAGTGCTCCCAGCGCTCCCGGTAGTGGCGGATCAACTCGGCGTAGGGCTCGATGGGGTTGGTGACGTTCGCGGAGAACAGCGGGTCGCCGTAGCGGGCGGCGAGGTCGACGGACTCCTTGCTGGTGGCGCTGCCGTGCCAGACCCGGACCGGCCGCTGGTAGGGGCGCGGCCAGACCTCGGCGTCCGTCAGTTCGGGCCGGAACCGGGTCTTCGCCGTCACCTTGTCCTGCCGCCAGAGCTGCCGGAACACCTCGTAGCTCTCGGCGTTGCGGTCCCACTGGTCCTCGGGCGTGACATGGAACAGCTCGCGCTGGGCGGTGCCGTTGCCCTTGCCGATGATCAGGTCGAGGCGGCCCTCGGAGAGGTGGTCGAGGGTGGCGTAGTCCTCGTAGGCGCGGACCGGGTCCAGCAGGCTGAGGGTGGTGACGGCGGTGAAGAGCCGGATGCGCCGGGTGAGCGCGGCGACATGGCTGAGCACCACCGTCGGCGAGGAGGAGATGAACGGGCGCTCGTGCCGCTCCCCCACGCCGAACCCGTCGAAGCCGAGTTCCTCGGCGAGCACGGCGTTGTCGAGGACCTCCCGGAACCGTTCGTGGGTGGACTTCTGGGTCCCCGTGACCGGATCCGGGCGGTGCACGATCAGGGTGATCGCCAGGAATCTCACGACGCCACCCGCTCGCCCCGCGGTGCGTCCGGGTGCGCGAGACCCAGGTGGTCGCGCAGGGTGGGGCCCTCGTAGTCGGTGCGGAAGACGCCCTGTTCCTGGAGGAGGGGTACGACCTTGTCGGCGAAGACGTCGAGGCCGCCCGGGGTGATGTGCGGCACGAGGATGAAGCCGTCGCTGGCGTCCGCCTGGACGTACTCGTTGATGGTGCGGGCGACGGTGGCCGGGGTGCCGATGAAGTTCTGCCGGTTGCCGGTCTCGATGACCAGGTCGCGGATCGACCACTTGTTGGCCGCGGCCAGCTCCCGCCATTCCTGGGCGATGGCCAGCGGGTCACGGTACATCCGCACCTGCGCCCGGCCGCGCGAGATGTGCTCCGCGCTGACGTCCGGATCGATCTCGGGCAGCGGGCCCTCCGGGTCGTACGACGACAGGTCCCGGTTCCAGACGAACTCCAGGTGCTTGAGGGCCGTGGCCCCGCTGACCTGCTGGCGGCGCACATGGCGGGCCAGCTCCGCCGCCTCCTCGTCGGTGTCGCCGAGGATGAAGCTGGCGGCCGGCAGGATCAGCAACTGGTCGGGGCTGCGGCCGTACTTGGCGAGCCGGGACTTCACGTCCGTGTAGAAGGCCTGGCCGCCTTCGAGGGTGGCGTACCGGCTGAAGATCGCGTCGGCGCCGGCGGCGGCGAACTCCCGGCCCTCGTCGGAGTCGCCGGCCTGGAAGATCACCGGGCGGCCCTGCGGGGAGCGCGGCACGTTGAACTGCCCGTGGATGTCGAACTGCTCGCCCTGGTGGACGAAGGAGCCGGCCTTGGCGTCCCGCAGGAAGGTGCCGGTGGCCTGGTCGGCGAGGATCTCGTCGCCGCGCCAGGAGTCGAAGAGCTCGTGCGCGGTGGCGAGGAACTCCTTGGCGCGGGCGTAGCGCTGGTCCTGCGGCAGGAAGCCGCCGCGCCGGAAGTTCTCGCCGGTGAAGGCGTCCCAGGAGGTGACCACGTTCCAGGCGGCCCGGCCGTCGGACAGGTGGTCGAGGCTGGCGAACTGGCGGGCCACCTCGTAGGGCTCGTTGAACGTGGAGTTGATGGTGCCGGTCAGTCCGAGGTGCTCGGTGACGGCGGCCAGCGCGGCCAGCACCGTGAAGGTGTCGGGGCGGCCTACGACGTCCAGGTCGTATATTTTCCCGCCCTGTTCGCGCAGCCTGAGCCCCTCGGCGAGGAACAGGAAGTCGAACTTGGCGCGTTCGGCGGTCTTCGCGAAGTGCACGAAGGAGCTGAACTCGATGTGGCTGCCGGCGGCCGGGTCGCTCCACACGGTGGTGTTGTTGACGCCGGGGAAGTGCGCGGCCAGGTGGATCTGCTTCAGGGGCTTGCTCATGTCGGGTGCGGTCCCTTCCGGCTCAGGCGGCGGCGTAGCGGTTGGCGGGGCGGGCGAGCCCGAGCAGGCCGCGCAGGGTGTCGGCCTCGTAGGCGGTCCGGAAGCGGCCCCGGCGTTGCAGCTCGGGGACCAGGCCCTCGGTGATGCGCGGCAGGTCGTGGCCGAGGACGGCGGGCCGCAGCCGGAAACCGGTGAGCCCCTCCGCCGCGAACTCCTCGAGGAGGTCGGCGAGTTGTGCCGCCGTACCGGTGAAGATCCGGGCGTCGCCGGTGTACGGGGTCCCGGCCAGGTCGTCGAGGCGCTCCCGGCGGGCCACCGCCTGGGCCTCGGTGTCGTCGAGGAAGACCAGCAGGTCGCCGAAGACGTGCAGCGGCTCGGCGGCGCGGCCGGCCGCCGCCTGCTCGGCGCGGATCTCGGCGACGACCGAGCGGGCCTGCCCGGTGTCGTGCGGGGTGACGTAGCCGAGGTCGGCCTGCCGGGCCACGAGCCGGTACGGGATCGTCTGGTGGGCGAGCGCGGTGACCAGCGGCTGGCCCTGCGGCGGGCGCGGGGTGATGGAGGGGCCCTTGACGCTGAAGTGGCGGCCCTCGAAGTCGATGTAGTGCAGCTTGTCGCGGTCGACGAAGCGCCCGGTGGCGGCGTCGCGGATCTCGGCGTCGTCCTCCCAGCTGTCCCAGAGGCGGCGCACGACCTCCACGTAGTCGGCGGCCTCGTCGAACAGGTCGGCCACCACCGGGCTGTCGTAGGCCTCGATGCGCGGGATCGTACGACGGCCGAAGTGGCCGGCCTCGTTCGGGCGGGCGGTGATCTGGACGCGCAGCCCGGCGCGGCCGGTGCTGACGTAGTCGAGGGTGGCGATCGCCTTGGAGATGTGGAACGGCTCGGTGTGGGTGGCCACCACCGTCGGCACCAGACCTATGTGGTGGGTGAGGGGTGCGATCCGGGCGGCGATGAGCACGGCGTCGAGGCGGCCGCGCACCTGGTCGGTGCGCTCGTCCGGCTCCAGGAAGTGCGAGGACTGCGGGCCGAGACCGTCCTCGATGGTCACGAAGTCGAGCAGGCCGCGCTCGGCCTCGGCGGCCAGGCCGGCCCAGTAGCCGGCGGTGAGCAGGTCACGGGGGCGGGCGACCGGCTCGCGCCAGGAGGCGGGATGCCAGCCGGTGCCGTCGAGGGCGACGGCGAGGTGCAGGGGGGAAGCGGGAGATGAGGACACAGTGGTGCCTTCCTGGAGGTCCGTACGAGGGCGCGCCGAGGACAGGGGCGCGGCGAGGACAACGGGTCAGGAACAACAGAGCGCGCCGGCCACGCGCACCAGGTCGATGTGCGGCCGGGAGTGCAGGACGGTACGGCGGCTGGGGCTGAGGACACGTGTCATGTCCCGCACCTCCCAGCCTGCTCCGTGTACATCTCGTCGTGACTCACAACAGCCCGGCGTTCGCGGTTGTTCCCGGGCTGCGCACCAGCAGGGTGCGGGTGCGCAGCCGCTCGGTGAAGCCGATCGACTCGTAGAGCCGGATCGCCGTCGCGTTGCCCGGAGCGGCATGCAGGAACGGCGTGTCACCGCGCTCCCTGATGCCGGCGGCGACGGCGCGCACCAGCCGGGTGGCCAGCCCCCGGCCGCGGTGCCCGGGGTCGGTGCAGACCGCGCTGATCTCCGTCCAGCCGTCCAGCCGCAGCCTCTCCCCCGCCATGGCGATCAGCCGTCCCCCGTGCCGGATGCCGAGGTAGGCGCCCATCTCGACGGTCCGCTTGCGGAACGGGCCGGGCTCGGTGCGGGCCACCAGGTCCAGCATCTCGGGCACGTCGTACGAGCCGAGCCGGACCGCCTCGGGATCGGGCTCGGCCCGCAGCCCGGTGTCGACGAACTGGACGCCCACCCCGCCGCCCAGCACCTCCCAGCCGGGCGGTGCTTCCTCGACCGGCTTGATCTTCACGGTCGCGCCGGGGCCGACGAGCGTGTGCAGGTCGGCCCAGGCCTCCGGGTCGGTGGGGTCGGCGAGGGCGGCGTAGGCGTAGACGTCGTCGGGGTAGCGGGCGGCCCGGCCGAAATGCTCGGCGAGGTGGGCGTGCGGACCGGCGAGTGCGGACCAGACGGCGTTGTCCAGGACGCCGCGGGATGCTTCAACGGTCATGTGTGACGTTCTCCGCTGACGACCGATCAGGAGTTGTCCAGCGGCAGCCCGGGCGGGTTGACCTCGGACTTGGCGACGGCCTCGTTGGAGAGGTTGTAGGCGGCCAGCCACTTCGCGTACTGGCCGTTCTTGATCAGGTAGTTGATGGCGTCGGCGAGCGGCTTGGCAAGACCGCTGTCCTTCTTCGCGGTGGCCGCGATCAGACCCTGGAGGCTGGCGCCCGCGCCGGAGTAGGTACCCGCGGTGCGGGTGGCGTTGGGCGTGTTCGCGGTCTGCCTGTTGTGGTAGGCGATGCCGGGGTTGGGGCCGAGGTAGGCGTCGATCTTGCCGCTGTTGAGGGCCAGGTAGACGCTGTTGCTGTCCTGGTAGTACTTGACCGTGAGCTTCTTGCCCTCCTTGGCCAGCTTGGCCTTCCACTCCAGGAGGATCTTCTCCTGGTTGGTGCCGGCGCTGACGGAGACGGTCTTGCCGGCGAGGTTCTCGTAGTTGTCGTCGAAGTTCCAGGTGCTCTTCTTCGGGACCGTGAAGGCGAGGTTGTCCTGCCGGTAGGACGCGAACTCGTACTTCTTCTTGCGCTCCTCGGTGTCGGTGATGTTGGAGAGGGCCACGTCGACCTTGCCGCTGTCGATGCCGACGAACATGTTCTCCCAGGTGAAGCTCTTCAGCTCGGGCGTGAGGCCGAAGACCGCGGCGACCAGCCGGGCGAGGTCGGGTTCGGAACCGGTGAGGGTCTTCTGGTCGTTGCCCACGTAGGCGAGCGGCGGGAATCCGGCGGGCAGGACACCCTCGCCGATGACGAGCTTGCCGCTCTTGCGGACGGAGGCGGGCAGTTCGGCGCTGATGGACTTGACCTCGGAGACCTTGATGGTGGTCTGCTGGGCGGCGCCGTTGGAGACTCGTCCGATGACGACCTCGCCACTCTTGGCTCTGTCGGTCGTCGTAGCGGCGTCGCTGTCGCCCCCGCAGGCGGCGAGCCCGGTGGCGAGGGTCGCGACGGCGGTCGCCGTGGTGAGGCCGCGGATCAGGCTGCGTCGGGAGAGGAGCGTGGGCATGGCCGTCCTTCGTGTTTCAGTGACAAGTGAAAGGGAGGTGGTTCCAGTGAGAAAAGGGGGGTGTTTCAGAGGACCTTGCGGAGGAAGTCCCGGGTCCGTTCGTGCCGCGGATTGTCGAGGACCTCGGCGGGCGGGCCCTGTTCGACGATCTTTCCGCCGTCGATGAAGACGATCCGGTCGGCGACCTCACGAGCGAAGCCGATCTCGTGGGTGACGATCACCAGGGTGGTGCCGCCGGAGGCCAGGTCCTTGATGACGGCGAGGACCTCGCCGACCAGCTCGGGGTCGAGCGCGGAGGTCGGTTCGTCGAAGAGGATGATCCCGGGGCGCAGCGCGAGGGCGCGGGCGATGGCGACGCGCTGCTGCTGGCCGCCCGACAGCTGCCGTGGGTAGGCGCCGACGCGCTCGCCGAGGCCGACCCGTTCGAGGAGTTCCTTGGCCAGCTGCTGGGCCTCGGTCCTGGTCAGCTTTCCGGTGGCGACGGGGGCGGCCGCGACGTTGTCGAGGACCGTCAGGTGCGGGAACAGGTTGAAGTTCTGGAAGACGAAGCCGATCCGGCTGCGTTGGGCCAGGATGGCGCGTTCGGTCAGCTCCTTGAGCCGGTCGCCGTGGCGCTTCACGCCGACCAGTTCGCCGCCGACGCTGACGTAGCCGGTCTCTGGCTTCTCCAGATGGTTGATCACCCTCAGCAGCGTGGACTTGCCGGAGCCGGACGGGCCGAGGATGACGGTGACCTCGCCGGGGCGGACGGTCAGGTCGACGCCGTCGAGGACGCGGTGGGCGCCGTACGACTTGTGGACGTCGTGGATCTCCAGGGCGGCGGGCGCGATGTCCGGTGCGGTGGTCATGCGGCGGCCTCCCGGCGTATCCGTGCCCGCAGGTCGCCGAGGCCGGTGCGGAGTTTCTGGAGTGGGGTCGGCGGCAGCGTGCGGGTGGCGCCGCGGGCGAAGTACCGCTCGACGTAGAACTGGACGACGGAGACGGCGCTGGTCAGGATCAGATACCAGACGGTGGCCACGAGCAGCAGCGGCACGATGTCGCCGGGATAGGTGCTGCCCATGGACTGCACCGAGCCGAAGAGGTCGAGCAGCGAGACGTAGAACACCAGGGACGTGCCCTTGATCAGCCCGATGAGCTGGTTGACGTAGTTCGGCACGATGGAGCGCAGGGCCTGCGGGAAGACGATCCGGGTGAACTGGTAGCTCTTGGGCAGGCCGAGTGCGGCGGCCGCCTCGTGCTGGCCCTGGTCGACGCTGAGGATGCCGCCGCGTACCACCTCGGCCGCGTAGGCCGCCTCGTTGAGGCTGAGGCCGACCACGGCGACCACCATGTCGGTGGCGAGTTTCGTCTCGTCGAACCTGACGAAGGACGGGCCGAAGGGCACGCCGAGGCTCAACGTCTGGTATAGCGCCGAGAAGTTGTAGAGGAAGATCAGCAGGACGATCAGCGGGATCGAGCGGAACAGCCAGGTGTAGGTCCAGCTCACCGCCCGCAGCACGGGGCTGCCGGAGAGCCGGGCGACGGCCAGCACGACTCCGCTGAGGAGGCCCAGCACGGCGCTGAGCGCGGCTACTTCGAGGGTGATGACGAGCCCGTCGAGGATGGTGGGCCGCAGGAACCAGTAGCGGAACCGGTCCCACTGGTAGAAGGGGTTGGTGGCCAGTCCGTGCGCGAACTGCGCGACGACCACCAGGACGACGGCCGTGGCGATCCACCGGCCGGGGCGGCGCAGCGGCTGAACTCGCTGCGCGGTAGCAGGTTTTGATGCTTCATCAGTGGGCGGCGGTGCCTCGGCGAGGGACACGGTGCCTGGGGGTTCGGTCATGGCGGGCTCCGGCGGAGTCGGTCACCCCCGGGTCCCACGGCCGGGACCGCGCGACCGGGCCGCATGCGGGCGGGCGGCACGGTGCGCGGGGGCGCGCGGGGCAGGGGGGCTGGGCGGACGGCGGCACACCGGGCGGCCGGTGTTTCGACGGGGACGCTGAGGCGCGAAGCTGCGGGAAGCCGGCGGAAAGCCTGGTCAGACCCGACAGCGGGCACAGCCCGGTGCGGTACACGCGCTACACAGGGCGCTGTTGACACGGAGCAGGTCGACGGCACGGTCGGCGACGAGCGGGCTCGAATACGGGCGTACGCAGCCCGAGGTGCGGCGCTGGGCCGTCCTGGAGACTGCGTACATGTCCGTCACCTGTCACTGTCGTGCTGGCCCCGGGGGGCCTCGCGCTTACCGAATCGTCGCTTGCCGAAACGTCATCGGTCCGGTCGTCACCTGGGGCACCCCACCGCGATGCGAGGGTTGCCGGTCAGCAAGCCAGGGCTTGACGCTGACGCTCTTGACCGTTCTGGTCCGTAAGTAACGCAGTTGCCCGAACGAATGTCAACGCCTGTCCAAGTGGCGAAACGGTTCGGGCCGCTCTCACCTGCGCGGAAGGCCGGGAGCGTCCGCCGCGTGGCCCGCCCAGTCCAGGATCTGGACGGCCGCGCCGGCGGCTTCCAGGCCCTGGCAACGGCCGTGGTGGCGGCGGGCGATGCCGTCGAGGTCGAGGTGGGCGCCGAAGGCCGGGTGGGCGGCCAGCCGGCGGGCGTAGGCCCACAGCTCCGGGTGGCCGGCGACGGCGTGCACGGCGGAGGCGTCCAGGTGGTTGCGGTGCACGGTGTCGAGTTGCACCAGGGTCACCCACAACTCGACGTCAGCCGCGGTGAGTTGCCCACCGACCAGAAACTCCGCGCCGGTCAGCCGGCGCTCCAGCTCATCCAGGGCGGCGAGCAGCACCTCCAGCGCCTCCGGGTCGCCGCCCGCTCGGCCGGCGTGCTGTGCCGCCTGCTCGATGTCCTCGGCGCACAGCCGCTCGACGGCCTCGATCTCGGCCTCGGCACCGCACGGGTACAGCCGGGTGACGCCGTCGCCGAAGTGACGGTCCAGGTCGCGCAGGATGTCCCGGCCGTGGGTGCTGACGATGCGGCCGGACCAGTCGTCGCTGAGCACGGGTGCGAGGGCCGGTCCCGAGTAGTGGTGGGCGCTCGCCTCGTACAGCGGGCGCAGGGCCGTGTGGCTGCCGTCCGGACCGTCCGGGACGGCGGGCAGATAGGTGACCGGACAACAGTCGTCGAGGGCCAGCAGGCTGTGGCCGACGGCGATGCGGAGGCCGTCGGGACAGGCGGTGGCGAGGTGGAGCCGGTAGCGGCGCGGCACGGCGTAGTGGCCGCTGCGCGCGTCCCGGCCGATGCGCCCCCGGAAGGCGGGGGTGGTCCGGACGGACGGGAGGGCGGCGAACGGAGTGATGGACATGCGTCTCCCCAGGGGTGCGGACGCGCGGACGTACGCGCGGCGGAAGCGTTCGTCGGTGGTGGGCGTTCGGCGGATGCGGCCGCCGGCGGGCACTCAGCCGGTACGGCTGGTACGGCCGGGAGCGGGGGTCAGCCGGTGCGGCTGATGGCGCTGCGGCTGATGGCGCTGCACACACGCAGCAGGTCGATGTGCAGGCGGGAGGTGAGCAGCGGGACGGGGCAGGGCGTACGGCTCTCTCGGCGCTGTCTGCCGGTGACCGTGCGCAGCCGACCCATCTTTCCCTACCTTTTCACTAGGATTCCCACCTGGAGTGTCGATCGGCCTCCGCGCGCCGTCAAGGGGGCGTCCACGCCTGGGACACCCGGCCCCGGCTTGCCGCCGGGCGGGAGCGGCTGTCCGCTGGAGACGCAGGCCGAGTGACAGGAGCCGGATGCGATGAGCGAGCCCCCGGGTCCCGGGCCGGTGCCCGGTGCCGTGCCGGAGACCTTCGCGTTCGGCTGCGGGCGGTGCGGCGAGGCCTGGGAGGCGACCTTCCAGGCGGTGTTTTTCACCGACCCGATCGCCGACCCGGACCTGCGGAGCACCCAGGAGTACGTGGACGAGGCCGGCCGGGCGGTGCGGTCGCCGCTCACCGACGCGGTGTGCCCGCGCTGCGGCAGCCGGAGGGTGCGGATCACGACTCCCGGATCATGACGCTCACCCGAACGACACGCGCGGGTGGTCGGCTGTCGTGCCGGATGGTGGCGTGGGGGACGTACCGCCGTCGTCCGCGGAGGGACGCAGCACCGCTGCCCCCGCGGAGTGACGTACCGCGTTCCCGAGGAGGCAGTCGCGATGATCCGTCCGTCCCGACCCGTGCGTGTTCTCGCCTCGGCCTTGGTGGCGGGGGTCCTGCTCGCCACGGCGGCCTGCACGGACGAGAGTGGCGGCCCCGAGGCCGTGTCCGTCTCGCCGGCCGGGGAGCGCTCCCCCGTGTCCCCGTCGGCGACCCCCGCCCTCACCGGGGCGGGCGCGCAGGCCGCGCTGATCACACCGGCCGACATCGAGGACAACTGGCAGCTGGCCACCGACGCGGCGACCTGGCGCAACTCGATGCTGGTCGGCAAGGTCGACGTGGCCGACTTCCTCACCGCCAAGTCCGACGCCGCGGACTGCCAGCGCCTCCTCGACGGCCTGTACTCCGACAGCCTCCTCGGCCGCGCCTCCGGCGCCTCCGGGCTGCGCGGGTTCACCTCGGAGGACGCCCGGATGCTGTACCAGGCCGGCGACTACGGCTCGGCGAACCTGGACGCCACGCTGGCCTGGCTGAACACGCTGCCGGACAAGTGCGACCAGTTCACGGCCACCGGCAAGGACGGCGGCAAGCGGACCGTGCAGGTGGTCTCGGCGAAGGTGCCGAAGTCGGGCGACGCGCGCGCTGCCCTGACGGTGACCGTCCAGGGCAACGCCAACGGCCAGTCCGCCACCTACACCACGGACGTGGCGGTGCTGCGCATCGGCGCCTCCGGGGCGGCGGTCACCAACGGCGGCCTGTCCGGTGTCGACCACGACAGCACCGCGCTGGCCGTGCAGACCGGCGCCCAGCGCCTCCAGGACGTCCTGTCCGGCAAGACCCCGGCACCGATGCCGAGCCAGTTCGACTAGTGCTGTTCCGGTCGCAGCACCAGCTCAATGCGGCATGGGGTCCTCGGAGTTGGCCTGGGTGGTGCCCGGTTCGCCGTTGTCCCGGTGCCATGCGACGAGGAGTTCGTCGCGGGTGCCGAAGCGGACCAGGTGGCGGCCGACGACACCCTCCAGGAGATCGAGGTTCTCGGGGTCCGTCTCCACGGAGAGCAGCAGGGCACCCTCGGTGGCGGTGAGGGTGCCGGTGCCGTTCTGGAAGACGATCCCGCCGGTGCCGGTCTCCTCGTCCCAGCTGGTCCGGGAGCGGCGGCCGAGGTGGGCGGCGAGCTGCTTGGCGTAGCGGGCGGGGCGGTCGGTGGTGACGCGGGCTTCGGAGCGGGCCATCGGGGACTCCCGGTGCTGCGGGCGGGCATACGGTGACGGGCTCACGCTACGTCGGGGTGGGGGGTGCGGCGCCGTAGCGGAGTCCGCAAGCTATGCATGCCGGTCGCGTCACCCACGCCGCGGTGACGCGCTTCCACACGCTCCGGCGATCGAGTCCGCCGACGGCCTCGACGTCAGTGCGCTCACCCAGGTGCCGTAGCCGCGAGCCGTGGCCTACTCGTACCCGACGACCTCGAAGTCCTGGCTGACGAACACATGGTGCGGCCAGTTGACGCTGATGTTGTGCACCTCGTACTCGCCGTCGGCCAGTTGGACGACCCGGTCGTCGATGCCGCCGGGCACGACGGCCTGCGCGGCCTCGACCGCCTTGTCCGCGGTCCTGCCGCCGATGATCGTCCCTTCGCCCTCGGTGTAGTCCGGGATCTGCCCGACCGACTTGTCCGGTGACGGGGTCCCCTGCTGGAAGGGGATCACTCCGGCCGCCTCGGCGGCCGCCGCTCCGCCGTCGCCGTGGCGCTGCACGACGACCCGGGTCGCCGTGATGGTCGCGCTGTCCACCGTGCCGAGGACGAGCACGCTCGCACCGGTCCGCACGGCCTTGGCCGGCCCGCCGACGGTCTTCGTGGCCGAGGTCTCGTCCACGGTCACCTTGACGCCGGTCGCCGTCGTCAAGGTGAAGCCCGACGAGGACGTGGAGTCGACGATGCCGGTCGCACCGCCCTCGGCCGGACCGGCCGCGGGGGCGGCCGAGGCGGACGTGCCGCCCAGAGTGACGGCGACCAGCGCGCCGGTCAGCCCGGCGGCCATGAACCATTTCCTGCCGAACGCGCCCATGATGGCGCTCCCTTCGTAGGGGGTAGCTGCCACCGAGCCTGCGACCCGTTCCTTTAATGACGCTCACACGTGTCTTAAGACATCCTCAAAAAAGGACTAGACCATTCCGGGTACGCCACGCATGCCGCAGACTCGTCCTGCCCCCACCCGCATCACCTCTTGACTCACGCCGTGAGCTACGCCCCCGACTCAACCTCCCCCCTCTCCTCCCCCGTCTACGGAGTTCCCGCATGCCCAAGTCCCACCGCACCTCCCCCTGGACGCGCCGCAGGGTGCTCGGCGCGACCGCCGGGGGGACGGCGGCCGCCGCCCTCGGCGCGTTCGCCGTCACCCGCACCGCGTCGGCGGCCGCCACCGCGAGCGCCACCGGTGACGTCGTCGGCAAGGTCACCGTCGGCTACCAGGGCTGGTTCGCCTGCAAGGGCGACGGTGCGCCGATCAACGCCTGGTGGCACTGGGCCCCCAACAGCGCCTCGACCCCCTCGCCGTCCAACAACGGCATCAAGGCCTGGCCGGACGTCCGCGACTACACGAAGACGTACACGACGGCGTTCGCGAACTTCGGCAACGGCCGCGCCCCGGGGCTGTTCTCGTCGTACGACCAGCAGACGGTGAACACCCACTTCCTGTGGATGCAGCAGTACGGCATCGACACCGCCGCGCTCCAGCGCTTCAACCCGACCGGCGGCGAGGGCCCGACGCGGGACGACATGGCACAGAAGGTGCGCAGCGCCGCCGAGGCGTACGGCCGGAAGTTCTACGTCATGTACGACGTCAGCGGCTGGACGAACATGCAGTCGGAGATCAAGACCGACTGGACGGACAAGATGTCGGCGCACACGGCGAGTTCGGCGTACGCCGTACAGAACGGCAAGCCGGTCGTGTGCGTCTGGGGCTTCGGGTTCAACGACGACAAGCACGCGTTCGGCGCGGACGCCTGCCTCGACGTCATCAACTGGTTCAAGAGCCAGGGCTGTTACGTCATCGGCGGGGTGCCGACCTGGTGGCGCCCCGGCACGGGCGACTCCCGCTCGGGCTTCTCCGACGTCTACCACGCGCTCGACATGATCTCGCCGTGGATGGTCGGCCGGATCGGCAACTCCTCGGACGCGGACAACTTCTACACCGACGCGACCGTGCCGGACCTCGCCGACTGCGCCGCCAACGGCATCGACTACCAGCCGTGCGTACTGCCCGGCGATGTCAACGAACGCCAGCGCGCGCACGGCGACTTCATGTGGCGGCAGTTCTACAACATGGTCCGGGCCGGGGCGCAGGGCATCTACATCTCCATGTACGACGAGTACAACGAGGGCAACCAGATCGCCAAGACCGCCGAGTCGCAGGCCTGGGTGCCGACCGACTCGGGACTGCTCGCCCTCGACGAGGACGGCACCGCCTGCTCCGCCGACTACTACCTGCGCCTGACCGGCGACGGCGGCCGCATGCTCAAGGGCGACCTGGCCCTGACCGCCACCCGCCCCACCCAGCCCTACGTCAACGGCACCTCGGCCGGCACCCCGGCCACCGCCACGGTCACCCTGAAGGCGCGCGCCAACGGCAGGTTCGTGACAGCGGAGAACGCGGGCGCCGCCGCCCTGATCGCCAACCGTGACACGGCCGGCACCTGGGAGCGGTTCGACCAGATCGACCTGGGCGACGGCGACATCGCGCTGCGCTCACGGGCCAACGGCCAGGTCGTCTGCGCGGACGACGCGGGCGCCGCCGCGCTGATCGCCAACCGCACCGCCGTCGGCGGCTACGAGACCTTCCAGCTGGTGAAGAACTCCAACGGCACGGTGAGTCTGCTGTCCGCGGCCAACGGCAGGTACGTGACGGCCGAGAACGGCGGCGCCGACGCGCTGATCGCCAACCGGACGGCGATCGGGACCTGGGAGCAGTTCGACCTGGCGACGGCCTGAGACTCCGTGAAGGCCCCGCGGGTGCTCGCCCCGCGGGGCCTTCGTGACGTCGGGAGGTGTCAGCCGTTCACCGGGCCGCGCGCGGAGCGGGCCGCCCTGGCGAGGTCCAGGTCGTCGCTCTCGGCGGCGGCTCGGTCCTGGACGCGGCCAAGGACATCCCTCGCGGACGCGGTGACCGCCAACGCCCCGCGGCAGCCGACCGAGGAGCAGATCCTCGGGCTCCTGGAGGCGGTGTACCAGGGGGTTCCGGAGCGGTCGCGACAGCCGGACAGGGCCGTCACCACCGCACGTGCAGGCTGGGTGGCTTGCGGAACACCAGTCCGTACGGCGCGGCGGGCCGTTCCGGGTCGAGGCGCAGTCCGGGGAGGCGTTCGAGCAGGCGCTGGAGGGCGATGCGGGTCTCCAGGCGGGCCAGGTGGGCGGCGAGGCAGTGGTGCGGGCCGTGGGCGAAGGCCAGTTGGAGGCGGGCGTTGCCCCGGCGGACGTCGAAACGGTCCGGGTCGGGGAAGACCGCCGGGTCACGGTTGGCGCCGGTCAGGGAGACGGTGACCAGGTCGCCGCGACGGACGGCGGCCGGGCCGAGGACGACGTCCCGGGTGGCGTAGCGGTCCACCACCGCCGCGCCGGGCTCCAGGCGCAGCGACTCCTCGACCGCGCCGTCCAGCAGGCTCGGATCGGCCCGGACCAGGGCGAGTTGGCCGGGGTCCGCCAGCAGGTGAAGCAGCGCGTTGGTGATCATCGCCTCGGTGGTCTCGATGCCGCCGAACATCAGGACCGCCGCGTTGGACGCCACTTCGGGCGGTGTCAGCCGTCCGGCGGCGGAGACGAGGAGCGAGGACGCGTGCCGGTCGGCGACCGTGGCCTCGACGGCTGCCCGCAGCTCCGCGTAGGCGGCGGAACCCGCCGGACCCGCTTCCAGTCCTTCGGTGATGTCGGAGACGGACCGTACGATCGCGTCGTACCAGGCAAGCACCGTGTCCGTGGTCGCCCCGACCAGTCCGAGCGCCTCGGTGACGACGGCGACGGCGAGCGGTCCGGCGAAGGTCCGGCGCAGTTCGGTGGCGCCCGACGGTCCCAGTGCGGTGATGAGGCGGTCGGTCTCCCGCTCGATGAACGCGGCGAACCCGTCGTGCACCTCGCGGGGCCGGAAGGGAGCGGCGAAGGGCTCGCGGTGGCGGGTGTGCGCGGCGCCGTCCAGGGAGAGCATGCTGGGGCCGACGACCTGGGCGGTGGAGAAGCGGGGGTCGTCGACGGTGAAGGTGGCGGAATCCCGCATCACGTCGAGCGCGAGGTCGCGGCGGGTGACCAGCCAGCCGTTCAACTCGGGCAGCCAGGACACCGGTTCGTGGGCGCGCAGCCGTGCCAGGCGCGGGTGCGGATCGCGGGCGAGTTCGGCGAGCGTGGTCGAGGCGCCGATCGGGAACGCGTCGGTGGTGCTCATCGCGTGGTCCGGCCGGGGAGAGGGATTCACCTTCCCACCTAAGCATGGCGCCCCGCCGCCCGGTTCGCCGCCCCGGGACATGACGAACCGCCGGTACAGATCAGTCGTCTTCGACCGACACGGCCACCGGCGTCCCGGCCTCGATCGTGCGGCTGACGGTGCACAGCCGATCGTGCGAGACGGCGACCGCCCGGGGCAGGATGGCGCGGGCGCGATCGCCCGACGGGCCGTCCGGGAAGGTGACGGAGAAGGCGACCGCGAGGTCCGTCATCCGGTTGCCGCCCTCGTCGCCGACCTTGTGGCCCCTGACGGTGACGGTGAAGGCGGCCGGCTCGATGTGGCGGCTGGTGGCGACGTCGACGTCGGCCGCGGTGCAGCCGCCGATCGCCGCGAGCAGGAGTTCCACCGGGGTGAACTCCGTGCCGTCGCCGGTGCCGAAGGCGATCGTGCCGCCGCGTGCGTTCGTCGCGGTGAAGCGGCCGGTGCCGGTGCGCTCGACCGTGACCAGGCGCAGGGAGTCTTCGCTCATACCGACGAACCTATGGCAGCCCGGCCGTCAGTGCAGGATGTTCACGGCCCGCGCCACCACCAGCACCACGGTCACCAGGGAGACGGAGGACTGCAGCATCATCAGCATCTTGGCCCAGCGCGACAACGGCATCACGTCGGTCGGGCTGAAGGCGGTGGAGTTGGTGAAGGACAGGTACAGGTAGTCGATGAAGGTCGGCTCCCAGTCCCGCGGCGCGGTCTCGGGGCTCTGCATCTGCACGAAGAGAAAGTCCGCGTACTGGTGGTGGCCCTCGACCCGCGCCATCGGTCCGCCGCGGTCCCACTCCCAGTACCAGAGCGCGAAGACGATGACGTTCGTCAGCCAGATGCCGCCACCGGTCAGCAGCAGCGGTCCGGCGTCCTCGCCCTCGGTGCCGTTCACCAGCCCCGCCACCAGCCGGACCGCCGCCCAGCCGTTGGCGAGGCTGATCACACACGTCAGGACCAGACCCAGCACGCGCAGCCACCGGGTACGGGGCTCCACCCGCCGGGGGTTGCCGGCGATCAGGCCGGCCAGCAGCGAAAGTTCGAGGGTCGGCAGGGCCCAGAACGGCTGGAGGGCGAGCCGGTGGGGCAGCGCCAGCTGGAGCACGACGGCCACCAGGATCACGGCGGTCACGGCCCACCGTGGCTCGCCCCGGGTGGCCCTGCGCCACGCGGGTACCACTTCGCGCTCGCCGTCAGCCAGCAGCCGTTCGATCCTGGCCAGCCGGTTCTCGGCATCGCCCATGCGGTCGTTCATGGCGACGATTGTTCCCGAGACCGCTTGCCGGCCGGACGCCCGGCATCGGGGGCCTCCCCCGGCCCCGGAGCCGCCGGACCCATCGGACTCGCCGGACCCGCCGGACCCATCGGACTCGCCGGGACCGCCGGACTCGCCGGACCCGTCGGACCCATCGGACTCGCCGGGACCGCCGGACCCATCGGACTCGCCGGGACCGCCGGACTCGCCGGACTCGCCGGACCCGTCGGACTCGCCGGACCCGCCGGACCCGCCGGGAGCAGGGGCTGGGCTCGGGCGATGAGCAGAGCGACGTCGTCCTCGCCGCCGGGCGGTCGCAGCGTCTCCAGGATGCGTTCGCAGGTCTCTTCGAGATCGCGGCCGCGGGTCGCGGTGAGGGCGTCGAGCAGGGCGTCCAGGCGGGCGTCGATGGGTTCGCTGCGGGTCTCGACCAGGCCGTCGGTGTACAGGACCAGTTCGTCGCCGGGCCGGAAGGCGATGGTGGCGGCCTCGAAGGGCACCCCGCCGACACCCAGCGGTACGCCGGCCGGCAGGTCGAGCAGCCGTGCCGGGTGGCCGGCCCGCAGCAGGGCCGGGGGCAGGTGGCCGGCGAGACACATCCGGCACTCGCCCCGGTGCGGGTCGCAGACGCAGTAGAGGCAGGTGGTGATGGCCTGCTCGCCCCCTTCGGTGAGGTGGTCGAGGTGGTAGAGGGCCTCGTCCGGGGCGAGGTCGAGTTCGGCGAAGGCGCGGGCGGCGCTGCGGAGTTGCCCCATGGTGGCGGCCGCGTTGATGCCGCTGCCCATGACGTCCCCGACGACCAGGGCGGTCTTGTCGCCCCGCAGGGGTATGGCGTCGTACCAGTCGCCGCCGATCTCGCTCGTGGCGCCGGCGGGCTGGTAGCGGCAGGCCACCTCCAGGCCCGGCAGGTGCGTCGCGAGCTGCGGCAGCAGACTGCGCTGGAGGGTGAGGGCCGCATGGCGCTGGGCCTGGTAGCCACGGGCGTTGTCGATGCAGACCGCGGCCCGGGCGGCCAGTTCACAGGCGAGGAACACATCGTCGTCGTCGAAGGGCGCGGGGTTGTTCCGGGTGCGGGCGAGGGCCAGGGCGCCGAGGACCTCGCCCCGGGCCGGCAGCGGTACGGCCAGGTAGGAGTGGACACCGACCGCCGCGAGGAGGGCGGCGGCCGCGTCGTTGCGGGCGATGCGCTCCAGGTCCCGACGCGTGGTGCGGGGCAGCAGGACCGGTTGGCGGGTGCGCACGCACTGGGTGATCAGGCGGTCGCTGTCATAGGTGGCGAGTTTCCCCGGCGGGTCGGCCACGCAGGCCGCCTCGCCGGCGTGGAACGCGCTGACGGCGAGGGTGCGGAAGCACGCCGGGCCGTCGTGCGGGGCGGTCCGGCCGTCGAGCGCGCTGTCGAGCACGTCCACGGCGGCCACGTCGGCCAGGTCCGGTATGACGACGTCGGCCAGCTCGCATGCTGTCGTCTCCAGATCGAGGGTGGTGCCCACGGAGGCGGAGGCCCGGGCGATCAGTGCAAGCCGTTGCCGGGCGTCGGCCGCCTCGGCGGCCGCCGTATGGCGTTCGGTGACGTCGATGACGGAGTAGGCCAGACCCAGCACCCGCCCGCCGGAATCCTCCAGCCGGTAGTACGAGACGGACCAGGCGTGGTCGTGGTCCGGGTCGCCGGGCGGACGGCAGACGATGTCCCGGTCGACGACCGACTCGCCCGTCTCCAGGACCCGGCGCAGCCGCGCCTCGGGGTCCGTGTCCAGGTAGGTCAGGATCTCGCCGACCGGTCGGCCGAGACGGTCGGCGCCGGTCTGACCCGTGATGCGTTCCAGGGCGGGATTGACGGCGAGGTACCGGAGGTCCGCGTCCAGGATGGCCAGGCCGACCGGGGACTGGGACACCAGCCGCATGGCCAGGGCGGCATCCCGTTCGACCCGCTCCACCGCGGCCTGGTCGGCGGCGAGGCCCAGGGCGTAGAAGCCGCCGAGGTCGTCCAGCAGCCTCATGTTGCGGAACTCCACCAGGCGGGTGCTGCCGTCCTTGTGCCGGACCGGAAAGACCCCGGCCCAGTCCTGGCCGGATTCCATGACCTGCGTGAACAGCTTGATGACCTCGTCCCGGTGCTCCTCGTGGACCATCAGCCGGGCCGCGTACTGCCCCAGCGCCTCCGCCGCGCTGTGGCCGAACAGTTCCTCGGCCTTCGGGCTCCAGAGGACCACCTGGCCCTCCGCGTTCAGCACCACCGCGGCCACGCTGAGCAGATCCAGCAAGCCACCGGGCGGCGCGGCGGAACCCGCCGCCGGCCGGCCGGCGGCTGCTCGGGAGGAGTCCGTCGTGCCCATCCCTCATCTTCCCTCCCGCCCGGTGCCCTGGCTCGTGCGGCATCGGCGGGCGTGCTGTCTTCATCCATGGTCGCCCCAGACCCGGGCGGCCCACATCTGGGCCTGTCCGCGCGAGCCGCCGTGCGAAGCTGGAGCCGATCACAGGCGCCACTTCCCCCTGCGTCCCGCCCGGGGAGCGGAGAACGGTGAGTACCGATGACCTCGAAGTCCGCCGCTGCCCCCGATCCCCCCGGGTCCGATCCCCCCGGGTCCGATCCCCCCGGGTCCGATCCCTGTGGGTCCGGACCAGCCGTCACCGGCAACGGGCCGGCCGTCTCCCGTCGGGAGTTCGACGCGCTCTTCGAGGCGGTCCGCACCTGGGGTCGCTGGGACCCGCCCGACCGCGGTGCCTGGAACCGGGTGACCGCCGACCGGGCACGGCGGGCCACGACGGGAGTGCGGTCCGGGGTGGTCGTCCCGTTGGCGCTGCCGTGGAACACCCGGCCGGGCCCGGACAACCGCAGGCCCGCGCTGCACCACATGACCGACCTCGGTGAGGCGGAGAGCCCGGAGCCCACCGCCCACAAGGACTTCATCGGCGCCGACTACCACGGCAAAGGCGTCACGCATCTCGACGCCCTGTGCCATATCGCCTACCGGGGGCAGCTCTACGACGGCCGGACGGCGGCCGACGTCGTCGGCACCGCGGGCGCCCGCTTCGGAGCGGTGTCGGCGCTCGGGCCCCTCGTCACCCGGGGTGTGCTCCTCGACCTGCCCGCCGTCCTCGGGACCCGCTGGCTGGAGCCGGGACGAGCGGTGCACGCGCAGGACGTCACCGACGCGGAGCGGGCGCTCGGGGTGACGATCGGCGAGGGTGACGCGGTGCTGCTGCGGTCCGGGCACGTCCGCCGCCGTACGGAGCTGGGCGCCTGGGACCCGGACACCGCGAGCGCGGGCTTCCACGTGGACGCCGTACCGCTGCTGGCGGAGCGCGGCATCGCGCTGCTCGGGGGTGACGGCGACAGCGATGTACGGCCCTCGCCCGTCGAAGGGGTGCACTCGCCGGTGCATGCCCTGGCCCTGGCCGCGATGGGTGTCCCGCTGCTGGACAACCTCGACCTGGAAGCCCTCTCGGCCGCCACCGCGGAGGCCGGGCGATACGAGTTCCTGCTGGTCGTGGCGCCGCTGAACATCCCGGGCGGGACGGGCTCGCCCGTCAACCCGGTGGCGGTCCTGTGACGACCGGCCAACGGCTTGCGCCTGGCGGAAGCGCCTCCCCGTGACTCCCACCCTTAATGTCCGTATTGTTATAAAAGCCGGATCATTCTACGGAGAGTGGACTATCGCGAGTGAGGCGAAGCGTGGTGCTGATCGGCGGGGCACCGACGCCCACGGGGCGTGCGACGGGCGACGCAGGACCCGCGCGTTCGCGTGAGCGTTTCCTGGGGGGCGAACCCGGCGCAGCGGACGTGCGCACCTCGATCCTGAACTCGTGGCAGCGCTGCCGGTCCCTGGGCCTCTCGGCGGATCGCTCCGACCTCCCCTTCCGGGATGATTTCGAGCGGGACGCCCGGATCGTCCGCGCGGCCGTGCCGGTGGTGGACCGGCTGCAGTACAGGTTCGCCGGCAGCCGGCTGAACATCGCTGTCGCCGATGCGAACGGCACCGTCCTGCTGCGCCGTTTCGGCGAGGCGTCCCTGGCCAGGAGCCTCCCGGCGATCCAGTGCGTGCCGGGGTTCGTGTTCGCCGAACAGGTCGCCGGCACGAACGGCATCGGTCTGGCACTGGCGGAGCGGCAGCTCATCCAGGTCTATGGCGCCGAGCACTTCGCCGAGCGGGGCCAGACGAGCGCCTGCCGTGCGCTCCCGGTCCGCGACCCGCTCAGCGGACGTATCGAGGGTGTGCTCTGCTTCGGCTATCCACGCTCCTTCGACGACCCCAGACTGGCCACCGTGATCCGCAAGGCGGCGCGCGCCATCGAACGGCGGCTGCTGAAGCAGAGTTCCGCACGCGAGCGGGCGCTGCTGCGGGCCTACGTGGAGACCGAGGCGGAGGCCGCCATCGGCCGTCACCACACCATCGGGCTGGACGAACTGGCCCTCGGACAGCACCCGCGGGACCGTGCGATCCTCATGGAGCGGGCCACCGAGCTGCTCTCCCGCGCGCAGCGGGCCGCTCTCCACGTCCGCCTGTCCGACGGCCGGCGTGTCACGCTGCTCAGCCGTCCGATGACGAGTGCCACCGGGGTCGAGGGCGTGGCCATCGAGGCCGTCCTGCCCGGCCCCGCACCACGGGACCCCCTCGTCGCCCCGTGGCAGTTCGACGAGCTGACCGACTTCCCCGCCGAGCCCGCCTCCCCCGGCATCGTGCTGCCTCCCGGGGCCGTCACCGCACCCGGCCGGGTCGCCTCGGGCGGCAGGGGCGTCACGGTCGTGGCGGCGCAGGCCGGTCGCCGTGCTCCCGCGCCCCCGTCGAGAGGACTGCTCCTGGTGGGGGAGCCGGAGGTCGGACGGTACGCCCTCGCCGCACGGCACCGGCTGGAGTTGCTGTCCGAGGCCAGTACCCGCATAGGCACCACCCTGGACGTGCGCCGCACCGCCCAGGAACTGGCCCGGACGGCGGTGCCGCGACTCGCCGACTACGTCACGATCGACCTGCCCGAGGCCGTACTGCGCGGCGAGGAGTCCGCCGACCCGCACGCCGACCTGCGCCGTACGGTGGTCCACGGCATCCGCGACGACTGCCCCTTCCATCCGGTCGGCAAGCAGGTCGACTACGGCCCGACCACTCCGCAGCTGCGCTGCCTGACCGGCGGTGAGCCGGTGCTGGAACCGGATCTGGAGGCCGCCGCGGGCTGGCTCGCCCACGACCCCGAGCACACCGCGGAACTGCTCGCCCACGTCCACTCCCTGATCGCGGTCCCGCTGGTGGCCCGCGGTGTCGTCCTGGGCATCGCCGCCTTCTACCGGGGACAGGACCCCGCGCCCTTCGGCGACGACGACCGTTCACTGGCCCAGGAACTCGCCGCCCGCGCCGCCCTGTCCATCGACAACGCCCGGCGCTACACCCGCGAACGCACCATGGTCCTGGCCCTCCAGCGCAGCCTGCTCCCCCAGGGCCTGCCCGACCAGGACGCCGTCGAGGTCGCCCACCGCTATCTGCCGGCCGAGTCCGACGTGGGCGGCGACTGGTACGACGTCATCCCCCTCTCCGGGACCCGGGTCGGCCTCATGGTCGGGGACGTCGTCGGTCACGGCATGCTCTCCGCCGCCACCATGGGCCGGCTGCGCACCGCCGCCCGCAGCTTCGCCGAACTCGACTTCCCGCCGGACGAAGTCCTCACCCACCTCGACAACCTGGTGGGACGGCTGGACCGGGAAGACTTCGCCGCCGAGGCGGACATCCTCGGTGCGACCTGCCTGTACGCCATCTACGACCCGACCACCCAGCGGTGCACCATGGCCCGTGCCGGACATCCTCCGCCCGCGCTGGTCCGCCCCGACGGCACGGTGTCCTTCCCCGAGCTGCCCGCCGGGCCTCCGCTCGGCCTTGGCGGCCTGCCCTTCGAAGCCGTCGACGTCGACCTCCCCGAGGGCAGCCGGCTGGTCCTCTACACCGACGGCCTCGTCGAGGACCGGTACCGCGACGTCGACGTGGCCCTCGGCCGGCTGCGCGAGGTCCTGGCGCAGCCGGGGCGCACACCGGAGGAGACCTGCCAGGTGATCCTGAACAGCGTGGCGCCCGTCCACCCGGGTGACGACATCGCCCTGCTCGTCGCCCGCACCCGCGCCCTGCCCCCCGACCGGATCGCCGTCTGGGACCTGGAACCCGACCCGTCTCTCGTCGGCGAGGTCCGGGCCGACGCCATGCGGCAGCTGGCGGACTGGGGACTCGGCGAAGCCGCGTTCGCCGCGGAACTGATGCTGAGCGAGCTGGTCACCAACGCCATCCGCCACGGTTCCGGCCCCATCCGGGTACGGCTGCTGTTCGACCGGGGGCTGATCTGCGAGGTCTCCGACACCAGCGACACCGCCCCGCATCTGCGCCGGGCAGCCAGCACCGACGAGGGCGGCAGGGGCCTGTTCCTCGTCGCCCAGCTGGCACAGAGCTGGGGGACGCGCTATCTGCCCCAGGGCAAGGTCATCTGGGCCGAGTGCGGCCTCGGGGGCGACTGAGACCCGCCGACGCCACTGACCCGTTGGTGTCACACAGCGCGACAGGTGCCCGAAATAATGCAGAAAGTCGCATTAGGATCGCTGGTGACCGTCGGGAAGAACTCGCCAGGCCGACCCTCGGAGATGTCCCGTGCACGACCCTCCCGACACCTCTGCGCACCCGCTGGTCCGTATCCGCGGACTCACCAAGCGGTTCGGCGGGACCCTCGCGCTGGACGGGGTCGACCTCGACGTCCACGCGGGCAGCGTCCTCGCCCTCCTCGGTCCCAACGGAGCCGGGAAGTCGACCCTCATCAAGGTGCTCGCCGGCATCCACCGCGCCGAGGCGGGACAGGTCACGGTGGCCGGGCACCCGCTCGGCAGCCGCGCCGCCTCCGGCGCCATGTCCTTCATCCACCAGGACCTCGGTCTGGTGGAGTGGATGACGGTGGCCGAGAACATCGCCCTGAGCACCGGATACCCGCGCCGCGCCGGACTGATCTCGTGGCGCCGCACCCGGGAGCGGTGCGCCGACGCCCTGGGGACCGTCGCCGGACACCTGGACCCCGCCGCGCCGGTCTCCCGGCTCTCCCCCGCCGAGCGGTCGCTGGTCGCCATCGCCCGGGCCCTGGCCGCCCGGGCGGGCCTCATCGTCCTCGACGAGCCGACCGCCCGGCTGCCCGCCGCGGACTGCGCCCGGCTCTTCCGCGTCCTGCACACCCTGCGCGACCAGGGGCACGGCCTGCTCTACGTCACCCACCGGCTGGACGAGGTGCACGAGGTCGCCGACGCCTTCGCCGTCCTGCGCGACGGCCGGCTCGTGAGCCACGGCGACCTGGCGGGCCACAGCCCCGCCCGTCTGGTGCGGGACATCGTCGGCGCGGAACTCACCCGCTATCGCCCCGCCACCGTCCCCGCGACCGGCCCGGCCGTCCTCACCCTCGACGGCGTACGGACCGCCGGCGCGGGACCGGTCGGCCTGGACCTCCGGGCCGGCGAGGTCCTCGGCCTGGTCGGCCTCTCCGGCGCCGGGCACGTGGAAGTGGGCCGGGCCCTGGCCGGTGCCCGGCCCCTCCTCGACGGCCGGGTGCTGCTCGGCGGCCGGCCGTACCACCCCCGCACGGTCGCCGACGCCGTCCGTCTCGGGGTCGGCCTGGTACCCGGCGACAGACAGCGGGAGGGCTGCGCCGCCGCACTGACCGTGCGGGAGAACCTCCTGGCCAATCCGCGCGCCGCGGGCGTGCCGGCGCTGCACTGGATGGCCCCCCGCCGGGAACGCGCGGTGGCCGCCGGCCTGATCGAACGGTTCTCGGTGCGCCCCCGGGACGGCGAGGCCCCGATCGGCACGCTGTCCGGCGGGAACCAGCAGAAGGTCATGATCGGCCGCTGGCACCCGGTGGGCCTGCGTCTGCTGATCCTGGAGGAGCCGACCGCGAGCGTGGACGTCGGGGCCAAGTCCGCCGTCTACCGTCTGCTCGACGAGGCACTGGCCGCCGGCCTCGCGGTGCTGCTCGTCGCCACGGACTTCGAGGAGGTCGTGGCGGTGTGCCGGCGGGCCCTGGTGTTCGTCCGCGGGTCCGTGACGGCCGAGCTGAGCGGTCCGGCCCTCACGGTCGCCGGACTCACCCGGGCGGCCTCGGCCAGACCTCCCGCCGGAACCGCGACGCCCTCATGACCGCGCCGCCCAGGTCCCCGTCCCGGCCGCGCCCAGGCCCCGCCGGACACCACGTCGGCGCCTACGGCCTGCTCGTCCTCACCGTGCTGCTCTTCCTGGTCTTCTCGCTCACGCTGCCCCGCACCTTTCCCACGCGGGACACGGTGGACTCGATCCTGTTCAACCAGTCGATCCCGGCCGTCCTCGCGCTGGCCGCCACGGTCCCCATCGTGACCGGTGCGTTCGACCTCTCCCTCGGCTACGGCCTCGGCCTGGCGCACGTGATGGCGATGCACCTCGTGGTCGACGAGCGGTGGCCCTGGCCGTGGGCCTGCCTGGTGGTGGTCGCCGGAGGGGCGGTCGTGGGCGTCCTCAACGGTGTCGTGGTCGAGTTCGGCCGGATCGACTCCTTCATCGCCACCCTCGGGACCGGCAGCATGATGTACGCCGTGACCGGCTGGATCACCGACGGCGGCCGGATCGTCCCCGGTCCGCGGGGACTCCCCGGCGCCTTCACCGATCTCTACAACTCCAGGTTCCTCGGGCTTCCGGTTCCCGCCTTCTACGTGCTGGCCCTCGCCGTCGTCCTCTGGCTGGTGCTGGAGCGGCTGCCCCTCGGACGCTACCTCTACGTCGTCGGCTCGAACCCGCGCGCGGCGGAGCTCGTCGGCATCCCGACCCGCAGGTACATCGTCTACGCGTTCGCCGCATCGGGGTTGCTGGTCGGTTTCGCCGGTGTGCTGCTCGCGGCCCAGCAGCAGATCGGCAATCCCAGTGTCGGCCTCGACTATCTGCTGCCCGCCTTCGCCGGTGCCCTCCTCGGCGCCACCGCGATCAGGCCCGGCCGCCCCAACGCCCTGGGCACGCTGGTCGCCGTCGCCGTACTCGCGGTCGGCCTCACCGGTATCGCCCAGCTGGGCGCGGACTTCTGGACGATCCCGCTGTTCTACGGCGGCACGCTGCTGCTCGCCGTCGGGCTGGCCGGCTACTCCGCCCGCCGGCTGCGCACCGGGACGGACGCGTCCGCCGTACCCCGCGAACCGCACCCCTCGGCCCGGGACGGTGACACGGCGGGCCCCACGCCATGAGTCCCCCGCGTCGTTCTCCTCCGCCTTCTCCTCCGCCTTCTCCTCCGCGAGGAGTCCCCGTGCACCGCAGCCGCCAGGCCTCTCCCGCTCGCATCATCTCCTTCGCCCTGCTGGCGGCGGCGACCGCCCTCGCGGGCTGCGAACGCGGCCAGCCGGACGGCCCCGCCGCCTCCGCAACCGGCCCGAGCGGCTGCTCCGCGGCCCAGGCACGGGCCCAGGCCGCCGTCACCCGGGCGGAGCGGACCGACGTCCCCTGGAACGGGCCGACCAGCGGCCCCACGGCGGTGTCCGGCAAGACGATCGTCTTCGTCGCGCAGACCATGACCAACCCCGGAGTCGCGGGCGTCGCGAAGGGTCTGCGGGAGGCCGCGAAGGTCATCGGGTGGAACGTCCGGGTGATCGACGGCGAGGGCACCCCCGCCGGTATCCAGGCGGCGCTGAGCGAGGCCGTGGCCCTCCGGCCCCCGGGCATCGTCATCGGCGGCTTCGACCCCAACTCGACCTCGCAGCAGGTCCAGATGGCCAACGCGGCGGGCATCCCCCTCATCGGCTGGCACGCGGTCACCTCCCCCGGCCCCAGTGCGAAGCCCAAGCTCTTCACCAACGTCACCACCGACGTCGGCCAAGTCGCCGCGATCAGCGCGCAGTGGGTCATCGCGCACTCCCGGGGCAACGCCGGGGTCGTCCTCTTCACCGACGCCTCGATCCCGTTCGCCCACCACAAGTCCGAGCTGATCAGGAAGGGGCTGGCCGCCTGTGCGGGCGTGCGGCTGCTGGCGTACGAGAACATCCCGATCCCGGACGCGAGCAGCCGTACCGCCAGAGAGGTCTCCACCCTCCTCGCCCGCTTCGGAAGCCGGTGGAGCTACTCCGTCGCGATCAACGACCTGTACTTCGCCGACGCCGCCCCCGCCTTCCGCGCGGCCGGCGAGAAGGGCGCAGGCCCGCCCTTCAACATCGGCGCAGGCGACGGCGACCCGTCCGCCTTCCAGCGCATCAACGGCGACCAGTACCAGGCGGCCACCGTCCCCGAGCCGCTGTCGCTGCAGGGCTGGCAGATCGCCGACGAGTTCAATCGCGCCTTCTCCGGCCGTCCGGCCAGCGGCTACGTCGCACCTGTGCACGTCTCCACGGCGGCCAACAGCGCCGGGGCCTCGGCCTGGGACCCGTCGGGCTACCGGCAGGCGTACCGGAAGATCTGGGGCAGGTGACAGCCGCGCAACGCCTTCGTCGGCGGATGCGTCCTTCTCCTCGCCGTGGACGCAGGGGTACTTCGCCTTCCGCTCCTGGACGGGTGTCCCGGCGGGAACGTACACGGCCTCGCCGGCGCCGCCGAATGCGTCCCGGTCCTCGCGGCCTACGGCCGGACGCTCGATGACCTCGGCGAGGGTGCCCGGCCGGCTGCCGGGCTCGCCAGCACGCCCCACTCCGCCGTGCCCCGGTGAATCGGTGTCTCCGAACCGGTCAGTGGTGTGCCCGTGCCGCCCCGCCGCATCGCGACGATCTCCGCCGCGATGGACAGCGCCGTCTCCTCGGGCGTACAGGCGCCGAGGTCGAGGCCGATGGGCGACCGGAGCCGGGCCAACTCCGCATCATCCAGGCCGACTTCACGCAGCCTGCGCTCCCGGTCGGCGTGCGTGTGGCGGGAGCCCATCGCGCCGACGTAGGCGACCCGCATCCGTAGGGCCGCCTCCAGCAGGGGTACGTCGAACTTGGCGTCGTGGGTCAGCACGCACAGGACCGTGCGCGCGTCGGTCTCCGTACTCAGGAGGTAGCGGTCCGGCCAGTCGACCACGACCTCGTCCGCATCGGGGAAACGGGCCCGGGTGGCGAAGACGGGGCGGGCGTCGCACACGGTCACGCGGTAGCCGAGGAGCTTTCCGGCCCGCACGAGTGCGGCGGCGAAGTCGATCGCCCCGAAGACGATCATGCGGGGTGGTGGGACACGGGTCTCGATGAACAGGGTGAGGCCGCCGGGGCAGTGGGTGCCGTCCTCCGAGATGTCGAGGATGCGGGTGCCTCCGGCGGTCAGCGTGGCCAGAGCCTCGGCGGTGATGTGATCCACGGGGAAGGCCGTGGATACGCCGCGGGTCCGTGGCGGCCTGTCGCGCCCGCGCGGCGGAGCCGCACAGGGCACCGCGCCGTGCCCCGGGGTGGGTGCGTGCACAGGCGTGCCGAGAAGTTCGGCCGGCCCACGGATCACCCTGGCCAGTGCCGTCGGCTCCCCCCGGGCCGCGGACGCCAGCGCCGCCTCGTACAGCTCTCTGTCCGGTGCGTCCCGCGTCACCGGAGTGACCAGGATCCGGATCACTCCACCGCACGTCAGGCCCACCGCGAAAGCGTCCTCGTCGCTGTAGCCGAATGTCTCGAGGACCGGCTCGCCGTCATCGAGGACCTGTACGCACAGGTCGTACACCGCCCCCTCCACGCATCCACCGGAGACCGAGCCGATCGCCGTGCCCGCGCTGTCGACCGCGAGTGCGGCGCCGGGAGGGCGCGGCGCGCTGCCGCTGACGGACACCACCGTGGCGACGGCGAAGTCGCGGCCCTCCCCGGCCCACTTGCTCAACTCCGCGGCGAGGTCAAGCATCTCGGCCTGCCTGCAGGACGCGGTTGGGGCGGATGGGCAGGCTGCGATGGCGTACGCCGGTCGCGTGCCAGACCGCGTTGCCGACCGCCGCCGCGGCGCCCACGATGCCGATCTCGCCGATGCCCTTGATGACGAGGGGGTCGTCCTCGTCCGGGTCCTCGGCCAGCCAGTCCGCCTCGACGAGGGGGACGTCGGCGTTGGCCGCGAAGTGGTAGCCGGCGAGGTCGGCGCCGATGTGGGCGCCCGAAGCCCGGTCCCGGACCGCCTCCTCGTGCAGGGCCATGGAGATGCCCCAGATCATGCCGCCGACGAACTGGTTGCGGGCGGTCAGCGGGTTGATGATCCGGCCCGCCGCGAAAATGCCGAGCATCCGGCGGACCCGCACCTCGCCGGTGGTGACGTCGACGGCGGCTTCGGCGAAGTGGGCGCCGTAGGAGTGCCGTTCCTTCTGCGGGAGTGCGGCGATGGCCTCCGCTGTGTTCGAGCGGACGGTGATGCCCCCCGGAGGGATGCCGCCGCCCAGGGCGAGCCGCTCGCGCAGTTCGTCGGCCGCCGCGGTGACCGCCCAGGACCAGGAGCTGGTGCCCATCGAGCCGCCCGCGATCATGGCCGGCCCGAAGTCGCTGTCCCCGATCAGGACCTGGACGCGGTCCGGCGTCACCTCCAGCGCGTCGGCGGCGATCAACGTGAGGGCCGTACGTGCGCCGGTGCCGAGGTCCGCCGCGGAGATGCGGACGGTGAAGCCGCCGTCGGCCTCCGCGGTCACGGCCGCCGTGGACGGAACGGCCCCGGCGTGGAAGGTCGCCGCCGCCGTTCCGGTGCCGAGCAGCCAGCGGCCGTCGCGCCGCAGGCCGGGACGTGGATCGCGGTCCGCCCAGCCGAACCGTCGGGCGCCCTCCCGGAAGCAGGCGATCAGTCCGCGGCCGGCGAAGGGCAGCCCGGAGACGGGCCCGGTCCCGGGCTCGTTGCGGGCGCGCAGGTCGATCGGGTCGACGCCGCACTTCTCGGCCAGCTCGTCGAGCGCCGACTCCAGCGCGAACGACCCCGGTGCCTCGCCCGGCGCGCGCATCCAGGTCGGGGTCGGCACGTCGAGCCGTACGATCCGGTGGGCCGTGTGGTGGGCCGGGGCGTCGTACAGCACCCGGGCCGGCGTGGCGCTGGGTTCCAGGAACTCGTGCACCGTCGAGGAGAGGTTCAGCGACTGGTGCTCCAGTGCGCGCAGCCGTCCGTCGGGGTCGGCGCCGAGCCTGACGCGCTGTGCCGTGGGACTGCGGTAGCCGACCAGGGAGAACATCTGACGGCGGGTCAGGACGACGCGGACGGGCCGGCGCAGGAGGGTCGCGGCCATGACGGCGGCCACCTGGTGGGCGCGGACGCCCTTGGACCCGAAGCCGCCGCCGATGTGTTCGGAGCGTACGCGCACGGAGTCCGGGTCGAGCGAGAACAGGTTCGCGAGTTCGCCCCTCACCCAGATGGCGCCCTGGTTGGAGTCGACGACCTCGAGGCGGCCGCCGTCCCAGTGGGCGGTCGCCGCGTGCGGCTCCATCGGGTTGTGGTGTTCCTCGGGCGTGGTGTACTCGGCGTCCACGACGACGGCGGAGCGGGCGAGTTCGGCCTCCAGGTCGCCCTTCGCGGTCACGGCCGCGGCGTGGGGCACGTCCGCCACGACGTACGCGTCCGGGCGTCCGCCGCCGAACGCGATGTCGTGCGGCTCCCGGTCATAGTGCACCACGAGCGCCTCCGCGGCCTCCCTGGCCTGCTCGGAGGTCTCGGCGACGACCAGCGCCACGGGCCAGCCCGCGTGCGGCACCCGGTCGTGCTGGAAGAGCGCGACGGACGGGTCGGGCTTGTTCCCCATGATCCCGGCGTAGTCGGTTTCCAGGTGCGGGGCGTTCCCGTGGTGCAGGACGGTGAGGACGCCGGGCATGGCCAGGACGGCGTCGGCCTCCACGGCGCGGACGCGGCCGCGGGCGACCGTGGACAACACCAGCCAGCCATGGGCGAGTTCGGCGAAGGGGATCTCTCCCGCGTACCGGGCGGCGCCGGTGACCTTGTCCCGCCCCTCCACGCGGGTGTGCGCCGTGCCGACGGAGCCCTTCAGGGGGGTGACGGTGGTCATCGGGCCGCCTCCTCCGCGAGTTCGGTCAGCACGGCCACCACGAGGTTGCGCATCAGGGTCACCTTGTATCCGTTGTGCGGCAGGGGCCGGGCCGCGGCCAGTTCGGCGTCCGCGGCGGCGGCGAAGGCGCGGGCATCGGCCGGCGCGCCCTTGAGCACCCGCTCGGCCCGCAGGGGCCGCCAAGGCCGCGACGCGACCGCTCCGAGCGCGAGCCGCACCTCGCGTACCGCTCCCGCCTCGACGTCCAGCGCGGCGGCGACCGACCCGATCGCGAACGCGTACGAGGCCCGCTCCCGCACCTTCCGGTAGCGGGAGACGACCGGCGCGGGCGGCAGGGTGACACTGGTGATCAGCGCGCCCTGCGGCAGGGCGGTCTCCCGGTGCGGGCTGTCACCGACCGGCGGATAGAACTCGGCCAGCGGCGTCTCGCCGGGCCCGTCGGCCGTTTCGTACGACACGACGGCGTCGAAGGCGGTGAGCGCCACGGCCATGTCCGACGGGTGTACGGCCACGCAGTGGTCGGAGGCGCCGAGGATCGCGGCGTTGTGGTGCTCGCCCGCGATGGCGGGGCAACCGCTGCCGGGGGTGCGCTTGTTGCACGGCTGGGTCACGTCGGCGAAGTAGCCGCAGCGGGTGCGCTGGAGCAGGTTCCCGCCGACCGTGGCCATGTTGCGCAGTTGGCCCGAGGCGCCGGCCAGCACCGCCTGCGTCAACGCCGGGTAACGGCGTCGCACTTCGGGGTGGGCGGCGAGGTCGCTGTTGGTGACGGTAGCCCCGATCCGCAGGCCGCCGTCGGGCGTCGACTCGATGCGGTCCAGGGGCAGTTCACGTATGTCGACGAGCCGGGCGGGCCGCTCGACGCCGGTCTTCATGAGGTCGACGAGGTTGGTGCCGCCGCCGAGGAACCTCGCGTCGGGATCGGCGTCGAGCACCGCGACCGCGCCGGAGACGTCGCGCGCACGCTGATAGCCGAACTCCCTCATGCCGCCGCCTCCGTGGTCTCCGTCTGGGCCGCTGCCGCCTGGGCGACCGCCTGGACGATCGACACATACGCACCGCAGCGGCACAGGTTGCCGCTCATCCGCTCGCGGATCTCCTCGGCGGTCAGGGGCGGCGGCCCCGCCTCGGGCCGTACGTCGCCGGTGACGGCGCTCGGCCAGCCGGCCGCGTGCTCCTCGATCACCGCGACGGCCGAGCAGATCTGGCCAGGTGTGCAGTAACCGCACTGGTAGCCGTCGAGGTCGAGGAAGGCCTGCTGCACAGGGTGCAGCCGATCGCCGTCGGCCAGGCCTTCGACGGTGGTGATCTCCCGCCCCTCGACGGCCACCGCCAGCTGCAGACAGGCCACGGCCCGGCGGCCGTCGACCAGAACCGTGCAGGCCCCGCACTGCCCCTGGTCGCAGCCCTTCTTGGTACCGGTGAGACCAAGCCGCTCGCGCAGGGCGTCGAGGAGGGTGGTGCGATGGTCGACGGACAGGGAGTGTTTCTCGCCGTTGATGTTCAGGGTGACGGCGCTGTGCGTCGAGGGACCGGCTGGAGTCATGATCAGCCTTCTTTCGCAGATCCGGAACGCGCCGAGAAGGCGGTCCGGCACGCAGGCGTATTGGAGAATCGGGGTGCACCGGGAGACAAAGAAGCAGTTCAGTACGTGGCTGGATCAGCTCGGCCAGGGCTATCATGGATCCAACCGGACAGCTGTCCGTTACCAGGGAACGTACCGGACAGCTGTCCGCTTAGCAAGGCCGGGCCCCTCCGCGAGCCCGCGAGGAGGGCACGAGTGCCGGAGAAGAAGGACGCACCGCTGCGCTCCGACGCGCAGCGCAACCGCGAACGCATCCTGGAAGTGGCCCTGGCCGAACTGACCCGCTGCGCCGACGCCCCGCTGAGTACGATCGCCAAGAAGGCGGGGGTGGGCCAGGGAACGTTCTACCGCAACTTCCCCAACCGCGAGGCGCTCGTCCTGGAGATCTACCGCCACGAGATGCAGCAGGTCGCCGACTACGCGACCCACCTGCTCGAGACCCGGGAGCCCGACCGGGCCCTGCGTGAGTGGATGGACCGGCTCGCCCGGTTCGCCATGGCCAAGGCCGGTCTGGCCGACGCGATCCGCCAGGTCACGGGCACGGCGGCGAAGCCCGAGTACACGCCGGTGACCGCCGCGTCCGAACTCCTGCTCCGCGCCGCCGAGAAGGCGGGTACCATCCGCCCCGGCGTCACCGCGGACGACTTCTTCCTCGCCATCGTCGGCCTGTTCACGATCGATCCGCAGGGCGACTGGGAAACGCGAGCCGCCCGCCTCTTCGACCTGGTCATGGACGGACTGCGGGCGGGAGCACCCGGAGCGCAGGCCGACTGAACAGACGCGAGCCTCTGCGGCCACCGCAATGTGCGCACGCGCGAGCAAGGTGCCGGCGTACGCGGCGCCGACGCACAGCAGCTCCTGCGCAGGATCAAGCACACGCTGGACCCGCACGGCACCCTCGCACCCGGCCACTACGGACCGGTGCCGGAGAACCGAACTCCCGGTGCGGCAGGGGCCTTCATTTCTGGCGGCGGACCTCGACGAGGAGCGCCTGCGCCGGGTTGGGGGTGGGCATCGGCAGACCGGCGGTGGCCAGGACGGCGCCGGGCACCGTGAGCCAGTCGTCCGGGGCTGCCGTCAGCCAAGGCCGAAGTCCATACCCAGCGCCCGGACATGGTCGGCCGGCGTGGGTGGGGTGGGCCCCGACCGGAATCACCCGTTTTCCCGTCATCGGTGTCCGGAGGCGGCGATACTGACCGCATGGCGTTGTACGCACTCTTCGTGGGGATCGACGAGTACAGCGGACCGGTCCCGCCGCTGCGGGGGTGTGTGGCGGACGTGCGGGCCTTCGCGGAGCACTTCGGGGCGCTCGCCGGGCCGCGAGGGCTGCGAGCGCATGTCCTCCTCGACGCGGACGCGACCCGCGAGAACGTCATGGACGGGTTCACTCGGCACCTGACACAGGCGGGGCCGGGCGATACAGCGCTCTTCTGTTTCGCCGGTCACGGCTCGCAGGAACCGGTGGAGGAGCGGTTCTGGCATCTGGAGCCCAGCGGATTCCAGCAGACGCTGGTGTGTGCCGACAGCCGAACTGGCGGCCTGCCAGATCTCGCCGACAAGGAACTCAACGAGTTGCTCGGCGGGGTCGCGGCGGGTGGAGCACACGTCCTCGCGGTCCTCGACTCCTGCCATTCGGGTGGCGCCACACGGGAGGCCCACGGCCGGCTGCGAATCCGTGCCGCTTCCCCGGTCACCCGACCACGCCCCCTGTCGTCCTATGCCCCCGGTGTCCGAGCGGCGCTCGCCGCAGGGGCCCTGCCGCAGACAGCCCGGCATGTGAGCCTGGCCGCCTGCGAGTCCGGGCAGACGGCCGCCGAGATGCGGATCGGGGGAAGCGTCCGCGGGGTCTTCTCGGTCGTCCTCCAACGGGCCCTGTCCCGGCTCGGCCGCTCCGCCACCTACCGCGACCTGATCGGGTCGGCCGCGGTGGGTGTCCGCGACCGGGTTCACGGCCAGGATCCGGTGGCCTTCGCCGCCGAACCGGACGATCTCGACCAGCCCGTGCTGGGCGGGATCGCCACGCCTCCCGTCTTCGACCTGCTGGTGGAGAGCTACCGGGGGTCCTGGTGGCTCAACGCCGGCTCGGTCCACGGCATCGTGCCACCGATAGGCGAACTCACCACAACACTTGCGGTCACGGGCACGGCTCCGCCCTCCCGGGTGACGGTGACCGAAGTCGAGCCCGTCCGCTCCCGCGTCGCCGGCGCCGACGGGCTGGAGCCGGGCGACCGCCATCCGGTGCGAATTGTCGGGGTCCCCCTGCCGCCGGCGTCTGTCGATCTCCAGGGGGATCCGACAGCGATCGCCCTGGTGCGCGAAGCGCTCGGCGGATCCGTGCATACCGCGGAGGGCACGGATCCCGGCCCCGAAGGCGACCGGTTCCTCGTGCTGGCCACCTCCGACACCCTCACCGTCACGCGGGCAGACGGCACACCGCTGGCGGCTCCCTCCCCCGCGACTCCCGCTGGAGCCAGGCGCACCGTGTCGCGCCTGGACCACCTCGCCCGGTGGCACACGCTGCGCAGGCTCGACAATCCCCTCACCCGCCTTCCGGGATCGGTCTCGGTGGAACTCCTCACGGCGCTCCCCGGGGAATCCCCACCGCGGCCCGGTACCCGCGCACCCCTGACGCCGGCGGTAGACGGCGCCGTCCACCTGCCCTACCCCTCGGCCCACCAGGCACCCCAGGTCTACGTCTACCTTCACAACCTGAGCGACCGGCCGCTGTTCGTCGTGCTGCTCAATCTGACCGACCGCTATCGCTGCCATGCCGGGCTCTTCTCCGGCGACCACATTCCGGCGGGCGGAACCGCGGTCGCCCACGGAGGCCGACCGGTGAGTGTGTCGATCCCCCGCGAACGGCTCTCCCGTGTCGAACCGGAAGTCCGTGACTGGCTCAAGGTGGTGGCCGCCGAACGCCGGTTCTCCAGTGACGCCTTCGAGCTTCCCGTCCTCGACGGCGTACACCCTCCCGTCCGCGCAGTGGGCGGAGGAATCCTGGAGACCCTGGCGCTGCGCCGCGACTTCGGCGACGCGCCGCAAGAGGTCTACGAATGGACGACCTCGATCCTCGAAGTCCGCACCGACCTGCCGAAGAATTCCCCCGATGCATAGGCGGCAGGCCCCCAGGGCGTATGCCGACCGCAGGCTCGCCCGCCTGCTGTTCAAGATCTTCGAGGACCGGAACGGGCTGGCCTGGTGGATGCCCACGCGGCGGCTCACCGTCCTGGCAGTCCTGCACGGCGAGGTCGGCTACCCGGGCGACCTCGTCAACCTCATTGCGGAAGAGATCCGCAGAGGGGCGATCGTCCCCCACCGCCACCCGTATGAGATCCCCGAATACCAGCTCGTCAGCTTCGCACCTGTGTCGTTCGTCGATGAACTTCCCCTGCTGCAGTACCTCAGCGATCTGGGACTGTTGTTCCTGTACGAGGAAGCCGATCCTCCAGCGGACGTGCCCCGTTACGGTCTCCCTGACGCGATCACCCGCCAGTTACTCGACGCGGGTCTGGCCGGCCACCTCGACAGCATCGACCGCAGGTTGAGCAACCTCGGGACACCCTCTGACGAACTCGCATCCTACGAGGGGCTGATGGCGATGGCCCTGGCCAGCGCCACGGCGGGCGGAGGTCATCCCGCGTTCTTTGTGCCCGAGGCCAGCCGGATCTGGGCAGCGGAAACCAAGCCGCAGTGGGCCAGGTTCGCCGAAGCCGAGGCATTCCTCCACAACGAGCTCCCGCCGCGGCTGCTCGGATTCCCTGACGTCGTGGAGCTCGCCCGGTCCGCGTGCGAGGTCCGCGCCCGGCTGCTCGACGGCCCGATCGACCTCGAAAGGGAGTTCGCCCCCGTCCTCCACGCCGCGCGGAGCCTCGGCGCCTCCCACCGGGACGCCGCCCTGGCGACCGTCGACGGGATCACACTGGCTCCCGAAGGGCTCACCCTGGTCACAGGTCTTTACCCGGGCGACACCGTCCTCGCCACGGTCACCGCAGCACCTGAGTTGGCCCTCCACCGTGCGGAAACCGCCCTGACGGGCCTGGCGGACGTCCCCGAGCTGCTGCTCGTGCCCGGCACGCGCCTGTGGATGCCGCCCCTGCACGACATGGTCCTGCACGAGATCTACGCTGGCGACCCTCCTCGGGAGGTCTACACCCATGTGCCTTTCTGACCGGGAGCAGGCTGCCGGCTGGTTCCGAGACGCCCTCGACCAGGGCACGGACGATCCGCCACCGGGGATCGGTGGCCCGGACGCCGCTCTGTTCGAGGCCGCCGTGGAATGCATGACGCTGCCGGACGGCGTCACGGCCGCTCTGCGCGCCGCTGACCTCCGCGCCCGGGTCGCCGAGGCGGGCTGGCACCAGCTCGCCGCGCTCCTCGACGTGGTCCGCCTTCTCCCCGCGCTCGGGGCCCCCTCTCATATCGAAGCCCTGACCGGCCCCGTCCAGACACCCGACTGGGACACCTCGCATTTCCTCACGATGATCGAGGAGCGTCCGCCGAATCCCTCTGATGCCCTGTCGCTGCTGCCGGTCTTCATCGTCGGCGCAGGCACCCGGCCACGCTCATCACGCGCACCTGAGGCCGTGGACTGGCCCCGGTGCGAACGGCTCCTCGACCAGGTCGAAAAGCTGATGGCCGCAGCGGACCAGACCGGGCTCTCAGCGCTCGCCGAAACCGCGGGACTGCGATTCCAGGACGGCCTCACGCTCCTCACCGCGGCGGCCGGCAAACGCGGAAAGTGGCCGCTGGCCCTCCGATTGAGGGCAAGATACCGGGTTCTGAACCGGCCGAGCCAGCCGCCTGCGGATCCGTCCCAGGACCGTTCACAGACGATCCAGAAGCTCGCCGCCAGCCTGGCCAAGATGCACGACATAGGCGTGCGTCACGGCTCCCTGCTCCTGGAGAACGTGGGCGCCGACGGAAGACTGAGCAACTTCAGCGAAACACAGTCGCGGGACCAGCGGGTGCGCGACCTGATCGATAGTGCCGTCGATGCGCTCGATGCCCCCGACCGGCTGGCCGAACAGGTGGCACTGGTCGAAGGCCTGAGAGCCGAGCTGTGGGAGCCTGACACCGACGACGACGTGGAATGGCTCGTCGGAGACCTGATCCCCCTGCGCCACCAGCTCGATGAGGCCGAATGGGCCGCGGCGGCCGAGCAATACGTCACAGCGGCCCAGAGTTCCCGGGCCCGCGACGTCGTGTCCCGCGTCGACGCCGCCGTATCCCAGGAGCAGATCGAGGCGGTCCTGGACTCCCTGCCGCGATGGACCCCGGACGAGCCGCACCTGGAGATCAGGCTCGCCGCGATCGTGGCACGCCACGACCCGGACGCCGACCCTTGCCTCGAAGCGGCGCTCGCCGACGCCCTGGCCCGGCCCTCTGCGGCCGAGCGGGCCCATGCACTGATCGAGCTGATCACGATCTGCGATCTCGTGGACTGGCGCGTCCAGGACCGGGCCATCGACGTACTGCTGCACCTGTTGGAAGAGATGACGGCCCAGGGCGCGCCGGCCGAAGCGGACGCGATCGCGGAATTCGGTGCCAGGGCCGCCGGGGCGATCGGGCACCGGCCCCTGCAGACCGCGCTGTCACGGGTCTGCGGCCAGAACCGCCCCGACGAGTCGCGCCCCGCCAACGAGCCCGACCTCCCATCACAAGACGTCCTTGACGTCCCTGAATTCCTGTCCGAAGAGGCCCTGCGCATGCTCGGCGAGCAGGATTGGGCGCGTGCCTCGATCCTGCTGAGTGCCGAACTCGACGAACACGAACGCCGGGACCCCGCAGGCCTGCCTTCGCTGCTGACCGCCGGATACCTGGGCCTCGCCCTGAGCTCGAGCATCGAACTCCACCCGGATCTCGGCGAGGGCCTGGCCCTTCAGATCCTCCGGCAGGGCGTGCGGTTCGGCCCCGGTCTGCTGGCCGCCGTCCGCGGCCCCCAGCGAGCGGGCCACCGGCTCGTCCTGAACGCCGCGGCCAACCTCGGGCATGCCATGGCCGCCCACTTCTCCGACCACCGGGCCTCGCGCGAGGTTCTCCAGCTCGCGGCCGACCTCCTCGCCGAGACGCTGCTGCGCACCGACCCCGACCACGAACCGCTCACCTACTCCACCCGCGCCAACAACCTGGCGCTGTGCCAAATGACCGTCGCTGAAATGCACCAAGACGACGAACGGATCACCACACTCCACAAAGCTCATGACCTGTTCCTCGAAGCCACCCGCATCGACGAAGAGAACGTCGGCAGAGGAGGCGACACCCGGTTCATCGACTACAGCAACCTCGGCGCGACCCGCATGGCCCTCGCCCTGGCCACCTATGACGCCCAGACGATCGACCACAAGCCGGTGGAGTCCGCACACTGGTATCGGTCGGCTCTGGAGGCCTACCACCACGCGGCCGAACTTGCGGACCAGAGCGGCTCCCCGGAGCACCAGGCCGCCATCCTGCTCAAGGCGGCCGCCGTCACCATGGATCTGTGCGACCGGTACGCGCTAGAACGCTACTGGGCCGGCGGAGATCTGACCAAAGCGTTCTACGACTGGCTGCGCGCCTTCGCAGGCGATCACATCAGGACGGACTGGCTACTCAGCGACTGGGCGGGCAGCGCCCTGGCTAGTATCTCCCACGCGGCCCGGATCGCCGTCGGGGGCAATCCCACCCTGGTCCTGACCTGCGTCGAGGCCGCCGTCCGTCTGTGGAGCCTCGGGCAATGGCGCAACGGTATCCCCCGCGCACATGCCCGTCACGCGCTCGCGCTCCTGGTCGAACTCACCGACGCACTCGAAGACTCCGGCATGTTCGCCGCCTTCCCCGACCAACTGTCCGAAGTCGCCGAGCTACGGCCGCTCTGGCAGGCGCTCGCCCTGGTTGACGCGCACGCCATCGGCAGCGCGGGCGAAGACCAGCTCAGCCTCGCCTCCCGGATGCTGCAGAACCTCGGGCGTAGCCGATCTCCGCTGCTCAGGGCCCTGGCACTCCCCTACCGACTGTCTCACGAGTTCGAACGGCGTGCCGACGGTCTCCTGGTCAACGGGCTGTTCGTCGAGCCCGACGACGACCGGCTCTCGCTCGTCCTGCCATCCTTGCAACGCGCTGTCCAGATCACGGGGCTGCGCATCGACGAACTGCGCTGCGAGCGGCGCGACGTCCACCATCTCCGGACGGTCAGCCTGAACTCCCTGCGCCACTTGTCGCCCATGGTCTCCTGGGACGACCTGCCCGGCGAGGTACTCGTCGCCCGCGGCACCGGCACCATAGGCAGCACCCCCGTCTCCTTCGAGGCCTTCCGGCTCCCGACCGGAACCTGGGAGACCTGGCTGGTGAACCTCGCCCACGGCGGCAACGGCGATACCGCCATCGGCCTGAACATGCCCTATCAGGGTCTGTACGACCCGATCTCCGGCACCTTGGACACCAGCGCCACTGGCAACGTCACCGACGACGTCCACGTGCTGGTCTTCGGCGAGCAGGGCATCACCATCGAGGTCGGCGTCCCCTTCGCCGAAGCCGGAGAGGTGCTGGCCGAGGATCACGGACTGATCATGCGCACCCGCGAGATCGACCTTCTCATCAAGAGCACCCCACGGATCGCCTCCTCCGACGCCGCCTTCATCGTCAAGGACGACGGCAGCACCGCGGCGTCGGTCTGCGCCGCGTCCTTCACCCACGCAACACCGAGCATCAGCTTCCCCGCCAACGCCGTGCACACCTTCAGCCCGCTCTACTACTTCCGCGACCGACTCGACACCGGCGCCAGGAGCCTTCTCAACGAAGTCCGGCCACGGGAGATCGTCCTGGTCGGTGTCCCCGACGACATCGACGACGCCATCGGGCTGCTCAGTGACCTGTTCGACGCGCGACGAGGCCTGCTCTGGCTGGTGGAACCGGACGAGGCTGATCGCGCCGCGCAAGCGCAGGCCACCTTCGTCCAGCGGCTGGAGGAAGCGCCCGGAGCCCGCTATCTCCTGCGCGCCGCGTCCTCGGCGAACACGGCCTACCGGCCCGCCGACCACCTGCAGATCGTAATCGTCCCCCGCGACCTGGCCGCGGCGGCCGCACAGATCGGCCTCGACCTAGCAGCCGCCCGGCGGCGGGACACCGAGAACGTCCCCGTCGTACTCGAAGGACGGCCCACTTACATCAACACCAAAGGCAACCCGGTCGGGGCACGCCTGCTGAAGATCCTGTTCGACGGACCGGTCGAATGGGACACCTACCTCGACCGCTACGTGTCCCTCCTGGGCACCGGCGTGCACGGTCAGGCAGTCCTTTACTCCTCACCGCAGACGGCGTCGGTCTTTGAGGTCCTGCACGCGACCATGGCACGCCGTCCCGTCCACATCCGCCACCACGACGAACCCGCCGCGATCGCCGCGCTCCCCCACGCCCGCCTCACCGGAGCACTCGTCCTCCCCCCGAACGACGAGTCGTTCGCCCTGCTGGAGCACCTGAACCCGCCCGAGGTCCATATCCGGCAATCACTCACCGGCACCGTGCCTAGCGGCCCGTGGACCGTTCTGCCGCTTCCCGAGGATCCCGCCGCGATAGCGCTCATGTTCCAAGAGCTGGCGCGTGAGGACCACGGACGCCGGATCGCCGACCTGCCACGCACCCATCCGCACCTGGTCGGCAGCACGGAACTCCTCGCAGAGACCGGCCCCGCCGACTACGTCCTGCTCGGCCCGCGGGACCCGGCCCAACGACCGTACGCCTACCTCGCCGCGAACTATGCCGCCTCGCTCAACGCCCCGCTCTATCTCATGGCCGAACCCATCGACCCACTCATCGGAGGCCGGGCCGAAACGCTGGCCACCGCCGGATCCGGCAACAGCCGCAGTCCGGTCTCCCGCGACTTCCTCGCCGAAGAAGCCGACACCTTGCCCACAGAACTCGCCGACCTCTTTCCCGCGACCCTGGCCGACCTGGATCTGCTGTCGCCCACCTATGTCTCGCTGGTCACCCCCTTCGCCGGATTCCCCATCGAACTCATCGGAGCTCCACCGCTCGCCACCCGCTTCGCCCTCGGCAGGCTCGCAGGCCCTGACCTGGCTTCGACGGCTCTGCTCATCGCCCGCGCCGCTCTCTCCGAGGACATCACCCGGCCCGTCAACGTCCACGCGGTCCTCGCCGACTGCTCCGACGCCATCCCCGACAAGACCGTCCCCGACGCGCGGGCCGAGATCCTCGCCCTGCGCGACCAACTCGCCGCCCAGCCCCGTGTCCACGTCCGCTTGGTCGACGACCTCACCGGCTTCCTCCAGACGGCCCCCGGCGCCGCCGTCCTCCATTTCGCCGGGCACTGCCGCTTCGTCAGCGACGACCCCGACCGAAGCGGCCTGGTCTTCCGTGAAGGCATCCTCACCGCGAGCACATTCACCGCAGTCCTCGGCGCCCACCCGCTCGTGTTCGGAAACGCCTGCGAATCGGGGCTGCTCACCCCGACCACGTCCTCGGACGGTGTCCTGTGGACGGGTATCGCCGCGGCATTCCTCGCAGCAGGCGCCGGCAACTATCTCGGCAGTCTCTGGCCAGTATTCGACACCGGCTCCCGCCTCTTCGCCGAAGTCTTCTACACCACTCTCTGGGAAGGCATGCCCGTCGGAGAAGCCCTCCGGCACGCCAGGCTCGACGCCTACGAACGCGGCGACCCGACCTGGTCCGCCTACGCCCTCTACGGCTGCCCCCGCAACCGCTTCCGCCCACCATCCTCCGCCCCACCGGCTCCACACCCTCGGGAACGCCTCACCGACGGCGACCCTCCTCATCGGCCCACCGAGCCTTGACCGCCAGCGCGAGCCGCTCGGTAGCGGTTATCCAGATCCACGGCGAGACCCTTGGATTCGGTCACCATCCAGGACCTCGGCGGCACCGCGGCGACGGTGAACGCGGCCCTCGACCGCATCGAGTGCGAGGAGCCAAACCACCGCCCGAGCACCGCGGCTCCGCGACGGAATGCGTGGAACCGCGCAGGAATCCACCACCCGTGCCTACGACTTCACCGGCGCCGCGCCGGCACCGAGACCCTCGCCTCCGACCGACAGCCCGGTCAGACCGCCGCCCGCCGATGGTTCGACAGGCCGCGTGAGGTGAGGCTGGCGTTGAGGGCGCGGATGGACTCGGGGTCGCCCAGTTCGGCGCGGCGAACGACGAGTTCGCGGCCCATCAGCAGGGCATGGCGGGAGGCGGTCACCTGGAGGGGGTCGGGCAGTGTCGTCAGGTCGGTGAGATGGGCGAAGCCGATGACACGGCGGATGATCTCCGTACCCGCGAAGCCCACCGACTCCGTCCAGACCCGGCGCAGGAACCGCTCCAGATAGGCGTCGTCGAAGAAGGTGTCGACCCGCGACGGCCAGCGGCGGCGGAACTCGGCCTCGAACCCCTCCCAGCTCAGGCGCAGTTGCTCGGCGTGATCGCGCTCGGCCCCCAGCGCGTGCGCGCGGGCCTCGGAGACGAGGACGTTCGCCCAGTACAGGCCGAGGTCGAAGCCGATCGGTCCGACGAAGGAGAACTCGGGGTCGAAGACCCGGACGACCTCGGCGCCGTCCCGTCGGCCGACCATGACGCTACCGCTGTGCAGGTCGCCGTGGAGCAGCGCCTGACCGCTCGTCATGAAGACGTGGCGGAGTTCGGCGACCTCGGTGCGCAGCCGGGTGTCCGCGCGGAACTCGGCGGCGAGGTCGTCGAGTCCGGGGTGCCAGTGGTTGTGCTCGTGCTCGAGGTACGGCTCCGACAGCACCACGTCCTCGGTGATCTTGCAGAGTTCGGGGTTGACGGAGGTGGCGATCAGGCTCTTGCGTTCGGCGGAGGGCATGCCGAAGTCGCTGGTGGCGAAGGAGAGTTGCGCGACGAGTTCGCCTATGCGGGCCGAGGCGTCCGGGCCGTAGGAGCCGCCCTCGTTCAGGTGAGTGCGCAGGACCTGCAGGTCGGACAGGTCTTCCATGACGAGGGCGTGGTTCTCGGCGTCGTAGCCGTGGATCGCGGGGATCTTGTCCGGGGCGACCTTGGCGATCTGCTCGTAAGCGCGGGCCTCGGCGTCGGAACGGTCGGGGCTCAGCGGCCACGAGGGGCCGGCGACACGGACCCAGGGCAGGGCCTGCTTCACGGCGAGGTTGCGGGTACCGGCGCCGTTCGAAGCCAGGAACACCCGGTTGAGATTGCCGTCGGAGACCTCGCGGACGAGGATGTCGTCGAGGTCGTCCCAGTGACCGCGCTCGCGCAGGTAGCCCGGGATGTCGCCGGTGTCCAGGATGCGGTAACCCATCGTCTCGGTCTCCTTATGCGGTACGGCGCTTGGACAGGGTGAAGCTGAAGACCAGGGCCAGGATGAGGACGGCGCCCTCGACGACGTCCTGCGTGTAGTAGGGCAGGCCCTTGATGGTCAAGCCGGTGGTGATGATGCCGATGAGGACCGCGCCCAGGGCCGTGCCCCAGACGTTCGGGCGGCCCCGGCCCAGCACCGAGGTGCCCACGAGGGCGACGGCGACCGCTTCCAGGAGCTGGGAGGTGCCGGCGCTCACGTCGCCCTGGCCGATGCGGGAGGCCAGGATCAGGCCGCCGACCGAGGCGAGCATGCCGGAGATGACGTAGGCCAGGGCGCGGTAGGCACCGACGCGGATGCCGGCCAGCCGGGAGGCCTCGGGGTTGGCACCGATGGCGTACAGGACCCGGCCCCAGCGGGTACGGGCGAGAAAGACCCAGGCGGCGACCGTGAGCGCGCCGAAGATCAGGACCGAGATGGGGATCCCCAGGACCGTGCCGCGGTCGATGCGCAGGAAGCCCGCGGTGAACTTGCCGGGCGCCGTGGAGCCGTCGGACATCGTCATGCCCGGGGTGATGGACTGGCCGTCGACCAGGATGAGTTTGCCGCCCTGGATCACGAACATGGTGCCGAGGGTGGCCAGCATGTCGGGGATCTTGAGTACGACGATCAGGAGTGCGTTGAGCAGGCCCGCGAGGGCTCCCGCCGCCAGCACCGCGATGATCGCGACCATGCCGACCTGGTTGTGGACGACCATCGCCTGGGCGGCGACCGAGACGCCGAGGCCGGCCACGGCACCGACGGACATGTCCATGCCGCCGACGGCCATGGTGAGGGTGACGCCGAGACCGAGGATCGCGGCGACGGAGACGTACCGGAGGGTGTCGAGGAGGGTCGCCGACTCACGGAAGGCGCCCTCGCTCAGCGCGAAGTACAGGAAGAGCGCGACCGTGACGAGGATGAAGCCGTACTTGATCACGGCGTTCTGGACGCGGGCGGCGGTGGAGGTCGCGGGCCGGGTCGCCGCCTTGGCGGGGACCTCGGTGCTCTGGGTGGTGGTCATGGGTGCTGCTTCCTTCGGCGGCCGGTGTCGGGGGGCTCAGACGGAGCCGGCGATGGTCTGGATCACGCGGTCGCGCTCCGCGTCCTCGCCGTACGCGTCGAGGTGGACCTCGCCGGCCGCGAGGACGACGACCCGGTCGGCGATCTCGAGGATCTCGTCGACGTCGGCGGACAGGACGAGCACGGCCGCGCCCTCGGCGGCCAGTGCGCGGGCGCGGCGGCCGATGTCGCGGCGGGCGCCGATGTCGACGCCTCGGAACGGCTCGTCCAGGATGAGGACGCGGGGGGTCTCGGCGAGCCAGCGGCCGACGACCACCTTCTGCTGGTTGCCGCCGGAGAGTTCCTCCACGGTGCTGTGCTCGTCGCGGGCGACGACACCGAGGGCGTCGATGGTGCCGCGGCCGAGGGCGTCCTCGCGGGAGCGGTTCACCAGACCCGCGAGGGAGAGGGACTTGAGGAACGGCAGCGAGATGTTCTGCGCCACCGACCAGCCCGGGACGAGCGCGTCGGCGTGCCGGTCCTCGGGGACCAGGTGGACGCCAGCCCGGATGGCGTCGGCCGGGCGGCGCGGCGCGTAGGCCTTGCCGTCCAGTGCGACGGCCCCGCTGCGGAAGGGCTCGGCGCCGAACAGGCCGCGGGCCAGTTCGGTCTTGCCCGCGCCCAGCAGGCCGACGACACCGGTGACTTCGCCGGTGCGCAGGTCGAGGTCGAGCGGGGCACGGCCGTCGAAGAGCCGGACGCCGCGCAGGGAGAGGACGGTCTCGCCCTGGTCGCCCTCGCGTGTCGGGCGGGCCGTCCTGGCCTCCTGCGCCTGGGCGAGCATCGCGCGCAGGGCGGTGTCCCAGTCGAAGGGCCTGGCCTGGTCCTCGGTGAGCCGGCCGTCGCGCAGCACGACCAGCCGGTCGGCGAGGGCGTCGATCTCGCCGAGGCGGTGGGAGACGTAGAGCACCGCGATGCCGTCGTCGCGCATCTTCTCGACCAGCGCGAAGAGGCGCTCGGCCTCGGCCGCCGACAGCGCGGAGGTGGGTTCGTCGAGAATGAGGAGGCGGGGGCGGGTGGCCAGGGCACGGGCGAGGATCAGCAACTGGCGGTCGGAGATGCCGAGGTCGATGACGTCCTGGCGCAGGACCGCGTCGCTCCAGTCCAGGCCGAGGGCCGCCTGGATCTCGCGGGCCCGGGCCAGGGTGCGGGCGCCGCTCAGGAACGGGTTGCCGCGTTTCTGTGCCAGCTCCTCGAAGGCCAGGTTCTCGGCCACGCTGAGGCCGGGCACGATGCCCTCGCCGATGCGCTGGTGGACCGTCTGGATGCCCAACTGGCGGGCGGCGAGGGGCGACGGGAGAGCTACCGGCTCCCCCGCGACCCGTACCTCGCCACCGTGGCCGGCGTGCACGCCCGACAGGATCTTGATCAGCGTGGATTTTCCGGCGCCGTTCGCCCCGAGCAGCGCGACCACGCTGCCCGGTGCGATGTCGAGCGAGACGCCGGCGAGCACCGTCTTGCCGCCGAAGGCCATGCTGACGTCCGTCAGGCCGACCGCGGGCGTCCCCTCAGGAGCCGTCTCAGTGGGCGACATTGGGGATCCAGTCCGCGGTGCTGACCTTGGAGAGGTTCAGCGCGGGCAGGGCGGTGCGCAGCTGGTTCATGTTCTCGATCTTGTTCTTGACCAGGAAGTCCCGGGTGATGGCGACGGCCGGGAACTCGACCGAGGACTTGTTCAGCTGACCGGCCAGCTCCAGCGCGGCCGTGCGGACGACGGCCGCGCCCACGGCGGACGGGTCGGTTCCGGCGGTGGCGACCCAGGGGCTGCCGGTGGCCGTCATGTTCTGGATGTCCGCGTTGGAGACGTCCGCGCCGAAGACCTTCACCTTGCCCTGGAGCTTCTTGTTCTGCACGGCGAGGACGGTGCCCTTGGCGAGCTCGTCGTAGGGCGCGAAGACGCCGGTCACGTCGGAGTGCTGGGTCAGCGCGGCGGAGACCAGCGGCACGTTGTCGGTGGCGGTCGAGTCGGTGACCTTGCCGACCTTGAACTCCTGGGTCCAGCCGTTGGCGGTGAGCGCCTTCTTCCAGACCGAGTCGCGCTTGTCGAGGGCGGCGTAGCCGGCCACGTTGACATAGCCGACCTTGGCGTTCTCGCCGACCGCCTTGGCCATCACGTCGAGGACGGCCTGCGCCATGCTGGCGTCGTCCTGCTCGGTGCTGACGACGGACTTGTTGGTCTGGTCGACGTCGTACACGACGACCTTGATGCCCTTCTTCACGGCCTTGTCGATCTCCGGCTGGATCGTGGCCGGAAACCCGTGGTCGACGATGATCGCCTGTGCGCCGGAGTTGATGGCGGACGAGAGGTCGGTGGCCTGCTTGGCGTTGTCGGCCTGGGCGTCGTACACCGTCAGGTCGACCCCGAGGGCCTTGGCCTGGGCCTTGGCGCCGTTGCCCCACTGCTCGAAGTAGTCGCCGGCGCCGCTCTGCCGGACCAGGGCGACCTTGACCGTGCCCTTGCTGAACGGGGCGGGCTTCTTGCCGGTGGCGGCCGAGGCCGAGGCGGCGGTGTCGCTGCCGGACTTGGTGGAGGCGTCCGAGGACTGCGAGCAGCCGGAGAGGACCAGGGCGGAGACGGACGCCAGCGAGAGGGCGGCAAGGGGCAGGCGGACACGGGACATGAGGGGCTCCAGGTGCAAGGGGTGGCGCGAAGAGGGGACGCGGGAGGAAGACGGTGGCTTGTACCGGAGCGGGGACAGGAATGCGCCACTGCACACCACGTGGCATGCGCCCGTGCGGCGGGCGTGCGGGGGCTCCGGGAGAGGTCAGCGACAGCTGGCCGTGGTCGACCGGAGCAGGTCCACGTACAGCCGCCGCACGAGCAGCGGCGTCTTCATAGGCAGATCATGAGAACGTTTTCAGCCGTCCGTCAAAAGAATGGAAGCGGTTTCTCACCACGTGAGACGACGAGGCGTCAGAGCCGGTGGTCGTCCGGCCGGGAGTTACCATCACGGGACCGGCACCCGATCCGGCACGGTGAGGCCCCGATGACGACACCCCGCGCGAACGCGCTGCCCATGCCTGGCATGCGGCGCTGTACCGGCGCGCGGTGTCGCGGCTGATCCGCTGTCCGCCGCTGCCGCGCCGTCCACGGTTCCCCCTCCCGCACGTCCGGTCCGTCTCGGTATCCGGACTTTCCTTTCCTTCTCCTGGAGTTGCTCCCATGACGCTGCTGACGACATGGTCCGAATCCGGCCCCGAGACCCCGATCCGCCGCACCTCGGACCCCGCCGAGATCGCGGAGGCGCTCAAGCCGCTAGGTGTGCGCTACGAGCAGTGGCCGATCCGCGAGGACGTGCCGTTCGACGCCGACAGCGAGACCGTGTTCGCCGCGTACGGCCCCGAGATCGACAAGCTGAACGCCGAGGAGGGCTTCACCACGGTCGACGTCCTCGGCCTGCACCCCAGCGACGACCCCGAGTTCCCGGCGAAGGCGAAGGCCGCGCGGGAAAAGTTCCTCCAGGAGCACACTCACGACGACGATGACGAGGTCCGCTTCTTCGTCTCCGGCTCCGGCATCTTCTACCTGCACGTGAACGGGGAAGTGCACGCGGTCTTCTGCGAGAAGGGCGACCTGCTGGGCGTGCCGCGCGGCACCACCCACTGGTTCGACATGGGTACGAACCCGTCGTTCACCGCGATCCGCTTCTTCCACGAGGAGGACGGCTGGATCGGCAACTTCACCGGCGCGACCATCTCCTCCCGCTTCCCGGACTACGACACGATCGCGGCCGGGTACGAGGCGGACAAGGGCACGGTGTGAGCCTGCCGACCCCGGCCCTCCGATTCGACGTGGACGCCGTGGTGCTCGACATCGAGGGCACCACGAGCGCCACGGGCTTCGTCGTGGACGTGCTGTACCCGTACTCGCGCGCTCGCTTCGCGGCACTGCTCTCCGAGCGGAGCGGTGATCCGGAGGTGGCACGGGCCCTCGCGCAGGTACGCGAGCTGAGCGGCGACCCGCACGCCGACGCAGCCGCGGTCGTGAAGACCCTGGACGCCTGGCTCGACGAGGACCGCAAGGCGACCCCGCTGAAGACCCTCCAGGGCCTCATCTGGTCGGAGGGCTTCGCACGCGGCGACCTCGTCTCGCACTTCTACGACGACGTCGTCCCGGCCCTGCGCGCCTGGCACGCGGCGGGCCTGCGGCTGTACGTCTACTCGTCCGGTTCGGTGGCGGCTCAGCGGGCGTGGTTCTCCTCGACCCCCGAGGGCGACTTGCTGCCCCTGGTCTCCGGCCTCTACGACACCGAGAACGCCGGTCCCAAGCAGGAGCCGCGGTCCTACCGCCGTATCGCGGAGTCGACGGACCTCGCGCCCGAGCGGCTCCTGTTCCTCTCCGACCGGCCCGGCGAGCTGGACGCGGCCCGCGCGGCGGGCTGGCACACCGTCGGGATCCGGCGCCCCGGAGAGCCGTTCTACCAGCAAGGCGTCGGCGACCACGCACAGGCGGGGACGTTCGACGAGATCAGCGTCAGCACAACCAGGAGCACCACGTGAGCGCCGACATCACCGCATCCGACCTTCAGGAGGCGGGGGCGGTCCTCGCCGCCGAGTCCGCCCGGTTCGCCTCCTTCGGCTGGATGCGCGGTACGTCCGGCAACCTGTCCGTGGTGCTCTCCCAGGACCCGCTGCGCCTCGCGGTCACCGCGAGCGGCCACGACAAGGGCGAACTGACGCCCGCGGACGTGGTGCTGGTCGACGGACAGGGCACCGCCGTGGGCGAGGGCAGGCCCTCGGCGGAGGCCGAGTTGCACGCGCGCGTGGCCGCACTGACGGGCGCGGGCGCGGTGGTACACGTGCACACCGTGGCCTCGGTGGCGATGGGGCACCGGCAGCCGGGCGGGATCGTCTTCCGGGACCTGGAGATGCTCAAGGGCGTCGGACAGCCGGCTCATGACGTCGAGGTGACGCTGCCGGTCATCGGCAACAGCCAGGACATGAAGGTGCTCGGGGACCGGCTGGAGGCGGCGCGGGATCCGCGCATGCCGGCAGTGGTCGTGGCCGGGCACGGGCTGTACGTGTGGGGCGCCGATCCGCGGCAGGCCCGGCACCACACGGAAGTCGTTGAATGGCTGCTGGAGTTGGAGCTGACACGGCGTTGAGCCGAGCCGAGCCGAGCCGAGCTGAGCTGAGCTGAGCCGAGCTGCGCTGCGCTGCGCTGAGCTGCGCTGAGAGGAACGAAGGCCACGGTCGGTCGACCGTGGCCTTCGGCGTGTTCAGCGCAGCCGGTCCCCGGGCAGCTCCCCCGCCGACACCTCCAGCACGCCCCGCTCGGTCACCAGTGCCGTCACCAGCCGGCCCGGCGTCACGTCGAACGCCGGATTGTGGCCGCGCGACCCGGCCGGCGCCGTGCGGACGCCCGCCCACTCCAGCACCTCGTTCTCGCCGCGGAGTTCGATGTGGATGTCGTCACCGGTCGGCGTGGCCAGGTCGACCGTGGTGGTCGGTGCCGCCACCAGGAACGGGATCCCGGCGTACGCGCAAGCGAGGGCCAGCCCCACGGTGCCCACCTTGTTCGCCGTGTCGCCGTTGGCCGCGATCCGGTCGGCGCCGACGATCGCCGCGTCGACCTCGCCGCGCAGAATGGTCCCGGCGGCGGCCGCGTCGGCCTGGACGTAGTGCGGGATGCCCTCCTGGACGAGTTCCCAGGCGGTCAGGCGCGAGCCCTGCAACAGGGGGCGCGTCTCGTCGGCGTAGACGACCTCCAGGCGTCCGCGCGCGTGCAGTTCACGGATGACGCCGAGCGCCGTGCCCCAGCCGGCCGTGGCCAACGCGCCCGTGTTGCAGTGGGTGAGGATCCTCAGGGGCCGGTCCTCGTCGGCCTTCTTCAGCAGCCAGTCGGCTCCGTACGCGCCCATCGCGCGGTTGGCCTCGACATCCTCGCGCTGGACGGCGGCGGCCTCGGCCAGCACGGCGTCGAGGCCCTCCGCGAAGCGGGTCATGACCCGGTCCACGCACACCATCAGGTTGACCGCGGTCGGGCGGGCCTCGCGTATGCGGCCCACGGCCGTACGCACCTGCGCCTCGCTCCAGCCCTCCCGCTCGCCTTCGAGCAGCGCGAGAGCCACGCCGTAGGCGCCCGCCGCCCCGATCGCGGGCGCGCCACGCACCACGAGCCGCTGGATCGCGTCCACCAAGGTGTCCACATCCCGGACGTTCACCGTCTCGGTGCGATGCGGCAGTCGGGTCTGGTCTATGAGCGTGAGGCCGGATCCCGTCCAGTCGACGGCACGCAATTCCTGGGACATAACGGGACGCTCCTGATGTTCTGACAGTGCCTGCCACCGTACATGACCTGGGAGAACCACAGTTCGAGACAGATGGACGGTTGGCCGGATCCGGGTGTTACAGTCCAGCACCCGCATTCCACGGGTCAATACTCCATTCCGCGGACCGAGACGACGAAGGAGGACACATGCCGCTGCTCACCCGGCGCCTGTTCCTCGACTTCGGCCGCTGTACCGGCGACGCCTGTCGCTGCTGAGCCGTCCCCCTCAGCAGACCGTCGTCCGATCACCCACTCCCACGCGCCCACCGCCGAGCGCGCCTTGCCGTACCCGGAAGGTCCCCGATGCACCGCAGACACCGCCGTACCCTCCAGCTGACCGCGCTCGCCACCGGAACCGTTCTCCTCGCCACCGCCTGCAACGCGGCCGCCAAGAACGACTCGTCCGCCTCCGCGGGCAGCAGCGGCAAGGCCTTCACCCTCGTCACCCCGGACTCCGTCGGGGAGAACGAGTTCCTGAAGCTGGCCGTCAGCGGCATCAAGGACGCGGCGAAGCAGCACGACGGGACCTCGAAGGTCTACGAGTCCACGGACACCGCCTCCCAGCAGCAGAACGTGCAGGCCGCCGTCGACGCCAAGCCGGACGTCATCGTGCTGGTCGGCTTCGAGTTCGCCGACCTCGTCGCGCAGCAGGCCGAGAAGAACCCGAAGCAGCAGTTCCTGATGGTCGACGCGTGCACCACCAAGACGTATCAGAACGTCAGCTGCGCGGTCTTCCGCGAGCACGAGGGCGTCTACCTGGCGGGCGCCGAGGCGGGCCTGCTCAGCGAGTCGGGCAGGGTCGGCGCGGTGGACGTGCTCGACACCCCCCAGTTCCGCCGCTACAGCGACCCGTTCGCGGCCGGCGCCAAGAAGGTCGCCGCGAAGACCGAGACGTCGACCCGCTTCGTCGGCGGCCAGTCCCCGTTCGACGACTCCGCCCGCGCCAAGGAGCAGGCGAACACCCTCCTGTCGAAGGGCTACGACCAGGTCATGGCGGCCGCCGCGGCCGGCAACTACGGCGTCTTCGAGGCCGCGAAGGCCAAGGGCGCCTTCGCCTACGGCGTCGACGTCAACCAGTGCCCGTCGGCGCCCGGCACCGTCGTCGACAACGTGATCAAGCGCACGGACGTCGCCGTTGAGAAGGGCATCGAGGCGGTCCTCGGCGGCAAGACGGGCACGACCGTGTCGTACGGCCTGAAGGAGGGCGGCATCAGCCTGACCGGGCTGGAGGACGGCGTCGACTCGTCCAAGTGCGTGATAGCCCAGCACCAGGACGTCCTGACGAAGGTCAAGGCGCTGCGCGACCAGATCGTGTCCGGTGAGCTGACGGTCGATGACCCCGCGGCCAAGTGACCAGCCGGTCGGGGCCGTCGAGGCCCCGGCCGTAGAACTCCGGGGCATCACCAAGCGGTTCCCCGGCACGCTCGCCAACGACGCCGTCGACCTGACCGTCCGCCACGGTGAGATCCACGCGCTGATGGGTGAGAACGGTGCGGGCAAGTCCACGCTGATGTCGGTGCTGTACGGGATGGAGCGGCCCGACGCCGGTTCCGTGCACATCGACGGGCACGAGGTGTCCTTCGGCGATCCGGGGGACGCGATGGCCGCCGGGCTCGGCATGGTCCACCAGAGCTTCAAGCTGTTCGACTCGCTGACCGTCGCCGAGAACGTCGTCTACGCGGCCGAGCCGCGCCGGTTCGGGCTGGTGGACCGTGCCGCCGCGCGCAGGCGGGTACACGAACTCGCCGCGGCACACGGTCTCACCGTCGATCCGGACGCCCGGGTCGGCGACCTGCCGGTGGGGTTGCGGCAGCGCGTCGAGATCCTGAAGCTGCTCCACCGTGGCGCCCGCACACTCATCCTCGACGAACCGACCGCGGTGCTCACGCCGGGCGAGGCCGACGCCCTGTTCGCCGTGCTCAAGTCGCTCGCCGCACAGGACCGCACGGTGATTCTCGTGACGCACAAGCTGCGCGAGGTGCTGGAGGTCAGCGACAACGTCACGGTGCTGCGCGACGGCCGGGTCGCCGCCCGGCTGCGTACCGCGGCGACGAGCGCCGACGAGATCGCGGCCGCGATGACCGGCCGCTCGGTGGAACTGGACCGCGTGCACGCACCCGGCACCGCCGGGGATGTCGTGCTCGACGTCGCCGGGCTGTGCGCCGGGGGCGCCGTACGCGACGTCGACCTGATGGTCCGCGCGGGCGAGATCGTCGGTGTCGCGGGCGTCGCGGGCAACGGCCAGAGCGAACTCGTCGAGGCACTGGCCGGGCTGCGACCGGTCACCGCCGGCCGGGTCACCCTCTCCGGCCGGAACGTCACCCACGCCTCGGCGGCCGACCACCGCGCCGCGGGCCTCGCCTACGTACCCGAGGACCGGCACGCGGTGGGCACCGCACCCGCCGCGTCCGTCGCGGACAACCTGGCGATGGGACATCACCGGACAGCGCTGTCCTCCCGGCGCGGCCTGCTGCCGCCCGCGGCCGTACGCGCCCACGCGCGGCGTCTCGTCGAACGCTTCGGCATCAAGGCGGCCACGCCCGAACTGCCCGCGGCGACGCTCTCCGGCGGCAACCTGCAGAAGCTGCTGATCGGACGCGAACTCGCCCACGACGCACCGCTGCTGCTGGTCGAGCAGCCCACCCGGGGCGTCGACATCGGCGCCATCCAGACCATCCACGACCAGATCATCGCCTACCGCGACGCGGGCCACGCCGTCCTGCTGGTCTCGGCCGAGCTGAGCGAGATCCGCGGACTCTCGGACCGGGTCCTGGTGATGTACGAGGGCCGGGTCACGGCCGCGTACCCGAAGGACGCGGCGGACGAACGCACGCTCGGCCTGGCGATGGCCGGCGTCACGGCGCGGCGGCCCGATGCCGTGCAGGACGGAGACGGAGACTGACATGGCCCGCATACCGGACGTGACGTGGGCATCAAAGGCGCTGCGCTCCCCCGTCACCTTCTCCCTCCTCGCCGGAGTCATCATCGGCGCGCTGTTCCTCATCGGCACCGGTGCGGATCCGGTCGCTGCGTACGGCGCCGTCATCACCGGATCGCTCGGGTCCGACGGGATCGGCGCGACGCTGAGCACCCTCACCAGTGTGCTGGGCATGGCGCTCGCGCTGGCCGTCCCGCTGCGCGCCGGGCTCATCAACCTCGGCGGAGACGGGCAGATGGTGCTGGGCGGGATCGCCACGGCCGTCACCGGGCTGTACTCGCCCCTGCCGCCGTCCCTCACCGTGGTGCTCGCGCTGCTCGCCGGCATGGCTGTCGGCGGCGCGTACGCCGCACTCGCGGCGCTGTGCGAGAACCACCTCGGGGTTCCGCTCCTGGTGAGCAGCCTGTTGCTCAGCTATCCGGCGGTCAGCCTGGCCTCCTATCTGGTGCGCTATCCGCTCAAGGAGCCGGGCTCCAGCCTGCCGCAGACGCGCCGGCTTCCCGAGGGCGTGGCGCTGCCCGCCTTCGGCTCGTCGACCGTGACGGTGGGCCTGTTGCTGGTGGCGCTCGCCGCGGCCGTGTACCGGTTCGCCGACTCCCGTACGGCCATGGGCTACGAGATCCGGATGACCGGCCTCAACTCCCGCTTCACCGCCTACGCGGGCGTGGACCACAAGGGCCTGACGCTGCGTCTGATGGCGGCCTCGGGGGCGCTGGCCGGGCTCGTCGGTGCGATCGGCGTGCTGAGCTTCCCGTACCGGTTCCTCGACGGCTCGCTCACCTCGCCGGGCTACACCTGGACGGGTCTGACCGCCGCGCTGCTCGCGGCCGCCGCCCCGCTGGGCACGGTCCTCGCGTCGTTCTTCTTCGCCGTGCTGCAGGTCGGCGGGCTCTCCATGGAGCGCGCCACCGAGGTGCCCAGGGAGCTGACGCAGGTGCTGCAGGGCATCGTCATCGTGTTCCTGGCGGCCCGGCTGCGCTTTCCGCGCAGACGCAAGGCAGCCGAGGTCGGGGAACCGGTCGTCGCCCAGGGGGAGTTGGCCTGATGTTCTTCGACTCCGATCTCCTCATGTCCGCGCTTCGCGCGCTCACCCCGGTCCTGCTGGCCGCGCTCGGTGGTGCGCTGTGCGAGCGCGCGGGCGTCTTCAACATCGGCCTCGAAGGCCTGATGCTGGTGGGCTGCTTCACCGCCGTGACCACCAGCTGGTTCACCGGCAGCCCGTGGCTCGGCGTGCCGGCGGCCGCGCTCGCCTCCGCCGCGTACTCGCTGATCCTCGCCGTGGGCGCGGTCACGCTGCGCGGCGACGCGGTGGTCCTCGGGGTGGCCATGAACCTCCTCGCGGCCGGCCTGACCAGCTACCTGCTCCGTACGGTCTTCGGAGTCCAGGGCACCTTCGACGACCCGAGCCTCACCGGGCTCCCGCTCGTCGGAGGCTTCTCGCCCCTGACGTACCTGGCGTGGGCCGCCGTCGTGGTCACCGCCGTGCTGCTGTCCCGGCACGTCTGGGGGCTGCGCCTGCGCGGTGTCGGCGAGGCTCCGGACGCCGCGGCGACGCTCGGCGTGAGCCCGGCCCGCCACAAGTACGCGGCGGTGCTCCTGTCCGGGGTGCTGTGCGGGCTGGCGGGGGCACAACTCGCCCTCGGCAACGTCACGTTGTTCTCCGAGAACATGACGGCCGGGCGTGGCTGGATCGCGGTCGTGGCCGTCATGCTGGGCCGTGCCATGCCGCTCGGCGTACTGCTCGCCGCGCTGCTGTTCGGCATCGCGGAGGCCGCGGGCTTCCGCCTCCAGGGCCTCGGCCTGCCGCAACAGGCGACCGACGCCGCGCCCTACGTCGTCACTCTCGGTGCCCTGTTCCTCACCACGGCCCGGCGCCGTGGCCGTACCCCCCGTACCCCCCGTACCACCGGTTCCACCAGTTCCACCGACCCTTCCGGAGTCACCACATGACCCAGGACCTGCTGCCCGTCACCCGCATACCCCGCACCGGCCTGCCGCCCCGTGCCCTGGTCGTGGGCGACCCGGCGCGCGCGGCGGACGTGGCCGCGCTGCTGGAGGGGGCCGAGGAGATCTCGTACCACCGCGAATACCGGGTGTTCAGCGGCAGCTGGAAGGGTCTGCCGGTCACCGTCGCCTCGCACGGGGTGGGTGCGCCGGGCGCGATCCTGCTCTTCCAGGAACTGGCGGACGCCGGTGTCCGCACGCTCCTGCGGTTCGGCACCGCGGGCGCGATGAAGCCGGGGATCCGGGACGGCGACCTCGTCATAGCGGAGGCGGCCGTGCGCGACGACGGCGTGACCCAGCAGCTGCTGCCGCCCGAGTACCCGGCCGTGTCCGCCCCCGAGGCGGTGTTCGCGCTCCGGCGCGCGGCACGCGAGGCGGCCGCCCCGCATCACCGGGGCATCGTGTGGACCCGGGCCGCCTTCCAGCCCGGGCTGCTGCCGCTCAACGGATACGACAGGGCCGGGCTCGCCGCGATCGAGATGGAGCTGTCGGCGCTGCTGGTGACCGCCTCGCTGCGCGGGCTCGTCGCGGGCGGTGTACTCGTCGTGGACGGCGCGAACGCGGACGAACTGGTCGACGAGGAGGCTGTCTTGTCGACAGGCGGCTACAACCCCCACCGTGAGGTCGTGGTGCGGGGCGTGGAGCGCGGCGCCGTCGTCTCACTGGAGGCCCTTCGGCTGCTGGCGGAGGAGGGGGAACGGGCGTGACCGTCCCTGCCGACCTCCTCGTTCACGGCGGTGACGTCCTCACGGTCGACGACGCCGGCACCCTCGCACGCGACGGAGCCGTCGCCGTCCGCGACGGCGAGATCCTGGCCGTCGGCCCCACGGAGGTACTGCGCGTCCGGTACGCCGCCGCCGACACCCTCGACGCGACCGGCTGCCTGGTCCTGCCCGGCCTCGTCAACACCCACACCCACCTGGCGATGACGCTGCTGCGCGGCCGCGCCGACGACGTGACGCTGCAGGGCTTCCTGGAACGGGTGATCCGCTGGGAGGGAAAGCTGCTGTCGCCGGAGAACGTGGCCGCGGCGGTCCGCGTGGCGGTCGCCGAGAGCGTGCGGGCGGGCGTGACCTCCGCCCTGGACATGTACTGGTTCCACGAGGCCGCCGAGCGCGTCGCGCGGGAGTCGGGCTGGCGGCTGCACACCGGCCCCACCTTCATGGACGTACCCGACCCGGCCGACGGCATCGCCTACGAGGACCGCCTCGGGTGGGCCCGCCGCGACCTGGCGGCACGTCAGGTCCGGCCCGGCACCCGGCCCGTCCTCTTCGCGCACTCGGCCTACACGCTGTCTCCGGAGCAGCTGACGGACATCGCCGCGCTGGCCAGGGAGTTCGGCGCGCTGCTGCACATCCATGCCGCGGAGAACGCCGCCGAGGTCGCCACGGTCGAGGCGACGCACGGCAGACGCCCCGTGGAGCTGCTGGGCGCGCTCGGACTGCTCGGCCCCGACCTGCTGCTCGCCCACGCCGTGGACCTGACGGAACCCGAGATCGCGGCGCTGGCCCGCACCGGCACCTCGGTCGCCCACTGTCCGGTGTCGAACCTCAAGCTCGGCTGCGGCATCGCCCCCGTGCCGCGGCTGCTCGATGCGGGTGTGACCGTCGGACTCGGTACGGACGGCGCGGTCAGCTCCAACACCCTGGACCTGCTGGGCGCGGTGCGGCAGGCCGCGCTCGTGCACAAGGCGGGCGGCGACCCCACGGCGGTCGGCGCCGAGCAGGCTGTGCGCATGGCCACGATCGAGGGCGCCCACGCGCTCGGCCTCGACGGGCAGCTGGGCTCCCTGGAGCCGGGCAAGCGCGCGGACCTGATCGTGCTGGACCTCGACAAGCCTCATCTCACCCCACGCCACGACGTGTGGTCGATGCTCGCCTACGCCGCCCACTCCTCCGACGTACGGGACACGGTCGTCGACGGACGGGTCCTGATGCGCGACCGCGCGCTCACCACCCTCGACGAGGCCGCGGCCCTGAAGGCCCTGTCGGACCTGGACGCACGGTCCGGCCTGGACGCGCGATCCGACCTGGAGGTTCTGGCATGACCGTCACCCGGGGCTTCACCGGACGTTCACGCGCCGACGACCGCGATCCACGGCTGCCTCCCGGCCAGTACGACGCGGGGGATTCCTGGCCCGTGCTGTCCGCCGAGGTCACCCCCGACCTGACGCCTGCCGACTGGACGTTCCGCGTCGACGGTCTGGTGGCCGAGGAGCGCACCTGGTCGTGGGACGAGGCGCACGCGCTGCCACGGTCCGGGTACGTGGGGGACATCCACTGCGTCACCAGCTGGTCGAAGTTCGGGGTGCAATTCGGCGGCGTGTCCCTGGACACGTTCCTGGAGCTGGCCCGCCCCCACCCCTCGGCCACGCACGCCGTCGCGTACGCGCACACCGGATACACCACGAACCTGCCGCTGTCCGACCTGACGGGCGGACGCGCGTGGATCGCCTGGGAGTTCGGCGGCGAGCCGCTGGACCCCGGACACGGCGGCCCGGCACGGCTCGTGGTACCCCATCTGTACCTCTGGAAGAGCGTCAAGTGGATCGCGGGCCTGCGCGTCCTCGATCACGACGAGCCGGGTTTCTGGGAGCAGAACGGCTACCACGCCCGCGGGAACCCCTGGAACGAGGAGCGGTACGCCGGTGACTGAGGGCGCGACCGAGACGTTCACTCCCCCGACCCGGTTCGCCGTGCCGGGACGGATCGCCGTGAGCAACCGTGCCGCGGCCACCTGGCAGCCGGCCCGCCTCGTCGAGGTCCGACGCGAGACGCCGCGCGCCTCGACGTTCCGCTTCGCCGTGCCCGGCTGGGCGGGCCATCTGCCCGGCCAGCATCTGATGCTGCGCCTGACGGCCGCCGACGGATACGTCGCCCAGCGCCACTACTCCATCGCGTCGGCGCCCGGTGACAGCGGCCACGTCGAGCTCACCCTCGACCACGTCGAGGGCGGCGAGGTGTCCGGCTGGTTCCACCGGGTGGCCCGGCCAGGCGACACCGTCGAGGTACGCGGCCCGCTCAGCGGGTTCTTCGCCTGGCCCGGTGACCGGCCGGCCCTGCTGCTCGGCGCCGGCTCCGGCGTCGTACCGCTCATGTCGATGGTCCGCGACCACCGCCTGCGCCGACTGACCGTACCCGTGCGCCTGCTGGTCTCGGCGCGCACTCCCGAGGACCTGATCTACGCGGACGAGTACGGGGCCGAGACCACCCCCGTCTTCACCCGCACCGGGCCGCCCGGGGTACGCCCCGGCCGCCTCTCGGCCGCCCACCTGGAGCCCTACCTGGCGCGGCCCCCGGCCGAGGGCTGGGAGGCATACGTCTGCGGCTCCAACGCCTTCGCCGAACACGCCTCCCGGCTGCTCGCCGAGTTGGGCCAGCCCGTGGAGCGGATCCGCGTCGAGCGCTTCGGCTGACCCCGGTTCACGGCAGAGCAGAGTTACGGCAGGGCAGAGTCGCCGCTCCACGTCCGTCGACGGTATGCAGGCGGCCAGAGGGCGGGAGGAAGCCGGCCGCCGTAGGGCCGATCGTCGCCCCGCGCTCGGGCCCGTGCCCCGGTCCCCTCGGGCGCGGGCGTGCGGGCGTTGGCCTGTCGAGGGTGGAAGTGCGTACAACGACGGGCCGCATGAGGCGCCTTGACTGGGTCACGGCGCGCTTCGCCCCAGTCAAGTGCGCTGGTCCCCAACTGGTCCCCGAGAATGATCAAGGGACCGCTTCAGATTTCCTCTGAAGCGGCCCCTGACCTGCGACTTCGAAAAGTCGGGACGACAGGATTTGAACCTGCGACCCCTTGACCCCCAGTCAAGTGCGCTACCAAGCTGCGCCACGTCCCGCTGCGGAGTCACGCGGTGTGTCCCGCGTGATCACGCAGGTCAACACTACCGCACGCGTGCCGGTGATGCTGCCGTCCGCTCCGTGACCGCTGCGGTGACGCGCTGTCCGCGGCGGACCGGCACCAGGAGCGCGGCCCCGGCGGCGGTCAGGCAGAACAGGGTGAGCAGGGCCCAGGCGTGGGTGTAGCCGGAGGCGTAGGGCAGTCCGGAGGGCTGGAGCCGGCCGGTGACCAGGACGCTGGTGAGCGCGGCGCCGATGGAGCCGCCGATCGTGCGGATGTTGGCGTTCATGCCGGTCGCGGCGCCGGTCTGCTCGGGCGGCACGCTGCCGACGACGAGGTTGGCCATCGAGGCGAAGGCCAGGCCGATACCGAGGCCGAACAGGCCGGAGACGACGGCGATCTGCCACTGGGCGGTGTGCCACAGGGTGAGCAGGCCGAGGGCGAGGGCGCCGAAGGCCGCTCCGGCGGTGAGGAGCGCCTTCGCGCCCACCCTGGGCTCCAGCCGGCCGCTGAGGATGCCGGAGAGGAACATCGCGAGCAGCATCGGGAGCATCAGCAGCCCGGAGGCGGTGACGCCGGCGCCGAAGCCGTATCCGGCGGTGGACGGCGTCTGGACGAAGCCGGGCAGGAAGGACCAGAGGGCGTAGATGCCCGCGCCGAAGAGCAGGGCGGCGGCGTTGGTGGTCCAGACGACGGGCAGCCGCATGACGCGCAGGTCGATCAGCGGGGTGCGGGAGCGGGCCTCGACGAGCAGCCACACCGCGAACAGCGCGACGGCCGTACCGAACAGACCGAGCACCTTGGCCGAGCCCCAGCCCCACTGCCCGGCCTGGCTCAGCGGCAGCAGCAGCGCCACCAGCCAGGCGGAGAGCAGCCCCGCGCCGAGCCAACTGACGCTGCCTTCGGCCCTCTTGGGCGACTCGGGGACATAGCGGGCGGCGATGAGGACGGTCACGGCGACCACGCCGACCGGGATCCAGAACAGCCAGCGGTAGTCCAGCGCCGAGACGATGGGCCCGGCGGCCACGATGCCGACGCCGCCGCCGGCCGCGATCACCGCGGACAGGTTGCTGATGCTGCCGCTGACCTCGCCCGGGGCGAACTCGTCCCGGATGATGCCGAAGGAGAGCGGGAACAGGGCGCCGCCGACGCCTTGGACGACCCGGGCGATGATCAGGACGCCGATGTTCGGCGCCAGGGCGGCGAGCAGACAGCCCGCCAGGACGGCCAGCAGGACGGCGACCAGGGTGCGCTTCTTGCCTGCCAGGTCGCCGACGCGGCCGAGTATCGGGGTGAAGACCGAGGCGGACAGCAGATAGGCCGTCATCACCCAGGTCGCGTTGGACTGCGAGGTGTGCAGGGCATGTTGGACGGTCGGCAGGGCCGGCGCGACCAGCGACTGGAGCATGGAGAACACGCCGGCACCGGTCGCGAGGACCGCGAAGGTGAGGCGGGTGGACTTCCGGGGCATGAAAGAGCCTCTCCGAACATCGGACACGGAGGGAAAGAGCGGGGAAAGAGATGTCTGGGTCGGTGCGGAAGGGCGCGGGCGCAGGCCGCGGCCGGCCATGGCGGGCCCTTTCCACACTGCTAAAGTGGAGGTACGCCTCCACTGTACTGGAGGCAATCCTCCGCTTCAATCGAAGTCGAGGAATTCCTCCGGTTCACCTTCGTCCGTCCCCCGGGAGGCAGCAGTGACCGTCGGTCCCTTCCCCGTCAGTGAGATCGTCGCGTCCCGCAGACCGCACCGCAAAGACGCGGCCCGCAACTACGACGCGCTGATCGCGGCCGCCCGCGAGGCGTTCGCCGAGAACGGCGCGGAGGCCTCCCTGGAGGACGTCGCCCGCCGCGCCGGGGTCGGCATCGGCACCCTGTACCGCAACTTCCCCACCCGCCGCGACCTCTTCGAGAGCGTCTACGCCGACGAGGTCAACACCCTGTGCCGGGTGGCCGTGGAGCTGGCCGAGCTGGAACCGTGGCAGGCCCTGACCTCCTGGCTGGACCGCTTCACCGCCTACATGGTCACCAAGCGGGCGGTCCGCGACGCCCTCAACGACGAGTCGGAGATCTTCCAGGCCTGCCGCGACTCGATGTACGGCGCCGGCGGCCCGCTGCTGGAGCGGGCCCAGAAGGCGGGCGTGGTGCGGACGGACATGGAGATCGGCGATCTGCTCCGGATGGTCTCGGGCATCACGGCAACGGCCTTCGTGGACGAGGCCCAGCGCGTCCGGGTGATGGGCATCGCCCTGGACGGGGTGAGGACGGTGCGGTAGACGCCCGAGCGTAGACCGTTCACCGTTCAATGAACGGATCTACTTGATCAGCGCGTTGGCCACCACCACGATCACCCCGAGCAACGCGTCGAGGATGCCGATGAGCACGGCCGCGGGCCAACTCCGCGCCGACCAGCGGGCCGTGACGAGTCCCAGGCCGAACAGGATCACGATGTTCAGGACGAACGCCGGGTACTCGACGCCCTTGGGCGGCCACCAGCCCCAGCCGGCGCCCGCGAGCAGGAAGACCGTGGGCAGCACGGCCGTGACCAGCGGCCACTCGTCGGCCAGGGAGCGCAGCCCGTCCCAGCGCCGGTGCGGGGCACGCTCGGCGATGTAGTGGGCGTAGCCGTGGGCCAGGGCGGAGGCACAGGCGGTCACCAGGAGCCAGAGGGCGTCGTAGCGGCGGCTCGCGGCGGAGGTGTGACCGTACTGGGTGAGCGCCGCGACCATGGAGGAGGCCAGCACGGCGCCGTAGACCCCGCCGAACAGGACGGCCTCGCGGGTGTCGTGCGGGTGCGGCTCCGCCACCGCTGCCGTGGAGTCGGCCATGCTCTCCACGATCACCCCGGCGCGCCGCCCCCGCCAGTCCGGACGGCCCGACGAAGTGTCCTCCCACCAGGCCCGATGCCCCACACCCTGTCCACGCCCAGGCACCGGCAGGGTCGCTAGGGTCGCCGTATGACGACGCACAGTTTCGCCCTGCACATCCCGGACGCCGAGCTCGAACCCGACCCGCTGGACCCGGACCAGATCGTCTCCGGCACGCCCGAGGTCAGCGGGAAGGTGGTCTGGGAGTCGGCCGACGGCAAGCAGATCCGGGGGATCTGGCAGATCACCCCGGGGGTGGTCACCGACACCGAGGCGGACGAGCTGTTCGTGGTGGTCAGCGGCTCGGCGACGATCGAGGTGGAGGGCGGCCCGGCGTTCACGGTGGGCCCCGGGGACATGGCCGTGCTGCGCGCGGGCGACCGTACGACGTGGACGGTGCACGAGACGCTGCGCAAGGCGTACGCGATCAATCTGTGAGAGGGGTCCGGCCGGTCCGTGAGACGGGTAGGGGGCCGGTCCCCGAGAACCACCCGGCTCAGCGTCCCGTCGGGGCCGGCACGTTGTACGGCGTGACCACCTGGATCGCCGACGGCACGGTCGGGCCCGCCGGGGGCAGGGCGCCCTGGGCGCGCATCACCAGGTGGCAGGCCTCACGCATGTCCTGCCGCAGGTCGTGGTGGAGGACGGCGGACAGGCGGTGCTCGTGCAGCAGGCGGGTGTTGTCGTGGTCGAGGTCGTGGGCGACGAACACGGCGCACTCCCGGCCCAGCTCGGCGAAGGCACGCAGGGTCGCGTTGTTGCCGCCACCGATGGAGTACACGGCGCGGATCTCCGGGTCGCGTTCGAGGGCGGCGCGCACCAGGTCGTACTGGGTGGCGTCCAGCCCCTGTCCCTCGGCGATCTCCACCACCGTGCGCTCGGGATGGGTGGCCCGCATGACGCTGCGGAAGCCCATCTCGCGCTCCTCCTCGTTGCGGAAGAAGCCGCTGCTGAGGCTGGTGAGGACATTGCCTGGCCGGTCGCCGAGCCACTGGCCCATCAGATACGCGGCGGTGGCACCGGCCGCGCGGTTGTCGATGCCGACGTAGGCGAGTCGGCCGCTGGCGGGCAGGTCGGTGACCAGGGTGACCACCGGGATCTCCGCCGACCTGAGACGCCCCACGGCGGCGGTGACCTCGGGGACGTCCGGCGCCTTGAGGATCACGCCCTGCGAACCCCGGCGGGCTATCCGGTCGAGCGTCCCCACCAGCTCCGCCACCGGCCCGGTCTCCCGGAAGTAGAACCGGGAGCGCACCACCGCCGGGTGCAGCGAGGGCAGCTCGGCCTCCAGCGCCCCGCGCACCGCGGTGGTGAACCTCTCGGGTGCCTGCATCACGATGTCGACCATGAAGGTGCGACCCACCAGCCGGACCTGGGTGCGCTGCCGGTCCAGATCGGCGATCGCCTGCCGCACCTCCCGTTCGGTGCTCTCCCGCACCCCTCCCCTGCCGTTCAGCACCCGGTCCACGGTGGCCTCGCTGAGCCCTGCCTGACGTGCGATTTCACGGATCGGGAAGGGATGGCCCACGGCCTGGCTCCTTGAGGGGTTTTTGATGGCTCACTGCTGGTTGTTCGAGGGGTTTGTACTGACAAGAATGACAGAGCCCCACCCTCCCATGGCCCTGACTGCGGCCATGACCGTGGCCATGACCGAAAGAAGGACACCGATGTCCCTCGCCGCCGAACAGGGCCGCGCCTGGTTCTCCCCGCAGGACTGCGACCTCGACACCTTCCGCGCGCTGGTCGAGCGGACCACCGACCTGGCCGCCTACCCGCACGCCTCGGCCGTCGAGCGCGACGTCCTCGTCTACGACAGCGAGCGGCTGCGCACCGCCGACGCGCCCCGCGAGGTGCGGACCGAACTCGTGCGCGCCCTCAGCGACGGCCCGGGCGTCGTCGTCTTCAAGGGCGCGTTCCCCGATCCGACGGTCGTCGACCGGGCCACGGCGGTCTTCGACGCGCTGATCTCGGAGCAGAAGGAGTCGGGTGTCGGGGCGGGCGACCACTTCGCGAAGCCGGGCGCCAACGAACGGGTGTGGAACGCGCTGGAGAAGGCGGCGCTCTACGACCCGGAGGGGTTCGCCGACTACTACGCCAACGACATCCTGGCCCTGGTCTCCCGCGCCTGGCTGGGCCCCGGCTACCAGGTCACCTCGCAGATCAACGTGGTCAACCCGGGCGGCATGGCGCAGACCGCGCACCGCGACTACCACCTCGGTTTCCTCTCCGACGAGCAGGCCGAGGCCTACCCGGCCCATGTGCACCGCCTCTCCCCCGTGCTCACCCTCCAGGGCGCGGTCGCGCACTGCGACATGCCGGTGGAGTCCGGGCCGACGCTGTACCTCCCCTACTCCCAGACCTATGAGCCGGGTTACCTGGCCTGGCGGCGGCCGGAGTTCCAGGACTACTTCAAGGCCCACCACGTGCAACTGCCGCTGGCGAAGGGCGACGCGGCGTTCTTCAACCCGGCGGTGTTCCACGCGGCCGGCACCAACCGGAGCGTCGACGTACGGCGGATGGCCAACCTGCTCCAGGTGTCCTCGGCCTTCGGGCGGGCCATGGAGACGGTGGACCGGGAGGCGGTGACCAACGCGGTCTACCCGGTACTGCGCCGGCGCCGGACGGAGGGGGCCGCCGAGGCCTGGCTGGAACACGTCATCGCGGCGAGCGCCGAGGGCTACCCGTTCCCGACCAACCTCGACAGCGATCCGCCGGTCGACGGCATGGCCCCGCCTTCCCAGGCGGACCTGGTACGGCGGGCGCTGCGCGAGGGATGGACCGCGCGGGTGTTGCGGGACGAACTGCGGGCCGCCTCGGCCCGGCACGAGAGCTGAAAGGTCAAGGATTCCATGGGACTTCTCGACGACAAGGTCGTCCTTGTCAATGGCGGCAGTCAGGGCGTCGGCGCGGCCATCGCGCGGGCCGCGGTCCGGGAGGGCGCCACGGTCGCCGTCACCGGCCGCCGCCCCGAGCCCGGCGAGGCGCTGGTGGCCGAGCTCTCCGCCGCCGGCGGCAAGGCGCTGTACGTGCGGGCCGACCTCTCGGACGCCGAACAGGCCAAGGCCTCGGTGGCCGCGGTGGTCGACGCGTACGGCCGGATCGACTGCCTGGTCAACTCGGCGGGGCTCACCTCCCGGGGCACCCTGCTGGACACCACGCCCGAACTGTTCGACCAGCACATCGCGATCAACCTCAAGGGGCCGTTCTTCGCGATGCAGGCGGCGGTCGCCGACATGGTCGCGCGCAAGGCGCCCGGCACGGTGGTCAACATCATCACCTCGGCCGCGCACGGCGGGCAGCCGTTTCTCGCGCCGTACGTCGCCGCCAAGGCCGGCCTGATCGGCCTGACCCGCAACGCGGCGCACGCGCACCGCTGGGACCGGGTGCGGATCAACGGCCTGAACATCGGCTGGACGGCGACGGAGGGCGAGGACGCGACGCAGCGGGCGTTCCACGGGGCGGAGGACGGCTGGCGGGAGGAGGCCGCGTCCAGGCTGCCGATGGGAAAGCTCGGCCAACCGGACGAGATCGCGGACTTCGTGGTGTTTCTGCTGTCCGAACGGTCAGGGGTGGTGACCGGGTCGGTGATCGACTGGGACCAGAACGTGCTGGGCGGGCTCGACTAAGGATGTGCCGCGCCAGGCCGTGAGTCGTCTGCGGCGCCGCTGTGGCTGGTCGCGTCCACGCGGCGGAGCCGCATATCGACATAGCCCCCGCCCCTGACGGGGCGCTTCAACTGCAAGGAGTACAACGCCCATGCGTATGGGAATCCTCGGCCTCGGCCGCATCGGTGCTTTCCACGCCGAGACCCTCTCCAGGCTCGACATCGTCGAGTCGCTCGTCCTGACCGACCCGTTCGCGGACGCCGCCAAGGCCGCCGTCGAGAAGTTCGGCGGCGAGGTCGTCGACTCGCCCGAGGCGCTGCTGGCCGCCGGCGTGGACGGCATCGTGGTGGCCGCTGCCACCGACGCCCACCCCGCCCTGATCCTGGCCGGTGTCGAGGCCGGCATCCCCGTCTTCTGCGAGAAGCCCGTCGCCAAGCACATGAGTGACGGTGTCGCGGTCCTCGAGGCCGTGCAGGGCAAGGGAGTGCCGATCCAGATCGGCTACAACCGCCGTTTCGACGCCGGGTTCGTCGCCGCGCGTACCGCGGTCCAGGCCGGCGAGCTGGGCAAGCTGCACACCGTCCGCTCGACCACGCTGGACCCGGCGCCGCCGCCCGCCGCCTATGTCGCCGTGTCCGGCGGCATCTTCCGGGACTGTTCCGTGCACGACTTCGACATCATCCGCTGGGTCACCGGCCGTGAGGTCACCGAGGTGTACGCGGTCGGCGGCAACCGGGGCGCCGACTACATCAAGGAGGCAGGCGACGCCGACACCACCGGCGCGATCCTCACCCTGGACGACGGCACCATCGCGGTGGTCTCCAACTCCCGCCACAACGCCCGGGGGTACGACGTCCGTATGGAGCTGCACGGGTTCCAGGACTCGATCGCCGTCGGTCTGGAGGACAAGCTCCCGCTGCGTTCGGTCGAACCCGGGGTGACCTTCCCTGCGGGCACCCCGCACGACTTCTTCATGGACCGCTTCGCCGCGGCCTACCGCGCCGAACTCACCGCGTTCACCGAGGTCGTCGCCGGCAGCCGCCCCTCCCCCTGCACGGTCGAGGACGCCCTGGAGGCCGGCTGGATCGCGGAGGCCTGCACGCTGTCCCTGCACGAGCACCGTCCGGTGACGATCGCGGAGGTACGCGGCGCCTGACACCGGGCACGGCGGCGGGGCGGGCGGAGAGACCGTACTCCGGTCTCTCCGCCCGCCCCGTCGTCGTTTCCCGCCTGCCCAGGCCCGCAGCCCGTCCACGGTCAGCCGCAGGATCCGCGCCGCCGCGCCGCCGCGCGCCGGGTCGATCCGCCACACCACGCTGAGCTGGAGGAGTACGTCCTCCGGGTCCGGCTTGAGCGTGCCGTCCGCGGCGCCGGCGTCGAGCCGTTCCGATGGCGTGCACGAACGGCCTGTCGCGGCCCGCTTCCGGGACCCCGCGCCGCGCGAGATCACCCCGGCGCTGGGCCGGCGCGACCGGCACACCACCGAGAAGGCGGCGCGGCTGCTCGGCCGGCAGCCGCGCCCCGGCCCGGGAGACGGTGCTGGACTGCGCCGGGAGCCTGCTCGCCCGCGGCGCGGTCGCGGTCCCGGCGGTTCAGAGGCCGTAACGCACCGCGAACTCGTCCGGGTCGTAGGCGTCCCGGTCCGGGTCGTGCCCGATCGCCGGCCTGGTCTCGACCATCTGCTCCGGGCGGATCCGATCCGGCAGCGCGCCGAAACGCCGGTGCCGCAGCACCTCGTCGGCAGCCTCGACGTCCGGCTCCGCCTGCTCTTCGTAGGTCATCCTCGCCCCCATGGCCCGTGTCCTCCGCCACGGCGGCGTGGTGGCCACCGCGGCGGAGTTCGGTTTCGTCTCGTCGTCCGGAAGAACGTCCGGGTCCTGGCGTGTGTTCCCGGGCTCAGGCGCCGCAGGACCGCAGGAACTGCCGGGTGCGCACCGCGATGGGCAGCGGCTTGTCCGGCTCGCAGGGGTACATGTCCTGCTCGACGATGGCGAACAGGTCGACGCCCAGCCGCTGCGCCGCCTCCATCACCGGGCCCAGCTCCGGTACCCCGGTGGGCGGTTCGCACATCACGCCCTGGGCCACGGCCGGCCCGAACGGGGTGCCCTTTGCCTGGACGTCGGCCAGGATCGCGGGGTCCACCTGCTTGAGGTGGAGGTAGCCGATCCGTTCGCCGTAGGTCTCGATCAGCTTGACGCTGTCGCCGCCGCAGTAGGCGTAGTGACCGGTGTCGAGGCAGAGGTTGACCAGGTCCGTGTCGGTCGAGTCGAGGAAGCGCTCCACGTGCTCCTCGGTGTCGATGTGGGTGTCCGCGTGCGGATGGACGACGATGTCCAGGCCGTACGTCTCCTTCACCTCGTGGCCGAGCCGTTCCATGCCCTTGGTGAGGTGGGCCCACTGCTCGCCGGTCAGCTCGTGCGGCTCCAGGATCTCGGCGGTCTTGTCGTCCCGCCAGAAGGACGGGATGACCACCAGGTGCTTCGCGTCCATCGCCTGGGTGAGCGCGGCGACCTGGCTGACGTGCTCCCAGGTGGAGTCCCAGACGGCGGGGCCGCGGTGCAGGCCGGTGAAGACGGTGCCGGCCGAGACCTTCAGGTTCCGCCGGGCGATCTCGTCGGTGAGGCGGGCCGGGTCGGTGGGAAGGTAACCGTACGGGCCGAGTTCGATCCAGGAGTACCCGGCCTCCGAGACCTCGTCGAGGAAGCGTTCCCAGGGGACCTGCTGGGGGTCGTCCGGGAACCAGACGCCCCAGGAGTCGGGGGCCGAGCCGACACGGATGCGGTCGAGGGCGTTCGCCATGGGTCAGGACTTTCCTTCCGGACCGGTCACCGCGGGCGCGGTGAGGTCCTCCTCTTCCGGGAGTTCCTCGGTGTCGACTCCGCGGACCTGGGACAGTTCGTGCTTGAGGGCGGCGAGTTCGGTGCCGCCTGCCATGTGGTTGGTCAGCTCTTCCAGGGTGATCTCGCTGCGCCCGGCGGAGAGTTCCAGGGTGCCGAGGCGCAGCACGGTGAAGTGGTCGCCGACCATGTAGGCGTGGTGGGGGTTGTGGGTGATGAAGATGACGCCGAGGCCGCGTTCGCGGGCGGCGGCGATGTATTTGAGG